>JBKQVW010000098.1:0-6481 GCA_052142955.1 Acidobacteriaceae bacterium | reverse complement strand
CCTGCCGGGTTGTTCTTGGCTGGAACGAGCGAACATTCGCTCCAGAGGACTTCTAGTGTTTCCGTTCATGAACTTTCCCCTAGTCTGCAAAGATAGTTGAAGCGTCTATGAGACCGCACAGACGATGCCCATTGCTTGGCCCACTTTGGTCGGGCCCGGATATTCAAGGCAACACGCAAAAACGCAGCCAAGCACTGCTTCTGCAGGGCTTGACCTTCTGCTACTGCCTGTTTCCCGCGGAAATCCCCTTCAGCCGAATCGGCCGGGCTCTGAACCGATGTCCGTCAGCTTCAATGATAGGAGCTCGGGCTGTCAAGGGGAAAGTTATCGAGTGGCTGCGGCGGACACTTGTCTCGCGTATGGATGTCGGGAGGGCCGTTGCTCGACGGCGACACCAGAAGCTGGACGGAGCAAAGTTGCTGCCGTCCAGCTCCCGATCGACCTGCTCCCGATCGAAAGAGGAATGGCTTTACTTTTCTGGAATCAATCCCTGCCGAGTCATCGCTGCTTTCACTGGCCGGGACGTCATCTGCTCGTAATACTCCGCCGTGTTTTTGGACCACGTCTGCCCGTCAGAGCGGCCTATGTGCTTCCAGTAGTCCAGCAGCACGGCATCGTAGGCGGCGATTGCCTCCTCCAACCCCTCCCGGTGGTAGCGTTCGTCGTGGCGGAAGGCCTCCATCGATAGCCGAGGCTTCTGTTGTGCGGGCTTGGCGATGTGTCCGACCGACAGACCCACGGCCGGAAACGAAAGCGGTGGAAGTTCCAGCAGATCGATCATTCCCTGCGGGTTCCGGCGAATGCCGCCGATCGGCACGATTCCCATGCCGAGCGAACGCGCTGCCGCCATCATCGTCGCCAGCGCAATTCCCACGTCAATCACCCCAACCAGCAGACCTTCCATGGTTTCCTGTACCGTTTGTTTCCCTCCGGCCGCCGCGACGCCAATTCCGGTCTTGTGGAAGTCAACTACAACGGTGATAAACACCGGTGCCTTGGCGATCCACTTCTGTCCGCCGGCCAATTCGGCTATGCGTGCGCGCCGTTCGGGGTCACGGACAACTACCATGGAAATGTGCTGTGCGTTGGCGGAGGTCGGCGCCCGGCGAGCTGCCTCCAGGATCGAACAGAGCGCCTCGTCGCTCACCGGCTCGTCGCTGAAACTGCGGTCACTTCGATGGTTGTAGAGCAGGGAAAGAGTTTCATTCATAAGTAAGACTTTAATCGCAGAGAGAACCTGGAATCAACCGGAAACTCTAACCCCCGCGGCCAGGCATGAGATGCCTAATGTAAGTACGTTTGCCGGCAGCTCACGTAAACCGGGAGCATCGGGGGAAGCTGCCGCCCTAGAAAAACAAACACTCTCTCCAGGAGCGACGAGCAGTCCTGAGGGCCAATACGCGCATCGAATTGACGAAGGCTGAATCAGTTCGAGAACCCGGAGATACCGCCGCTTCACAGTTATGATGTGGCTCGTCCAAGTAGCCCTCAGACGCCCCCTGACGGTCGCCGTCATGGCCATGCTCATGATGGTGATCGGCGTTATGTCTTTCTTTCAGATGAACGTCGACATCTTCCCGGCGATCAATCTGCCGGTCGTCATGGTGGTTTGGAACTATCCGGGCTTGGCCGCTTTCCAGGTAGAACGGCAGATGGTCTGGATCAGCGAACGGGCGTACTCGACGACGGTAAACGACATCGATCACATCGAGTCGGAATCCATCAACGGCCTCGGAATCCTGAGAGTTTATTTTCATCCGGGCGCCGATCTGGGCAGCGCAATTGCGCAGATTAACGCTGTATCAGAGACCATTCTGACCATTCTGCCGCGCGGTACTCAGCCGCCGCAGATCATTTCCTATGACGCCTCGAATCTGCCGGTGGCGCAGCTCAACCTCTCTAGCGAGGAACTCTCCGAGCAGCAGCTATTCGACTATGGACTGAACTTCGTTCGCATCCAGCTATTCACCATCCCCGGTTTCTCCACGCCCGCGCCCTTGGGAGGAGTGCAGAGGGCAGTGATGGTGAACCTGGATCCGTTGCGCCTCTACGCGGTTGGAATGTCGCCCCAGGATGTCGGTCAGGCGCTGGCCTCCACAAACATCATCATTCCTTCGGGCACTGCGAAGATGGGCAACTATGATTATGTTGTCGACCTCAATATGAGCCCCGAATCCGTGTCCAGTTTCAACAAGCTTCCCGTCAAAGTGGTCGGCGAGACGCCGGTTCGGTTGGGTGATATTGCTCCCGTAAGTGACACGCATCAACCGCAGACCAACGTCGTCCGGGTCAACGGCAGGCGCGGCAGCTTTCTGATGGTCATCAAGCATGCGAATGCCTCTACGCTGTCCGTAGTAAAGGCGGTTCGCCAGCGGCTTCCCTTGCTGCGCGCCAACTTGCCCCCGGCGCTGAAGAGTCTGCGGTTCTCGTTAACCTTCGATCAATCGGCATTCGTCCGCGCCGCGCTCTGGGAAGTCGTTCAGGAGTCGAGCGTTGCCGCGATCCTGGTTTCCCTCATGGTGCTGGTGTTTCTTGGCTCGACGCGTAGCATGCTGATTGTGATCGCGTCCATTCCGCTGTCGATCCTGACCGCGATCATTGGGCTGCGTCTCTCAGGCCAGACGATCAATACCATGACTCTGGGCGGAATTGCCCTCGCCGTGGGAATGTTAGTGGATGATGCAACCGTCGAGGTCGAGAACATTCATCGCAATCACGCCATGGGGAAGCCCATTCTTCAGGCGATTCTCGATGGCGCTTCGCAGATCGCCACGCCCACGCTGGTCGGAACGCTGGCCATCTGCATCGTCTTTTCGCCGGTGATGCTCTTGACTGGGGTTGCAAAATTTCTATTCACACCTCTGGCGTTGGCCGTTGTCTATGCCATGCTCACCTCTTACCTGCTGTCGCGAACACTGGTTCCGACCATGGCAAACTACCTGATCGGCGAGCAGCACGGGACTGAAGGACCCGGCCGGTGGGCTCATTTCCATGCGCGTTTCGAGCGGCGATTCGAACGCTTTCGTGATGGATACGCGCTGCTCTTAGCGAAGATCATCAGCGCGCGCAGATTTGCAATCATTTCGGTTTTCGTGCTCGTGTTTCTCTCTTTTGGCCTGGTGAAAATCGTCGGAGAGGATTTTTTCCCCGCAGTTGACGCGGGCATGATGCGCCTGCATGTGCGCGCCCCAACCGGGACCCGGATCGAACATACCGAGCAGGTGGTGGACGAGATCGAGCGCTCCATCCGCGGCATAATTCCTGCCGCTGAACTGCAGGGCATCAGCGATAACATCGGGCTGCCTGTTTCCTATGACCTGGCTTTTTATCAGACAGATACGATCGGGCCGATGGATGCCGACATCCTCATACAATTGTCGGAGAAGCACCGTCCCACGGCCGGCTATCAACAGCAAATCCGTGACGTTCTTGCTGCTCGCTTCCCAAATGTCACCACTTATTTTCAGCCGGCCGATTTGGTAGGGCAGGTGCTGAATTTCGGTTTGCCCGCTGCCATCGACGTGCAAATATCCGGGGCGGACTTGAATTCCGATTATCAGCTCGCGGCCCGACTGCGGGATCAGATGCGTGAGATCCCGGGGCTGAACGACATCAGGATTGCCGAACCGATCGACTATCCGGCATATCACGTCGATGTCGATCGCACGAAGGCGCTGCAGATGGGAATTTCACAACAGCAGGTGGCCTCCAGCCTGCTCACTGCTTTGAGCGGCAGCAGTCTGCTCACCCCGAATTTTTGGCTCGATCCGCATAGCGGGGTCGTTTACAACGTGATCTCCCAAGTACGGCAGCCACAAATTAATTCAGTACAGAGCCTGGAGAACATTCCCCTCACCAGCGGAACGCCGAATTCCGCGCCGCAACTGTTGGCTAACATCTCAACCGTCACCCGGACGATGGACCCGGCCGTCATCGAACATTACACGCTGCAGAGGGTGATCGACATCAATGCCAGCGTCACGGGCCGCGATCTGGGCAGCGCATCGGCCGCCGTGGAGCGTGCGATTTCCGGCTTGGGAAAACTTCCGCCAGGCGAATCCATCACCATACGCGGACAAAGCCAATCGATGCTGCAATCGTTTCGCACTCTCGCTTTCGGCATACTGTTGGCCGCGCTGCTCGTCTATCTGCTTATGGTCGGCAACTTCCAGTCATGGCTCGAGCCACTGATTATCATGCTTGCCGTCCCGGGAGCTTTGGCCGGCGCACTTTGGATGTTGGCCATTACCAAATCGACCATCAACGTCGAGTCCTTGATGGGAATGATCATGGCCGTAGGGGTCGGAGTCGCCAACGGCAATTTACTGATTATCTTCGCCAATGATTTGCGGGAAGAAGGCTACAGCGCGGAAGAAGCCGCCATCGAGGCTGGGCGAATTCGCCTCCGGCCCATCCTGATGACAGCTCTTGCGATGGTGCTCGGGATGCTGCCGATGGCGCTCGCCATCGGCTCAGGCTCGGAACTCAACGCTCCTCTGGGACGCGCGGTCATCGGCGGCTTGTTTGCCGCCACCGCCGTAACCTTATTCGTAGTTCCCGCCGTGTACTCGATCTTCAGCCGCGCACTGATCACCAAGCGCGAACGAGACGAGAGAGTCGACGCCGCCCTGCAACGCCGGCTGCCGGGAACGCAACATGACTGAAGACTCCAAGCGGGAGGGCGAGTCAAAACCGGCCGAACGGAAGCACGGCTCAGGCGCCAATTCTCAGCAGCAGATTCAGGAGCGTCCCGGCACCTGGTTCTACGCTGGATGGGTCCTGGCCATATGCGCGGTGCTAGCCGTGTTAGCCGTGCTGCTGCTGGCGCGAAATGCCGAGTTGAGCCGCCAATCTCGGGCCCTTAGCAAAGAAGAGCAACTCGGGCCGCGCGTCTTGGTGCGGCCGGTTCTGCATCCGCCGTCGACGCGCACCTTGGATCTCCCGGCAACGCTGCGCGGTTATACGGAAGCGCCTATTTTCGCGAAAGTTCCCGGCTATCTAAAGACAATCAAAGTTGATAAGGGAAGCCGCGTAAAGCGCGGCGAGGTGTTGGCGGTGCTCGAGGCGCCCGAACTCGATCAACAGACCGCGAACGCACGCGCTACTTACAACCTGGATGCTGTGACCGACCAGCGGAACCAGGCGCTGTTGCGTGCAAACATCATACCGAAACAAACCGCGGACGATTCGCACAATGCGATGCTTGCAGCAAAGGCCACTTTCGAACAGCTTCAGGCAACCGAAGGGTACAAGGTGATTACGGCTCCGTTTACCGGCGTCGTCACCGCGCGTTACGTCGATCCTGGCGCGCTTATTCCGCAGACCACCACAAACACAACCAACACGCCACTACTCTCGATGGCCACGCTGTCGCCCTTACGTGCATACAGCGACGTACCGCAGCCTTATGCGCCATTCATCCACGATGGCGATTCGGCAGACCTCGCCTCTGGCGAGTACCCCGGGCGAGTTTTCCAAGGCAAGGTCACCCGCCATCCCGACGCGCTGAACCAGGCGACCCGTACCATGCTGGTGGAAGTTGACTTGCCCAATCGTGATCAACTTCTCTATCCAGGCATGTATGCCAGACTCACACTTCACGTGGCGGCACCCACGCATGTGCAAATGGTGCCGGATGATGCGCTGGTCTTTTGCGATGGCAAACCAAACGTTCCAGTCGTGCGCAACAACATTCTGAAGCTGGTTCCTGTAACGCTCGGCTACGATAATGGCGTTAATGTCGAAGTCAACGGAGAAGTTTACGACACGGATTCGATTGCGGTAAACGTGGGACAGGCGGCGCGTGACGGCGAGCGCGTCCAACCCGTCACTGCACAAAACCCGTAATCAACACTAAGACTTCAGCCCGTCTATGTTGCTCGCCGGTTTAGCAGGCTGCGGAAAACGCGCCGAAGCAACGAGCGAGGCGCTATGGAATGTGTGCGGCATAATCAGGCTTACGCAAGTAATTGTATGCCTGACCTGCCGCAAACTGTTTTTCAGCAGCCCGTTAGGACATAGACCAAGCACAAGACAAACCATCCAGTGAGTGGAGAATATGGAAATCAAAAGAATTGGGTCGCAAGCTTCCGTCAAGGGGCCGTCAGAGTGGTTCACTGGCACCGTACGCATTGATCCGCTTTTTCAGACACCCGATCCGGCACTTGTCCAAGGTGCCAGCGTAACCTTCGAGCCGGGCGCGCGGACTGCCTGGCATACGCATCCGCTCGGTCAGACTCTCATCGTCACAGCTGGCTGCGGCTGGGCTCAGCGCGAAGGCGGACCGATCGAGGAGATGCAGCCCGGTGATGTGGTCTGGTTCTTGCCCGGCGAGAAGCACTGGCATGGGGCCACGCCGACCACGGCCATGACCCACATTGCGATTCAGGAACAGCTCGACGGAAAGGTCGTCGAGTGGATGGAAAAGGTCAGCGACAAACAGTACCAGCGCTGATGCAAGGATCGCGACCATCTTTGCTAT
>JBKQVW010000097.1:0-17948 GCA_052142955.1 Acidobacteriaceae bacterium | reverse complement strand
CATTCTGGTGATAGTCCATTCGATCTCTCCGAAGGTTCTAGTTGCTCGTCACAACCAGCTTCTCCGGTCTCCTTCGCATGGACAACCTCTTGAAAGATCACAGGTGCCCCATGCAAGCCGTCGGTTGGCTTGCGTGGGGCAGATTTGCCATCTAAGCTTGCGCAGGCCTTGGGGAAGAGAAAGTTTCAGGAATCCTGCGCAGACTCGCTTTGTCACCTTCCGTTGCTACCGCCGCAGAAAGTTGTTCACCGACGAGCCGGGCCCAGATCTGAAATCTCCCTGCGTTCTTCAAGTGTCGAATCGCAGCGCGTTACGGGTGACGTCGCGTTACTCCATCACCAGCAGCAGCTTGCCCGCCTGCACAATTGCGCCGGCTTCGACCGCAATGCGGGTTACCGTTCCCGCCCTGGGAGCTTTCAGCTCATTCTGCATCTTCATCGCTTCCATCACGATCAAGGCTTGATTGGCCTTCACCGCATCGCCGACGCCTATCATCACCTGCGCAATCAGGCCCGGCATCGGCGCCGTGATCGACAGCACACCGCTCTCGCTGGGCGCCGCTCGCTTCCGCGATGGAAGGGAGCGCGGGTCCTCGATCGTGTACGTCAGCCGATGCTCCCCGACAACCACCGCCTCGGCGCCGGGGCGAGGGTCGAACAGCACGCGGTACGATCTTCCATCGATCAGCAGAGACAGAACACGCGGCGACAGGAATCGGGCCTCCGCGGAGCAAGGCTTTCCATCCAGCACAAATCGATGGCCCTGCCCGTTGCTGCTGCGCTCCATGGAAAGCGTGTGTTTGCGGCCCCGCAGTTCAATCTCGTAGGTCACGTCCGCAGCCCCTCTCTCCGCGCCGTCGTCTTCCATCCCGACGCGGTCCCTGCCTCTTCAGCCAAGGAATGGCCGGCCTCCGTATGCTCGTGGCTCTCGCCGGATCCAGGGCCCTCCTTCTGATGAAACAACGCTGCGGCAATCGCCGCTGCCTGCTCGCGAAAGGCCTGCCGCTCGGAGTTTCCCTTTTCCGCCTTCAATCGAAATTGTGCCAGTAACGGTTCCAGATAACCGGTGTCGATCTTGGCGGCGCGGAAGTCCGGATCGCGCAGGATGCGGCGGAACAGGCGTACGTTGGTGGCGATCCCGCCCACGTGATACTCGCACAACGCCCGCAGCATGCGCTCAATGGCCATGTCTCGTGTGGAAGCATGGGCAATCAGCTTCGAGATCATCGGGTCGTACTCGAGCGGCACCGTCCACCCTTCATAGACGCCGCAATCCTCACGAATCCCGGGCCCGGATGCCTGCCGGAAGCGCGTGATTTTTCCCGGCGACGGAAGAAAGTCCTGCTCCGGATCCTCGGCATAGATGCGGCACTCGATGGCGTGCCCGCGCAGTTGAATGTCCTTCTGCGCGAAGGGCAGCTTCTCGCCTTCGGCAATCCGAATTTGCAGATGCACCAGATCGAGTCCGGTGACAAATTCCGTTACGGGGTGGTCGGCCGACAACCGCGGATTCATTTCAAGAAAATAGAAATTGCGCTTCGCATCCACCAGAAATTCGACCGTTCCTACATTCGTATATCCGGCGGCTTCGGCCAGTCGCACGGCCGCGTCGCCCATCCGTCCTCGCAACTCCTCATCGACGATCGGGGAGGGTGCTTCTTCGATGATCTTCTGGTGGCGTCGCTGCACGCTGCTCTCGCGTTCTCCCATGGAGACGCAGTGCCCGTGCTGATCGGCAACAATCTGGACCTCAATGGAACGGGCGCGGTCGATAAGCTTCTCCACGTACACCGCGCCTGACCCAAAGGCCTGTTCGGCCTCGGCGCGAGCGGTCTCCAGCGCTTCTTCCAGGGCCGACCGGGAATGTACAGCGAGCATCCCCTTGCCTCTTCTGCCGGCAACCGCTTTCAGCAGGACCGGATAACCAATTTTGGAAGCGATCCGCTTCGCGTCTGCCAGGGACTCGACGGCGCCCACCGATCCGGGAACACGGGGCAGCCCTGCCTTGTCGGCAATCGCTCGCGCGCTGATCTTCGATCCCAGGATCCGCATCGCATTCGTGCTGGGCCCGATGAAGCGGATGCCCGCACCTTCGCACGCCGCTGCAAAATCGACATTTTCGGCAAGGAAGCTGTAGCCCGGATGAATTGCGTCCGCGCCGCTGTGCTTGGCGATCTCGAGAACCAGGTCGGGTCGAAGATAGGATTCCGCCGCGGCAGAAGGTCCCAGCCGATACGCTTCATCGGCGTGGGCAACGTGCAGGCTGGTGCGGTCGGCATCGGAATACACGGCGACCGAGGGGATACCCAATTCTCTGCAGCTGCGAACAATGCGCAGCGCAATCTCACCGCGATTGGCAATCACGATTTTTCTGATCTTTTTCAAGGTCCAGTGTACTGGGATTGCGGATCGAATCTCTGTGCGATGGATCACCGCGCAGAGACTTCCAGAAACACCAAGGCCCCCGATTTTTTCGGAGGCCTCGATGGTTGAACTTCATGCTGCAATTTCCGCAAGGCTATTTTCCCAGCACGATGCCCTTCGGGGCATTCTGGTTTGCCTTAAGTTGATTTGCTTTGCGCGCCGCCAGGGCCTTCTGCACCCACTCGTCGGCGGTGGCCAAATCTGCCTTGCGGCCGGCATCGTCTCCGCATTCGATATCGGCCTTACGGCGATACAGCAGGTTGATATACGCCATGGCGTCGTCATAATTTTCTTTCAGCTGGGTCGCCTTGGTCAGCGCGTCCAGCCCTTCCTGAACCAGCGGCGTGTTCTCTTCCGCCAACGCTTCGCAGGCTTTCTTGTCCTTGATCGGATCGCCGTTGTCGTGCAGCCCAAGAGACTGACGCACCGGGATGGCGTTCTTGTAGGCCAGGGTCCAGTCGATCACGCCGATGGTGTAGTAGGCTTCCGCATCGTCGGGGTTGACGGCGATCACTCTGTTCTGATACGTCTTGGCCTGGTCGAAGTTCTGAATGTTCAGATACAGCGCGGCAATCCCCTTCAGAGCATTCACGTTCTTCGGCTCTTTGTCCAGGACCATTTGAAAGTTCTGAATGGCCAGCTGCGCATTTTTCAGGTTGTCGGGAGTTTGAAGGTTGGGAATGACTTGCTGGGAATACGCGGTCGCCAGATAGAGGCGCGCCATCGGCAAGCTTGGGTCCAACGCTACCGCCTGCTGAAAGTGATTGATCGCTTCTTCGTATCGGGCCGTTTTGAAAGCGTTCACGCCCTTGTTCAGCTGGTCCCGGGCCTTCAGTCTGTTACATCCGGTGGTAAGAAACAAGACAGTGCATAGCAGTGCTGCCATGACCGGAAGACGTACAATGCGATTCATTCGGCTTGACCTCTCCTTACAATCAGTCGACGCCCATCCAGGCTGGAACGGCAGGGAAAATCGTTGCGGAAATTTGATTTCCCTTACTGTGTGATCTTACTCTGTTTCGTGCAATTGAGAAAGTTCTCGAACCCTACTTTTCCTGCTTCCATCGCGGCGGAACAAAGCTGCGCATGTGCGACGCTATTGACCGGCGGCGATCTTCGGAGTGATGACGCCAATGTGATCGACGTTGGCCTGGTTGCCAATATCGACGACATCCGCAATCGCCGACCAATTCAGATTCGGATCGCCCTTGATGAACATGACCTTGGTCGCGCGCGTGGCATAGATCGCCTCCAGCTGAGGCAACAGCTGACTATGCGCAACATCCGTCTCGTTGATCTTGTACGCCGGCTTGCCCCCCGGCGACGCAAGCACCTGCACCACAATGGTGCGATCGCTGTTGTTTTCATGCTGCGGATTTTTTGGCGGCTGCGGTACCAGGGCATCCAGGCCGTGCGGCGTGGTCGGCGTGATCACCATGAAAATGATCAGCAACACCAGCAGCACGTCGATCAGGGGGGTAACGTTCGGCGTGGAAGAAAGTCCGCTGCTGCTACCCGTTGTCATTGACATAAGATTGTCCTCGCTTCAGAAAAATGCGGTGTAATGCATGCGACCGCCCGCGTTTTGCTAGGTTCCATGTGCGTTGCCAACGGCGTGACCGGGAATCCTTCCCGCGACACGCGCTTCCATCCTAATGTGCTAGGTGCCGGATGGATTGGACGGGGTCTTTTGATTGGGCGGCGGCGTCGATTCCGGCTCCGGCTCCGTCAGGAAACCCACTTCATCGACTCCGGCGGTACGCAGATTGTCGATTGCGTCCATCACAATGCCGTACTTCGCGCGTGCATCGGCCCGGATATACACCGTCTTGTTCGGCTTGTTTTCCAACATGGCCTGCGCCTTGGGACCAAGATCGGCCAGCGAAATCTGATTGGCCCCCAAGTACACTCGGCCATCGCGCACAATCGACACTTTCACCGTGTCTTCGTGATCGGCGTCCGGCATCGGCACCGCACTCACCGTCCTGGCCAGGTCGACGTTCACCTTGTTGTTCAACATCGGCGTGACGACCATGAAAATGATCAGCAACACCAGCATCACGTCGACCATCGGGGTCACGTTGATGTCGGAATTGACTTTTTTGCCTTCGTCTCTTTTTGCGATTCCCATAACAAAACTCCCAGAGGTCTAAATCCCCACACCGCACAAGGGGCATCGAACATAGCCCAAAATGTTTTCAGGTTCGGCCCGGTGGACCGGCGAAGTTCTCAAGCTTCGCCGGCCGCATCCGTGATTCCTGTGTGAAACCGTTTCCTGAACTTCCAGGCTTCCCGTTAGCGGCGCGTACCTTGCTTCAGGAAGTAATCCACCAGCTCGCTGGAGGAGTTGTCCATTTCGACGTCGAAAGCTTCCACGCGATTGGTGAAGTAGTTGAACGCCATCACGGCGGGGATGGCAACGAACAGACCGAAGGCGGTGGTAACCAGCGCCTCGGAAATACCGCCGGCCACTGCGCCGATGCCGGAAGTCTTCTGCGTGGCGATCGCCTGGAACGCGTCGAGAATACCGATAACCGTTCCGAACAGTCCGATGAAGGGCGCCGTCGAACCGATGGTGGCCAAACCGCCCAAGCCGCGCTTCAGTTTGGCATGCACAATGGCTTCCGACCGTTCCAGTGCGCGCTGACTGGCTTCGACCTGGTCTTCAGTCACGGTGCCGCCGCTGCCGTAATTGCGGAACTCCTGCAGTCCAGCGGTCACGACTTCGGCCAGATGGGATTTCTTGCTGCGGTCGGCGACCTTGATCGCCTCATCCAGGCGGCCTTCCTTCAGCGCACCGGCTACTTTGGGGGCGAATTCCCGGCTCTGCTTGCGGGCAGCCGAGAAATACAGGGCGCGGTCAATCATCACAGCCAGCGACCACACCGACATGATCAGGAGCAGGAACACTACGGCTTTTGGCAACCAGCCCATGCTGTGCCACATATCCACAACACTGAAGCCGACCTGCTGCTGATCTTGGAAGAACGCGGCCATGGAAGCCGTGTGCGGAACAAATTGCGATACGTGTGCGAGAATCACAGGAATTTATCCTCCTTAAGGATAAGCTTGCTTTGTTTATTACCGGGCTTACAGCTTTTTAGAGCGAATGAAAGCGAAGTTATCACTCATTCAGAGTGAAAACAACACTGATTGTGGTATCGACGTCGACAGGAACCCCATCCAACACGGTCGGACGATACCGCCAGCGGCGTACAGCCTCCAACGCCGCCTCCTGCAACATGGCGGGACCGCTCACCACCTTCAGGTCCTGAATTGTCCCATTCTTGCCGATCGTTGCCTGCAGTACCACTGTGCCCTGAATTCGGGCAGCCTTCGCGATCGGCGGGTAGAGGGGCTCGACTTCGTCGATCAGCCTGCTCGCCTCAACACCCGACGAGACCGTGATCTTTTTTGGCGGCGCTACCTTGACGACCGGACCATTCCCCATACTGCCCAGAATGCCGCCGATCACACCGCCGCCGCTGCCGCCTAGGCCGCCCATACCCGCCACGCCACCGGTAATTCCCTGCGGCGGAGGCGCCAGGTCCTTCACCATCTTAATGGTCTTTGGAATCTTGCTGGGCGCTGTCAACTGGTCGGCCATCGACTCCACGTGCACCTGGACAACTTTCACCTCCGGCGGGGGTGGCGGAGGCGGAGGCGGAGGCGGCGGAGGCGCCACCAGCAAGGTTGCCAGGGCCTGACTCGGGAGCGCTTCCGGATAAATGAGAGGAATCAGAATCAGAATCGCAATCACGCTCGCATTCAAAATCGCGGTGGCGAGCATCCAATACTTGCTTTTTGTTTTCAGCTTTCCAGCTGACTCAAATAAGCTGTCTTCGAACATAGCAGACCCCCTCGTACTCTTCGCCTTAAAACCTTGTTTTCTCTTAGACACCGGACGTACCGGCGAAAGTTCCCGGAATTTTCACAATCCTGAAATCTTTCTCGGCCATCCCACTTGCACCCGTGTGATCCAAATCGTTCACCGGCCACTGGAGGAGCATGCGGAGGTGGCGCCGGATTCCCTGCCATCCCTGCTAAAGCGTTCTTACCGTTACACTTTTGCTCGTTTCCCAGCCGGCATGGCCGCAGCCTTCCCGCGCCTGCCCCGCCAGTCCTGATACGCCACCAGCATCGGCGCAGCCACGGCAATCGAGGAATACGTGCCGATCAGGATGCCGATCACCAGCGCGAACGAGAAACCGTTCAAAACTTCGCCGCCGAACAGAAACAGGGCCAAGACCGTCAAAAATGTCAGGCCGGAGGTCAACACGGTCCGGCTCAGCGTCTGGTTAATGCTCTTGTTCACAATCTCGGAAAGGGTGCCGCGACGAATCAGCTTCAAATTCTCGCGGACGCGATCGAAGACGACGATGGTGTCGTTCATCGAATAGCCGATCAGCGTAAGGATCGCAGCCACCACGGTCAGCGTCATCTCGCGATTGGCCAGACTGAATGCGCCCACCGTAATCAGCGTATCGTGGAAGACCGCCACCACGGCAGCGACACCGTAGATCAGCTCAAACCGGAACCAGAGATACACCAGCATTCCCGCCAGCGAATACAAGGTGGCAAAGATGGCCTTCTGACGCAGTTGCGCGCCCACCTGCGGCCCCACAATCTCGGTGTTGCGCACCGTAAAGCCGGACAAATACGCGCCCTGCTGCAGCGCCGAGACCACCCCGGGCTCGACCTTGCCCTGCAGGTCCGTAATCGATCCGATCAGGCCGTCCTTCACCTTATCGCGATAGTTCAAAATGGTTTCCGCGATTTGCGGATACTGAATCTCTTCCACCGCCGGATTCGCCAGATGCAACGGATCTGCATTGGTCAGAAAGTCCGCCAGCGATTCACGGGTGGCATTGTCGAGATCGAGCTTGCCTGCATTCGCCGCTCCGTTCGATGTATAGTTTTGCTGCAATGTATGCACAATGGCCGTCCGGCCGGCATCGAGCGAAGTCTCCTTGGTGTCGCGCTGCGGAAGAGAGACAATGATTTCATTGTCCTCCGGGTGGCCAAACCGCACCATGTTCACATCGTGCAGGCCCACACTGTCGGCGGCACTGCGAATGCGGTTCAGGTTCGGGGTCTGCTCGAACTTCAAATAGATGAGCGTGCCGCCCTTGAAGTCGACGCCCAGCGGCAGGTGGTGCCAGAAGAACAGCGACAGCAAGCCCGCAATGCTGAAGATCAGAGAGAAGCCCAGGAAATACCACTTCTTCCCCAGCCAGTCGATATTTACTTCACCAAAAAATTCCACGCCGTACTCCGATGCTTGCTACAAGCTCTTATTTTTTCTACTCCGCCGCTGCCTTGCGTTCACTCAGCGGCGTTGTACGACTAACCGATCGAAATCGGCTCGCCCCGCTGTCCGCGGTTCAGATGCGCTTCAAAAATGACGCGCGAGACAAAGACCGCGGTAAACAGATTCGCCAGCAAACCAAAGGTCAGCGTAACGGCGAATCCCTTCACCGGCCCGGTCCCGAACAGAAACAAAATGGCGGCCGACACGATGGTTGTCACGTGGGTGTCGATAATGGTCTGGAACGCGTGCGCGAACCCTTGATCGACGGCGGCCGCGGGCGACTTGCCGGCCCGCAGTTCCTCTCGTATTCGCTCAAAGATCAGCACGTTCGAATCGACGCCCATACCGATCGTCAGGATCACCCCGGCAATCCCCGGCAAGGTCAGCGTCGCCTGCGCGTACCCCATAAACCCGAGCAGGATCACCAGGTTCAGGATCAGGGCCAAGTCCGCATTGATGCCCGCACCATGGTAATAGAACAGCATAAAGATCAGCACCGCCAGCAGGCCGCCGATCG
Organism: Acidobacteriaceae bacterium; assembly: GCA_052142955.1. GTDB lineage: Bacteria > Acidobacteriota > Terriglobia > Terriglobales > Acidobacteriaceae > JAKAAZ01. The sequence goes on along the minus strand of JBKQVW010000097.1, from coordinate 9,697 downwards.
CAGCCTCCACACCGTGGCGGATCGAGTCCGCGCCCAGCGACGGCCCAATGGTCCGCTCTTCCAGGAAGTGAATGGAAGCGGGCAGCGCGCCGGTGCGCAGCATCAGCGACAAATTCTGCGCTTCTTCTTTCGAAATGCCGCCGCCGGAAATCTGTCCCTGGTCGCGGATGGCGCCCTGGATGGTCGCCACTTCGCGCACAGAATTGTCGAGTACGATCGCCATGCTCTTGCCGATGTTGGCGCTGGTATATTTGTAAAAATTGTTGCCCCCGGAAGTGGTCAGCGTAAAGCTGACATCGGGACGTCCGTTCACGTCCACCGAAGGCTGGGCATCCCGGAACTCGGTACCGGACACAATTGGGATTCTGTTCAGCAGATAATATTGACCGCCCGTGTCCGAGCCGGCATCGGACTTCAGCAGCTCGGAATTCGGAGGCAACGTTCCGCCGTTTCCCTGCAGCGCGCTCTGCTGGTCCGAATAGGGGCCGCCCAGCACTTCGTGAATTTCCAACCGCGCCGTCGACTGAATTACGTCCCTCACCCGGCCTGGATCTTCGATGCCCGGCAGTTCCACCAGAATCTCATTCGTGCCCGGTCCGTAGATCTCAACCACCGGCTCGCTGACGCCCAGCCGATTGATGCGCTCATAGATGGTTTCTCTCGACTGGTCCAGCGCGCGCGTCTCGATGTCCCGCACCACCGAAGGCTTCATCGTCAGCGTGTAGGAGTTGTCGGCTCCCGACTGAATGCTGTACTGGGTCGAGAACTGGTCTTCCAGTGCGGAACGCACCGCGTCGTCCTTGTTGAGCGGCACGCCGGTGACCGTAATGATCTGCGGCTCCGTTTTCGGGTTGGGCTTGGTCGCGGTCGCTCCGGTCACGCCCGCCGTCTGCAGGTCTGTAATGATGCGCTGCAGATCGCTGTCGCTGGTGGAGCCGACCGCTTCCGCCACCATCACCTGCAAAATCAGGTGGGTGCCGCCGCTCAAATCGAGTCCAAGGTGGATGCGGTCCGTAATCGACTGCTTCAGCGCCGCCGGACTGAATCCGTTGGGAATGCCAATGATGCCGCCGATGAACACCAGCAGAATGGCAACGATGAGGATGGTTTTTCCAGTGAGGTTCTTACGCATTGGGGTCTACAGGGGTGGTACGGAATTGTGAGCACATGGGACTGGCAAAACGCTTCATGACTTGATTGCATCCTCGGCCGTGGTGACGGTGGCGATGGCGGATTTCACGACTTCCAGCTTGAGATTGTCCGGCGCCACACGGAGTTGGACCACGTCGTCCTTGACAGAGATCACCACGCCGCGGATGCCGCCCGTCGTCGTCACGCGATCGCCGGACTTCAACTTGGACAGCATTTCCTGCCAGGTCTTCTGGCGCCGCTGGCCGGGGCGAATCATGAACATATAAAAGACGACAAAAATAAGAATGAAGGGCGCGAACGTGGTCAGGCTTTGCAGCGGGTTCGCGGCGAACAATACGAGACTTGCCATGCGATACTTTTCCTCTTGTCTTCGGGCATCCAGTCTTTTTTACGAGGCGGGCCGAGGGTCCTGCTATATATGTCCTGCCGGTTCTTGCATTCAAGACGACGCACAAATTCACGGAACAGGAACCTGCGTGCCGCTCCCATTTCCATTTGCGCGCATCTATTCCCTTAACTCTCTGAACGGGAGTACCGCAGACCACCTGATATAGACCGTCTGAATATTTCCCTGAATCTTCTAGCTTACATCATGTTGGCGGGCGCGTCCCCGCTTACGCGCGACCAATTCGTCCAGCGCCCCTAGGGAAATAGCATCGCGTACCGACCGCATCGTGTCAAGGTAGGCATACAGGTTGTGGATGCTGTTCAACGCGCCGCCCAGCGGCTCCTTCGACATCGCCAGATGTCGCAGATACGCCCGCGTATAGCGCCCGCATACCATGCATCCGCACGCCGGGTCGGGCGGATTCTGGTCTTCCGCATACCGCTGATTTTTAATGTTCATCCGGCCCTCCGACGTAAACAGCAGGCCATGCCGCGCCGCCCGCGTCGGCAACACGCAATCCATCATGTCCACGCCCATCGCCGCATATTCCACAATCTCATCCGGATAGCCCACGCCCATCACGTAGCGCGGCCGGTCCGCCGGCAGCAGCGCCAGCGTCGACGCAATCACGGCGCGGGTATGTTCCCGCGGCTCGCCCACACTCAACCCGCCAATGGCATAGCCCGGCAGGTCCAGCTCCACCAGCCGCTCCGCACACTCGCGGCGCAAATCTTCAAACATCCCGCCCTGCACAATCCCAAACAGGCTCGGCGTCTTGCCGCCGAACTCGGCAGTCCACGGAACTTCTCCCGCGTGCGCATGAAAATAGTCGCGGCTGCGGCGCGCCCACCGCAGCGTCAGATCCAGCGAGGTCCGGGCCCGTTCCCGTGTCGCTGGATACTCCGTGCACTCATCGAAAACCATGGCAATGTCCGCGCCCAGCGCAATCTGCACCTCCATCGAATGCTCCGGCGAAAAGAAATGCGCGGAGCCGTCGATGTGCGAGCGAAACTCGACGCCCTCTTCCGTCACCTTGCGCAGATGGTTCAGGCTGAACACCTGAAAGCCGCCCGAATCCGTCAGGATCGGGTGCGGCCAGCTCATAAATTTGTGCAGCCCGCCCAGGCGGCGAATCCGCTCATGTCCGGGCCGCAAATATAGGTGATAGGTATTGCCCAGCAGGATCTGCGTGTGGACCTGCTCCAGCACTTGCTGCGGCACCGCCTTCACCGTGGCCGCCGTGCCCACTGGCATAAAAATCGGCGTCTCCACCGCGCCGTGCGGCAGCGTCATGATCCCGCGCCGCGCCGTGCCGTGTGTGCTTTGTATGCGGAAGGAAAGCGACATGCTTTCTGCATTGTATGGGGTCGCGGTCAATGGTCGCTGTGTCCCGGCGCTGGCCAGCGATCTCTCCCTCATTCGGCAATCCGGAATTGGACCGGTCTTTCCTTGGATCGGCCTTCCCCCCGGTGGTAAGCTGAATCGTTTCCTTTGTGCAGCCTTGGCGCGTTCGGACCGTTCACGAAATATATTCGCAAAGTTGACAGACCAAAGGATCACGAGAAAATGGCGGTTCCACCGGATGATCGAATCCCGCAACCCGCTGGCTTGCAACACTGGCTGAAAATCGACCAGCAAAACAAGCCGAAGGTCTATGCGCAGATTTATTCCACTGCGGACATGTCCAGCGTCAACTACTGGCTGGAGATCATTTTTTCTGCCGGCATTGCCGTCCTGGGCTTGGTCTTAAACAGTCCGGCTGTCATCATCGGCGCCATGCTCATTTCGCCCCTGATGGGACCGATCATGGCCCTGGGACTGGCGCTGGCCGCCGGGGATTTGTATCTGGCCCTGAAAGCCGTGGCCAACCTGGTCGCCAGCATCTCTCTGGCAATCGTACTTTCCGCGTGTATCGTGTGGCTGCTGCCCTTTCACTCCGTCACCCAGGAGGTCCTTGCCCGAACCAGCCCCAATCTGCTCGACCTGGGCATCGCGCTTTTTTCCGGATTAGCCGGTTCCGTGGCGGTCTGTCGAACCGGCGGAGACGGTACGGTGACCACGCTGCCGGGTGTGGCCATAGCGGTGGCATTAATGCCGCCGCTATGCGCCATGGGCTTTGGATTGGGCAGCGGCGTGAACACCCACATCATGGGCGGCGCCGGCTTGCTCTTCCTGACCAACCTGGTGGCCATTGTCAGCAGCGCCTTTCTAGTGTTCCTGCTGGTCGGGATGAATTCGCCTGTGGTTCGGTCGGAAATGGAAGAATCCAGGAAAGGCGAACGCTTCGCCGAAAAGCTGTCCCAGGGCCCCCTGGGGCGAGCACTGGCCAACAGCGGACAATTGCGCTGGCGCATCCTGATGCTGGCCGTTCTGCTCGCCGTCATTGCTGTCCCGCTGAGGACCGCGCTGATGCAGGTCGCGGGAGAAACCCTGGCACGGGGTGTCGTCCAGGATGTCGTGACACAACTCCTTCCTCCGGGAGCGCTGGTATCGCAGCAGGTCGAGGTCGGACGCGAAAGCGTCGCCGTCCGGCTGATTTCGACGCGAGACGTTTCCGACGCAAAGTTGCAGCAAGCCGAGCGGGAGATTGAGCGACGCTCCGGGCGAAGGGCCGAGGTCTCCGTGGCCAGCATCGCCAGCCAGAGCGAGCTCGCTGAGTTGATGCAGAAATTGGTCGTCCCGCCGCCGCCTCCCGCGCCCAAGCCGGTCATAGCATCGGTCGAGCAAATACAGCAGGAGCTGCTTGCCCGCGTCACGCCGGTTGTCCAGAGTATCTGGCCTCCTGAAGCGCCCCTTCAGGATTTCGACCTGGCGCTGGCTCCCTCCGGCATCGCTCTCAATGTCCGATACCAAAGCCTTCGTCCCCTGGGCAAGATTCCGCTCGACATCCTCACACGGGAACTTCAGGAAAAGCTGGCCACGCCAACCCTCTCACTGCAGGCGCAACGCGTCCCTCCACCTTCCAAATCTACCAAAACGACGCACCGGAAACGGTGAAGACCACGGCGGCGCGCCGCTACGGTTGATCGTTGTCCGTATATGAACTGCAGGTGGTGTGGCTAATGGGAGCGGTTAGTTGCGCGCCTGAAACCGTGAACCTGGGCTGCCCTTCCAGCTGCTGGATCGCGGAAACAAAGGATCCTTCCGAGTCCGCACCGCCTAAAGGCGGCACGACGAAGTTGATGCTCCCCTTGCCATCGTTCGAGCGGACAAAGATGGCGCTGTTTTGTATGTCGAAAAGCTGGCGATGATGTCTTTCCTTGAAAAAGATGGAAAACACCCTGCCCGCGGAATGATTCGAACCCGAAGTCGCCATCACGTACAGAACTTTCTTTCCCGGGTACGACGTCGTATCCATCCAGGATCCCAGGCTGAGGGAAGTCGCTCCAGAGGTTGGCAGCAGCTTCTTCGTCGCCAGACATTGGGCCGCGTGCACCAGAAGCGCGGGTGCCTGGTCCTGGGCAGATACCGCACCGCTCAGAAAGCCCAACAACAGGAGCGCCATGAAATTTCTTCTCAAGTCGAATATCTCCAGTTGCGCTTCAGTTTACCTGAATACGAACGAGTTGCCGCGGCCAAAGATACGTCCTCCGTCCCTCGCGCCTGGATCGCGCACCGGAAAATCGGACTTCCTCCAAAAAAATGCTCCAAATCAGCCACGGACTTTGCGGCGTATCTGGAGCATTTTTCTTGTGTACGGTATGCGCGCTGGCGAGAGCGCGTACCCGCGCCGGGTTAGGACCCGCTCATCGTCGAGGAAGACCTTGTCTCCGGAGCGATGGCCAGTTGCAGCCGCGTGCCGCGCTCCAGTTTGATGCTGTGGTTCTTGCTGAGGAAAACACCGGAGACGTTGCTCTGCACGGCGCTATGCAACGCGATATGACTCAGCGTGCCGGGCTCTTGAATGATCTTCTGATCGCTGGGAATATTGCGCGGCTGATGGAGCATGTAGGAGTCGGGGCCCATGGTCACGTCGTATGGCGCCGGCGGATAGGCTGCCAGCAGCGTCGCCTTGATGGGAATTTCCCGGCCATTGTCGAGCTGAGCTTCGTTGAACAGAATACTGATTCTCGAGCGGTTTCCATTGGAATATGCCGTCCGCACTTGCTCCACTTTTCCCGTCAATACCGTTCCCTTCGGCAACTCCATCCGCTCGGCGGTCTTTACGTTGGAGGTGAGCTTGGCGGTCACACTCTGCCCCTTTCGGGACGACCTTGAATTCAGCGGTTGCGTCAGTACCGCATTGGCGCTGACCAGATTGAAGTGTTGCGGCTGGGCATTCATCGCCGCATACATGGGAACGGAAATCAGAGCAGCTGCAATTCCCAGCGTATACGACCGTGCGTGATTCATATTCATTTCTTGTGCTCCTGAGGATGGATTTGCCTGCAATTCGGCATCGTCGTAGGCGCTGTTGCGGCAGATGGCCATCCGCAATCGCGCCCCTACTTGGTAGACGACGGCAAAACCGCAACGATGCAGCATCGCCGCATGCTCAGTTGCAGCCCATCGAAACGAATTGATGGTTTTTCCGCGGTCGACAGACAACCCGCCGCGCTGAATCCTTCGCCGCTTCTCCGCGAGGGATGTGAGTAGCATGTCTCAACAGAAAAAATTTCAATCTCGCACCGGCAACTACTCGCAGCTACTCCTTGACCATCGCAATCCGCATCGAGAACCATACGGCAGCGAAGCTCAGCAGCAGCGCCAGCCCGCTCCACTCCAGCGCGACCACGGTGGAAGTCGCAATCTGCGCGTGCGGCACCATCGATAAAAGATTCGTGTGAGGCGTCACCGTCGCTGCTGCAACCATCGAATGGCCGCTGTGCACACCACGGAAAATCCACGGGACGATCAGTCCCAACGCCAGCGCCACGCTCACAATCAATCCCGGCAGCGCCCACTTCCATGGGAACGGAATCGGCGCGGGCGCGGCGGCCTCCTCACGCACCGCCTGCATCACGGAGGCGACAAAGCCGGACGACGGCACAATCTCCTCCGTCTCCATCAACAAACGATCCAGATCGTTCGCGTTCATGCGGTCTCCTTCGGACATGCGTACGAGTGGGTACGCCTCGCGTCCAGCAACGATGTCAGCTTGCCTTCCAAAAGCTTGCGCCCGCGAAACAGCCTTGCTTTCAGGGTGCCTTCCGCAATCCCCAGTCCGGCGGCCGCGGTGGGAACATCCATTTCCTGAAAATAAAAACAGATCAGCGCCTCGCGATATTTTGGCGGCAGTGTGTCGACAGCGCGCCGCACCGCCCGGTCGCGGTCCAGTTCTTCCAGGCCGCCGTCGATCGCACGCGGATCGCTTGGCTCGGCAATCTCTTCCAGCGGCGTGGCGCCGGCAGGAATCCTCCGCAGCTCCGACCGATACACATTCGTCGCCAGCGCGAACAGCCAGGTGGAAAACGCCGCATCTCCGCGCCACTTCGGCAGCCCGCGATACGCCCGCAGAAACGCCTCCTGCGCCATCTCTTCCGCGCGCCCGCGGTCGCGGCAAAATCGGTACGCCAGGTTGATCAGCGGCCCCTGCCAGCGCCGCACGATGCCTTCAAACGCAGCGATCTCTCCCGCGAGCACGCGGGCAACGTCGACTTGATCTTCGCTGGCGCTCATTCGGCCCTCAATGGGTACGACTCCGCTCCGCGACCAACGGTTGCGTTTTCTTTTTTGCGCTGCCCCCTAAGAAAATGCAACCGGAAATAACTTTAGTCTGTCTCACCCAATGGAACGAGAAATTTCACCGACACTTGCTTCAGAGGAGGATTCCCATGGATCCAGGCGTAGCAGTCTTCGTATGGTTAAGCATTGGCAGCATTTGTCTTTTCACTTTCCTTGGTGTGGCGGCCTGGGCCGGTACCCGTGCCAGGGAACGAGAACTTTACTATAAGAACGATCTGCTGAAAAAGATTGCCGAGTCCCCCGAGGCGGGTGGCAACGCGGCGCTCCAGTATTTGCGGGAGCAGCACCGGCTGGCCCAGGAGAAACGGCGCGGAGGCCTCATCCTTGGCGGCCTGGTCACGGCAGCCACCGGCGTTGGCCTCATGATCAGTCTAGCGGCCGTCGTACACCGTGTGCCTGTCTATTACTTCGGCCTGATCCCGTTGCTGATTGGCATTACCATCTTCGTCTACGCGCGCTTCATGATGCCCGGTCCGGTGTGGGAAGAAAATACCACTTCCGCAATCGAGCCGTTGCACCGCATCTGACGCCGCTCCGCCATCGAACATCCGGGTGCCCCGCCCCGCGAAGATGTTCGCAGCTCAAAAACCTGGGTGCCCCACATCTCGATTCTGAGATGTGGGAGTTGGTCGCGGCACAATTCTTCCGCCTGGGTGCCCCATCCTTCGCGGCTTCCTCGCGAAGGGTGGAAGGAAAATGTTCGCGAACGTCCATTAGGCCTGCGGCGCAGGCGGGGCCATTGTCAGACCGTAACGGCGCATAAGCTCCGCCATCTTGGCTCGATCCGGCGGTCCACCGGCAGACGCTTTCAGTATTTCGGCAGCTTCGCGAAAATACTCCGGGCCCAGCGCAGCCGGGGAGATCACGCACACCGATTTCGCATCCTGGCTTCCATTGTTATCGAAGCGGTGCACCGCGCCCCGCGGAATGCAGAGCGCCTGCCCCGGTCCTACGTCGATTGGCTTGCCATCCACCGTCCACGTGATCGCACCCTCAAGCCCGTAGATGGTCTCCTCGTAATGGTCGTGGCTATGCGCGGGCACCGGCAGCCGCTGCGCGCCCGGCACCGTCAGCTCAAAGATGGCCACGCTGCCATTCGATTGTTCTCCCGTCAGCAAAAACCGCACCACCAGCGGCCCTATCCGGATCGTCTCATCTGCAGGATTGATGGGTGTGTCGCTTAATTGCTGTGTCATCGTGCAAACCCCCTGTTCGATTGGGAATCGACCATTATCCTATCGCACGGATGATCCTCGCGGCTCAAAAACCTGGGTGCCCCACATCTCTTCCGCCGCGGCGGATGAGATGTGGGAGTGGGAGGAAAATCATTCCATTTCCAGCGGCAAATCCATATTTTCCGCCGCCGTGCCCCGGCTGCGCGGAGCGCGTTTGAATGCGTAGTCCCGTGCGTAGCGCGGGTACTCCACCTGCTGGCCATTTAATAACTGCCTCACAGTCAAGATTTGCATACGTGGATAGCTCGTCCCGTCAGGCGATTTATAAAATCCAGCCTCGGCAGCCTCTTTCATCATCGGTCGGGTCGGAGGCTCGAAGCAAAGGAAGACGCCAATTTCGGCCTTCTCGCGCTCCAGCGTCCCGCGCAGGTCGCGAATCTGCGAGACCGTCACGCCGCCAGCCTTCACGGAAAAGAGAATGTCCTTGAATCGTCCGCTGTTGTCGTCTTTGAATGGGAGGCGCCCGTCGATGCCGCGATCCGCACCCTTCTTTTGTTCCGCAGGCCGCGCGCCCACCAGCCCTAACGCCCACGATTGGAACTGGTATTTATCCGGCTCGGCGACAAGAGCGCGCGCCTCGTCAATCGTCGTTGGCTCTCCGGTCACTTCGTAGGTTTTGCGAATTCCTTCGCCAAATGCATCGGAGAGCCGCTTTTTGATCAGCCCAATCGCCAGATGCGTAATATCAATGCCGATCCATCGCCGATTTAGTCGCTGCGCCACCTGGATCGTCGTGCCGCATCCGCAAAAAGGATCCAGCACCACGTCGCCCTCATTGCTGCTTGCCTTAATGATGCGTTCTAGCAGGGCTTCCGGCTTCTGCGTCGGATAGCCAAGTCGCTCAGCTGCTGCAGAATTGAGCGGCTCAATGTCTATCCAAATATCGCGCACAGCAACTCCCGGCAGGTTTTTGATGTAAGTTTTCAAACGCGGTTTGCCGCCGCGGGAGAAGGCAATTCTTTTTTCGGCCCAGAGTTGATCTACGCCTGGCTGGTCGAATTGCCAGTGTCGGCCCGTTGGCGGTGCTATAGGGCGGCCATGCTCGGGCGGGTGCTGGCGTTGAACCTCGACAAGAAGGTGGGCGACCCGGTCGACGTCTCGGGAGAGACATTCCAGGTCGTCGGGATCTTCGAGAGCGAGAGCCTGTTCGAGAGCGGCGCCCTGATCATCCCGATCAAGACGCTCCAGAAGATGATGGGCCGCGAGGGGCAGGCCACCGGGCTCGTGATCACGGCGA
>JBKQVW010000096.1:0-52262 GCA_052142955.1 Acidobacteriaceae bacterium | reverse complement strand
CATTATCGCCCAGGCAGATCATATCACGAAAACAGAATCACGGTGCGTTCCCAAATGGCATCGGCCGCCCGTTCTCTCTATCTTTTATCTTTTTGATGCAGGATTCAGAGCGCGGTATCGCCCCAATTCCTTCACTGTGGAACAAAGGTTTCTCAGGTCAAAGAGTGCCGCGTCTGCCTCCTCATTTCCCGGGACTGTGACGTCGGCATAGAACATGTACTCCCATGGGCGGCCAGTCATGGGGCGCGACTCGATCTTGGTCAGGTTCAACTGACGCGCGGCAAACGTATTCAGCGCCTGCAACAGCGCACCGGGTCGGTTCTCCAGCACAAATGCGACCGACAGCTTCGTCGGCGCCGTTTCCTTTGCGGCCGAGCCCAGCCGACGAATCAGCCAGAAGCGAGTGTAACTCTCTTCCCGGTCTTCAATGCCTTCCTCTAGAATGCTGGCGCCATACTGCTTCGCCGCCTGCTTGCTGCCGATGGCCGCCAGATGGTCCTGCTTCAACTCCGTCACGTGCCGAACCGCACCGGCGGTGTCATAAAAAGCAATCGCCTCCAATTGCGGATGCGCGGCGAAAAACCGTTTGCACTGTGCCAACGCTACGGGATGCGACAACACCTGCCGCACCGTTTCCATCGCGACACCTGGCGCGACCATCAGGTTGTGACGGATCCGCATTTCCAGTTCGCGCTCCACAACAAATTCATGCGCGAAGAACAGATCGTAAAAATCCATCACCGAACCCGCCAGACTGTTCTCCACAGGAATCACCGCAGCATCGACACGACCGCTGCCCAGCGCTTCCAGCACAGCTCCGGCCGCGGCACACGGCACAATCGTGCCCCCCGGAACTAGCATCAGGCTAGCTTCGTGGCTGAAAGAGCCAAGCTCTCCTTGGATCGCAACTTGCATCGAGCCCCCCCTCGAATAAAGTGAAACAGGAATTAATTTACGACCGGCGGCAACCTTCTTCCCGCTTACGCGCAACTTATCACAGGTACTGGCTTCGGTCGTAAGGAGACAAAACAAATGTTGTGGACCATTTTTGTAATTCTTCTCGTTTTGTGGCTGCTCGGATTTGTCGGCTTTCATGTGCTCGGCGCGTATATCCATGTTCTTCTGATCATTGCCGTTGTGGTCTTGATCTTCGCAATCATCGGCGGACGGCGCACAGGAATTTAGCTCGTTCACCAATCAGCGAGGCTGTCTTGCAAGAAATCGCAAGGCGCCCCATTGCAACCGTCACGCAGAGTCGGTTCCATCAACCCACACGGAGCCGATATGCGATATAAAAAGGAGCAATCCCCATGAATAAAGATCGCGTAGCAGGAAAAGTCGATCAGATTGCAGGCAAAATCAAGCAGAGTGTCGGCAAAGCAGTCGGCAACGACAAACTAGCCAACCGCGGCGTAGCCGACCAGGTGAAGGGCGCAGCCAAGGAAACCTGGGGCAATCTCAAAGATGCAACCAACAAGACCGTCGAACAAAACAGCAACGATACTCGCGAGAACATCTCCCGCAAGGTGGAAGACACGAAGAATCGCGTCAACGAAAAAATCGATGCCATCAAGGAACAGCATCGCATGAATAAGGCTTCCAACCGGACCGCGTAGCCGTCCTATGACCGAGACCAACAGAACATACACGCCGATCGATTTGCTGCCGCGGAAAACGCCCTCAGGAATGGCTCCCCTGGGGGCGTTCTAGAAGCGGATTTCCTATTCCTATAGCTATCCGAGTTCAATGATGAGCGGCTTTTCTTGGGAAAAAGCCGCGCGAAGATTTACCGCTTCAACTACACCGATAGGAAATCCGTTCTAGCTGTCGCCTGCGCTCTCTATTTCCGGTGCAGCAGGTCCGTCGCAACCGCCAGGAAAAATACAAAGGAAATTATTCCGTTCATGGTAAAGAAGGCCGCGTTCAACCGGCTCAGATCGCACGGAGAGACCAGTCGATGCTCATACAGCAGCATCGCCGCCACGGCAACGACGCCAAATGCAGAAATCCAGCCCAGATGAAACAACACGATCAAGGCCGCTAACAGAACCAGCATCGCCAGGTGCATCGTCCTCGCAATCCAGAAAGCTGCATTCAATCCAAAGGCCTGCGGAACGCTGTGCAGCCCCGCCTTTAAGTCATGTTCGTAGTCCTGACACGCGTACAGTACATCGAAGCCGCCCACCCAGAACAACACTGCGCCCGTCAGCACCAGGATGCGCGGATCGAGCGAACCGCGCACCGCAATCCACGCCGCCGACGGAGCAATCCCCAACGCCAGCCCCAACACCAGGTGCGACCAGTGGGTGAACCGTTTTGCATAGGAGTAAGAAAAGATCACTGCCAGCGCCACCGGGGCAAGTTCCAGCGTCAACCGGTTCAGCCGACTCGCTCCCAACAGGAAGATCGCCGCCGCAACAATTGTGAAGCCAATCGTGAATTGCCGGCTGAGCAACCCCGCCGGGATGGCCCTGCTGGCTGTGCGTGGATTGACACGGTCGATCTCCGCATCCGCCCACCGGTTGAACGCCATGGCGGCGGAGCGCGCCGCAATCATGCAGACGACGATCCAAAATAAAATGCGCCACGGGGGCAGCCCGCGCGCAGCCAGCATCGCGCCGGTCAGCGCGAACGGCAGCGCAAACACAGAATGCTCCCATTTAATCATTTCCAGCGTGGTGCCGAGACTGCCGCTCATTCCAAGAGGGTCCTTCTTTTCAACAGGGGTTGTGCGCGCTCGCAATCCATGCGGAAGGCGCGTCCCTTCAGTGTAGAGCCTGACCGCGATCGATTCACAGCGTGTGGGTCTGCAAGCGCGCGGCATTTCCATGATTCGATTTCGATTCAAATCTTTCGTCGCCGTCCGCCGGTACAATCCGTAAATAGACGCGATGCTGAGGGAGCCGGAGGATCCATCGGTCCTCAATACAATTCCTGCCACGAACCGATTCCCAGATGCATCTAATTTCAATCCGGTAGAACAGCTTTTCTGTGGGCGTACACCCGCGGAACAGAGCAAACGCAGCCATTCTTGAAAGAACGGGCCTTTGGGGGGAGGCAGCTAGTTCACCGCAACAGGAAAACTAATCTGGAAGATGGAAACCCAGTTCGAACACCCCTGTCAGAGATCAAAAACGCAGCACGAAAATAGTTAGGGACCAGCGAATTTGACCGTCAGCAAAGAACAACCGATCAATCCGTGGCTCATCGCGCTTTCGGTGGTCCTGCCGACCTTCATGGAGGTGCTCGACACCTCCATTGCCTCGGTGGCACTGCCGTATATCGCCGGAAGTCTGTCAGCCAGCACGAATGAAGCAACGTGGGTGCTCACCAGCTATCTTGTGGCCAACGCCATCGTTCTGCCTGTCAGCGGCTGGTGCGCGCAGCGGTTTGGACGAAAGCGTTTCCTGCTCACCTGCATCGTCATCTTCACCGTCAGTTCCTTCGCCTGCGGCGCCTCCACCAGCCTGGCCATGATCCTGCTGGCACGGGCTGTGCAAGGCGCGGGTGGAGGGGCTCTGCAACCCATCTCGCAGGCCATCATGCTGGAAAGCTTTCCCGAAGAGAAGCGTGGCCAGGCCATGGCTGTCTATGGCCTCGGGGTCGTTGTCGCACCCATTCTGGGCCCAACTCTGGGTGGCTATCTGACGGACGCCTATTCCTGGCGCTGGACGTTCTACATCAATATCCCGGTCGGAATTCTGGCGCTGATTATGATTTCTCGCTTTGTCCGTGATCCAGATTACATCCGCGATGCCAAGCCCGGTCCGCTGGATGGAATTGGCCTTGGGTTGCTGGCCATCTGGCTGGGATGCCTGCAGGTAGTTCTAGACAAGGGCCAGGAGGACGACTGGTTTGGCGCCGAGTGGATTCGCTGGGCAACGGCCATCATGATCGTCTGTTTCATTGCTTTCGTTTGGCGCATGTTGAACGAAAAGAAACCGCTGGTGAATCTGCGCGTCTTTCTCCATCGAAATTTTGCCCTCGGCTGCATCCTCATCGCATTGTTTGGCGGATGCATCTATGGCCTGATTACTCTGCTTCCGCTGTTCTATCAGGAGGTCATGCTCTACCCTGCCTTTAATGCGGGGATTGCCGTCAGCCCCCGCGGCCTTGGAGCCGTCATTGCCATGCCATTGATCGGCCTTCTCACGTCGAAAATGGACAACCGCTGGCTGATCGGCGGTGGATTCCTGCTGTTCGGAATTTGCGGAATCTGGTTTGGCGAGGTCAACCTGGCCATTTCCCCATGGTCATTCCTGTGGGCAATCATATTAAGCGGATTTGGCTCCGGAATGGTCTTCGTGCCCCTTTCGACGACTACCGTTGCCGGCCTGTCCAACCAGGAAATGGGAAATGCAACCGGTCTCTACAACCTGCTGCGCAATGTCGGCGGCAGCATCGGTATCTCGATCACCGATACCCTTCTGGCACGGCACTCGCAATTGCACCAGGCCAACCTGGTCCAGAACCTGACCCCCAGCAGTCGCATCTACCAGGAGCAGCTCAGCCAGGGGATCAGTCAGCTGGGACCGAAGATTGGCACGGCCATGGCCGGGGCTGGCACCCTGGGCCGCATTTACAGCTCTCTCAACGTGCAAGCGTTGCTGTTGTCGTATGTGGACGACTTCCGCTATCTGGCGTTGGCATCGTTCGGCTGTCTGCCAGTGGTCTTCATGTTGAGCAAGGCCAGGGCCCGCAAAGGCGCGATCCACGCCGAATAGTCCGATCCAACATTCCACGGTATCCCGCGGAAAAATCGACGGCGCGGCTTTTCCGCTTGGCAAGGCCGCGCCGCCCGGTACGAAACAAGAAATGACCGGACGATTCCGTTCCGCCTATTTGTTGCTCTTCTCCGGCTTCTCGTTGCCAACGACCAGATCGTCGGTGACCTGAAAAACGTTCGGCACCTGCATTGCGCGCATGTAGGCTAGCTGTTTGTCCATTTCGTTATCCACGATGCCGTACAACGTGACCCTTTGATTCTGGACGGAAATACGAATCGGCCGCGACGGAACAATGGCATATCGCTGCAGCGCCGGATACCCGTAAATCGCGCGAAACACCTGGATCCGTACTCCATCGTCGAAAGTCGATGTCGGATCGATATTGATCTGATTGACGACCTCTTTCACCCCCGGCGTGAATTCAGTCAGAGAAACCGCCGACTGTTGTGCAATCGGACCGAGGGCATGGCCACCCAGCGTCACTACGCCATTGGCCACTTGCACCGAGATGGCATCGAATACCTGGCCATAGCCGACCCGGTCGACTTCAATTTTTTCCAGCAATTTTCTTTGCAGCACATTGTCTGGAATGATGGGGCCGCCGACGGCAATGTTATCTCGCACATCTTTGATTCCACGCGTCTTTTTCGCTTTTTTGATAGCCTCCAACTTATACGCGTAGAGATTCACCTGCCCGGAAAGCGTCGCCGTCCCGTCTTCTACCATCACCGTTACGTCCTGAAAGTTCTTGCCTTTCAGCTCGCTCTTGACTGCACGGGTCAGCTGCGCATCGGAACTTCCGTTTTCCGCCGCGAATACGCAGGCTGCGGAACCCACCAGAACGGGCGCTCCAACTCCGGTAATTCCCACGCAACAAACCGCAATCAACAACCTGGATACAACCGCCTTGTTTTGCATTGGTCTCGACTCCTTCTGCATTCCGCACTTCGCCCGCTGGCCTTCCGGCCGGCCCGTCTGGATGTGGAGTAGTCTACGCTCCCGAAGACCTCGAAGCCCACCGAATTCCTTCAGTGTTAACCCACTTACATAGAAGAAGTTGCTGTCAATGGGGTACGATTCCGCACGGTTGACCGAGCTTTTCATCCTATGCATGTCGAGTAGAGGGGTGGGCCGTCATAGCACCTTGCAAAAATTCATACGCGCCTAGGGCCGCCTGCTCCGGTGTCGGCTTAGGGACGCACTCGACGGCGAGGGCGCCCTTGTACCCGACCGTGTTCAAGGCTGCGATCGTTTCCGCAAAATTGTAGTGGCCCAGTCCCGGGTATCCTCGATTGCTGTCGGCTATGTGGACATGGCCAATGTGCTTGCCTGCCGCCACAATGTTCCGGCCAATCCGGTCCTCTTCAATATTCATGTGGTAGGTGTCGATATGGAGCTTCAAATACTCGGAATCAAATCGTTCGATAAATTGTACGCATTCTTGAATGGTGTTCAAGATGTCGCTTTCATAACGATTCATCGCCTCCAGCACCAGCGTCACTTCTAATTCCCGCGCCGCCACCAGACAATCGTCCAAGGCTTTCCTAAAGTGGCACTCATATTCGGAATGTCCCCCGGATTCCTTCACCAGCCCTTTGATCAACCCCACAATCACGACGCTGCCCAATTCCCCGCCAAGACGAACAAAATCCAGCAGTCGAGCCAATGCCCGCTGCCGGACTCGCTCGTCGCGGCTGGTTAAGGCCAAGCCGTCACGCACAAACGCCAGGCCCGTCCCGATCGAGGACACTGCCACGCCGGACGCATCGCAGGCCGAACGAATTTCGCGAACGTCCACTTCCGCCGGGTCCGGTACATGCAATTCCACCGCGTCGTACCCAATCTGCGCTGCCTGGCGGATCGCCGCAGCGTAGTCGCCGCGCAGCACCAGCGGAGCCCCCGCGGCAGCTTCCTTCACCATGGTGACGGCCAATTCCATTGCACCCTCCCGTTCTGTTACCGATCTTGCCATGCTTGCAGTCAGCCTTACTTATTTGTGCCGACCGCGAATCTGCAGGTACATGCTGAAAACATTCGCTTCGTCGCGCACCGCGATAATCGACACGTTCCGCGTTAAATCAAGTTGGCCCTGAATTAATTGCTGGGCCGTCGTGTTCACGTTAGTAGCAAAGGTCAGGGTCAGGTTTCGTCCCACCTGCTGTTCGACCGTGATGCGGGCCGTAGACTCACCCAGCGCTCCGACGAAATTCGGGTCGACGCGAACGCTGCCCACACCGAACAGTTTTTGCACCCGGCTGCTGACAGCCGCATTCAGCGCCCCTCCCAGCAGAGCTTCCGTAGTCAAATTGGCGCCCGCCTGCTGCTGCTCGCCATACATCGCCGCCTGCTCATTGGTGCGGCCCAGCGCCAGCAAGGCCAGCACATCGGCCTGGGTCAGCGGAGGTTCGGATCGATAGGAAACTTCCAGCTTGTTCGGCGGCCCATGTAAGCTGATGATGATGTCGTAGTTTTGCACCCTCGCCGACGCTTCCACGTCAATCTCTGGAGCGATGGTCACCGGGTTGGCAAAAGTAATGTCGCCCTGCTGCAGATTGTATTTCGTTCCCGCAAACGAAGCCGAACCCTGGCTTATGTCGATCCTTCCCAACACCGAAGGATTTTCCACCGTGCCTCGAATGCGCAGATTCACGTCGCCGGCCAGAGAGGCGAAGGAGTTCTGGAACCCGAGTTCCGGCGCGGAGGTGACATGGATGTCGAGATGCACCCGATTCATCGGCGAAGATGGATCGATCGGGGCCGAAACCCCGCCTCCGCCCGTCGCCAGCGAGGTCAGGTCCACGTTGCTGTCGATGCCAAAACGCATCAGCTCGATATTCCCGCTGACCAGCAGGCTGCCGGCGTTTCCCAGCAGGCGCAGTTTGGCGTTCACAGAACTGGAAACTCCCTTGGGATAGCGAATCCGGACCTGCTGCGTAGTCGCCGTCAAATCGACGATGATCCCGTTCTGATAGCCGACAAAGCCCTTCAATTCCAAATCCCCGCCACCCGAAGAGCCCTTCAGCTGTTGCACCACCAGACGGTCCTGATCGAACACCATCGTACCGTTCATGTCGGTCAGCCCGTTGGTGATGTTCATCATGTGCAGGTTGATGTGGCTTAACTGGGCGCGCCCCTGCATATCCGGCTTGTGGGCGGTTCCGCGCGCGTTCATCACAAATTGCACCTGGCCCGCGGACTGAATGTCCTTGTTCATCACCGAAGCCAGGGCCGCATTGATTGTGCCCTCGGAATGCAGGCGAAGTGCGTACCCCTTCAGCAGGTCGATCGTACCGCCAACAACAAAATCCACATTCGTGCCTTCAATATGCACTTGTTTCAGTTGCAATTTCCCGTCGCGCAACGATGCCTGCAGCGGCCCTTGCGAATGAAGCGGCAAACCGCCGATGGTTGCCGTGAATACGTTCAGGTCCGCGTCTCCCCGGATCTGAGCCGGCGTCGCCAACGGTCCGGCGACCGTGATTTTCCCTTCGAGCGACGACTTACCGCTGACATCCGAGGAAGTCACCATGCGCAACAGCGGGTCGATATTGAAATCTGCAAATGTCATCTGCATCTGGGCGGGGTAGTTCCCGCTCAGTTGAACCTGCCCACCAAGATCCATGTGGGTCTGGAACAGTTCCGCGCGCGAACTGAAAAACAGTGTCCGACCCAGCATTTGTGCTGCCGCATGCAGGCGACCCATCGGCTGGCCGTTCAGGGTCAGATCTTCAATTTGCATCTCGCCCTTCGCCAGCGGAGAGGCTGCGCTCCCTGACAGATGGAGTTGGACCGCCATGGTGCCCTCGGCCCTCAGACGCGGATTTTCGAGCGCTGCAATCTTCGATACCTCGAAATGCTGCCCAGTCAGCTCCCCCTGGAGCGCGTCCGTTGCGTCATCGTATTGCGCTTCCCCAATGGCGACGCCCTCGGCAGTGGCAAGCCGCACGTGGGTGGCCTGCAGCAGATGCCCCTGCACAGACAGCACCATGGATGCGCTTGGAATCGTCTGCCCGTACGCGACAGCATGGGTCAGCATCACCAGCCCGGAGCCTTCCGGGTCATCGAACGTCCCCACGACATGCGCATGAGCAGCCAGCATTCCAGAGATGGGATAGGACGTTCCGACAATCGACTGTAGCTCATCCACAGAAACATTCGTCGACTGTACGGTCGCCGTGATCTGCGTGTGCTTGTCGTAGGCGTACGTGTCCGGCGCCGTGCGGTCCGGCAACAGGTCGAGCGCGGTATGAATCACGCTGTTGCCGCGGACCAGTTCTCCGTTGCGCAGAATCAGTTGCGCTGGAGCATAAGAAATGTCCCCGTGAAACTGGTCCCATGTCAGCAGTTTCGGCGATGGCCGAGTTTCGGCTGAATTCACCGGCTCGCCATGCGCGACTACCATCTCAAAGGGTCCAGAATCCAGATGCCCCACCGCCTGCAGCTCAAAGAAAGAACCGTGCACCTCTCCATGGAAAGTCGCGGCTCCAAGCAACTTCAACGGCAGGGCGTGCGGCGCACCCACGGGAGTCGCCCGCAGATCCGTAATCGTCAGCAGTTGGTCGAACTCGCCCAGGTTCCGCCCAACCACATCCAGCCGCAATGTGCTGTGCAGGTCTTTTTCCAACAAGTCCAGCATGCCGGCGCCATGCACCTGCGTTGCGGGCGTATGCAAATTGGCATCCTGAATCACCAGATGCCGGTGGTCGCCAAGATAGTCCGCGTGTGCCGGTCCGCTGACCGGCACCAGGCCCAGTGTACGTCGCGGCACGCTTAGCATCAGGTCTCCATGCACGTCCAGGCCATTGCCATCGCCTGTCCAGTGGACTGTCACTTTGCCCGAAGCCGCAGTCGTGAAACCTATATTCCAATCCGCCTTGGGAGCCGTTGCCTTCAGAATCAAAGGCAGCGTCACGTCGGAAACCTGCGCTTCGATGTCGGCCTGCATCGGCTGATACTTCCGCTCGACAGGCTGTACCGTCTTCTTCTCGAATTTTTGATGCAGGCGCTCCAGCAGCTCGCGCGGGCTAAGTCTCCTATGCCCGGCCTTCGGCGGCGGAGAAGCGCTTTTTGCGGCCGCTGTCATCACTGGCTCCGACGGCCCGATGCAATGCCGCAGCACCATACTCCCCGAGATTTTTCCCTGGTCCTCCAGAACGGAAGAGAAATCCGTGAAAGCACATGTATCGTTATCGACGTTGACATTGGTGCGCAGATCCACACTGCGCAGCCTCAACCATGGGGCCTCCCACTCGCCGGAGCGCAGATCGATGTGGCCGGACACCTGAAATTCTCCACCGGCTGAGCCATGCGCATCGATGGAAAGTTGGGCTTTCCCGTTGCGCAATTCGTCTTCTCCCGTCATGGCGCCAATCTCTCGCGCATCGACCGAACCCCACACGGTCGTCTTCCACGTGGGCGCGGCAAAATTCTGCACTTCCCCGGTCGCCATCAATCGCGAATCCCCAGTCTGTAAATTCAGGCTGTCAACCCGAACCGAATCCCGTGCCAGCCGAAGGCTGACCTGCAGTCTGGAATGTGTCTCAGTCGAATTCTTCAGCCGAAACGTTATGTTCCGCGTATCGAGTGTCGCCTGATAGGCCTCCTGCTCCGACAAGTACCGCATCGTCAATTGAATCGGTCCAGCCGCCATCTCGAACGGAACCTTGCGATCGTTCACCAGCAGCAGACCATCCCGAACGCGGGTCTGTTCGATTGCCATGTTTAGCAATGTCTGCGGCAACGGCTCCTCGCTGGCCACACGCGGCTGCGGCTGATTGGTCGTCCCATCGGGTAAAACAATCAAATGGATCGTCGGGTTCTGTGCCGTCAGACTGGTCAGACGAATCTTCGGCGTCAGGAAAGAAAGGAGGCTGGCTTCGAGCGTGAGATGGCGAACGTGGAAATATGGGACCTCGCTCGGCGCTTCCTTGCCATGGATGGTCAGGTCATTCACTTCGATGGTGAGATTGCGGGCGCTCCAACGAAATGAGCCCATCTCCACCCGGCCGCCAGTTGTCCGTTCCAGCACGTCAACCACCATCCGATGAACACGCGCGGTGAACTTCGGAGTGGAGGCATACCAGACCAGCGATGCAACCAGCCCAGCAGCCAATAGCACCGCGACGGCTCCGGTGTAGATAACCCACCGCCAGCGCGAACGCCGCGTCGTCGTAGAGGCGTCCTCCGTCATTGGCCGCCTTCCCCATTGCTGTTGGTGCTTTGGTCGCCTTCCGCGTAGGCCGGATCGAGAATCTGAATATGCCCCTCGGCACGCAGGCTCTTCAGCCACTCGTCGATCAAGCTGCTGACCTGCTGCTGCCGAAGAACTTCGCGGATTTGCCGCGCGACCGTGTTGAGTTGCGGCACGGGCGCCTTGTCTTTTTTCAGTTCTGGCACCAGCACCTGCTCATAGTAATTTCTGACGTCGGCCTGCGATATCTGGACCACCACACCGAAACGAAGATCGATAAATTTCAGGATTGCCAGCCGCTCGCGCATGCGATCTTCAACCTCTGCCGGCGTAAATCCGTGCTGTGCCAGAAAAGCCCGCCACCCCGCGTCGGTCTCGCAGTTCACTTTGCTTGTCGTGGAAATCTGCTTCCGCATTTCCGCAATGGCCTGATCGACATCCTTCTGTGACACCACCGCGACACCTGGCTGCAGGGCCCGCTGTTGATCGATCAGAGTGCGATCGATGACACGGTTGAGCGCACGCTGCGGCGTGTTGTCTGAAGGTGGTTCAAATCCCGGTTGCAAGGCGGAGAAGCGCATGTCGTCGTCCACATCGCTGGCCAGAATTGCCTGGCCATCCACGTCTGCCACCACCCGGTCAAGGATCGCGGCAGTCGCCACGGCGACCGGCTCCGCTGCTTGTGCCTGCGCGTACGACCCTGCCATCAGGCAGCACAGCAGACAACACAACAAGGCCAGCCCATGCGCCGCCCTGCGCGTCACGATTCCCGGCTCCTGTCGCAGTCGCCGCTCGACCATGACTTGCGAATTGGCGGCGTCCGTCCTCAAAACGATTGTCCGATACTGAAGAAAAAGTTGAAGTGGCCTGAATTGCCGACATACGGCGGCTGGCCGCTATAGTTCAGTTTCGCCGGTAACAGTGCCGGATCGCTCACTACCGGATACACCGTTGGATTCATGTTATAGCTGAAATCCAGCCGAATCGGACCCACGGGTGTCTTATAGCGCAACCCCAGGCCGGCCGCCTGCGAATCGTAGTTAAAGTTGCAGGTCCCCTCTGGACCTACCAGGTTGTAGCAGGTCGTTACATCCGGCTGATGTAACCGCAAAAGCGATGGAAAAATGTCCGAGGCGTTTTGATACACGTTGCCAAGGTCCTCAAACAGGACAAACCCTAAATTGTTTCCGATCAATGGCAGCGGTACAGGCGGAATGCGCAACTCCGTACTGTTCACGAACGCTCCCGAACCACCCACGGGAAATCCCGTCTGCAAATCGCGTGGACCTGCCGCGTTCACTGAAAATCCTCGGTGCGAAGTCGCGCCGCCGGCGTACAGACGTTCCGGCAGCGGGATCAGGTTATACGAAGGATCCCCGTACGTGTTCTCAAAACCGATGCGCGTGCTGCGCGCCAGGATCCAGTTTTCCTTGTTCAGCCGGTAATAGTTCGACTCCTGAATGTCGATGCGATTGAAGTTTGCCTGCGACGCAAACCCCTCCCATGCGAAAAATTGTTGCGCGGAAAGATACCAGCCGCTGGTCGCATCCAGCGGATTGTTCCGCGTGTCATGGACCCAGGTGATGCCTGGACCGCTGACGCGCGTGGGCTGCGAGAGCAGCGGAATCAACTCCGCGCTCACCTGCAGGCTGTTGGGATTCACATACACATACCGGTAGGTCATGGAATAGATCAGCGTATTGGCCTTGCTGGGCCGCTCCGTAAACAACACCGATCCGCTGATGCTCGAGGCTTCGTACGTCGTCACATTCTGGTTGCTGACATAACCGCCCGAGATGGAAAAATCGAACGTCTTGTGGTCATAAAATTTCGGGACGTTGTAGGTCATGATCGCCTGCTGTTCCAGCGTGCCATACGCGGTCTGCAGGCTGATGGTCCGGTTCCTGCCACCCAGATTGATGCGGCTCACATCGAAGGAAATACGCGGGCTGACGCCAAATTTGCCGTTCGGGCTGCATACGAACGCGGATGGATTGGCTACGCCCAGTTCGATCAGCGACGCGGCCGAAGGGCAGTTCGTTTGTGGAGTGCCGGTTTGGACCTCAAAGCCGAAGCCGTAGTCGTAGTTCCAGCGATGCGCCTCCGTCAGGTTGATCAGCACGTCTTTCCGCGGCTGCGTCCCGCGCGGGTTCACGATGCCGGTATCCACTTCATTGAACAGCGCCAGATTATAGAGTCGCCTTTGCGTATCCAAAATCGCGTTTCGGTTCAGCGGATCGCCGGCGTGGACTTCCATCAATTTATTGACAACCCGCGGCTTGGTGTAATGCAGTCCGCTGATCAAGACCCGGTTCACATAAAAGGGATTTCCCTCGTGGACCCGCACATCGATGTCGATCCGGTTGGGGTCCTCCGGTTCAGGATGCTCCTCAAACGTCAGTTCCACCTGCGAAAACCCGTACCGGTAGTAGTAGTCATATAACTGCAGCCGGTCTCCGGCCAACGTGGCCAGCGAATAGGGCTCGCCTGTCCGTGTATTCATCAGCTCCAACAAGGTGGCCTGCGGGACCTTCTCGACCCCGCTCAACCGCACTCTTCCAATCTTCTGCTGCACGCCCTCCTGGATCTCATAGGTGACGTGGATGACCGCCGTCTTCGCCTTGGCAGCTCCAGGCTCTCGATCCGAGTCGGTTACCAGCGGAGTCACACGAACATTCCCAAAGCCGTTGCTCTTGTACAGCGCTTGAATGGCATCGACATCGTGCGAGAGCAACTGCTCGCTATAAATGCCGTGCGGGTTGACATGGTCCGCGGCCAGCACACTCAACCGTTCCTTCAAAGTGTCTCGGTCGAAATAGTGGTTCCCGGTCACCTTGACCGATACCACCTTGTGCAGGCTGCCAGGATCGATCTTGTACACGATGTGCTCTTCATTCGGCTCCGGCTGCTCCACCACATGCGTCACATGCACATCGAAATACCCTCGCTTTTGAAAATGGTCGCGAAGATTGGCATCGCCTTCATCCAGCAGGTCCGGATCGACAGCCCCCTCTTCGTACACCGGAACCAGTCGCTTTAAGTCGCGCCGGGACATCTTTGCTCCCGTCGCGCTGATCCGCACCTCCGGGCCGCGATTCACCTCAAAACGATAGTCGACCTCATTCGTCGCCGTATTGAAGGTCTCCGGATCAGCTCGAACGGTCGCCTCCAGCCTATTTTGTTTTTGATACTGTTTTCGCAGCCGTGTCAGGGCTCTCGGCACTGTGTTCGCCGTCACCGGCGATCCCTGCTTCAACTTCGCTACCTTGCGGAATTTCGCCTCCGTCATGGCCGCACTTCCCGTCGCAACCACCGTGCCCACCTTGGCCTGCTTGCCTGCATTCACGGTATAGATCACGTCCACTAGGTGATTGCTGCCGGCCGGTAGTGTCTTCACTGCAACAGCGGGAGCATGGAAGCCATTGCGGTCCAGCGCCTGACGCAAATGCACGGTGGCCTGGTCCAATTCCTGCGCGGTGAACGGCTCGCCCAGCTCCAGCCGCGTGGCACGCTGGATTTGCGCCGCCAGAGTCTCCTGCTTCATGCCCAGGATGTATAGTCTCCGCAGAAAGAGCTGCGGGACGCCTTGAAATGTGACCGTGACCCGGCCATCCGTTTCCACGCCCTTGGCAACAATGCTGCGATACAAGCCGGTCGCGTATAAGGAGTGCAGACTCTCCTTCACATTCTGCTGCGTGAGCTTGGCTCCGGGCTGCAGCGCCAGTTTTCCTTGCTCGCCTCCCAGATCTTGTTCCGCTACGCCCTCGAACAAAACAGTGCGTACCGGCAACCCGTACCAGCTTTTCAGATCTCTGTATCGCAAAAATGCCGGGCTTCGTTGGATCGCCGCAGCGGCGCCGTCGGTTTTCTGCGTTGTCTTCGCGTCTTGCGCAACCCGGCCAGGACCCGCCGCGAACGCCGCCGTCGCCCAGGCGAGCCCCACGGCGCAAAGCCCGATTCGCACGGTTTGCCGAAAGCTGGCAGATCCTGGATGTGGGAGATCTTTCCGCAAAGAAATCGACTCATAAATGGTCAGCCCCCGTGTCGGAGCACGACCGTTGCAACACTGAATTTTTCCGACAGCAATTCGTCCAAATCTAGCGAATCGACGATGAATCGATGGAACCAGATTGCCTTGGAGTACCGTGATCGAGAGACTCCGCCTGCCTGTGGTTAGCATACGCAACCTGCCTGTCCCTCGTCTTGCCTGCCCCGGAAATCCTGATGAATATCTTGAGACCCGGTCGCCGCACCATCTTTATCGCCGTACTATCTTTTCGCCATACCATCTTTATTGGAGATCGGCGAACCGTCTTCTGCAGATATCGCCGAATATGGTCCACATCAACCGCGGCAGCTTCCGCAACTCCCACACAAGATCCGCCACATTCTTCATTCCTTATACTGAAGGTGTATGCCTCTGGCCTCCAATCCGGCCTTCTCTTCCTCTCAGGACCGCTATTCCCGTCAGGTCCTGTTTGCCGGCATTGGCGAGCAAGGTCAGCAAAAACTTTTCGCCGCTCACGTCGCCGTCGTCGGCTGCGGCGCCACCGGAGCAGCCGTCGCTGGTCTGCTGGCTCGCGCCGGAGTTGGAACTCTGACGCTTATCGATCGCGACTACGTGGAGTGGAGCAACCTGCAGCGCCAAGTGCTGTTTGAGGAAGAGGATGCAGCCGAAGGACTGCCGAAAGCGGAGGCAGCCCGGCGCAGAATCGCTCGCTTCAATAGTCAAACCGAGGTCCGTGCACATGTCGCGGACCTCATTCCAGCCAACATCCATGCCATCCTCGCCGACGCGCAACTGGTGCTGGACGCAACCGACAATTTTGAAACCCGCTATCTGCTGAACGATTATTCCGTCGAACAGGACAAGCCCTGGATCTATGCCGGGGCGGTCGGGTCCTATGCCGTTACCATGAACATTCTGCCCGCCAGGTCGGCCTGTCTGGCCTGCATCTTCCCGGAACCTCCGTCCGGCATGGTCGAGACTTGCGACACCAGCGGCATTTTGAATCCGGCGGTCAACCTGGCGGCTTCGCTCGAAGCAGTCGAAGCGATCAAGTGGGTCGTCGGCGCCCACGACAAGATGCGACGCACTCTTTTTTCCTGCGATGTCTGGACCAATGAGATTTCCGAAATTGACACATCCCATCCAAGATCCCATTGCAGCGTGTGCGGCCAGCGTCAGTTTCCTCATCTTTCCGGCGTAGGGCGCCCGGAGATCACTTTGTGCGGTAGAAACTCGGTCCAGATTCACGAACACCACCGTCCCATCGATTTCGCTGAACTGGAGCACAAATTGCAAGCTCACGGGACCGTCCGGCGCAATGACATGCTGCTGCGATTCGATCGCGGCGAATACCGCATTACCGTGTTCAGCGATGGCCGCGCCCTTGTTCAAGGGACGACGGACATCGGCCTGGCGCGCAGTCTGTATGCAAGGTTTGTCGGGAGTTGAGTTTTCACCCGGGCAACTCCCGCGCCTGCAACACCTTCTAAGAGACGGAGTAACCACTGCAAGTTCTATGGAAGATTCCGACAAAGTCTCAGGAAAGGGCAGAACGCATTCTGATTCCATGACGAAAAACACATTGCGAACTGCCGAGAAGATACCCTCCCCCACCCCCGCCCAACCCCTTACATCCGAAGCCAGACCGGTACACCAGCAACAACGGCGCAATCCTCCCATCGCCGGAGAATTGGCGGCGATTGCCCAGGCCCAGCAAGGCGATGGCGCGTCCTTTGAAATTCTTTACAACATGCACAAGCGACGCGTCTACTCCCTGTGTCTGCGCATGCTAGGCAATGTCGCAGAGGCGGAAGACCTGACCCAGGAGGCGTTTCTGCAGCTGCATCGCAAGATCAGCACCTTCCGCGGCGATTCCGCATTCTCTACCTGGCTGCATCGGATGGCGGTCAACGTGGTGCTGATGCATTTGCGCAAAAAAGGCCTTCCTCTGGTATCGCTGGAAGAAACGCTGGAACCCTCCCAGGAAGATGGACCGCGCAAGGACTTTGGTACCCGCGACTTGACCCTCTCCGGCTCCATCGACCGTGTTACGTTGGAGCGAGCGGTCGAAGAGTTACCACCCGGCTATCGGATGGTATTTGTACTACATGATGTGGAAGGCTACGAGCACAATGAAATTGCCGGAATGCTGCAGTGCTCGATTGGCAACAGCAAATCTCAACTACACAAAGCCCGCATGCGCCTGCGCAATTTGCTGCGTCGAACCGCGGACGGAAAGGTAGACGCATGACATCCGACCGCAGCCAAACTCCCAAAGATTGCGACGATTTCCAGCGGCAGTTGCCGGAACTTTTCGATTCTGACCAGGACCTTGTACAGCATCCGCACCTGCAAATATGTACCAATTGTTCCGCGTTAGTGCGCGATTTGGAGTACATCGCCGCGCAGGCAAAATTGCTCCTGCCCATCCATGACCCAAGTCCCGCGGTTTGGAACAACATTCAAAACGCGCTATCCCGGCAATCCAAGAGTGGCAACAAGAGTTCCTGACCCACTCCCGCGGAGAAACTTGTCCGCGAATGCAGGCTCTTCTCGTTTAAAATCCAGCAAAGATTGCTGGAGGCTCCCGTTCTTACCACTTCACGTTCCAAGGCTGGCCGAGTCCTTTTGCCCAAGCGCATTGTCCTGACCGGATTCATGGGAGCGGGCAAGAGCGCGTTGGGACCTCGTCTGGCCCAGCAGCTAGGGTGGAGTTTTCTCGACCTGGACGATGAGATTGTGCGCGCGGAACAAAAAAGCATCGCCCAAATCTTTGACTCTATCGGGGAAGCCCACTTTCGTAAATTGGAGCAAAATGCACTGGCCAACACATTGAAGCTCGAACGCGTGATCCTCGCGCTGGGAGGAGGCGCCATCGAGACCGAGGCAAACCGGCAGTTGCTCCACAAAGATCAAGGGACTCTATTGCTCTACCTCGCAGCGCCGCTGGAGGTCCTGATTGCGCGCTGCGAACAACAACAGCTGGAACAGAAAGCGGTTCGGCGTCCCGTCCTGGAACAACGCGCGGAGTTGATGGAGCGGTTTCAACGGAGACGCCCCTTGTATGAATTGGCGGACTGGACCATCGACACCGCCGGGCAATCTTTGGACGAGCTTGTAGAGTCTGTCCTGGCACGATGGAACGCAGCTTCATGGAACCAGGCTCCAGAAAATCAGAAGCGCGCATGACAATGGAGATGGGAATCGAAGCAGATCGTTGCACTACGGTGACCAATCGATGAAAGACCCCCAACTGTCGCCGAACCGCCCTTCCCGGGCCCGCAACGTGCGCGGCGACATCCTGTTTGCCTTCGCCATTGCCATTGCCCTGTATCTTGCATGGCTGCTGCGCGACGTGCTGGTCCTGCTCTACGTCAGCGCCCTTGCCGCCGTCGTGCTGATTCCCGTCGTGCGCGGTGTGCAGCGATTTCGCATCCGCCAATGGCATCCCAACCATGGCCTTTCCATCGCGATCATCATGATTGTGCTGCTGGCGGCCATCGCCGGCTTTTTCATCGTGACGGTGCCGCCCGTCATCCATGACATAACAACGTTCGTCCAAACACTGCCCGGCCGCAGTCCCGCATTCCTGGAAAGAATAGAGCGGTTGCCTGTCCTGAGGGACATGAACTTCAATGTCATCGAAACCAGGCTCAAACAAGACATGGCCCAGGATATGGGGATCTTTCTTTCTTCCGTCAGGAATTGGGCGGCCAAGTTCTTTGAGGTCATTACCGGGATTGTGTTGACCGTGTATTTTCTGGCCGAAGGCGAAAATGTATACCACTGGTCCCTGTCTCTGGTCCCTGTTGCCCGGCGAGAACGCCTGGACGAAACCCTTCAGCGGGCCGCAACCCGGATGGGCCGCTGGTTGCTGGGACAACTGGCGCTGATGCTGATTCTGGGAATATCGAGCGGCATCGTTTTCGGCGCCATGCATTTGCGGTATGCGTTCGCCCTGGCCATCCTGATGGGCGCATGCAACATCGTTCCTGTCGTCGGCGCGCTCGTCTCTACTTCGCTGGCCATGTTGGTTGCCGTCAGTGACTCCTGGGGAAAAGTCCTTGGCGTCCTGATCTTTGAGATGGTGTATCTGCAAATCGAAAATGCGTTCTTGATCCCCCGCATCATGAAAACGCGTGTAGACCTTGCCGGCACCGCCGTGTTGATCGCCCTTCTGCTGGGAGCCAGCCTCGCGGGGGTCGCTGGAGCTTTAGTTGCGGTCCCCACCGCAGTGTTGGTGGCCGTTCTGATTGACGAATACATCATCCTGCCCGCCAATACCGGCCGACGGCCAAGCACTCCCTAGATCCATCGAATCCGAGGCGGTAGTGAATCCTATTTCGGGACCACTTTCCTTTTGCAGAGCACGCATGTTGCCTGTAACCCAAATGCTTGCATCTAAGGTTATATAGCGTGTGAGCTTTGCCATGGAGTCGGCATGCGGTGTCCCAAGTGCAATTCGAATTCTTTGAATCGGATGGGCCGGAAAGGTCTGTTCGAGCGCACGCTCTTCGCATGGTTGGGGTTTTACCCGTGGCATTGTTATCGCTGCCAGAAACGAAGATTGATCAGGGACCGTGGGGAACGGAAGAAAAAGGGTTCCCTCGCCCGGGCGGCTTGATTCAGACTTAGCCGCGACCGGTCGCTTCGATCTCTGCACTCCGTTTGTTATCCTGAAGCGTGCCCAGTTTTTGCTTTTTCCGGAAACCATCGCAATACAGACGATTCTCTCTACCATCCCCGCAGCCGATTGCGTTGCCGGTCGGCATCCCTTATTTCTGTGTCCTATGCTCTGAGGGAACATGAGAAGCTCTGTCACGCCAACGCGATCCAGCCTGGCCCCCAGTGGATCTCCGCCTGCCGCGATCCATGCCGTCGTGGCCGAACCAGCGAATGTGTCCGCATTCGACGCGGCCGCCGGTGCGGAGCCGCTCCAGATCGCGTCTCATACATGGAAGTCCTTGGCGAGCGACACCATCGCAACCTTCAAGCTGCGGGTGACGGCCCTGGTGGTCATGACCGCGTGGGCCGGCTACTACCTCGGTGCCGCCCGATCGGGAATCGACTCCTTCAATCCCACCCTGCGCGACACGCTGATCGGGGTGGCGCTGGTTTCCTGTGGCGCCAGCGCGCTGAATCAAGCTCTGGAGCGCCGCACGGATGCGCTCATGGTTCGAACCGCTCAACGTCCACTGGCCGCTGGCAGGCTTTCCCTGGGCTACGGCGTGCTGATCGGCATGATTGCCATCATCTCCGGCTCGCTATGGTTGCTGGTGCGCACCAATCCGATCACCGGCACACTGACCCTGCTGACGGCGGTCATGTACGTCGGCATTTACACACCGCTCAAACGCTTCACTTCGATGGCCACCTTCATCGGCGCGTTTCCCGGCGCCATGCCGCCCCTGATCGGCTGGACCGCGGCCCGCGGCACCATTGAATGGCCGGCCGTCGCCTTGTTCGCCATCCTTTTTCTGTGGCAGTTCCCCCATTTCATGTCGATTGCCTGGCTTTATCGCGAGGATTATGCCCGTGCCGGCATTCGTATGCTTCCCGTGGTCCAGCCCGATGGATGGTCCACCGCCGCCGTCGCGCTGATCTATGCGATTTTGATTATTCCGGTAAGCCTGACGCCCTATTACCTGCACGTTGCCGGACGCATCTATTGGGTGAGCGCCTTGCTGCTGGGTCTGCTGTATCTGGTCTACACCATCCGCTTCACTCGAATTACGCGATCTTCCAACAGCGAGTCCCGCCAATATGCGCGTGCCTTGTTAAAAGTCAGTGTGACCTATTTGCCGCTGCTTCTGGCAGTGCTGATGCTGAACGCCACCAGGAGGAATTGACTCAAATGGCCACCACCCACCAGATCGGCAGCTCTCCACAAACCGCCCCGAAAAGCACACAGGCGGGACAATTCGCTGAACACGCCCCCATCGAACTCGACCATTTGTCGCACGATTACGGTTCGCGGCTGGCTCTCGATGGCCTGACGTTTGACGTTCGACCGGCGGAGATTTTCGGCCTTCTCGGCCCGAACGGCAGCGGCAAAACAACCCTGTTCCGCATTCTCTCTACCCTCATGGTTCCTACCGGCGGCCACGCGCGCCTGGCTGGATTTGACGTGGCCACGGAGCCCAACCGGGTGCGCCTGCAAACCGGCATCGTTTTTCAGGCAACCAGTCTGGATATCAAACTGACGGTCGGCGAGAATCTGATGCATCAGGGTCATCTCTATGGGCTCAGCGGTTCCCAGCTGAAATCGCGCTCGAAAGAAGTCCTCGATCGCGTCGGTCTGACCGACCGCAAGAATGACCTGGTCGAAACCCTCTCCGGCGGCCAGAAACGCCGCGTGGAACTGGCCAAGGGATTGATCCATTCGCCCTCCGTTTTGCTGCTGGATGAACCCACCACCGGCCTCGATCCCGGCGCGCGCATCGATCTTTGGAACTATCTGCGCATCCTGCGCGACGAACAGGGCGTCACCGTACTCGTGACCACTCATCTGATGGAAGAAGCCGAGCATTGCGATCGGCTGGCCATCCTGAGTGAAGGCAAACTGGTCGCGCTCGGCAGCCCCGCAGCCTTGAAAGCGGAGATTGGCGGCGACATCGTCCAGTTCGAAACCGCCTCCGCGGATGCCGCAAATGCATTGGGCGCGAGGATCGCCGAGCGCTTCGCCGTCACCCCGGTTGTCGTCGACAATGCGGTGCGCGTCGAACGTGAGCAGGGCCATCGCTTCCTCACTGAAGTCGTCGAGGCCTTCCCCGGAGAAATCGTCTCGGTCTCCGTCTCCAAACCAAGCCTGGAAGATGTCTTCATCCAGCACACCGGCCACCGCTTCTGGCTCGACCAGGACGAGGAGAAACAGTAATGGCAACCGCTACCGCACATCCCCCAGCCTCCGTCGGTCTCGCGCGGCCGAAAACGTCGCTCTCCTCCAGCCTGTGGATTCCGGCCTACTCTCTCTGGCGTCGCGAACTGGTCCGCTTCTATCGCCAGAAAGCGCGCGTCGTCGGCGTCATCGCTTCCCCGCTGCTGTTTTGGCTGGTACTTGGATCGGGATTTTCGAAGACTTTTCAAAGCCACGGGGCCGGTTCGGCCGTCACCACCGGCTCGTCCCATTATTTGAGCTACTTCTTCCCCGGCGCCATCATCATGATCGTGCTGTTCACCGCCATCTTCAGCATGATGTCGCTGATCCAGGACCGCAACGAAGGGTTTCTGCTTTCCGTGCTGGCCTCGCCCATCAGCCGTTCCGCCATTGTGCTCGGTAAAGTTCTCGGCGGGGCAACCCTGGCGGCCATTCAAGGATGGATCTTCCTCGTCTTCTGTCCTCTGGCCGGCGTCCATGTCGGCCCGCTCGACATTCTCTACGCCATGGTGACGATTGCACTCACATCGTTTGCCCTCACGGCCCTTGGCTTCGTCATTGCCTGGCCGATGGACTCGACCCAGGCCTTCCACGCCATCATCAATCTGGTCTTGATTCCTTTGTGGCTGCTCTCCGGCGCACTGTTCCCGGCCAGCGGAGCTTCGGGCTGGCTGCGCCTCGTGATGCTGCTGAATCCGCTCACCTACGGCGTCGACGCGCTGCGCAACGGCCTGTTTCCCGCCGAAGCTACAACATTTTCTCCAGAGATCAACTTGATCGTCACGCTGGTATTCTGCGCCGTGGTGTTCGCGGGATCGTGGGCCGTCGTCAATCGTCGCACCAACAAGCCGGCCGCGTAGCCGGAGCAAGGGAAGTTGAAGCGAATGCCGACCGCAACTCCGAATGCGTCAGCCAGTACACGCGTTCCCATTGTGGGGATTGTGCTGCTCAGCGCCGCCGCCGTCAGCCTGCTGCTGTGGCTGATCTATGTGCACCACGCTCCACCGCAGTACGCGCGGAGCCTGATGTTCTTGCCCGCGCTAAACGCGCTGCTCAATAGCCTCAGCGCCGTCGCTCTGCTCGTCGGTCTGTACTTTATTCGCCACCATCAGATTGCCCGCCATCGAACCTCGATGATGACGGCCTTCGCGTTTTCCGCGCTCTTCCTCGTCAGCTACGTCACCAACCATGCGCTTCACGGAGACATGATCTTCCCCGGCCACGGCGCCGTTCGCACCACCTACCTGGCGATCTTGATCAGTCATATTTTTCTCTCGGTCGTGGTGCTGCCGCTCATTCTAATTACCTTCTTTTTCTCGCTGAGCGGACGGTTCGCCCAGCATAAACGGATCGCGCGCTACACCTTTCCCATCTGGCTCTACGTCTCGGTCACCGGAGTCGTGGTCTACGCGATGCTCGCGGCCTGGCGTTGAGTCGCTTGGAAGTTCCCATGTCCGCCACCGATCCAACACCGCTGAAGAGGCCTTCCAAGCTCCATGGCGAGGCGGTTGCTATGCCCGACGACGGCACCCGCGCGCTGCTCAAGGCAGGCTTCTGGATTGTTCTCTGCAGCCTGCTGTCGCTGCTCCTCACGGAAACAGTCTTCGGCGGCGTTGGCATCTACGGAGCGCGCTCCAATGCGGGTTGGTTGTCCCTGATGTTCGCCTTGATGGGACTGCCCTTCGGGCTGATGCTGCTGGTGCTCGGCGGCGCCAAGTGGCTGCGCAATCGCCGGCTCCGCCGCAGCGCATCTTGACCGGGATGCAGTCCCCGCCTCAGTCTGCTATCGTTATCCGAAAACAGGTTTCTTCAGGGAAGCAGGTCCAACATGGCAAAAAGTGTCAATAAAGTGATTCTTCTCGGCAACGTCGGCAAAGATCCCGAGATCAAGGCCACCGCCAGCGGCACCGTCGTCGCTACGTTTTCCATTGCCACCAGCGAGCGGTTCAAGGACAAGGCCGGCACCTGGCAGGACCGCACGGAATGGCACAATCTGGTCGCCTACCAGCGCACCGCGGAGATTGTCCGCGACTACGTGAAAAAAGGCAACAAACTCTACATCGAAGGCCGCCTGCAGACCTCATCGTGGGACGACAAGACCACCGGTCAGAAAAAATATAGGACGGAAATTATCGTCAACGATCTGTCCCTGCTCTCCGGACGCGGCGAAGGCGGCGAAAGCGGTGGCGGTTACAGCAAATCGAATACTGCCTCGTTCGACCAGCGCGGCCCTGCCGAAGACTTCTCCCAATCCACCGAAATCACCGACGACGACATCCCGTTCTAGAGCATTTTCACAGATCGTGAAATGTTATGGGTGCCCCATCCTAGCGAAGCCGGGGCCCCCGACGAGCGTAGCTCGGTGGGGTGGAAAGCTAGGGTGGGATAGAACAAGCCTGCATCGCAGTAACAGTGAAAATGCTTTAAGTAACTACCCTGGCCGCGCCGCAGCTACGTCTTCTTCCTGCCAATGTTGCAGAGCATGTCCGAATGGATATTTAGCCCGATGTTGGTCATGTTGTACAGGTGCTCGCTGGCAACCAGCCAGACGATTTCGCAGATCGCGCGTTCGGAATAATAGCCAGCCATGCGCGCAAACGTCTCCGGGTTGACCTTTTTGTCCTTTGTCAACTCGGTCACGTAATCCAGCGCCGCACGTTCCGCATCGGTAAACAGAGGGCTGGTACGGTACTGCTCCAGCGCATCGAACTTGGCCTCATTCATGGAGGCTTTGATTGTGAACGACCGGCCGATGTCCATGCAGAAAAGGCAGACGTTGGTGCGCGCCACCTGTTCCCGGATCAGCAGGACGGTCTCCGGCGGCAGCAGCAGCTTTTTGTCCAGCCTGCCGACCTTGCTGTAGAAGAGACCGAATGCAGGCGGCAATCGGGCGCTATGCACTTTTAGCGGCGTCAGCACTTTGCCGAATTGCCGGCGCGTGAAGAAATACGCCAGCTTCATCCTCAGCCCCTTGGGCTTTTCGATGGGAGGAAGGAATGGATCATCCATGGATTTTCCCTTCTGTTCGCGAAGAAGCATGGCTGTCCCATCTGACGTGCGCATCACCAGATGGGGCAGCCATGTAGAGATTCTTCCGGCTCCGGTCACGCCAACCGGATCAGAACATTCCATTCGACCGCAGGACCACAGTTTCGGCCGCCAGCGTGGGCGATGTTGCGCCGCTCTGGGGCGGGAAGAGCCAGCCGCTCACGGAAACCGCGTTCTTGACGGCGAGTCCGGAGAAGTTATCTGAGCTGAATCCCTGATACGTTGTTTGCGCCGTTGTCAGCACGTTGACTTGCGTCTGGTTGGAAACGGCGAAAGGCCATGGAGCAAAGAATAGACTCGCATAGCTGCTAAGGGTAAAGCTCGATGTACCCGAATCGATCGCACTGACGATCCCGGTAATCTGACTGGGCTCTAGCTCCACACTGTTCGTTGTGAACGAAAGCGATCGAGGAGGTCCCCAGCCGCCCATACCCATATTGTTTGCACCGCTGGAAGTATCCAGCGATCCCGCTGCCACATTGACCTGGACTTCCTGGCCCACGAGTAGGTCAGAGGTTCCAGTAAAGCTCAGCCCAGCTGGAATGGTGAAGCCATTCGCATCGACAGAAAATGTCGCACCGTTCCCGATGGTCACTGCTGCTTCCCCGCCAAGCGGCAGGCCTTCGTTATTGGAAGGGTTGTTATGCAGGATAAGCTTCATGATTGTGGTACCGTTCGACGTATTCAAACCGATGATGGTTCCTTCCGCGGTTTGCTGGCCTGCAGCTTGTAGATAGGTAACTTGGCCGGCCACCAGAGTTCCGCCCATTTCAATGCTCGCGATCTGAACCTGCACAATTTGTCCTGTGGCAAGACAGGAGATGCTTCCTGTCATGCAGGCGCTACTGGGAAAATCGTCATACGTTGTGCTGCTGTTGGAAGTGATCGTGAAGGTTCTTCCGTAGGCCGTTTGCAGCGTGAATTGGTTTTGACTGGTGTTGACGCCTTGCACCGTGCCCGTCAGAAAACCGAATTGGGGATGGGAAGGAACTGGCGGTAACTCGGAGACAGTCACGCCATTGGCAACCCCGAGATTTACAGAAAGATCGGACTGGATCACCGTGTTCAGATGGAAGTCAATGAGAAACCCGAGCGGAGAATTCGCAGCCACTGTGACGGGGAAAGGTGCCGTTGAAAAGGTCACTGGCGCCGCGTTGTCCACGGTCGGCGTCAGTTGGCAGACACTGCCTACGGCGCAGGTGCTGGCAATCGACTGGTCCGAGGCGTTAAAGATCACAAGTTGCGGATTGGCAAAGGTGAGACTCAGACTGTTGTAGGTTCCCGGCGACACATTGGCGGTGCTTAGAAAAGCGGAAAGTGTCTGGAGACGGGTGACATCAATCTGGATCGGAGTGCTGATGAGGGAAACGGCCGATCCGGACATGGGCGTGAGAGAAGCGTCCGTAAGACTGACTTGGAAGAACAGGACCGAGACCCCGGCTGGTGGGTTGTCCGTCATGGAAAGGGAGACGGGAACAGTCCCCATGGACGGAGAAGTTGGGTTAGTGGTAGTCGTGCCGCATCCCGCCAACAGAGAAACCATCATAGCGGAGACGAATAGGAGGAACATACCCTTCCGCATCTTAGACCTCCTGACGTGAGAGGCTGAGCCTGCTGAGGATCGCTCGCTCACGTGTCCTTGCTTCAGCGAGGAAGTGGTTCTGACTAGATCAGCCAGTCCGAGAGTATAGGGATCCGTAACAGCACTCGAAGGAACGGAGGACACAGCCAACAGGGCTCTCCCAAAATCCTCGCCTTGGCTGTAGAGACGCTCACGCTCTCAAAAAGTTGCTGCCGCCGCGTCCAGTTTCGGCTTCTAAACTGCCATTCGGGCAGATGGCCCAACTTCTTGCAAGGACATGGGATGTTGTTGCACTAACCGCCACTCCCCTTGCCCAGTGACATCCTCAAACCCACGTTTTTCGGGCGAAAGATGTTACCCGCCAGCCTACGATGGTTTCTCGGCAGCGGGCTTGGCTGGAGCCGGGTTCACCTGCTGAAACACTCGCTGCATCACGAACTCCGGCGTGACCTGCTCGCCGGACAACAGCATCGCCGCCAGCTCGCCGCCCAGGACCTGCGGAGCAATCACGACATCGGGCTGTACCAACTTCACCCGGCCCAAGTGGCGCGCATCGTTCACGGCGGCCACCGTTTTCGCGGTGCCACCCAGTTCCTTCACCGCCAGCACAGCAAAAGCATTTTCCGAGTCGTCGGCCAGCATGGCCAGGACTGCCTCCGCACGATGTGCGCCCGCCTCGCGCAACACTTCGATCATGCTGGGGTCGCCCACCACGATGTCGACGTCCTTGGCCTCGCCTTCCTCAGGCGCTTCGCGCAGGATCCGAGTCACCGGGCGCCCGCGCTTCGCCAGTTCGCGCCATGTATTGATTGCCAGTGGAGTGTTGCCGATGACGACAAAATGGTTTTCGCGTTTCATACCTGTTCCTTTGCGGTTGACAATGCGCTGCAGGCTTTGCCCCACCAACGGCGCAATCACCGCTGTCAGGGAGGTAGCGAAGACGGCCACGCCGAGCACAATCACAGAGAGCGCGAACAGCCGCGCCTGCGGCGTCGCCGGGACAATGTCGCCGTAACCCACCGTACTCATGGTCACCAGAGCATAATAGAAAGCGGAGACAAGATCGGTGATCCGCGGCTTAAACTGGACCCCAAGATAGTAGCTGCCAAACGTGGCGTACATCAGCAGCATCGCCACTGAAGTCAGCGCGAACAGAGTGCTTGCGGCGATGCTGGATCGGTCAAACTGCCGCCACGCCAGCAGCAGCGTCGCCAAAACGAACGCGAAATACGCCAGCAGGAAGTTGCCGTGGGCGTGGCCCGTGAACACCGTATTCACCACTGCGGTGACAGCCAGCAGCACCGCCATCACCCAGGCCAGACGCGAGCGCCACAGCAGGCCCAGCGCCATGGTAAACATGCCGCCGCCGATCAGCAAGGGAGGCAGGCGTTTCAGCTCCAGTCGGAACTTGCCTTCCGCCAACATCTTCAGATAATGCTGCCAATGCGTGCCGAAGCTGGCCCCCAGCAGCCAATAGCCGGCCAGCGCGAGCAACAGCGCCAGCGGTACATGCGGAAACCAGTAGCGCCCACGCAGCAAACGATGGATGCGTTGACTCCGGGCGCGGAGGCGTTGAATGAACGTGGAGGTCATCAGGTAGACTTCGAACTTCGATGCGACAGCATTCAGCTGCAGAAAATTCCGCGCCGCGTCTTCCATCAGCATAGATGAAGGATTCTGCGACGCGAGGGAAACATTCCGCAATCGACGATCGTCTCGCTGCACTCCATTGGAAGCCGTGGGAACCGATGGCGCGGAACCTGCGCTTCTGACAGAACCGCCGCCGCTGTGAGATGCTGCTACCAAACAGCCAGGCGCATACGAGGAGGAAGTGTGAGAACAGGCCGAATGAGATGGGGACATCACGAAGGTTTCCGGTTGCGGGCAGCCGGATCCGCCGTTTTCGTGGCGCTACTCCTGATGCTTGCGGCGTGCCCACTGCACGCGCAGAACAAACGCCTGCTCGCCTACTACGCTCCGTCTTCAAAAAATGAAGGCTTTGCCTACAACGCGAGCAATATCCCTTATGACGAATTGACGCACATCGACCACGCTTTTCTGGATCTGGATCCCAGGGACGATGGAAGCCTCTACGTGCGTCCGGGGCTGCTGGAGCCCGAACTGATCTTGCGGGCCCATGCCGCCGGCGTTAAAGTCATGATTTCTGTTGGCTCTGATCCGGCGCGCTTCGCAGCCGTTTCCGCAAATCCAGACGCCCGCGCTGCCTTCGCAAAAAATCTGCACGATTTTGTTGTTGCCAACGGCTATGACGGAGTGGATATCGATTGGGAATATCCGGACGGCCTCGAGCAACGCTCCGATTGCACTCTGATGATGTTGGCGCTTCGCAAAGCACTGCCGGCGCCCCGATATCTACTTTCGATGGCCACCGCCGGAAATCCTACGCGGCCCGGGCAGGGCTCCTACGACTTTGAAGCGCTTTCGCAGATCGTCGACTTCTTCAACGTAATGACCTATGACTTCCATGGTCCATGGACAAACCATGCCGGGCATAACTCTGCGCTGTTTCAAAGCCAGAAGGATCCCGGGCCCAACGACGGAAGCCTGGCTACTTCGATCGATGTTTACCTAAATTATTTCCACGTGCCAGCGGAAAAACTCAACATCGGCTCCGGCTTTTATGGCTATGAGTTCACCACCGCGAAGGGACTATGGCAGCCGTGCGAAAAATGCGAAACCACCACCTTCAGCCACGGGTATGGAGCCTACATCAAACCCAGAATCAACGCCATGGGGTGGAAGCGCAAGTTCGATTCCGCGGCAAAAGCGCCGTATCTGGTTCGGTCCTCTGGAAAGCCTGGCTTTATCACCTATGACGACGCGGAATCTACCGTACGGAAAGTGAACTACGTCCTCGGCAAACGGGACTTGGGAGGTTTCTTTGTCTGGGCCATTGGCGGTCCAGGATACAGCGATTATGACGGCCACACAGAAGACCTGCTGAGCGCAATGTCGAAGGTTTTCCGGAAGTATGGAACCTTGCCCGCGAAGCAGGCCATTGCGCCCGCCGCGAGTGTTCCCTCCGCAACGCAACAATGATGCGTGGTTCGATTCTCGCCCTCTCATACCGCTCAATGTTTTCGGTCCGCAGATAACGGGCAAACTCAAGTTGCAATTGTCGGAACTGCAATGGTGAAGAAATCTGTTGACAGTCTGAAAAGAAAATCATATCTTCAATATTCAAACGATTGAAGTCTTCCCCAGACATCTCCCGTGCGAGTATCGCAGCCCCGTAAGTCCAGCAGGAAACTATGATGCCAAAGTTTGGAGCGGTGTGTCTTTTTGCAATTTTCGCGGCCGCAATCCCGGCACAGTCCGCGAGTGCCCAAACCGTCTACGTCGATATCACGCCGGGACACGCAACCAATCACTTTGTGCCCAGCAAAACGCTGGGGGCGGGCATTGACCGCATACCGACGAACGCCATCGATCTAACCCTGACCAATCCATCCACGCTCAAGCAGGTGTTTTCCGCCGGCTGGCAGCCCGTAACCTATCGCCAGAACACCGACCTCCAGGTGGAAGCATGGCACTGGAACCCTCAAGGCGCGTGGAGTGACG
The DNA here is from genome assembly GCA_052142955.1 of Acidobacteriaceae bacterium. GTDB lineage: Bacteria > Acidobacteriota > Terriglobia > Terriglobales > Acidobacteriaceae > JAKAAZ01. The sequence continues at coordinate 22,247 of JBKQVW010000096.1, read as the reverse complement.
CAAAGGACAATCAGGGATACTTCACCGGCTCGGCGAAACCTACTGGGTTCATCCGATATTCCTACGGCTACTCCCTGCCCCATCGCGGAGACGGCGGCGGCTCCGGCTATTCCCGATTGACGGACGGAGATACCTCGACGTACTGGAAAAGCGACCCCTACCTTGCCAGCCGTTTCACTGGCGAAGCCCATGCGCTGCACCCTCAGTGGGCCGTGCTCGATCTCCGCGATACCGACCCAATTGACACCATCAAGATTGCCTGGGCTGCCCCGTATGCCACCCAATACTCGATCCAGTTCTGGACCGGCAAAGACCCGTTTGGCGCTCCAACGGAGGGAGTTTGGCAGACCTTTCCTCATGGTGAAGTCGAATCCGGCAAAGGAGGTGTCGAGACCGTTCGGCTGACCGACCAGCTAATGCCGGTGCGCTTTGTACGCATCTTGATGACGCGTTCCTCCAACACCTGCGACACCCAGGGTCCCTCCGACCCCCGAAATTGCGTCGGGTACGCGATCAACGAAGTTTACATAGGTACCACCGACAAAGACGGCCAGTTCCATGACCTGGCGCGTCACACGCGCGATCGGGAACAAACATCGACATGGACCTCCTCCGTGGACTCGTGGCACACCGCTGCCGACCTGCTTAACACTGCCGGGACTCAGATCGGATTCGATCTTTTTTTCAAGAGCGGCGTTACCCAGGGCCTGCCGGCGATTGTGCCCATCGCCATGGTCTATGACAATCCGGACAATGCCGCTGCGGAGATCAAGTATCTGGAAACGCGCCACTACCCAATCTCCTACGTCGAGATGGGAGAAGAAGTCGACGGCCAGTACATGTCGCCGGAAGACTACGGCGCGCTTTATCTGGAATTTGCCGCGGCCTTGCACCGCGTCGATCCGAATCTGAAACTGGGCGGCCCGTCGTTTCAAGGAGTGAATTCGGACATTCTGTATTGGCCCGACGCAAGTGGAAATGCCTCCTGGCTGAGCCGTTTTCTGGATTACTTGAAAACCCACGGCCGCATGCGGGACCTCGCCTTTTTTTCCTTCGAGCACTATCCCTACGATCCATGCCTGGATACCTGGGACCGACTCTATACCGAGCCTCAGCTCGTGGCCAACATCATGAAAACCTGGCACAACGATGGCATCCCCGCCAACATGCCCATGCTCATTACCGAGTCGAATTTGTCCCCCAGCGCCACGGAGAGCTTTATGGACATTTTCGGAGGCCTTTGGCTGTCGGACTACATCGGCTCGTTTCTGGATAATGGCGGCAACGGCGTCTACTTCTTCCACGATCTCCCATTGAAGATGGAACCCGGCTGCGGCGGTTCCCAGGGTACCTACGGCATGTTCACTGTAAACGCGAACTACACAATCAAGCAGCCTCTTTCCCAGTATTTCGCCGCCAGGATGATCAATTTCGAGTGGCTCCAGCACGACGGCGGCACCCATACCATGTTTCCGTCCACCGGCACGTATACCGATGGCGCCGGTCACACTCTGGTCACCGCATACTCGGTGCTGCGTCCCGATGGAAGCTGGGCAGTGATGATGGTGAATCGCGACCAGCACAACGCCCATCAAGTCCAAATCGCTTTCAAAAATGAACAAACCAAAACGGAACGCTATTTTTCCGGCGCGGTCGATGCCGCATACTTCGGACCCGATCAATATAAGTGGCACCCGGCGCAGCAACTCATCGATCCATCGCATTTCCCGCTGCAACCGAATCAACCGTTGCAGTTGTACAAACCCGGATATGCCGACCCGGATGGGCCAATCAAGGAAACAGCCCTCCAGGGCGAAAAAACTACAGAGTATGACGTACCGGCATCTTCCATCGTCGTCCTTCGAGGCAAACTGGATTCCCATGACAAATAATGCCGAACGAAAGGGCCGTTTCTCCTTGCCGTGTCCTATTCGAAAGGTCCCGGAAAGGAACTTTTCTCTTGACACTTTATGCAGCGTTGGCGTGTACTGAAACGTTTCAATAGAAAAATAAACATCGGGGCTGAATTTCCACGATTTCGAAGTCGCTGCAGAGATTCTCCCAGAGGCCGAGGCTAAGCTCTAACACATACTGAACGATACAGAGAGGCGGGACGACAATGGATACATTCAAAATGAGAATGAAGTGCCACCGGGGACTCTTATGCGGATTGGTACTGGTAATGATGATGGCTTTCCCTGCAATGCTCTTGGGCCAGGCCTACTTCGGAACCGTGGCCGGCTTGATCACCGACCGCACGGGAGCAGTCATCCCCGGAGTCAAGTTGACCTTGACCGATGTGGAGAAGGGCTACACCTTCACCGCCACTTCGAATAAGGAGGGCGAGTTTCTGTTGCCATCCATTCCTCCCAGCGTTTACGACTTGACCGCCGAAATGAATGGATTTGACAAAGCTGTCCGTACCGGAATCAAGGTCGATGTCACTGCCCACGTAACCGTAAACATGACCCTCAAGGTCGCCAGCGCCACGCAGACCGTGGAAGTTTCGGCGCAGAACCAATCCCTGGATACGCAGGATGCCACCACCGGCCAGGTCATCAACAAGAGGTTTATCGAGGACTTGCCTCTGGTCGACCGCTATGTAATGAACCTGGTTGCCCTGACACCCGGCGTCACTACAGTGGATGACGCTTGCGGCATCAACTGCGGTGGCACTAACTTCATTTCCAATGGCAGCCGCAACGCCACCGCCGATATTCTGCTGGATGGCGCCTCCATCACGAATTTCGAGCCCAACGGCGGCATTGTCGTTGCCACGTATACACCATCCGTCGCATCCGTGCAGGAATTCAAGGTCCAGCAGTCGAACTTTAGCGCGGAATATGGCTTTTCCGGCGGTTCGATCGTCAACATGGTCACGCAGTCCGGCACCAATACATTTCACGGCAGTGTGTACGACTTTGTCCGCAACCAGGTCCTCGACGCGAACAACTGGTTTGCCAACCACTATGGAGAGCCGATCCCGGGCCTCAGCCGCAATCAATACGGCGGCACCTTTGGCGGTCCCATCTTCAAGAACAAGACCTTCTTCTTCTTTGATTTTGACGGTACACGCGAAACCGATCAAACGACGCCCCAGGCGGGTGTCCCCAGCGCGGCCGAGCGCACCGGCGACTTCGGCGAAGTATGTTCCTATTACGGCGGGACCTTTGACTCGACTGGAATGTGTTCCGTCCCTCAGGGCCAGATTTGGGACCCGTATTCCGGCACCTACGATCCCAGCCTTGGCGGGCCTGTACGTTCTGCATTCATTCCATACAACAATATGGCCATCTACGCCAGCCCCGGGAACCCCGAATTGAACGATACGCCTTACCAATTGTCAGGAACGCCAGGCGACCTGATCGACCCCGTCGCCCAAAAGATGATCAATATGTTTCCCATGGCGAACATTCAGAATGGCAATATTTATGACAACTGGATCGCGTCCGGCTCATCCCAATCTTCCAACGAGCAGTACGATATCAAGATCGATCAGCGCTTCAGCCAGGCCAACCTGCTGACCGCAAAGTACTCGCAGGATTGGAGCCATAGCTCCCCCTACAATTGCTTTGGGAACTTTGTCGATCCCTGCGCGGGAGGTCCCAATCGGTCCCCGGTGCATATGATCGCCATCGACGATACCCATACGTTTAGCCCAACCTTGCTGTTGGATACGACCCTTGGATTCACGCGTGGCGTGGAAAGAATCAGCACCTACCCTCCCAACGGCACAAGCAATCCGCCGGCCGATCCGCTCACTACTCTCGGCTTCCCTGAATATCTGAATACGGAAGGATGGACGGGAGTTCCGGCCATGTTCATCGGCGGAGGATATTTCTCTGCCGGCTACCAGAGCATGGGCTCCGACCCGTACGGCAACTACAAACAAGGACAGAACTCGGGACAACTGACCGTCACGCTCACCAAACAATTGGGCACGCAGGAGTTGAAGTTCGGGTTCGACGGGCGGCTCCATCAGATGAACTACCTCCAGACCAACGCTCCCAACGGCAACTTCAACTTCGATCAGGAAGGTACCTCGGCATGCCCAGGCTATGTGGGGAACTGCGGAGGAGATGCAATGGCCACTTTCCTGATGGGCTATCCGAATCTGGGCGGCTATTACGAGATCCAGGAGGAGCCGGCCACCGAAAACTATGACTTTGCCGGATATTTCCAGGACAATTGGAGAGCGACTAACAAACTGACCCTGAACCTCGGCCTGCGCTATGATGTCGCGTTGCCCAGGACCGACCGTTACAACCGCCAAAACTGGCTGGATCTGAACGCGACATCCCCGCTCCAGGTACCGGGGTTGGGGCCCTTGCATGGCGGCGAAGTCTTCGCCAGCTCTAGCCAGCGCAAAATCATGGATACAGACTGGAAAGACTGGCAGCCTCGTTTTGGCTTTGCCTATCAGTTCTCTCCCAAATGGGTGGTCCGCGGCGGCTGGGGAGTGTACTACTCACAGTCCCGGTCTGGCGCCACCGGAGTTGCGCCCTATGGCACCCAGGGCTTTAACCAGAGTACCGGTATGATCACCACCTATCAGAACCGAGGCGACACTCCCTGGACGCACCTCAGCAATCCGTATCCCTATGGATTGCTTCTGCCTCCGGGAAATTCCCTCGGACTTGCGAACGATATCGGATTTGGGGCAGTCGGCCCGCTTCGCAACGAAAAGACCACGCCCTCCGAGGAGAGCTGGACACTGGGAATCGAACACCAACTGCCTTGGAACGTCCTGCTGGATGTGGAATACGTCGGGAAAAAAGGCACCAACCTCTACTTTGGCGGCGACAACCAGCTCGACATCCTCCCTGCGGCAGTCGAGAACTACTCCCAGGATCAAGTTGCGAATCTTCTGAACAACTACGTATCTAATCCGTTCTATGGATACATTACCAATCCCAACAGCGTCCTTTCCGGCACGGAGGTACAGCAATTTCAACTCGACCTTCCCTACCCTCAATTTACTTCCGTCACCACCGACATTCCGCCAGTCGCGAGCTCCATCTATAACGCACTGCAGGTCACCTCACAGAAAAACTTCTCGCATGGTCTGCAGCTCCTGTTGACCTATGTCTGGTCGAAATCGATCGACGATTCATCGGCCCAGGACGACAACACAACCTGGCTGGGAAGTTTTGTCAGCCTCCAGGACCCCAACAAACCCGAGCTGGAACGCAGCTTGTCCACCTTCGATATTCCACAGGTGTTTCAAGCCAGCTATGTCTACGCTCTGCCGATCGGACGTGGCAAGCCGTTCCTGGGCAACAGCTCGCGCGTCGTGGATGCGTTTCTGGGTGGCTGGGTAACAAACGGCATCTGGCGCATCTCCGGCGGCCGGCCGCTTGCCATGACTACCTACGACGGAACGTCTCTGCCAACCTACGGCGCCCAGCGGCCCAACATCGTCGGAACTCCAAAACGGAACCATGGGCACAACTGGATCAACAACTTCTTTACCAATCCCGACGTCTTCGTGTTACCGCCTGTCTATGCAATCGGCGATATCCCACGGACCATCGGCGCGGTTCGCACACCCTACTTCTTCGACGCCGATCTATCCTTGATGAAGGTGTTCTCCTTGGACTCGATTCGCAAAGGAGCGTCGATTGAGGCCCGCATCGAAGCCCAAAATGCATTCAATCATCCGACCTTCGGCACGCCGGATACTTCCGTCGACGACCCCAACTTTGGGGTCATCAGCTATACCTCCAGTGCACCGCGGCAGGTGCAGCTAGGAGTGAAAGCAACGTTCTGACACATCGTCCTAGAAAATGTTGCTCCCGCAAGAACCCGAGCCCCGGCAAGCAGATTTTTGTTTGCCGGGATAGAGGTCACATTGAAATCGATCTTTATCCAGACAATCCGCGCATGTTTGCTGGGTGCGCTAATTGCCGTAGTACCTGGTTATGGTGCCACTGCCAGCAATAGCGGCAAACCAACACCAACGCCGGCAAGCCACACATTCGTCTGGAAAGGGCACACCTGGAAGATCACAGATGGAGGCATGGCCGGCGTCGCCAAAGGCAATCCCGCCAATGTCTTCATCGACCACAACGGCTACGTCCACTTGCGAATTGTCAACCGCGGCGGAACCTATACCGCCTCCGAAATCTTCTCCACAGACCGCATGGGCTACGGCACCTACCAGTGGTGGATTCAGGGATCGATCGACAATATGGACAAGTCGACGGTGCTGGGCCTCTTCCCCTATGGGCCAGTAGCTGGGATTGGCAAGGACGGAGAGAACGAACTCGACATCGAGTTCTCCAAATGGAACAACACCTTATGTAGCGGTGCGTGCAACGCGGACTTCACCTTCTATCCCGCCACGGGAAATTTCGGCCTGGGCCCGACGGAGAAAGATTTTGCCATCAACCTGAACGGCGGAACGCTGACCACCGCCCGGTTGGTGTGGACCCCCACCAGCGTCACCGGCACCATCATGAGCGGATTGCAACCGATCGGAACCACCGCCAATGTTCTAAAGACCTGGACCTTTGCGCCCACCGATCCTAAGGCGCGGATTCCCCAGCAGCCTTTGCCGGTTGGCATGAATCTCTGGTGCTTCAAGGTCATTCCCGCCAGCGACCAGGAAGTCGTCCTGCGGGACTTCCAATTCGTCCCGCAGTAAATCCGGTCCTGCCCCGGCCTATGTCATCCCAACCGGCGCGCGCACATACAAACTATGTCATCCCGACCGTAGTGGAGGGACCTGCGGTTTCTATCATCCACGAATCGACTCTAACTGCGCCCCCAGAATTTCCAGTCCAGACTGAAGCGGCCGGCGCCGGCGAACATCAGCGCAATAAAGCCGGCAATGTAGATCAGCATCATTTCGCAATGGTCCTGCCGCAACGCCATGTGATGCACAAAATAAAGCGCCACGCTCATATTCACGACAATGATGAACGCTGCGAATCGCGTACCGAGTCCCAACACGACCAGCAGCGAGCAGATCGCGTCCGACAGCAGCGCGAAGATCAGGCTGGCATGCGAACCAATGTGGAGAGGGTTTGGAAAATGGGAGGACATCTGCGAGAAGTGGGTGATCTTCTCCAGCCCATGCTTGAAAAACAGCGTTGCTCCCAACACCACGCGCAGTACGAGCAGTCCGAAATCGCCCGCACCAGATCCTGAACCAGCGGATTTTGCCATGCGGCTATTGTTGGTCATCGCGCGACAGAGCGTCAACGCATTTGGACTTAAAAGTTCCTGCTGTGGCAATAGAACTTCCGGCGAGAGCGGCTTTCCTGGCGGCGCAGTTGAGGAAGCAGCCATTGACGCGCCCTTTCCCAAGAAGGGCGCTCATCGTTGCATCCATATAGGCGTAGTAGTCGCAAGTCGGTTCTTGAAAACTTCACTGCAATAGCGCTCCTGCCCGACTATGGGGCCAGCATCTCTACCTTTCTCCCGTTCACGGTTTGCATTTCACGCAACGTCGTCAGCTCGGCCTCGACCCGCTTCCATGCCTTGCGATTCTTCTTGGTCGAAATTGGCGCATCTGGATCCGCGTAATACGCCAGAACATTGGCGCGCAGGCCCGCCGGAACACTGCGACCGGGCTTGGCCGTCAACTTGTTCAGCAACTCGGCGTAGGTCTTATCGGTCAGCACATACGAACCGGGCCGCACCAGGTTGCCTGTATCCAGGTCGCGATCGGGCAGGTCCAGCGGATGCGTTGGATCCTTTGCCAACTCGCGCAGCATCTGCTCGTAATCGTCCACCGCGCGATTCACGCTCTCGATATACCAGCGGTTTGTCTCCGCGCTGGGGCCGCGAATCGCCAGATCGGAAATCGGTCCGATCTTCGGCACAATGCGAATGAGAAACGCAATCAAATGCACTTGAAATCCGGCTTTCTTTTTGAACCTGGCCCAGTCGTTGTCAATCCCCGCCTCTGCCTGCCGGGTAGCAAACTCATGAAAAGCGGGCGTGTCTTCCTCGGGCGGAAAATCTTTGCGGTGGATCAGGACCTCGGCATGGGCAAATGTCGGCAGCAGTTTGGAAACCGCTGAATCGTAGCTTTCAAACGCCGGAAGTGGATGCCCCAGCACCGAGCTCAGCGACAATCCATAGGTTTGAGAAAATGCCCGCTCCACCAGCTTGCGCGGGACCTTGAACCCCACCACATGCATATATCCAGCCGGCGCAAATCGATGCAGGCTCAACTGCTCCACGTCGTAGGCAAACTCCGTTCGCACATGCGCGTGCGGAGCTTCATCGTAGGTCACAATCGGCCCATACTTTTTCCCAAGTGCTGGAAATTCTATCGGCGTGGAAGGGTTGGTCGCGAAACGATGCCCGTCGGCGTCCCCCACATAGTGCGAAAGCGCACCCAATGCGAACGCATACTCATTCACCGTGCGAGAATCGCGAATCAAATTATTCACGAACTCCCCAGCGCGTACATAATGCGTCAGGTTGCTGAATAACTGATGCCCGAATGGGTAATAGCCCATGTCCTGGATGGTCGTGCCGCCGTAGGCGTACCCCCTGGCTTCATGCAACTGCGCGGCGGTGGCATTCGGAAACCTAGCCAGCAGCGCCGGACGGATCGACCCCTTCCAGGCCACATCCACCAGGTCTTCATGGGTCAGGAAGGAGTACGCCTCTGTCTGCTGCGGAAAACTCCAAACCAACGTCAGCACAATCAGAAAATGGACCGCGCAAAGCTGGCCGCGCGCGCGGAGAATTCCCCGCCATTTCACAGCATCTAGACTTCTCTGCCTGCATCCATCCATACGCATCGATACGTTCATTCTACGTGCATCCGATGCAGTCGAAATGTTGGTACACTGGCTCCATGCTTGACGAAATCACCTTCCGGCGGCACGCCGACAGTGCTCTGGAATCCCTGAAGAAGGCGTTGATCCTCGCCGAAACTGATGCCGACTTTGAGGTGGAAGAACAGAACGGCGTCCTCAATATCAGCTTCGACGAGCCGCCCTCCAAATTTGTTCTCACCCCCAACGCTCCCGTCCGCCAGATTTGGATCTCCGCTCTCTCCACCAGCTTTAAGCTGGACTGGGATGATGCCACCCAGACATTCGTCTTCCCTAAAACAGGCGAGTCCCTCAAGCCCCTCGTCGCTCGCCTCATTACCGAGCACCTCGGCGACGGCGAAGTCGTTCTCAGCTAGACTTCCGCGCCGCACATGAAAATTTTCTTCTCGCGCCAGTCGAATCCCGCAACACACCACCTCTAGGATGCGCCTTCTCCGCTGATAGCAGCATCTAAGTCAACGAATAGCTATCCGAGGAGCCTCTATGTCCGTCCACGATCACTCTATTCGCCGCGAATTATCCGCATTTCTACGCGGAGACCAGGCCCACGCCAGCCTCGATGCCGCGGTCAAGAACATGCCCGCTGCTCTGCTCGAGAAAAAGCCGCAGGGCTCGTCCCACAACGCATGGCAGATGCTGGAACACATCCGGCTTACGCTGCACGATCTGCTTGAATTCTGCACCAACCCGAAATATGAAACGCCGAATTGGCCTGATGATTATTGGCCGAAGGATGCATCGCCAAAATCCTCCGCCGCATGGGATCATTCCGTCACTGCGATTCACAAGGATCTGAAGGCGCTCGACAAGCTCCTTGAAGACCCCAAGACCGACCTCACAGCAAAAATTCCCTGGGGAGATGGCCAGACCATCCTGCGGGAAATTCTGCTTGCTGGCGATCACACCGGCTATCATGTCGGCCAGTTAGTCATGCTGCGCAAACAACTCGACGCATGGAAAGGTGGACGCACGGCAGGCATCCGGGTGCCCCAGGTCTTCACTCGTTCAGTTTCATGACATCCTTTACACATTCTTCCGATCGCGCCACATAACTCCGGGTGGCTGCGCGCACCGCCGGCAGCAAGTCGATCATGATCGCGGCCGCGATAAGGAGGAAGACGTTGTCAAGGCACAATTCTGCTGTGCGGCACGGCGGCCCGGTGAATTCCCACAGAGGTTGAGGACCAGGAGCTCCGAAAGATTCACGCTGCATCACCCAATAACAGGCCATGATGCTTCCATGCGGACATTCAGCCTACCGCTGGATGCGAGAGCGTCCAATCAATTCATCGGTCTGGCATGAGCCGACCAGGAGCACCCGCGGGCTGCTCTCGATGCGGGCGATCTCCGGATATGGCGTGTTGCTGCGCAGCATCCAGCGGAGTCGCACGGATCTGGGCCGCATCCCCCACCCACACCTGGGGACCCAGCCGCTCCAGCAAATTCATGAACCGCTGGCTGTTCCCGCAGGCTTCCACACCAACCAGCGCCGGTGCCTCCAGCGCGCGATAGAACCGTTCCGTCTCTCTGTCCCGCTCGACAGCTTCCGCTCGCTCAACTCGCCGCTCTCCGCATCGAAAACCGCCACCTGCTGCCAACTGGGATGGAAATCGCATCCTACGATCTTCATGAAGGCTTCTCCTTGTTCCCCGCAGTTCCTGGTCCTCAACCAAAAACCACAGGTCCATCGTAGAAGCCTTCGTCCTTGTTCCATCCATCCTGGCCGCGTTCTTTGCGGCAAGAGCGGTCCTCCTTCAGATAAGGACTGAAGCCGGTACTCTCAACCCGCCATTCCCTCAAGAAATGACGGCAACGTAGAAACGCAAAACCGATACAGGAGAAGGAGAACCGCTCAGCCTAAGGACGGTGGCCCACTCAAACCCTCTCTTGGCTTGAGTGGGGATAGAAAAATCTCCGCCTAATCGCTTAGCTCGGTTTCCCCGCCTCCAGCTGCTGTTTTGGTAGACGCACGGTAAATTCGGTCGTACCCGGCTCCGACTTGAAGCCGATATCGCCGCCAAAATGCTTGGTCACAATCTTGTAGGCAATGCTCAGGCCGAGTCCCGTACCCACCCCTTCGGGCTTGCTGGTAAAGAATGGTTCAAAAATATGCGGCCGATTCTCTGCCGAAATTCCCGCGCCGTCGTCGCGCACGCTGACAAAAATGTCCGCCCCGTCGACCCACGTGCACACCGTGATGTGTCCCTTCTCGGGTGCCGCATCCACGGCATTGTCCAGCAAATTCATCCACACCTGGTGCAGACCCGTCGCCGCCGAATCCAGGATGGGAACGTCGGCGCTGAACACTTTTGAAACTTGAATTTCCTTGTGCCGTATCTTGTGCCCAAGAATCATCAGCGCGCTCTGCAGGCTCTTGTGGATGTCGATCGCCTGGCAACACATTTTCTCCGCGTAGGAGTAATGTTTGACGGCCATCACCAACTCCGTCACGCGCGTGATGCTTTCCTCAATCGTGTCCAGTTGCTGCACACTGGTCGCCAGAGCTTCCACCCAGTGGAACGCCTCGGAAAGCGTTTCGGGACGAAATTTCGCGCGCAGACACTCCAGCTTCTCCGCCGTCAACCCTATCCCGGCCAGGGGAGGGGCCAACTTCCACGCATCCTGGGCCTCGGTTTTTTCCAGCCATTTGCACAGCAATTCTTCCGCATCCGCCTGGTCCAGAGAACTGATCGCCACCGTTTTCTGCGGCTGCAAAATGTAGTGCTGTAGATCGGCGATGCAGTCCAGCTCCTCCGGCCCAAGACCCATGCGGCAGGTTTGCAGATTCAACTCCTGCAGATGGGTCAGGCTCTCGCGCAGTTGTGCGCTGGCTCGCTTGGCAGCGCTGCCGGGATTGTTCAACTCGTGCATCAGACCCGCCGCCATGGTGCCCAGAGAAGCCATCTTCTCCCGCTGCAGCATCATTCCCTGCAGGCCCTGCTGACGCATAGTCAGGTTGACCAGAACGCCTTTCCTTACGCCCGGGCACGTCGTCATCAACTGCCAGAAGTCATCCTCTTCGACGCGCAGCAACCGGCTGGGCTCGATCATGGTGCATTCCACCCGGCTGGCGGAGCCGGTCAGCAGCGGCACTTCTCCGAAGGTTTCGCAGCCGTGATGGGTGGCCAGCGGCTTACGCGTGCCATCCGGCTCCACGTACTCCGCGCGCAAGCCGCCTTCCAGCAGAATCCAGAAAAAACGCTTCGTCTGCTCCTGCCCCAGAACACAATCGCCTGCTTCCGCGTCAATCAGTTCCGCCTGCTGCAAACACTCCTGCGTCTTCTCGTCCAGGTTCGCAAACAATGGAATGCAGCGTGCCTTCGCCAGCAGAGCCTGCTGCTCCGCGACATCTAGATCGGCGAATTTTCCAAGGTTCTTCATGACACGAAACTGAAGCTGCCCTCCACCCGATGAAGCTGGACCGCTCTAAAAATTTGCCAAATACTGATGCACGAACTGCACGACAATCGAGCCTTGACCCACAGCGGAGGCCACCCGCTTCACGCTTCCAAAGCGCACATCGCCCGCCACAAAAATTCCCGGAACGCTGGTCTCCAATAAGTAGGGCGGTCGGTCCAGTGTCCAGTGAAAACTGTCGATCAGGTGCAGGTCCGGACCAGAAAGTACAAATCCTTTCGGCTCCCGCAGAATCCCCGCAGGCAGCCATTCCGTCTTCGGCTCGCCGCCCACAAAGATGAACAGCGCCGACGCTGCCTCTTCCACCTCCCCGGTTGGCGTCTTCAAGCGGACCGCCTCCAGATGCGTATCGCCGCAGGCATCCATCACTTCCGTCCGCGTCCGTACTTCAATATTCGGAATCGAGCGGATCTGGTCCACCAGATACCGCGACATGCCCTTCTCCAGCGAGTCGGCCCGCACCAGCATGATCACCTGCTTCGCGTACCGCGAAAAATGCACCGCCGCCTGCCCTGCCGAATTCGCTCCTCCCACGATCATCACCGTTTCGTCTTTGCAACTGATTGCTTCCGTCAAGGCCGCACCATAATAGACACCCGCGCCGTTTAGCCGCTCCAGACCGCCGGATTTCAGCCTGCGATAATCGACCCCAGTCGCGATCAGCGCGGTGTGACAGCTGACCTCATTGCCGCCCGACAATTGGATGAAGTGATATTGCCCTTCGGTGCGGATTCCTGTTGCGCGTTGCGATAAAAATTCCGCCCCAAACCGCGTCGCCTGAATGGTCGCCCGGCGCGCCAGGTCCTCCCCGCTCAGACCCGCCGGAAATCCCAGATAGTTTTCGATGCGGGAGCTGCTTCCTGCCTGTCCGCCCGGCGCCGCCGGCTCAATCACCAGCGTTTTCAACCCCTCGGAAGCCCCATACACAGCGGCCGCCAGCCCTGCCGGTCCCGCGCCTACAATCGCCAGATCGTAAAAATCGCGCTCCGCCTGGGTCCGCAATCCAACTTTTTCCGCAAGCACAGAAATGGGCGGCTCGACAAGGCTTTCTCCGTTTGGAAACAACACGACCGGCAACCTGTGGGGATCAAGATGGTACTCGGTTAGCAATTTGGAACTCTCGCTGTGTCCTTCCGCGGTGGGTCCATGACTCGCGCCGGCAGCCGCGCCGTTGCCTGCGGCAGTTCCGTTGCTGGCAGCCGCTCCATTGCTGGCAGCGGCAGGCAATACATCCAGCCCAGGATCCAGCCATTGATACGGAATATGATTGCGCGAGAGAAACTCGCGGATCTGGTGGCCCGCCGGCAACCACCGCGAACCAATCACACGCAAGCCTTCAAATGGCGGCCGATAATCCCGGCTCCAATCTTCCAGCAGGTCGTCCAGCACCGCGTACAGCCGATCCTCTGGCGGGTCCCACGGCTTGGTCAGGTAATAGTGGATCTTGGCCGCGTTAATGGCGCGAATGGCCGCCTCCGTGTCTGCGTATGCGGTCAACAAAACCCGCTTCGCCGCCGGCGCCAGCGCAATGCTTTTTTCCAGGAACTCCACCCCGGACATCCCCGGCATGCGCTGATCGGAAAGCAGCAGAGCGATGGCTTCTCCTCGCCGCTTCAGCTCCTCGCATACCTCCAGACCCGACTGGCCGGAGTTCGCTCGGATGATCCGATAGCGGCTTCCATAATGACGACGCAAGTCCTGCACCAGCGCTTCCAACACGCTGATATCGTCATCGACGGTCAAAAGTACGGGTTTTCGCATAGGTCCCCACTCCCCGCACAAATGCAGGTTCTCGAAATAGCACCAAGGGTAACAATCTGTTCCAATATGGGTTTCGCGATTCGAATTCGTCCAGAACGTTGTGCGAAATTGGGCCGGAACGCGGTACTCTGGAGTTGCTGCAGAGATCAGTCATGAGCGAGTAGTGATGCAGCGCACATTCGCAGTAGATGCAAGTCCGGCACTATAGATGCAACACTGTTTTACTGGTAAGCCTTGGTTCCAGCCTGCCCTACCCCAAGGGTAGCAGGAGTTGAAACCAAAGTACGGGCAGTCGAGTTCCTATAGATTCTGCCGATACAAGAATTGAACATGCTGATTTTTTGTTGCTCTTTTGGGTACGTCGTGATCGTCGGCATTCTTGGCCTGCGAGCAGGACCAATCTCAGGGGAAAAAGTACTTGTGTGAGAACTCATTGCTATGACCAAAATTATCCTGGCTGACAATCAGTCCATTTTCCGAGCTGGTGTAGCGAAAACACTTGCGCTACAAGATGATATCCGCATCGTTGCCCAATGTACGGACGGCGACCGGCTATTGCAGGCGGTACGAACCTTCCGCTCTTCTGTCGTTCTTTTCGCGGCTTCGCTGCAGCTGAATATCCCAGGCCTCATTCAGGCTGTGCGCGCCGCCGGTAGCAAATTGATCGTGATCGCGGAAAATACGGAATCGCTCCACACCTACGCGGTTCCAGGGTTTGACGGCGTCGTCTTTCGCGACATCGCAGGCACCACCCTCCTGGAATGCATCCACAGCGTCTCCACCGGGCAAACCTATCTCCAGGAAAAATCCGGACACCGCCTGACGGAAGAAACCGATGCCGTGGGCGCACGTGTCCGCGACCGCCTTACGCCCAAGGAAATCAAGATTGTCGCCCTCATCGTTCAAGGGTTCAAAAATAAGGAAATCGCCAGCCATCTCGGCACCACCGAACAGGTGATCAAAAATTACCTGCGCAATGTCTACGACAAGACCGGCGTTTCGGATCGGCTGGAACTGGCCCTGTTTACCATTCATCACCGCACGCTTGCAGATGCCGCGGCTATGGCGGGCGACCAGTTGGAATTGCATTCGGTTCACGCCTGACACCGCAACCGAACCTTGTCGCCCCCAACCGGCGACACTCCGTGTGGCACCATCCTCGCCGCGCCCTCCGCAGCCAGGGTGGGACCGAAAATTTAGGCTGCGGGTGCCCAGGTTCGCGCACCTAACCCGGGTTTTTAGTGCACGCCCGCCATCGCCTCGTTCAGCCCCTGGAAAACCTTGTCATAATTTCCGCTCTCCGCGGCGAAGCGTAGCCGCTTCACGTTTTCCACGCAAATCTCCTTGGCCTCGGGCTGCGTCTTCAGAATCTCCATCACTTCCGCAAGGAACTTGTCCGCCGGCATCGCGCGCGGATCGGCCGCAGACCCGTCCATCAGATCGGTGGCAACATACGGCGGAATCAGTTCCACCACCTCCGTCGTCGTGTCCCTCAACTGAAACCGCAGCGACTGCGTGTAGGAATGGATCGCAGCTTTCGTCGCACAATACGTCGGCGTCGGAGCCATCGGCACAAACGCCAGCCCGGAGGACACCGTCATGATCGTCGACTGCGGCTGTTTCTGGAGCAGCGGCAGCAACGCTGCTGTCAAACGAATCGGCCCCAACAGATTGATTGCAATCGTCTGCTCCGCAACCTCCGTGCCAGCCGCCATCCGTAAATCTTCGATCTTCATAATCCCGGCATTGTTGATCAGCACGTTCAGCTTCGGATACTCCGCTTCCACTCGCTTCGCAAACTCCCGAATGTTCGCCGGGTCTTCAATGTCCAGCGTCAGCCAGCCCATGCCCGGGTTCGCCTTCGTGGTTTCCTCCAGCATCTGCTTGCGCCGCCCGGCAATCACCACCCTATTCCCCAGCGCGTGGAAAGCCTCCGCCAGCCCGCGCCCAATCCCCGAGCCTCCGCCCGTAATCAGAATCGTGTTCCCCGTCATCTTCATTCGCATCTCTCCCCTACCCGCATCGTATGGCCATTCTCGTTTCTGCAAAATGAATCGCCTCACTATTGATGATCGCTTTACGCCATAGATACAAAGTGTAGGCCGGTGAGGGAACATGGAAGTTCGACAATCAGTCCTCGGAGAAATAGCGATTCGTTCCGGCCAGCATTTGACCAGCGTCGATCTTGGCGCACTGATTCGTCAATTGGTCTTGTTCGATAGAGTTATTGTGAAATCGTTTCGCTTACGCGAGCTTCGGCTGTTGGTTCGGACTTTTGGAAAAAAAGGAATCCAAGAATTGCTGAGTTCGGGAGCGCTTAAATTCTGCTGCGAGTTTACAGGCCTTGTTGCCGATTTTAAGCTTAATGGCGTTCGAACTCTTCCCGCAGATCACTTCACTTTTGGGATAGCTGACGCCGCCCATCGCGATGACGATTTACGAAAAGAATTGAGAGCTCTTCAAAGCGTACCTGACCTCAAGAACAACGAACGCGATGCGATTGAAGAAGCTTTGTGGAACTCGCTGATTCGGCCACCTAATACCTTCGGCACAGACATATTAGGGCAACTCGACTCCGATTTGCGTACAAATTCTCCGTCTCTGCAAGCTGCAATTCTCAATCAGATGCATGAACAAAACATAGGCTCGGGGGATGCCGGAGATCATCCACTGGTTAGCGTGGAAGAAACCCAAGAGCGCGTGTTCCATATAAAAACTAACATTCTCCAAGATTTTGGATTGTCCCCCGAGGAAACGCATTTACTGCTGCAACGATCGGTAACCGCAGTCGCAAATCTAAACCAGCGACTTGCAGAGATGGAGGCCTATGCCTCACTAACGGGCTTCCTCGAAAGTGAAGCGCCTCTCCTCTTCGGAAAAATAGCTGGAATTATCGCACCACAAAACCCCAAGATTGCAGAAGATCAATTTCAACGCGTAATAGGGATCGCAGATATACCCGATTTCAAGCCCGGTCAAAGGGTCGATGTAGAAAAGCTGATGGAAATTCGAGAAAGCGCGGAATGCCGCGATTTTCGGGGATGGCTTTCCACCGCGAAGAACATCAGTGACGCAGCAATCCACGATATGGCGGCAGGCATGAAAAACAAGGTTGCAACCCTAGCGGGCGGCACGGGTGGTAGGGTTCTCAGGTTCGCCGCGACAACTTTGGTAGGGTTAATTCCTGGCGCCGGCCTTGTTCTCGGACCCGCCGCCAGTGCAATCGACTCGTTCCTAGTTGAACGAGTGCTTCCCCGATCTGGGATTTTGGCATTCTTGACTGACATGTATCCGTCTTTGTTCGTTTCCCCGTAAGTAGAATTTATCGAATCCACCTTCCCGTTTGCCCATCGTGCGTCCGATACCCTATCCTGAAAGGTTCTTCCCATCTCGCCGAAGCCTGTAGGGGTTCTCTATGTCGCGAAGCACCACCGAAGATGTTCCGAAGAGTCCGGCGTCCGCCGCCGAACCCGCTCGCAACGTCTCCGCGGCCGAGCAGCAATGGATGGACAACACCCTCGCACCTGCCCTCGCCAAATCGCCCGAGCGGCCCATTGGCGCGAACACCGGCACGAATCGCAATCCCGACGGAACCGCCCGCTTCACCACCATCTCCGGAGTTCCTGTCGACCGGCTCTACACCCCCGCGTATCTTCCCGCCGACTGGGACGAGCATCCGGAGAAGTACCTTGGGCACCCTGGCCACCCCCCCTACACGCGCGGCATCCACGCCACCGGCTATCGCGGCAAGCTCTGGACCATGCGCCAGTTCTCCGGTTTCGCCACCCCGGAAGAAACCAATCAGCGCTACAAATATCTGTTGCAGGCCGGCGGCGGCGGCCTCTCCGTCGCCTTCGATCTGCCCACGCTGATGGGCTACGACTCCGACCACGCCAACAGCGAGGGCGAAGTCGGCAAGTGCGGCGTCGCCATCGATTCGCTCGAAGACATGGAGATTCTGTTTTCCGGCATCGACCTGGAAAAAACCACCGTCTCGATGACCATCAACTCTCCGGCCAGCGTACTGTGGGCCATGTATCTGGCGGTCGCGGAGCGGCAGGGCGCGGACTGGAAAAAGATTTCCGGCACGCTGCAAAACGACATCCTCAAGGAATATATCGCGCAGAAGGAATACATCTATCCTCCCGCGCCTTCCATGCGGCTGGTCGTCGATACCTTTGAGTTTGGATCGCTGTTCACGCCGCGCTTCAATCCCATCTCCATCTCCGGCTATCACATTCGCGAGGCCGGCGCGACGGCACTGCAGGAGCTGGCCTTCACCATCTACGACGGCGTCGAATATGTGGAGTGGGCGCTGCGACGCGGCCTCGATGTCGACGACTTTGCGCCGCGCCTCAGTTTCTTCTTCAACTCCCACAACGATTTTTTTGAGGAGATCGCCAAGTTCCGTGCCTCGCGCAAAATCTGGTATCGCCTGATGACGGAGCGCTTCCACGCCAAACAATCGCGCTCGCAACTGATGCGCTTCCATACCCAAACCGCGGGCGTTTCGCTCACCGCCCAACAGCCCATGAACAACATTGCCCGTGTCGCGATCCAGGCCCTCGCCGCCGTGCTGGGCGGCACGCAGTCGCTGCATACCGACTCCTACGATGAGGCGCTGGCCTTGCCCACCGAGGAAGCCGCTCGCATCGCGCTCCGCACCCAGCAGATTCTTGCATACGAGTCCGGCGTGGCCCAGACCGTCGACCCATTGGGCGGCTCTTACTTCGTCGAAAATCTCACACTGAAAATGGAGCAAGGCGCTTTCGGGTATTTCGACAAACTCGACACCATGGGCGGCATGGTCCACGCCATCGAACAGGGCTTCCCGCAGAAGGAACTGGCCGAATCCAGCTATCAATACGCGCGCGCGGTCGAGGCCAAGGAAAAAATCATCGTCGGCGTCAACGACTTTATCGTCGAAGAAACTCCGCAGAAGATTCTCTATATCGACGAAAGCGTCCGCGAGTCGCAAACCGAAAAATTGAAACGCCTGCGCGCCCGTCGTTCGCAGGAAGAAGTCACGCGCCGTCTGAACGCGCTGCGCCAGGCAGCGGCCCGCGAACCGCAGGCGGAAAAAGGAAAAATCTCCGACGCCAACACCATGCCGTACATCCTGGACTGCGTACGTGCCTATGCCACCGTTGGCGAAATCTGCGAAGCGCTCCGCGATGTCTACGGGACCTATGAAGAATCCAGTTGGACCTAACGGAATTGTGCGAGGAAGCCTTTGACCGACCCAGGCAACAAGCAGAAAAATGAATTCCCTATCCGCGTGTTGGTCGCGAAGCCCGGCCTCGACGGCCACGATCGCGGCGCCAAGGTGATCGCCCGCGCGCTGCGCGATGCCGGCATGGAAGTCATCTACACCGGCCTGCGCCAGACCCCGGAGATGATCGTGAATGCTTCCATCCAGGAAGATGTGCAGTGCATCGGATTGAGCATTCTTTCCGGCGCGCACAATGCCATTGTCCCGCGCGTGATGACGCTGCTCAAGGAACGCGGTGCCGACGACATCCTCGTCGTTTTAGGCGGCACCATCCCGGCGCAGGACATCGATTTTCTGAAGCAGCAAGGCGTCGCCGCCATCTTCGGCCCCGGTACGCCGTTGGAAACTACAGTGGAATTTATCCGCGCCCACGTAAAACCGCGCGGTCTCGCCGCCTAGCAAAAAGCTGATTCATACTCCGCGCATCCCCTGCGCCAACCCGCAGCAACTTCCTGTGGAAAACTTTCGCAAATATTTACTTGCATATCGCAAGTAAATATTGCTATTTTTTTTGTCATTATTTGCATTTCGCAAGTAATCAGATGAAGACGCCGTGGCAAAAACCCCTAAGCCGAAACGTCGATCCGGATGCCCTGTCAGCATCTCACTGGAGCAGTTTGGCGACCGCTGGTCGCTGCTGATCATCCGCGACATGATGGTGCGCGGCCATCGCACTTTCAAGGAGTTTCAGGAATCCGGCGAAGGCATCTCCTCCAACATTCTTGCCGACCGCCTGAAAACTCTGGAAGCCGCAGGCATCCTCTCGACCGAGCCGGAGAAAACAGACGCGCGGCGAGTGAATTATCGGCTGACGAAAAAAGGCATTGACTTGGCGCCCGTCATGCTGGAACTGCTGATCTGGGGCGCAAAGTATGAGGCGACCGCGGCGCCATGCGGTTTGATTGAACAAATGGAAAACTGCCGCGAGGAAGTTCTCGCCGAAACACGAAGGCGATGGCAAGAGCGGGATTCGACGCCACTGATCCCCAGGTTTGACGACGATGCCAGCGGACAATTCAGCACGAAGTGAAAGGAGAAAGGGATGAGCAAAGTACGGGTGTTGGTGGGCACACGCAAAGGTGCATTCGTCTTGACAGCGGACGGCAAGCGCAAGAATTGGGAAGTCGCCGGTCCGCACTTTGGCGGCTGGGAGATGTATCACCTGAAGGGATCGCCCGCCGATCCCGATCGTCTGTATGCGTCGCAGACCAGCGGCTGGTTCGGTCAGTTGATTCAGTGCTCCAATGACGGCGGCGAGACGTGGGAGCCGGTGAATAACAATTTTGCCTACGACGGCGTTCCCGGCACGCATCAGTGGTATGACGGCACACCCCATCCGTGGGAGTTCAAGCGCGTCTGGCATCTGGAGCCGTCGCTGACCGATCCTGACACTGTGTATGCCGGAGTGGAAGACGCAGCGCTGTTTCGTTCCACCGACGGCGGCCAGTCCTGGGAAGAACTTTCCGGCCTACGCAAACACGGCACCGGCCCGCGCTGGCAGCCAGGTGCAGGCGGCATGTGCCTGCACACCATCCTGCTCGACCCCACGAATCCAAACCGCATGTACATTGCGATTTCCGCCGCCGGCGCCTTTCGCACCGAGGACGGCGGCAAGACGTGGCGACCCATCAACCGCGGACTCCATTCGCAGTACATCCCCGATCCGAATGCCGAGGTCGGACACTGCGTGCATCACATCGCCATGCACCCGTCGCGCCCGGACGTGTTGTTCATGCAGAAGCATTGGGACGTCATGCGCAGCGACAATGCGGGTGACTCCTGGCAGGAGGTCAGCGGCAATCTCCCGACGGACTTTGGCTTCGCAATCGACGTGCACGCGCATGAACCGGAGACCCTGTACGTCGTCCCCATCAAGAGTGACTCGGAGCACTATCCTCTCAACGGGCAACTGCGCGTGTTCCGCAGCCGCACCGGCGGAAACGAGTGGGAGCCAATGACCAAGGGTCTGCCGCAGCAAAACTGTTATGTGAATGTGCTGCGCGATGCGATGTCGATCGATTCGCTGGACGAGTGCGGTGTGTACTTTGGCACGACGGGCGGCCAGGTGTACTGTTCCGCCGATGCCGGAGACAGTTGGAACCCAATTGTGCGCGATCTTCCCGCTGTTCTTTCGGTTGAGGTGCAGACACTGGCATGACGCGGAACGCGATTCGAATCGAGTTGCCGGCGCACTTGCGGACGCTGGCTGGCGTTGGCCACGAGGTGACTCTGGAAGTGGAAGGCACACTCACGCTGCGTACGGCGCTCGACGCGCTGGAGGCCTGCTATCCCATGCTGCGCGGCACCATCCGCGATCAGGACACGCAGCAACGACGCCCATTCCTGCGGTTTTTCGCCTGCCAGGAGGACCTGTCGCACAAGCCGCCCGACGCTCCGTTGCCGGACGCTGTTGTTTCAGGAAAGGAGCCGCTGATTGTTCTGGGGGCCATCGCAGGCGGATAGGAACAAGCTTTTTCGGAATGGGTTCTCAACAAAATTCCTTGCATCCGGAAGCAGTTTGAAACATCTTCTGAGTCTGCCTGCGCAGTGACGTTACGCTTGCACGCGCGGCAAATTCACCAGAATCGATTTCACGGAGAGCTCGAATGAAAATCGTATCGATCATCGCGCGCTTCCTGCTGGGGCTGATGTTTTTTATCTTCGGCCTGAATGGGTTTCTCAACTTTCTCCACGCGCCTATGCCAACGGGACTGGCGGGTACGTTTCTCGGCGCGCTTTTCGCCAGCCACTTCATTTTGTTTGTGGCGGCAGTGCAAGTCATCGCAGGCGTATTGCTGCTTGTGAACCGGTTCGTACCTCTGGCGTTGGCACTGCTGGCGCCTGTCCTCTATAACATCCTTGTCTTTCATCTGACGATGCAACCCAGCGGTTTGCCGCCGGG
The DNA here is from genome assembly GCA_052142955.1 of Acidobacteriaceae bacterium. Taxonomy (GTDB): domain Bacteria; phylum Acidobacteriota; class Terriglobia; order Terriglobales; family Acidobacteriaceae; genus JAKAAZ01. The sequence goes on along the minus strand of JBKQVW010000096.1, from coordinate 97 downwards.
CCTTTTCACCGATGCGCCGCCGTCGTCCGCATCCGCCAAGCACGGCGGGCGGCGCCGTCCAACGGGACGCCGACGCGATTCATCGCGAGCAACCGAT
>JBKQVW010000095.1:0-66009 GCA_052142955.1 Acidobacteriaceae bacterium | reverse complement strand
TCATGGGCGTCAGCCAATACTCGGCGCTGGTTTTCTCTCTGATGACGATGCTGGTTGCGGTCCCGTCGGCGATCAAGATTTTCAACTGGTCGATGACGTTGTACAAGGGCTCGATTACGTTTGAGACGCCGATGCTCTACGCCTTCGGCTTTATCGGGCTTTTCACGATCGGCGGCCTGACGGGTATTTTCCTGGCGACGCTGGGCATGGACATTCATCTGACCGAGACGTATTTCATTGTGGCCCACTTCCACTTTGTGATGGTTGGCGGAATGCTGATGGCGTACCTGGCGGGAGTGCATTTCTGGTGGCCGAAGATGACCGGGCGCATGTATCCGGAAGGCGTTTCCAAGACAGCCGCGGTCATTACCTTTATCGGGTTCATTGTCACCTTTTCCCCGCAGTTCATCCTGGGCTATCTGGGGATGCCGCGCCGGTATGCAGCCTACCCGGCGGATTTCCAGGTGCTGAACGTCTTCTCGACCGCCGGTGCTTCCATTCTGGGGATTGGGTACCTGCTGCCCATGCTGTACCTGCCGTGGTCGCTGAAATATGGAAAAATCGCGGGCAACAATCCGTGGCAGGCAACCGGCCTGGAGTGGCAGATTCAGTCGCCGCCTTTGACTGAGAATTTTCCTGAGATTCCCATCATGGATCACGAAGCGTACGACTACGAGTGGCTGGCGAACAAGACCCATCACGAGGTACAGACCGTTGGATAGCCAATCAATTGCGACGACGCCGGAGGAACTGGGCGGTGCCGATCTGCCGCATGCGCACGAACACCCCCCCTTCCTGCGGCACCACTTTGAGGACATCGGCCAGCAACGGGAGGCTGCGAATTTCGGTATGTGGGTGTTCCTGCTGACCGAAATCATGTTTTTTGGCGGGCTGTTTTGCGCCTACCTTATTTTCCGCAACTGGTATCATCCGGCCTTCGTGGCTGGCAGCAACATGCTGAGTATTACCCTGGGCACGACGAATACGGCGGTCCTGATCGGCTCCAGCTTCACCATGGCGATGGCTGTCTACAGCGCCGAAATGCGGCGGAAAGGGCAGCTGATCCTTTTCCTGGCGCTTACGATTGTGCTGGGATTCGTGTTTCTGGGGATTAAAGGGGTGGAATGGACGACGGAGTACCAGGAACATCACGTTCCCGGGATCAACTTCTCCATCCAGGAATTTGTACATCCGACCAATCCACGGGCGATTGCACTGGCTCCGGACATGGCGGAAAAGACGCAGTTGTATTTTTTCCTGTATTTCGCGATGACAGGAATGCACGCGCTGCACATGGTGATCGGCATTGGATTCCTCTTTTTCCTGGTTGCCCGGGCGGCAAAAGGCGCCTTCACCGCTGGCCATGTGATGCCGATAGAAAATTTCGGCCTGTATTGGCACTTCGTCGATATTATCTGGATATTCCTGTTCCCATTGCTCTACCTCATCAGCCGTTATCGATAGCAGGACCCATTGTTTGCAACAGGATTGGATGACGCCCGCAACCGCGGAAATATGGAGCGCCGAACATGACCGAGAAGACCGAAACCAAGCACCAGGACACGGAACTCCATGTCGTCAAGCCGCCCGTGTACCTGGCGATCTTTTTTTCGTTGCTGGTGCTGACCGCACTGACGACCGCGATTTCGTTTGTTAACCTCGGCGTATTCAACGCGGTGATTGCATTGGCAATTGCCTGCTTGAAGGCGTCGCTGGTGGTGTTGTTTTTCATGCACATCCATTACAGCTCTCGGCTGCTGAAACTGACGGTGGCCGCGGGATTGTTTACCTTCATGCTGCTGATCAGCTTAACGATGACGGACTATATCAGCCGGGCCTGGGGCATGTTTTAGAGCGGAATCGCTGCTCTATATCCGCTCCATGGCCGGCATGCCCAGCGAGACAGGGTGTGCGCGCGGCTATTCCGTTACAACAAACCGCACCTCGGCTTGCTTGACCGGGGCATAGGGATTGTGGAACTGTTTTCGATTTCGAATTGACCCCATGAAAGATGCGAATCAGCAATTCCGGCTGCGCCGCTTCTGGGGAGCTGCCATCTTCTCGTTGGGCACGCTGTGGGGATTCGCAAACTTTGTCTACTTCCCGGTTGCGGCATTGACCAGCATTGTGGGCAGTTCCTGGCTGGAAGTTTTTATCATTTTTGCCGGCGGTGCGCTCACCTTCATCGCGTCAATTCTGGCGTTTTATCATCGCCAGATCGCTTCGCGGTTGCTGCTCTCTGGCGGATTTTTTCTGCTGGTGTTCGCTATCGGCGGACAATTCATTCTTCCGCTGAGCACTCGCGGAATCCTCAATCTACTATTGCTTTTTCTTTCAGGCGCGGTTGCCATCGCTCTCGGGCTATTTGGCACGATTACAGATCGCAAGGGGTGGCCTACGCTGCGCGATCTTCCTTGAGCGTCTGAGAACCGCGACTCCATTTCCGCTACTCCAGGGAACCGGTTACGATGGAACCGTTGGAATCTTTTCGAACGGTGGAGTTGGAAGATGAACAGCAAGGTCGCCGCACGTCCTCAATTGGCGCATTTGTCCGCAGCGCTGGATGGGTTGAAGCAAAAAGGAACCTATTTCCATTTGCGGGTGCTGGAAGACCGGCAGGAACCGGTTTGCACCTACGATGGGAAGCGGGTCATCAACCTGGCCTCCAACAACTACCTGGGGCTGACGGCGCACCCGAAGCTGCGCGACGCTGCGATTGAGGCCACGCGGAAGTATGGTGTGGGTTCCGGCGCGGTGCGAACCATTGCGGGAACGATGCGCATCCACATGGAGCTGGAAGAAAAGATTGCGCGCTTCAAGAATGTCGAAGCCTGCGTCGTGTTTCAGTCCGGGTTTACCGCGAACGCCGGGACGGTCTCTTCCATTCTCGGGAAAGACGATTTCATCATTTCGGACGAATTGAACCACGCCAGCATTATCGACGGCGCCAGGCTCTCCCGCGCCAAGGTGAAGGTCTTTCGCCATCGCGATACCGCCCATGCCGAAGAATTGTTGCAGGAAGTTCAGAAAGAGCCGGGGCATAAATTGCTGATCACGGATGGGGTGTTTTCGATGGATGGCGATATCGGGCCCGTCGACAAGCTGTGCGATCTGGCCGACAAATACGGCGCCATTATGATGGTCGACGATGCCCATGCCTCCGGCGTGCTGGGGCGCAATGGACGGGGCAGCGTGGACCACTTTCACTGCGATGGGCGGGTGGACGTCCAGGTGGGCACACTGTCCAAGGCGATTGGCGCATTGGGGGGATATGTCTGCGGCTCGCGGGACCTGATCGATTATCTGTACCACCGGGCTCGTCCATTTCTGTTTTCGACGTCGCATCCGCCGTCGGTGGCGGCAACCTGCATCGCCGCGTTCGACATTTTGGAGAACGAGCCGGAGCGGATCGAACGGTTGTGGGCGAACACTCGCTATTTCAAACGGGAACTGGCCGCTGCCGGATTCAATATTGGCGGCGTCAACACGCCGGCCAGCGAGACGCCTATCACTCCGATCATCCTGGGGGAGGGACGCGTCGCGATGGAATTTTCTCGCAAGCTATTCGAGGCAGGCGTGATGGCCACTGGAATCGCGTTTCCAACCGTGCCGGAAGGGAAAGCGCGCATTCGCACCATCATGACGAGTGAGCATACCCGCACCCAGATGGACCAAGCGTTGGAAACCATGGCTCGCATCGGGAAGCAGATGGCCATTCTTTCTTAATCGAGGATTATGTAACTGTACAAGTTGCTAAAACGGCAGCCGCGCGGAAAAAATCAGCGCATGATTGTAGGAGTGGTAGCGAGTCGCGGCAATTTGCATCCCCGCACCCAGGGTTAAACCGATTCGATGGTGGATAGGAAATCGTCCCCCGACCAGCCCTGGCGTGATGAAGGTCTGTTTTTTCCCATTATTGGGACCGCCCTTGATGAATGAAGAATTCACTTCAAGCTCCGGCCACCAATACCGTCCCACATGTTCCTGCGCGACGGTATTCCAAACAATAGCGCGTCCGAGCTTCTGCACGCTGTCGACCGGCAGCGTACCGCCCAGCGTAGATTCCAGGTCGAATCGACCCCAACCCTTTCCGCCCGCCAGGGTCGGCAATACGGAGGAGCTGTTCGCGCCATTCTTGTAGGTGCCGGTGGGGACGGTGCCGCCAAGAAATGCGGTCAGAATGTAATTGCCGTGCTGCTCATTGGCAGTGAGGATGCGATATTTCATCAAGAAACTGACGTCGCCGGGGCCATTCACGCTGCCGGGAGCGCTGTGCTGAATGTAGGGCGGCGCATTGATCAGCAGTTCGATGTGCGACTGGGGAATTAATTCTAAGCCCTTTCCATTGTCGTAATTCCAGCTTTGCTGGTTGTCAGCCAACAGTTGTCGAACGAAGTCTGCGCGAAATTCCTGCTCCAGCCGGGGTGTGACGAGGACAACCGGAGTGATCCAATTCGGCTGTTTGCTCTGGGTTGCAGTGACATTTGCCAGCCATCGCGCGGTCCAGGAGGTTTGTGCGTGGGCTTTGGCGCCAAAAAACAGAACAGTAAAAGTCAAGAAGAATAGAAATCGCCGCATAACCATACGATGCTGAATGTAATTAAACTTACGCGATGTAAGCAACTCGATCGATACGATTCCATACGAGTCAAGTCAAAAAAGCTTTGACGGGCGGCGAGCGACGCGAAGAGGTGGGCGGTCTCGGGAGCTATTTGACGGAGACGCCCGCATCATGAACGATGCGGCCTTCACTGATCGTCATTTGGATACGGCCGGGCAAGCTCCAGCCGTCGAACGGAGTGTTCCTCGATTTTGATTTCGACTCATTGGCGTGGAATTGCCAGCCCTGGTTTGGCCGGAACAGAACTACGTCCGCGAATGCGCCCACCGCGAGCGAGCCGCGGTGTTTCAGATCCAACACCTTGGCCGGTTGACTGCTGAGCAGCGCAAGGACACGCGCGAGCGGCATGCGGTGCTGCCGGTGGAGTACCAGCAAGGACAGTCCCAATGCCGTCTCCAGGCCGGTAATCCCGTTGGGGGCGCGCTCAAATTCCTGCTCTTTTTCATGCAGCGCGTGGGGGGCGTGATCGGTGGCGATGGCGTCCACGGTCCCGTCCAGGATTCCGTGGATCAACGCGAGGCGATCTTCCTCACTCCGCAGAGGCGGATTCATTTTTGCATCGGTGTTGTAATCGCCAATTGCGGTCTGGGTCAAAGCGAAGTGGTGCGGCGCCACTTCACAGGTAACGCGCAGACCGCTGCATTTGGCACGACGGACAGCTTCCAGCGCCTTGGCTGTGGAGAGGTGCGCCACGTGCAAATGAGCACGGCTGGCGGGGTCGCTCTTGCGCAGGCGCGACAGCAGTTCGATATCGCGCTCGACGATTCCACTTTCAGCGTCTACCGACATGCCGCGCAGTCCCAGGCGAAAAGCCAGAGCGCCTGCGTGCATGCTGGCGCCTTGGGTGAGGCGTGTGTCTTCGGCATGTTGAATCACCGCGAAACCGACGCGGGCGGCTTGCGCCAAGGCTTCCAACATGATGCTGTCTTCAAGGATCGGCTTGCCGTCATCGGATACGGCCACCGCACCGGCAGCCTGTAGCGCCTTATAGTCGGTGGTGGCTTCGCCCTTGCTGCCGAGCGTGGCTGCTGCGATCGGAAAGACGCGCACCACAGCGTCGCGATCGACGGCCTGCATCCAGCGCGTAATCTCCGGCGAATCGTTGACCGGCGAAGTGTTCGGCATGGCGCAGACGCTGGTAAAGCCGCCAGCCGCGGCGGCGCGGGTGCCGCTGGCAATGGTCTCTTTGTAGCCCTGGCCGGGCTCGCGCAAATGCACATGAATGTCTACCAGACCGGGCGCAACGACCAACCCTGTCGCATCGACAATCGCGGCCTTTTCTTTTTTTGCCAGGGCATTCAACTTGCCGGGAAGTTCCAACGCCGCGACGCGGTCGTCGCGCACATACAGATCGCGCCTTTCATCCATCCCTGCGGAAGGATCAACGAGATGGCCGCCCTGAATCAAAATCGCTGTCATCGATTCTTACTCGATTGTTCATTTCTTTTGGGATGTGCATCCAATGCGCGGGCCAGCAGCGCCATACGGATGATCGAGCCGTGGTACACCTGTTCCGCAATCACGGAATTCGGACCGTCGGCGACTTCGCTGGTGATCTCAAGTCCACGAATCACAGGTCCAGGGTGGAGGACGATTGCTGCTGGAGCGTGCGCAGCCAGCCGTTTTGTATGTAACTGATACTGTTCTATATAGTCTTCCAGATCGATTTCGAGGCCGGCCAGCCGTTCTTTTTGGATACGCAGCATCATCACGACGTTGGATTGTCGCAGCGCGCGTTCAAAATCGCGCTCAATTTCCACTCCAGGGCCGATGGCTGCGGCGTATTCCGGCAGCAGCACCGGCGGCCCGCAGAAGAGGACGCGGGCACCCAGCCTGGGCAGCAGCAGCGCATTCGAGCGGGCAACGCGGCTGTGCAGGATATCGCCCACGATGGTGACGGTAATTCCCTGGAGCGTGCGATCGGTAATGGAGCGGTTTTGCCGGTTCGATGCTCGCGTTTCTCGCGGCAGGTGGGCCAGAATGGTGCGCAGGTCGAGCAGCGCCTGGGAGGGATGTTCGTGGCTGCCGTCGCCCGCATTCAGAATAGGCAGCCCGGTCGCGCGGGCCAGCAGATACGGCGCGCCGGAATTCGGGTGCCGGAGGATAATGCATTCCGCGCCAAGAGACCGCAGCGTGATGCCCGTGTCCTTGAGCGATTCACCTTTTTCGATGCTGGAAGATAAGGAGCTGACCAGGGCTGTATCCGCCCCCAGGGATTTGGCGGCGAGCTCAAACGAGGTCCGGGTACGCGTACTCGACTCGTAGAACAGGAGGGCCACGCGGCGTTTGGCGTAGCGCTGGGCGCGGCGGGAGACCGGTGTCGCCTCCAGTTCGGCAGCTTCCGCCAAGATGCGATCGACATCTTTCACCGTGAAGTGGGAAACCGAGATTGCGGAGCCTGGATGGAGGAATCCCGGCGGAGCAGAGCCATGCAACCGCGGTATGGGGACCGCGGTCCGGGAGGAAAGCGCCGGGGAGCTTTCAAGGTGAAGGAGAGACTGTTTCGAGGAATAGCTGCTGCCCGCTTCGTTGCCGGTAATCCTGGCGGCGCGCGGTTTTTGGGTCGATTTTTTTGCCAGTGTCTTTCGTTTAATTGGCATACATCCGTTCAACATGAACCATTTGCCATGGCGAAACCTGCCAGCAGCGGCTTATTCGCCGATCCGCTCCATCAGCAATACCTGCTCATTGTCGTCAATATCTTCCAGCTTCACTTCAATAATTTCGCGGTCCGTGGTTTGGATGGCGCGGCCGACAAAGGTCGCCTCGATCGGCAGTTCCCGATGGCCACGATCGATCAGTGTCAGCAGTTGCACGCGCTTGGGACGGCCATGATCGATGAGCGCATCGAGAGCGGCGCGTACGGTACGGCCAGTGTAGAGGACGTCATCAACCAGCACGACATCGCGTCCGGTGACGTCGAAACCGAGCGCGGCTGGATTGACCACGGGACGAGGCCCGCGGGCGGAAAGGTCGTCGCGGTAGAAGCTGATATCGAGAGTTCCGACATCGATCGGTTTTTTCTCGATGGTTTCCAACAGCTTCGCCAGTCGTCTCGCCAAGGGGACGCCGCGCCGTTGAATGCCGACCAGCATGAGATCGTCGGAGCCATTGTTTTTCTCGACGATTTCATGCGCCAGACGCACCAGGGTGCGTTCGATTTCAGACGAAGACATCAGACGAGATTTTTCCCGCAGCAGCGGAGCGGAATCCAAGCCTTTGGCAATGTCAATCATGTTCTCCGCTCGATCATACGAGTCCGATTCGCGGCGCACAAGCGCAACCGGCCTGGGAGTTACTGAAATTTTTCCGGATGGCCCCCTTCAAGGGTCGCGAAAAAAACGGAGTGAATTCAGCTGACGCCATCCGGGACATGGACTTCGAATTCGCCTGCAGTGCCCCGGTACGCCATACCTTTGGACCGGATACCTATCCGGCACGGTATGGCAAGAACCCGTTGGAAGTGGTTGTGGTCCTGCCAGAGATGGGCACGGACAAGGGGAAGGAATGCACACTGAAAATCGAGATGAAGGATTTTGTGTACCAAGGAGGCCCAGGCGGCGCTCTGTATGCGGTGCCGCTCACAGGCGGACCGCCGACCCAGATTCAGGAAGATGGCGACGGGAATCACCAGTAACCGGGCCCACGGCGGATGACCCGGTGTTACGCGCGAGAAAGATCCCGATCTCTAGGGACCGCCTTCCGATTCACCGCCGCCGCCTTGTCCGCCCAGGTTCCAGGATGCGGAGAACAGATTCTGGCCGGCGGAGGGAGAAGCGTTCAGAATCGGCTCGACGCCATCCAGCAGAGTACAAACGGTGAGCGAGCCGGGTGTTCCCTGGGTAGCAACGATCATGACGATGTCGTGGGGATGGAGGTCGGAGAGTTGAATCACCGGAGTATGCTGCAGCATTTGCGAGATGTCCCCGTTGTGCCGATCCTCGGCTGCCGCGGGCCGAGGCGATTCCTGGCCGTTTGCGGACTGCGTGGCGGCGGACGGCACGGCCGGGGAGGGTGGACGCGTGGCGCCTCCGGGGCGTGGATACTGTCCGTGCGCAGTCTGGTCGCGGCCGGCGCCCGCGCCTTGGAAGCGCGCGGCAATCATTTGCGCCATCGTCGGGGGCAGTTTGTGCAACTGGGACTCGGCGTTGACATGAATGACCAGCGGCTTCTTCGTCGCGAAATCTTTTAGGGTGATAGTGTTGGCCGCCGGGTCGGTAGAAACGACCGCTCCCGCAATATTGCGAAAGCTGCCCGCGACGATTTCCTCGGCCTGCATTTCCGTGCTGTCGGCACTGCGGTTGCCTTTGGCTCGAAGCTGGTCGCCGGGATGGATTTGGTCCAGACTGGACACCTTGGAAGTGGAGAATTGGATGGAGCCTGGATCGTAGCGACGAATCACCGTCTTGGGAGTCGTGTGAATCATGATGGTGCTGGTCAGATGGGCGATCGTCACCGTGCCGGCTGCCGGGTCGACAGCTTTCACGATTCCGCCAACTCCGCGTCGTTGCCAGTCCGCCTCTTCCGCCTGATGTTCTTTGGCAATGTCCGCTTCCCGCATGGCGATGACCGTGGTTGCCTCGGGACCGGACCCGTCCGGCGCCGGACGGATGGCGACGAGCACGCGGTCACCGACCGCGAGATCGGTAAGGTGAATGGGGGTTGCGCCGGCGATGGTTTTTGCGCCGGGAACGGTCTCGAGAATGCGGGCTGTATCGGCGACAGTTACGGTGGTCGGCGGTCCGGAATCGGGCTTGACGGTGAGCGATTGGGCTTTGACCGAGACGACCGATCCAACCAGGCGGCTTACGCTTGCCGGCTGCGTGCCTGTCTGTTGGGCCGAGACGGTACAAGAGGCAGGAGCGAAGAGGTTGCCCAATCCACCGAACAGGACAAGCAAACACACGATTCTTAGTGAGCCCATGGAAACCCTTTCTTCTCCGTATGCCACCGTGCAGGTTGCAAGTGCGTGGCCTACATGTAGATGGTGACGTGTTGTCCGCTGGAAGGTTTCATGAATCGAGCACATACTATACCCTTTTTGAGTACGTGGGCCATGCGCCGCGAGGAGACCGGTTTTGAAACGATGGAAATTGCTGCTACGACAGGAGGACGACAATGCAGCGACATCGAGATGGCGGAATTACAATTCCGGCATGGACGTTCGATAAGCGGGGGGACCGTTATGTGTGTGCGGGGAAACTGATGTGATTCGGCGCTGGGTCCGGCAAATCGTCCGATTTTTTCCCGTATTGGTGGGTGCGATTGCACTCCTCTATATCGGAGACTGGGGTGTGTTTGAGGTCCGCGTTGCGCATGGAAATGCCTACAGCACGGTGCAGGTGGACCAGTTTCTGGCCACTTCGCTGAAAGGCAACAAAACGGAGTACGACCTGATGGGAACGACACAGGAAACATGCACCCGGACGATCTTTCCTCAACAATGGCACCCTCCCTGCTGGTGGCTGAAGCGGCACACGTCGCAGTGGGAATAGAGTGTTTTTGCTGGCAGGGCTTCTCTTTCCATCCGAGATCCAAAAGAGGAGGGCCGCTTAGCCGGTTTTCTTTTTTTGCTGAGCGGTGCGGCGTTGTTTCACCCAACCGGGCTTGACCGTCTGGCGAGCGCGTCCGAGCGCTAACGCGCCAGCGGCTACCGGTTCGGTGATGCAGGAAGCTGCGGCCACATAGCTGTCGTCTTCGAGCGTGACCGGCGCGACCAGCGTTGCATTGCTGCCGACAAAAACGCGGTCTCCAATCCGCGTGGGATGTTTGTTGACGCCATCGTAATTGCAGGTGATGACACCGGCGCCGATGTTACAGCCGGAACCAACGGCGACATCGCCGAGATAGGTAAGATGGTTCGCCTTGGAACGGTCGCCGACACGGGCATTCTTGGTTTCGACAAAGTTGCCGATGTGGGCCTCGCGGCCAATCTGGCTGCCGGGACGCAGATGGGCGAAGGGGCCGAGGAATGCGCCGTCGCCGACCGTGGCGCCGTCGAGCACGCAACCGTTGCGGACCAGCACCTGATCGCCGAGGCTTGAATCCTGAATGACAGAGTAGGAGCGGATGCGACAGTCTTCTCCGATATGGGTGTTGCCAAGCAACTGCACAAAGGGCTCGAGGATGGTGTCCGGGCCAACGGTGACCTCCGCGTGAATGACACAGGTTTCCGGCCGCTGGATGGTGACGCCTTGCGCCATAAGCTGCCGGGCGGTCTGGAGGCTTAATGCGGCGTCCAGCTCCATCATCTCGGCGATGGTGTTTGCGCCGAGGACCTCCGTGGCATCGCCGGTTTCAAACGCCACGACACGTTCGCCGGCAGCGCGCAGAATGGCAGCCATGTCAGTCAGGTAATACTCCCCGTGGGCGTTGTTGGCCTTGAGCGATTCGATGTGGCGATAGAGAGCGTCGATGCGAAAGACATAAATGCCGGAGTTGATTTCTCCGGTGTGCATCTGGTCAGGGGCGAGCGCTTTTTGCTCGACGATGGCGGTGACTTCCGGGCTGGCGGGCGAGACGCGCAGGACACGGCCGTATCCAAAGGGATTTTCCGGGCGCGCGGTCAGAATGGTCATGGCGGCTTGCTGGGTGTGGTGAAAGCTGCGCAGATGTTCGATGGTTTCAGGCCGGATGAGGGGGACGTCGCCGTGGAGCACCAGCAGGTCGCTCAGGCCGCGGACAGATTCGCGCAGGCATTGCACGGCGTGACCGGTACCCAACTGCTGCGTCTGCCGGACAAAATGCACGCCGGTCGCTGCGACAGCTCGTTCGACCTCCTCCGCCTGATGGCCGATGACAACAAAAACCTGATCGGGCCGCGTGACCTGGAGCACGGCGTCGAGGACGTGCCGCAGCAAGGGCTTCCCGGCAATCGAGTGCAAGACCTTGGCGCGTTTGGACTTGAGCCGCGTACCTTTTCCCGCGGCAAGAATGGCGGTGGCAAACTGTTGAGATTCCATAACGTACCCATCGTCTCACAGCCAGGTGGCCAAAGGTCAGGGCAGAGGTGTAAAGGTACCAGTGAGGTATCCCGGCGACGCCAGACGCGGTCTTATGCGCAGGGTCGCCGGCGTTTTTGGGTTTGTGAGGCCGCTTCCAGCGCAGGCTGGGCGAAGGCCCGACGTTCTACGACAGGTCTGCATCTAAGTTGAGACAGACCAGCGTCCGCGTACCGTGCGGTTCCGGGTTCACAGAGGAGGGAAGAATGCGTCCACAGCTTCGTGGCGGCATCCAGGCGTTGTCCGGTTTGCTTCTTTTGAGCGTCGCGTGCGGCGTGGGATGCAACGGCTGTAGTTCGAGCAGCAGCTCCTCCGGAAGTACTACAGGTTCGACCGGGACAACCGGGACGACCGGCAGCGGAGGCAATCCGCCGCCAACCGGCGGCGTGCAGGTGCTGACCTATCACAACGACAACACGCGCCAGGGAGAAAATACCCAGGAGACGGTGCTGACCACCGCAAATGTAAACTCGACCGACTTTGGCAAAGTTGGATTTTATTCGACGGACGGCAAGGTGGACGCCGAGCCGCTGTATGTGCCGGGAGAGACGATTGGCGGCGCTTCCCACAACGTGCTGTACGTGGTGACGGAGCATGATTCGGCCTATGCCTTCGACGCCGATACGGGAACGGTGCTGTGGCATGTTTCCACGCTGGGCGCGAATGAAACGACCAGCGATTCACGCAACTGCGGACAGGTGGTCCCGGAAATTGGCATGACATCGACTCCTGCGATCGATCCCAAGGCGGGGGCGCACGGAACCATCTACATGGTGGCGGCAAGCAAGGACAGCAACGGCAATTACCATCAACGCCTGCATGCGCTGGATCTGACGACGGGGGCGGAGCAGACAGGGAGCCCGGTCACGATACAGGCGACCTACCCGAGCATGGGACCGGAAAGCTCGAATGGCCAGGTGGTGTTCGATCCCAAGCAATATAACGAGCGCGCCGGACTGCTGCTGCTGAACGGAGTGGTGTATCTGGGCTGGTCCTCGCATTGCGATATTGAGCCCTATACCGGGTGGCTGATGGGATACAACGAGAACACACTGGCGCAAACCAGCGTGTTGAATTTGACGCCGAATGGCTCGGAGGGCTCCATCTGGCAGTCGGGTGCGGGGCTGGCGGCGGACTCGTCGGGCAACATCTATTTCCTGGACGCCAACGGCAGCTTTGGCACCACATTGGACGCAAGCGGAAACCCGGCGAACGGCGACTACGGGAATGCGTTCATGAAGGTTTCTACCGCGGGCAACCAACTTACCCCGGCGGACTACTTCACCATGTCGAACACGGTGGCGGAGTCGAATGCCGATGAAGATCTTGGCTCCGGCGGAGCCATGTTGTTGCCGGACGAGACGGATGCTTCCGGCACGGTGCGGCACCTGGCGGTGGGAGCAGGGAAAGATGCAAACATCTACGTGGTCGATCGGGACAATATGGGCAAGTTCAGTTCGGGCGGCAACAACATTTATCAGGAATTGGGGGGCGCGCTGTCCGGCCAGGAATTCGGTATGCCGGCGTATTGGAATAACACCGTGTACTACGGCGGCGTCTCAGATTCGATCCGCGCCTATCCGATTACGCAGGCAAAACTGGCAACCACTCCCAGTTCGAAAACAGCGCATCAGTTTCCGTATCCAGGCGCGACACCGAGCGTTTCCTCGAACGGCGCCTCGAATGGAATTGTCTGGGCGGTCGATAACAGCAGTCCAGCGGTATTGTATGCCTACGATGCGACGAACCTGACGCATGAACTTTACGACAGCAACCAGGCAGCCGGCGGTCGCGATCAGTTTGGCCCGGGGAACAAATACATTACGCCGATGATTGTGAACGGGAAGGTGTATGTGGGCACGACGAATGGCGTCGCCGTGTTTGGGCTGCTGAAGTAAGACGAAGCAGGTTCTCAGTGAGTGTCGATTGGATATAGCTCTAGATCGCCATCTGACAGGATCGCTAAGAGCTTGCCATCGGGCGAAAGCTGAAAGTCGAGGACGTCAGACGGTAAGTGCTCGACTGGAACCTGCGCCACGCGATTGCCGGTTGCTGAATCGTACACAATAATTCTTTCTCTTTTTACGTGCGCGTTTATGTCGAGGAAATCGCTTCCTCCGACCCATTTCTGCACTAGAACAGCAAATCGATCGCCTTCTTCGTCTACAGCAATTTGTTCGTGGACGTTGGAATGTTCTTTCTTAAAAGAGTCGGTCCACTGTCTGACTCTCCGATCAAAATATTCGATAGATGAGCCTCCGCCAGCCAGGACGAAGTGATTGTCGTCTATCAATGCAGCTTGATATGAAGTCTCCGTGTCGAACCGCCATTTATATTCGAACTGCAAGGGCCCACAAAATTTAGCTATTCCAATCCAGTCCGAAGGCGGAATGTCGGGTAGCCTCTGGTGAAAGTCGAGCAAGATGTTCTGATCAGATACGTCACGGAAGAAACATGTTGTACAGCGGCACGTGTTCGTGGTCTCAAGCGTATGTGGATCGATGGCCTCAGCTATGTATTGATGAGGATCACGTTGCGTCGATTCGATTACAAAGGCCGTGTGGTTCGGTAATGCCTGCACACTTGCAAAACGATCCTGGAGCTCACGTTTCGCTAATAGCTTGTTTTTGGATGAGTAGAGACCCAGATTGGTATTAGTCCTGACAAGCAATGTGTCTCCGCTTCCTGCGATTATCTGATTGCTACTCCAGTCCGTGGTCGGTAGTTCATTTTTGGAGAGAAACTCACCATTTTTGTTGAGCGTAATGACATGCAAAGCAATAGGGGAGTTCTTTCCCTTATCCGGGCCTTTGTCGTAACGCATAACAAAGCCAACTGCAAGGTTGCCATTCGTGAAAAACGAGAGCATACCCATGTCCAAATTTACCGAGCCGCCGTGAGGCCACGATTTCGACGGGCTATACCCCCATTGCCGAAGATCGATATGGCGAACCTGGGCGGAAGCCGCCGCGAACGACAGAGCCATCAATAACCAACAGACGAAGACGGGAAGCTTCCTAGTCGCTATTCCTAGTCGAGCCATGTCTTGTAAAGTCTATCGCCTTCATTCCGGATATCGTTCCTCATATTCCCAAGGCTGCGCGAATCAACCACCGGATTGGTTCTGGGGCGGAGAGCTTCCTGAAAGGTGAAAACGTCAAAAGTCCCGGACCGCGAAAAATTATTCGTCATAACGAGCATCGATTCCGAAATTCACGCATCCATAGTAGGCAGAAAAGGAGAAATACGCGTGCCACCGATAACCTATGCAATTGATCCGACCCATTCTTCCGTCCACTTCAGTGTTCGCCACTTGATGGTCTCCAACGTGCGGGGAGAATTCACCAAGCTCACCGGCACGGTCGAGTTCGATCCGGAAAAGCCGGAATCTTCCACTGTCGACGCTACCATCGACGCCACCTCCATCAGCGCGCGGGACCCGCAGCGCGACGGCCATCTAAAGAGCGCGGACTTTCTGGATGTAGAGAAGTTTCCAACCATGAATTTTCGCAGCAAGAAGATTGAAATCCAGCCAGGCGGAGGAAAAGTGACGGGCGATCTGACCATTCACGGCGTCACTCGCGAAATCACCCTGGACGTGGAAGGGCCTACTCCGGAAATTAAGGACCCATGGGGGAAGCAGCGCATCGGCGCGTCGGCGACTGCGAAGCTGAGCCGCAAGGATTTTGGTTTGACATGGAATGCGGCGCTGGAAACCGGCGGAGTGATGGTTGGGGACGAGGTGAAGATCACCATCGATGTGGAAGTCGTTCGCGCGTGAGTCGCTTCGATCGGCGGGCCTTCACCGCTCACGTCTTCCGCCGCGGCGGACGAGAGGTGGAGCACCCAGGTTGCCGCCGCAGCGGACGGTCTTTATTCCGTCCAGCGGCGGAAGATGAGCGCGCCATTGGTACCGCCGAAGCCGAAGGAATTCGACAGGGCGATATCGATCTTGTGCGAGACGGGTTTGTTCGGCACGTAGTCCAGCGTGCAGGCGGGGTCGGGATCGACAAGGTTCATTGTCGGCGGCAGCATCCCCTGCTGCATGGCGATGACGGTGATGCCGGCTTCCAGGCCGCCAGCGCCGCCGAGCAGATGTCCGGTCATCGATTTGGTGGAGCTGATCTTGAGCTTGTGGCTGGTGGCATGTTCGCCGAAGACATTTGCAATCGCGGTGGACTCCAGCGCATCGCCCAGCTGTGTGGATGTTGCGTGGGCGTTGACGTAGTCGATCTGGTGGGGCTGGATGCCGGCGCTGTGGATGGCGTTCCGCATGGCGCGCGCGCAGCCTTCGCCTTCCGGAGCCATGCTGGACATGTGATACGCGTCGGCACTCATGCCGTAGCCGATGATTTCCGCCAGAATCTTCGCGCCGCGCGCCTTGGCGTGCTCGAGCTCTTCGAGAATGAGAATTCCCGCGCCTTCGCCGATGACAAAGCCGTCACGATCTTTGTCGAACGGGCGGCAGGCGTGTCTGGGGTCGTCATTGCGGGTAGAGAGCGCGCGCATGGCGGCAAAACCGCCGACACCCATGGGAGTGATGGCGGCTTCCGCTCCGCCGGCAATCATTACGTCGGCATCGTCGCGTTCGACCAGACGATACGCGTCGCCGATGGAATGGGCGCTGGTGGTGCAGGCGGTTGCCGTGGCTTCGTTGGGACCCTTCGCGCCGTAGCGAATGCTGACCTGTCCGGCGGCAAGGTTGATGATGGCGGCGGGAATAAAAAATGGAGAGATTTTGCGCGGACCGCCAGCCAACATGGCGCTGTGCTCCCGCTCAATGATGTCGAAACCGCCGATGCCGGAGCCAATATGGACGCCCACCCGTTCGGCGTTTTCGGGCGTGATCTTCAATCCCGAGGATTCGAGGGCTTCCTGGGTTGCCGCCAGCGCAAAGTGGATGAATCGACCCATCTTGCGCGCTTCTTTTTTCGCAATGAAAAGATGCGGGTCAAAATTCTTGACTTCGGCCGCGAAGGTGACGGAGAAGCCCGTCGCGTCAAAGGCTGTGATGGGCGCCATACCACTCTGGCCCGCCAATAGATTGCTCCATACCTCGGTTGCGGTTTTGCCCACTCCGCAGATAAGGCCGATGCCTGTGACCACGACACGCCGCTTCAAGACCAGACCCGTATTCCTATTGCCGTTCCCTTGCAAGCAGCCCTCTCGTGCATCCGTTCTTGAAAGAGCGGATGCGTAAACTTTCTTTCCACGATATAGACCTACGGGAAAACCGGTCTAATTGCCGCCTTTACCGTTCTTCTTGATGTAATCGACAGCGTCCTGTACGGTCTTGATCTTTTCGGCCTCTTCGTCCGGAATCTCCAGATCGAATGCCTCTTCGAACTGCATGACCAGTTCGACCACATCGAGCGAGTCCGCTCCGAGGTCTTCCTGAAACGATGCCGTAGAAGTTACTTCGGCTTCATCCACCTGCAACTGCTCCACGATAATCTGCTTTACTTTTTCTTCAACGGCCATGTCTTTCTCCTAAAACATTTGTTTGAACCCCAAAACTTTTCTCAATCGCAAAGATCGAATCGGCACGATGCAGTCTCCCGCTGGAGAGACACACTCCGGCAATCTCTCTTCGGGCACCTCATTCAGAGTACAGCCAAACCTCAATTGCAGGCACACTGTTCCCTAGCAAGCGTTTATGCTCGAAATTCGAGTGTACTGAGGGGCTGTGCCAGTGTAAAGCGGCGGAGACGTTTTCAGAACGAGGGCCGCTGGAATTGGCTGGATTTGCCGCGCCTTCCTTCAGCGAGGTTACAGTAAGGCAGAGGCAAATTTGGGATGAATATCGTCGTGGCAATGGAGATGGTCGGGCTGGCTGTTTTCGGGCTGCTGGTGGGGTGGTGGCTGGGAAGCCGCTCGGCCCAGGCGCTCCGCTCTTTGCTTGCTGGCAAAGAAGCGGAACTCGCGAGTAGAGCGGCAGAATTGGCGGCCAAGAGTGCGGAACTGGTGCGCCTAACAGCGGAGGCGCAGGAGCAAAAAGGGGAGATGGCCCGACTCCGAGGGGAGAGAGACAGTCTGACAGCAGATGCCGCGAAATTTGAACAAAGCGCCGAGGGGTTGGCCGAGCAAAACAGGAAACAAGAATCTGAGTTGCTGGACTTGCGCGGGCAGGTGACCGCCTTGCAGATGGAATCCACGCAATCCAGCGAACAGTTGAAGGCCGCCCAGCAGTCGTTGGTGGATGAGCGGGCCTCGTTTGCAAGCCTCAAGCAAGAGATGGAGAACACGTTCAAGTTGCTGGCCGGCGACATTCTCGAGGAAAAATCGAAGAGCTTCTCTGCCGGTAGCCAGAAAGAGCTGGGAACGCTGCTCGGTCCGCTTAAGACGCAGATTGAGGAGTTCCGCAAAAAGGTAGAGCAGGCGCAGGGCGATTCGAACACCGGCCTGACGAAGCTGGAGACGCTCATCGGCGTGCTGGCGACGCAGAGCCAGGACATAAGCGAGAAGGCCGAGAATCTGGCCACAGCGCTGCGCGGCTCGGCCAAGGCGCAGGGCGACTGGGGCGAGTTCATCCTGCGCGATCTGCTGGACAAGGCCGGGATGCGCGAGGGCGAGCAGTACAGCTTCCAAGAGACATTCTCCGGCATTGCGGACGAGGGTGGGGAGAGAACGAAATCCGTGCGAACCGACGTGGTTCTTAATTTGCCCGGCGGGCGCAATCTGGTGATCGACTCCAAGGTCTCGCTCACTGCGTATACGGACTATGTGAGCGCCGCGGAGGACCGCGCGCGCAACGACGCGCTCGATCAGCATATGGCTAGCGTGCGCGGGCATGTGAACGAGCTGGCCAAGGCGGGCTACCATCGGCTGCCAGGTATCGAGACGCCGGATTTCGTGGTGATGTTTGTGCCTGTGGAGCCTGCGTTTCTGCTGGCGTTGCAGAAAGATGGCGATCTCTGGGCCAACGCCTATCAGCAGGGGATTCTGCTGGTGGGGCCGACCACGCTGCTCTACATCATCCGCATCGTTAACGTACTGTGGGAGCAGGAAAAGCAGGCGCGCAACGTGAAGGAAGTGATGGACCGAGGGGCTGAGCTTTACGACAAGTTTGTGGGGTTCGTGAGCGACTTGGAGTCGGTGGGCAAGAACTTGCGCGCCGCCGATCAGAGCTACGGCACAGCCATGAAAAAGCTGAGCGAAGGTCGCGGCAACCTGGTGCGGCAGGTGGAGATGCTGAAAGAACTTGGCGTCCGCACGACCAAGAGTTTGCCGCGTGCTCTGCTGGATCGGTCCGAGGCCGGGGAGATCAGCTTGACGCTGGCGGCGAGGGCGGAAGAAACATCTGAGGAATAATGCGGAGTAAGGAACTGCATCGCATTGGACGGGTTGGCTGGCTGCGCGCGGCGGTGCGGGGCGCGAACGACGGCATCCTGTCGACGGCCAGCCTGGTGCTGGGCGTGGCAACCTCGCGCGCCTCGCACAGCAATGTGGTGATCGCAGGGGTCGCAGGTCTGGCGGCTGGCGCCATGTCGATGGCGGCGGGAGAATATGTTTCCGTCCACTCCCAGGCAGATACGGAACGTGCCGAGCTGGAGCTGGAGCGGACGGAACTGAAGACCGACAACAAGGGCGAGCATAAGGAGCTGGCTGCGATCTATGTAGCGCGCGGTCTGGACGCGCCGCTGGCAAAGCAGGTGGCGCAGCAGTTGATGGCGCATGACGCGCTGGAGGCGCACGCGCGCGATGAACTGGGCATTACCACCACGAACAAACCGCGCCCCATTCAGGCGGCACTGGCTTCGGCGGCAAGCTTCGCCGTGGGTGCAGCGCTGCCGCTGGGTGTTGCCGCCATGACCCCTGAGACAAAGTTGTTGTATCTCGTTGCCGGAACTTCGCTGTTGTTCCTGGCCGCATTAGGAGCGCTGGCGGCTCGCGTTGGCGGAGCCGGAGTGTTGGCGGGCGCACTGCGAGTCACCTTCTGGGGAGCGCTCGCGATGGCCGTTACCGCCGGCGTCGGCGCGCTGTTTGGAGCTGTGGCATAGTGTTCGGTCGAGCCGTGAACCCGCTCAAAAACATCCATTGGCAGAAAAGGTTTCCATGGACCGTTCGAGGGAAGCAACAGGTGGGAAAGCGGACAATATCGACCCGAGACGGCGCAAATGTTGCGCCGGAACACGCACTACGGTTCGGCATGGACCGGGCCGCAGCCTCAACCGGACTGACGTGATGGTTCGCACGGAAACGCGTCGGCAGCCGAATAACGAAATAACATAGACAAAATCAAAGGGGAAAAACGACGGCGGTATCATGGTGGGGCGTGCTAAATCCAATCGACTGGATACCCAATACCAGGATGCATACATTTCCCGGCCTGAAATTCCTCTCTCTCTTTGCAATCTTCGCTACGTTCTCTCCCGCATTTGCGCAACATCCTCGGCACAAAGGATCAGGCGCGGCCGCACAGAACCAAGCGGCGTCCGCTCGTCCGTGGATGAATCGAAGCCTGTCACCCGATCAGCGGGCAGACATGGTGCTGCGGCAGATGACGCTGGACGAAAAGATTCGCCTGGTGCATGGCCAGGGAATGCGCGGCTGGGAGGGCAAGCCGATGCCGAATGCATATCTAGGCAATGGCGGCGCGGGGTTTACGCTGGGCCTGCCGCGGCTGGGAATTCCCATCATTCAGATGAGCGATGCCGCGTATGGAGTGCGCAGCAGCGCGGCGAACGGGCGCTACTCGACCGCGCTGCCCTCCGACCTGGCTGCCGCGGCAAGCTGGGACCCGCAGGCGGCCTGTGCGTATGGCGCGCTGATCGGCCGCGAGCTGCGCGCGCAGGGTTACAACATGTCGCTGGGCGGAGGCGTCGACCTGGCGCGCGAACTGCGCAATGGCCGCACGTTTGAGTACATGGGTGAAGACCCCATTCTGGCCGGCACGATGGTCGGCAACAGGATCAAGTGCGAGCAGGCTCAACATGTCATCGGCGACATCAAGCACTACGCGGTAAACGATCAGGAGAGCGGGCGCACTGAGGTCGATGCGATCATCGGCAAACGTGCCTTGCGGGAGAGCGATTTGCTGGCCTTCCAGATCGGCATTGCGATCGGCCATCCCGGAGCCGTGATGTGTTCTTACAACGCAGTGAACGGGGAATATGCCTGCCAGAATAAGTACCTGTTGACCGACGTACTGAAGCACGACTGGAAGTTTCCGGGCTTTGTACTCTCCGACTGGGGCGGGACACACAGTACCGTCCAGGCGTCCGCTGCTGGACTGGACAATGAGCAACCGCTGGATACGTTCTATGGCGAGAAGTTGAAAGAGGCAGTGCTATCGGGAAAGGTTCCAATGGCGCAGTTGGATGAGCACGTGCATCGCATCCTGCGTTCCGAGTTTGCCGCTGGAATCATCGACTATCCCACGCAGAAAAGCGTTGCGCAGGTATTTCAGGACCTGAAGATTGCACGCGAAATTGAAGACCAGAGCATTGTGCTGCTGAAAAACGCGCAGAACATTCTGCCGCTCGACGCCGCAAACATTCACTCGATCGCGGTGATCGGGTCCCATGCCGATTCCGGCATGATTTCCGGCGGTGGATCGGCGCAGGTCGACCCACCCGGCGGGACAGATCCGGAATGGCAGCAGCATGTCTGGTTTCCTCCATCGCCGTTGCAGGCCATCCGCGCCCACGCGCCGGCGGCGGATGTGCGGTTCGATTCGGGCAAGGACCCGGCAGCCGCGGCCGCACTGGCGGCCCACTCGGATGTTGCCCTGGTCTTTGTGAATCAGTGGTCGAGTGAAGGCATGGATTTGCCGAATCTCTCGCTGCCGGACAATCAGGATGCGCTGATCGAGCAGGTGGCCGCGGCGAATCCGCGGACCATCGTGGTGCTGGAAACGGGCACGGCCGTTTTGATGCCGTGGATCGATAAAGTAAGTGGAGTTGTCGAGGCCTGGTACGCGGGCAGCGACGGCGCCCATGCGGTTGCCAACGTTCTTTTTGGAGACGTGAATCCCAGCGCGAAGCTGCCGATTACGTTCCCTCTCACGGAGGCCGATCAGCCGCCGCCGCAAATTGTTCCGCCGCCACCCGAAGTGCAGGGAAAGGCGGCCGCGGGGCGGACCGGAGAAGCCAAGCCGACCTTCAGCGTGCATTACACCGAAGGTCTAAAGGTGGGCTATAAGTGGTACGACGCCGAACACAAACCGGTGCTGTTTCCATTTGGTTTTGGATTGTCGTATACGACCTATCGCTATTCGGATTTGCAAGTTGACAAGGACGACAACCCAACCGTGACCTTCACCGTGAAAAACACGGGAAATCGCGCCGGTGCGGAAATCGCCGAAGTCTATGCGACGTTGCCTGCCAGCACGGAGGAACCGCCGAAGCGTTTGGTGGGCTGGAGCAAAGTGCAATTGAACGCCGGGGAAAGCAAACAGGTGCGTGTGTCCATCCCGCAGCTGTATCTGTCGATCTACGACGTGCCCAAGGACCAGTGGGAACTGGCGCCGGGCAGCTACACGTTTCTGGTGGGAGGCTCGTCGGCGGATCTTCCGCTGGCAGAAAAAATCATGCTGCCTTCAAGCGACGGAACCGGCTCCGGACAATAGAAAACCCGACTGATCGAGCGCGCCTGCATCGCGATTTGACCGGAGCGGTCCGCTGCGAACCGATTCAGCCGTTGTTTCCAGTGCAGTGCAGGGCCAGGGTCGCCAGCTTGTCGTCGAGCAACTTTGCGGCCGTCGTGATCTGCTCATTCTTCAGTCGAGCCATCAGTGAAGATGGAAGGTCGTACCCAATGCGCCCGGTTTTCGCGGCTGCGTCTTCATAAACCAGAACACGCACGGGAACATTCAGCCCCACCTGAATATCGTGCCGGATCATGGTCTGGGCAATCAAAGGATTGCCGATGGTATACATGGTCGCCCGACCTTGGATTCCTACGCGAGCGAGCCACGGACTGTGCTCCACCTTGAGAAAAAGAATAAAGCCGCTGGAACCTTCGGCGGCGCGGATGCGGTCGGCAAAGTTGTCCGCACTGGAGGCTTGATCTACAACGGATTGGAAGGTCTTGCCGTTGCCCGGACCGACTGCGGCCTCGAAAGCTGTGACGACGGCGTCGAAGGTGCGCTCGCTCGAGAACTCTTGATGGACCAGCGTGCTTGTATCCTGCATGGGGTCACCCCTTGTTGTTCTTGGATGTAATGAGCGTATCGCCGCGGATGGCGTCGGCAATGGCGACGGCTTCGCGCGCAGCCTTGACATCGTGGACGCGAACCAGGTGCGCTCCGGCCAATACCGCGGCGGTGAGGGCGGCGAGGGTAGCGTTGCCGCGCCGATCGGGCGGGACATCATGACCGTACATGTGCGCCAACGTTCTGCCCAGAAAACTTTTCCGCGAGAGACCTGCCAGAACTGGATGGCCGAGGGTATGGAATTCCTCAAAATGCGCCAGCAGAGGATAGTTTTCATCCAGAGCCTTGCCGAAACCGAAGCCGGGATCGAGCACGATTGCCGCTGGGTCAACTCCGGCAGCGATGGCGGCGCGGGAACGCTCTTGTAATTCACGCAACACAAATGGAACCACTTCGTCGTGAGGTATTGGCGGCTGTGTGCGCCACTCATTGCTGCGGCCGCGCGTATGCATCAGAATTACGCCGCATCGCAGCTGGGCGCAGGCGGCAGCCATCGCCGGGTCCCAAAGAAATCCGCTAACATCGTTGACGATTTCGGCGCCTGCGCCCACGGCAGCGCGGGCAGTCTCGGCTTTGTAGGTGTCGATCGAGAGGACCGTGCCCGGCCGTTGTTGCAGGACACTCTCGATGACCGGCAGGACCCGGTCCAGTTCTTCTTGCGCGGAGACTTGCGGGCGCGTTCCGGGCCGCGTCGACTCGCCGCCAAGATCGAGAATGTCCGCGCCTTCCTCGAGCAGGCGAAGCGCGTGGTCGATGGCACCGGCTGCAGAGAAGAATTTGCCGCCGTCGGAAAAGGAATCGGGAGTGACGTTCACGACGCCAACCAGCCATGTCCGCTCACCGAGCATGAGCGAACGTTTCCGTAGGGTCCAGCGGAAATGCGGTCGAGGCGCGACAGACATAGCCTCATTCTAGAGCGGATTCTTTCCCGTTCCGCGCGCGCCGGAAGCATGGCCAAAAAAAATCGACGGGCAAACAATTTCTTCCGGCGAAATGGTACACTCGCGCCCAGAGATGCGATCCTTTTTCCGCAACACCTTTCTGCTTTCTCTTGTCCTCGCGGTTCCATTCACAGGACTCGCCGCGCATTGGCATCGCCATACCAGGAGCCACACCGGTCCAGCCGCTTTGGCGCGTGCCGTGGACAAATTGCTGGCCGCTCCGGAAGCGGCGCAGGCCCACTGGGGTATCTCGATCACGACGCTGGATGGCCGCCTGGTGTATGAAAAGAACGATGCCCAGCTATTTGCCCCAGCCTCAAATGCCAAACTGCTTACCACGACGACTGCGCTGGCCTTATTCGGGCCGAACGCGACCATCGAGACGCGTGTCCTTGCGCCGAGTGCGCCGGATGCCGAGGGAACGGTCCACGGAGATGTCACGCTGGTCGGCGCGGGAGATCCCAGCATGTCCGGCCAGGTCTATCCCTACAACGCGAAATCCCAGCAAGAGAATCCGCCGCTGGCTGCGCTGGAGTCTCTGGCGGACCAGTTGCAACAGCGTGGCGTGAAGCGTGTGGAAGGCAACATTGTCGGCGACGATACAACTTTTCCTTGGGAACCGTACGGCGGCGGCTGGTCCTGGGACGATCTGGTGTGGGACTATGGCGCGCCGATTTCTGCGCTGACCGTCAACGATAACATCGTCGATCTCGCGGTAACGCCGGGAGTGAACCCGGGCGATCCGGTGACGTTTACCTGGAACCCCGATGTGACGAGTTCGTTCTACACGGTCGAGAACGATGCGCGCACCTCGGTTGCAGGCTCGCAGCCTTCGCTGGGATTGGACAGGCCGCTAGGCTCGCGCGAATTTCGCCTGTTCGGCACGCTTCCCGCGGGCGGCGCTCCGTCCCACATTGGGCTGGCGATCATCGATCCTGCACAGTTTGCCGCCATTGCGTTTCGGAAGATGCTGGAAGCACGCGGCATTGCGGTAACGGGAGCAGCCACGGCGCACCATCGTCTCTCGGTCGATACGGCTATTTATGAGCAGAGCGTCTTGCGGCCGCTGACGCTGCCCGATTCTTCGCAAGCAGCTGGGCCGATTCAGATCGCGCCTGCTGTTCCTGTGGGCGATGTCGTGCTGGCTTCGCGCACCTCGGTCCCGCTGCTGGAAGACATCACGGTGACGAACAAAGTCAGCCAGAATTTACATGCCGAAACGTATCTTCGTTTGCTGGGCAAGCGTTTCGGCGAAGATGGTTCCATCGAAGAAGGCGCGAGGGTGGTGCGGGCGGAGATGCTGCGGGCAGGCGTCCAGCCGCAGGATTTTTTCTTCTTTGACGGCTCCGGGCTGTCGCCGAAAGATCGCGTGACTCCGCGCGCGCTTACCACGCTGTTGCTCTATGTGTCGGAGCAGCCCTGGGGAACGGAATTTCGCAGCACGCTTCCGATCGGCGGCGTCGATGGGACGCTGTCGGATCGATTCACGCACGGTCCATTGCTGGGGCATGTCTTCGCCAAGACGGGAACTCTGGAAGAGGTGAACGCGCTCAGCGGATACGTGATCGCGAGAAATGGACGCACACTTATTTTTTCCATTCTGTGCAACGGACACATGCCGGAAGCCAAGGGCATGACCCGGACGATCGACGCGATCGTGACCGCTGCGGCGGAGACGTATTCGGTGCGATGATGAAGGGTAGAGCGGATTTCCTATTCCTATAGTCATCCAAGTTCGACGATGAGCGGCTTTTCTTGGGAAAAAGCCGCGCGGAGATTGAACGCTTCAACTACGCCTATAGGAAATCCGCTCTAGCCCATCCGGCTCGCACGATTCAAGAAATCCGTCGAGCTCCGTCTGAGGAGGACACCATGTCTGAAAAGAAACAGCAGACCTACGCCAATCATGCTCGCATCGACCCGTGGTACCACTATTTCTTAGTGCCGGTGCTGTTGATAACCTTCGGACTGGCCGTTGCGCATCTGGTCCGGCACCCGCATTTCGGCAGCGCATGGCATGTTGTGCTGGCATTTGCCCTGATCGTCCTGGCAGTGAAGGCCCGCACCTACGCGTTGAAGGCGCAGGACCGCGTGATTCGACTGGAAGAGCGGTTGCGGCTGGCGACGCTGCTGCCGGAACCGTTGCGTGGTCGCATTGGCGAGTTGGAGATGCGTCAGTTGATTGCGCTGCGCTTTGCCTCCGATGCCGAAACGCCTGCGCTGGTCGAGCGGACATTGACGGAAAAACTCACGGCGAAGCAGATCAAGCAAGCTATCCAGAACTGGCGCCCGGACAATTTCCGCGTTTGATCGGCAGCCAGGTTGGCGCGCCGGATCGCGGTGAAATGCACGGCTGCGCCGATCGTTTTCGGCAAAGGAGGAAAGTTGAAAGCCCATCGCGTGTTCCTGACGGTTGGCGTGACCGGGATGCTTTTCCTGGCGGGTTGCCATCGCCTTCCGCCCTCGAAGCCGTTGAGCGAACTGACGCCGACGGAGATGCGCGGATATGCCGTTTACCAGCAGCAGTGCGCATCGTGCCACTATGCGAACAGCGAGCGACCGCTGCACGGCCCCGGTTTGCAGGGACTGTACAAAAAGCCGTACCTGCCGAGCGGCGCGCCCGCAAATGACGATCGCGTCCGGGCGGCCATTGCCAATGGCCGCAATATGATGCCGGGGTACGGCAACGTTCTGAATGACCAGCAGATGCAGGACTTGCTGGCGTATCTGCATACGCTGTGAATTGGCGCGGGCAACTGGCCCGGCTACACTAAGAGGAAAACATTCGCTTGTTCCCGGGAGGATGAGAACTTGATACGACCGACTCGGTTGTTCATGTTGGCGGGTATGACTGCTCTCTTGTTTTTGGCCGGCTGCCATCACAGGCCCAAATCGAAGCCGCTGGACCAGTTGACACCCACAGAAATGCAGGGACATGAGGTATTTCAGAGCCACTGCGCAGTCTGTCATCACCCAAACAGTGAAGAGAAATTGATAGGGCCCGGCCTGCTGGGCCTGTTCCAGAAGCCGTATCTGCCCAGCGGCGCCCCGGCAACGGACGAACGTGTTCGTTCCACCATTCTCCATGGCAAGAACGTAATGCCGCCGTTCGCCAATGTTCTGGACAGTCAGCAGATCGATGACTTGCTGGCCTACCTGCACACCGTATGAGCGAACTCGAACAGAAACCCCGCCCAGAGGACGGCGCCGCCAAATTCCCCGGTGTGGCCGCCATCGCTTTCTGGATGTTACTGGAAGCGATGATCGGAGTGGTGGGGGTGCTCAGTCATCACTTTGCCAGCCATGCCGCTCGTCTGGCGGTGCTGGCGGTGGCGACGCTGCTGGCGCTGGCCGGTCTCGGCCTGTTGCGGATGCGGCGATGGGGATGGGCGCTGGCGTTGGCGGCCGCATTTCTTACCAGCGGCTACGGCATCTATGTCATCCTGCGCTTTCACGAGCAGAATTACTGGGTGATGACGCTGGCGAATTTCGTGTTCTTTTTTTACCTGATTCGCCCGGAGATTCTGCGGCGTTTGCGGTAGCGGCCGATCCACTACTTCAGAGTACGCGCGAAGAAAGCAAACATGCGCCGGTCGGCATCGGCTGTGTCCTCGGGTCGATAGCCAGTCGTATTATTCGGATTTTGAAAGGCATGGCCGGCGTCGGGATACTCCTTCACGTCGACCGGATGGCCAATCGTCTTCATGGCGGCGGCAAAGTCCTGAACATCCTGGGGCGTAATGCCGCGGTCCAGCGCTCCGATGTTGCCCAGGATGGCAGCGTGAATCTTCCGCAACTGCGCCGGATCCGTTTCGAGCGCTCCGTAGTTGATGGCGACGGCGCGAAGCGACGGTTCCGCGACGGCAAGCTGCATCGCGAAACTCCCACCCATGCACCAGCCGACAGCCCCGAGGCGGTCGGGGTTCACATATTTCAGCGTCTTCAGATAGGCCACTCCAGAGCGGAGATAGCGGACGCCACGGTCCTGCGGCAGCGCGCGCATCAGTTCATGGGCCATTTCCGGATCGGTTGCAACCTGGCCGCGATAGAGGTCGACCGCAAGCGTCACATAGCCGTGTTCGGCAAACATCCGCGCCTGCTGTTTCACCCAGTCGTTCAATCCCCACCACTCGTGGATGACGACGAGCGCGGGAAAGGGTCCGGCCCCCTGGGGACGATAGAGAACGCCGTGGACAGTCTCGGCGCCGCTGGAAAAGCTGACATTTTGCGGCCCAAGCATGTTCGAAGCCGCCTTCGATTGCGCGGCAGCCGAGTCTAGGCAGCCCAGCGCCAAAATCAGCGAGAACAGCACGGAGAAACGAAAAATCGCCTTCATCCTGACACATCCTTGCCGGGAGAGAAGTGATGAGGGGCATGGAAGAGGAGCGGGTCTCCAGGATGCTTCCACACAACAACAATACGCCGCGTTCGCGCGCCCACAATGAGAATTTCCATTCCAAATTGCAGGCCGGGTCGAGGGTGGGAGCGCAGACCGATCAACCCATGTGCATGCCGCCATTTACATCGAGGACATGGCCGGTAATATAGCTGGCCTGGTCGGAGGCGAGAAACACGACGGCGTGGGCGACATCCTCCGGCGTACCCGCGCGGTCGAGCGGAATCTGCGTCAACATGGCGCTACGTTGCTGGTCGTTCAATACGTCCGTCATGGGCGTGGAGATGTAGCCGGGAGCGACGGCGTTCACGGTGATATTGCGGGAGGCAAGTTCGCGCGCCAGCGACATGGTCAAGCCAATCAGCCCGGCCTTGCTGGCGGCGTAATTCGCCTGTCCAGCCTGCCCGGTTTCTCCCACGACACTGGCGATGTTAATAATGCGTCCCCAGCGCGCCTTCAGCATGCTGGAGGAAACGGCCTGGGTCAGCAGGAATGCACCGGTTAGGTTCGTATTCAGCACCGCGTTCCAGTCGGCGAGCTTCATGCGCAGCATCAGATTGTCGCGCGTGATGCCGCCATTGTTGACCAGAATCTCTATCTTGCCGAAGTGCGCAATTACCGCTTTGGTGACTGCCTTGATGGAATCTTCGCTGGCCAGATCCAGTTCGAACGGCACGGCATGACCGCCCGCCACTTCAATTTCCGCGGCGACTTCCGCCAGCTTCGTTGCATTGCGAGCCGCGAGCGCGACGTGCGCTCCTGCCTTGGCAAGTGTCAGCGCGCAGGCGCGGCCAATACCCTGCGATGCGCCCGTGACCAGGGCAATACGTCCATCCAAAGAAATCATTCAGTCCACTCCTGTTGGAAAATTCTTTAGTCATGCACAGGCGAATGCAAAGTTCCTCACGGTAGCGAATATAGATCGAGTTCGTCCATGGGGAAATCCATCCGATTGTCCGTCATCAGGGTCAGGCCATGTTCCAGAGCAGCGGCCGCGATCAGCATATCGTCCAGAGCCAGCGTCCGGCCTTTCTGCGACCACTCCCATTTCAGCCTTCCGGCCCGGCACGCGACGGCCGCGGTCACTGGATAACACTCCAGGCCATCGAGAAGCATTTTCGTCTTGGCCTCTTCCGCCGGCCGCATTCCAGCATAAATTTCCGCCAGATTGATCGCAGTGGTTGCCAACGTATGGCCCTCACGAACAGTTTTCGCTAACAGTTCGCGGCGTCCTAGTCGATGGCGCAGCGCATCGATCAAAATCGTCGTGTCGAGGAGCAGGTTCACTTCTTTTTGCTCGGCCGTGCATTCTGCTGCCTTGCGTGCCGCTCGATGGTTGCGGAGCGTGGTTGGCCCTCTTGCCGCAGGTTGCGCACCCAAGCTGTAGAGCCATTGGCAAACTCGGGATGGTCCTTATCTTTCCAAGTCGGCTCGTCGGATTCCAGGAACTGGAGCAGCTTGCGGCGGCGAATCTCCGCTCGCGCTGTTTCCACGAGAAATGCGCTGCGTTTTCTAGAGCCGACGATCTCGTCGATTTCCCCGACAAGTTCCTGCGGCAACAGGATATGAGCGCGTCTCACGGTTTTCATGGATTTTATGATACATCCTGCGTGGGCTTTTGATATGTATCGAGAGCGACAAAATGTCCCCCATGGTCTCTAAAACCCATGGTCTCTAAAATGGGCCGACGCCAAGCGGTACGCGTCCGATCAAGTTATAATGATTGTTATAATTAGAGCAAGGGAATACTTATGGCAGGTACGGTAAAAATCACCACAGTCGGCAGTTCGGCGGGAATCGTACTCCCCAAAGAAGTGCTCGCGAAACTGAGCGTGGAAAAGGGTGACAAGTTGTACATCACCGAAACGCCCAGCGGAATTCACCTCACTCCCTATCGCGCGGATTTCGCCGCCAAGATCGAAGCGGCCAAACGCATCATGCGCAAGAACCGCGACGCGCTGCGGAGATTGGCGGAGTAGTGGTTCCGCCGATTTGGATGGAAAAAGAAGAGATCCTCGTCGTTCACGATCTGCAGTTGGCCGAGCATGGCGGGGCCGAGGGCATTCGCGACGAGGGACTGCTGGATTCCGCTCTTGCACGTCCGAAAAACCTGCGCGCATATGCCGGGAAGGCCGTCTCACTGACGCAGATGGCGGCAGCCTATGCGTATGGGATTGCGGCAAATCACCCATTTGTCGATGGCAACAAGCGAACTGCGCTGGTGGTGTCCCTCACGTTCCTGGAACTCAATGGAATCGAAATCTCCGCCAGCCAGGAAGATATCTACATGATGTTTTGGCTTCTTGCTCAAGCGAAAGTGAGCGAGCAGGAGTTGGCCGTGTGGCTGAATCGGCAATCGAGCGGAAAATAGAACGGATTTCCTATTCCTATAGCCATCCGAGTTCGACGATGAGCGGCTCGCCGCGGCGTGCCGCGCGGAGATTTACCGCTTCAACCACACCTATAGGAAATCCGCTCTAGACTCCGGCGATTCTCCAAAAATTCCCGGGCCTGTGTTGGGTGCGGATATTCTCGGTGGATCACTGGGCAAAAACTTACGCCAGCGCCAGTACGGGTTCCAGTTGCCAGATATAGACCCTCTGCTCGCGGGCGAAGTGCAGCACCGGCGGAATGTCCGGCAGGCGAATGCCGTGCGCCTGGGGAAGATCGTTGACTTCAATTTCCGCCTCGGCGGCTTCCAGCGGCCAGGGCGCGTGGTGGATGTTGCCTTGCAGCAACTGGCCGTCGCGATCATGGGTGAAGAGGCAATAGCGTTCGGTGAGAAAATATTCAATCGTGTCGCGGGCGCTTCGTCCGGAGGACTGCGGGCCCATCCCGCGATACGTGGCCCGGAAGTGGACAGGATGGTGCGCCAGCAGGCGAGTGCTTTCATAATGGACCCAACCGCCGTCCCGCTCCTCGACGCGCATCTTCGCCCAGTAGTAGGGCAAATGGAACCAAAGACGCGCAACTGCCACAGCCGCCGGATTCGCCGCATCCAGAGAAAAGAAAAACACACCGGGCGTGCCGGTACGCTCCTCGCGCACATAGGTGCGAAGGTTCAGTTCGGCAAACCGCCGCGCTCCCGGGACGCTGCCCAGACCGCGGAACCGGATTCGATCCATGGCGAAGGGCACGATGCCCACCCAGCCAGTCCCGGCAAAGCCGTCCACAATCAGCCCCGGCGGAAGCAGCGAGGCGATTTCTTCCGCGGCAATGGGCCAATGCGCAAACAGCAGGCTGTGCCACCGTTGGCTCATCACCCAGGGCCGTTTGGGAATGGCCCACGGCCTGTCCGCGGAGATTGTCAGTACGTCGCCCATGGATTCGTTCGCTTGCTAAAAGTGCTTCGACCCGTTTGCAGGCGCCCGAGGCGCCACCACCGCATACTACCTGCTTTTCCCTGCCGGCCAATATCAAAAGCTTCGGATCGCCTCTTGTATGACATGTCAGGATTGCCTGCGTTACTCTGAAAGTCAACTTCCTGATAGAAACAGATGGGCCGCGAAAGTATGTCTTCCCAAGATCAACCGCCTGCCTCCCTCGACTCCGACGCCAGTGCGACGGAGGTGTATGCCATCCACGGCGCAGACCCGGAGGTACTGGCCTATGCGATGGCAAAATACTCCCGCTCCGCGCTTTCCATGAAGCAGTCTCTGCGCGAATTGAATGCACAGCGGGCCGAGCAGTTCCTGAACACATTTTATTTCCAGTACGGGCACCGCTCCATCGCCGATCTGGCCCACATTGCGTTCGCTGTAGAACGGTTATCGCTGCTGGCTGCCATTGTGCTGGTGGATGAGCAACGATGGGACGGGCAGGAGCGGTCCACGCGCTATCAGGATTTCAAGAAAAGCGGCTGGTATCTGCCGGCATTCGGTTCCGGCGAAGAAGCGCGGCAGCTCTATACGGCGCAGGTCGAAAAGCTATTCGCCGCGTATGAGAAGATTTCCCGCGGGGCTGTCGAATTGTTGCGGGCCCAAGTCCCCAAGCCGGAAGAAATGAAGCAGGAGACGTACGAGCGTACTCTGCGCGCGCGTGCCTTCGATGGGGTCCGGTATCTATTGCCGCTGGCCTCCAACACTTCGCTGGGTGAGATTGTGAACGCTCGCACCCTGGAGACGCAGGTGTCCCGGCTGTTGTCGCAACCCCATGCCGAGGTGCGACGACTGGGAGAAAAACTCCGCGAGGCTGCGGCTACCCCTTGCTGGAACGTTCAGCGTGCTGGGCTGGAAGCATTGCAGCGTGACATTGCCGCCGCCGATCCAGCGCTGGGCGAGCGCGCCCGTGAGTTGCTGTTGCGCGACGTCGCGGTCGCTCCCACATTGGTGAAGTACGCCGCCCCGGTCGAATACATCCAGAAAACCCGGATCGAGTTGGAACAAGCGGCGCAGGAATTGATGCGGCAGACGCCGATTCAGCCTGCACCGCGGGTCGACCTGGTAGAGAACCACCTGAACGGCGGCCACGGCGAACAGGAATCCATTGAAATTGAAATTGTGACCACGCTGCTCTACGGGGCATGCCATTATTCCTACCGACAGATACGGGAGTACGTTTGTGCGCTGGATACGGCCCGCCGCGATGAATTGCTGGCTTTAGGGACGCGGCATCGTGGACGGCATGACGAATTGCTGCGCGCCTTCTCCTCCGGCTATCAATTGCGTTTCGACATTCTTATGGACATCGGTGGCTTTCGCGACATGCATCGTCATCGCCGCTGCGTGCAGACAATCCAAAGCTTCACCAGTTTGCACGGCTATGATGTCCCCGAGCTGCTGGAAAACTCCGATCTGTGCGAGCCGTACGAAATAGCGGTTCGCGAGGCCCACGCAACGTTTGGGGCCCTCTCGCAGGCCGACATCTCGGAAGCGAATGCGACGGCCCAATATGTTCTGCCGTTGGGAACACGCTGCCGTTCGCTGTTTAAGATGGATTTCGCCGAAGCGCTGTATATTGCCGAATTGCGCAGCGCGCCGCAAGGCCACATCTCCTATCGCCGCGTGGCTTGGGAGATGTATGAAGCCATCAGAAAACGGCACCCTGCGCTGGCCAGGAATTTTCGCATCACGGATGTCAACATACCGATCGATCCGCTGCAGCGATGAAGCAGGTTCGGGTTCCCTGAAAGAGCCTCGAACACCAGAGAGTATGTGTGATTCTATGCTTAACAGTGGCGAGACGGACGGATCTGCAAGCAGTCGCACGGGAGGAAGAACTGCAAGGAAAGAGGGCGTCCTCTGTTACTTTGGTTTGGAATAAACCCCGAAATCTGTTCGCTATTGTTTCGCCTGTTCCCGATTTGGTGCTAAAATCCCGCCAGTACTCAAAGTGGACTTCGATTGTTTCACTCGATACCAGCGGCGGTCGTAGCGTGTCGTGGACAATTCAATTCCAACTCACCCCCGGAGATTCGAAATGGCAGACGACAAAGAACGCACGCGTGCGATCGATCTGGCACTGGCGCAGATTGAAAAGCAGTTCGGCAAAGGCTCCATCATGCGCCTCGGGAATAAAGAGGCGATTGTTCCAATCGCCGTGATTTCGACCGGGTCGATTTCGTTTGATGCCGCGCTAGGTGTGGGCGGAGTTCCGCGGGGCCGCGTGATTGAGATTTTCGGGCCGGAATCCTCGGGCAAGACGACGATCACGCTGCAGATCATCGCGGAAGCGCAGAAGGCCGGCGGCATGGCCGCGTTTGTGGACGCCGAGCATGCACTCGATCCGCAGTATGCAAAGAAGCTTGGCGTGGACGTAGACAATCTGCTGATTTCTCAACCCGACTACGGCGAGCAGGCGCTGGAAATCACCGAAGCGCTGGTGCGTTCGGGCGCGATCGATGTGTTGGTGGTTGATTCGGTGGCGGCGCTGGTGCCGAAGGCGGAACTCGACGGCGAGATGGGCGATTCTCACATGGGATTGCAGGCGCGGTTGATGTCGCAGGCGCTTCGCAAGCTGACTGGGACGGTTTCGAAGTCGCGCACATCGTTGATCTTCATCAACCAGATCCGCGAAAAGATTGGTGTCATGTTCGGCAATCCGGAGACGACGACCGGCGGCCGCGCGCTGAAGTTTTATTCTTCGGTGCGCATCGATATTCGGCGTATCGCTGCCGTAAAAGAGGGCGATGTTGTGGTGGGTTCGCGAACCAAGGTCAAGATCGTCAAGAACAAAGTGGCGGCGCCGTTTCGCGAAGCGGAGTTCGACATTTTGTACGGCGAAGGCATCTCGCGCGAGGGCGACGTGCTGGACCAGGCGGTGCTGCACAACATTGTGGAGAAGTCCGGCGCCTGGTACAGCTTCTCCGGGGAGCGAATTGGCCAGGGCAGGGAAAATGTCCGGCAATATTTCAAAGACAACAAGGACACGTTTACGCGGGTGGAGACTACGCTGAGACAGAAGCTGGGCATTGCCGGCAAGAGCGATGTGCCTGAGGTGCCGCCGATTCCGGTGAACGGTGCGGTCGCCGCGCAGGAAGTGGTGAAGGCGGCGGGAAAGAAATAGGGCATCTTTTCGATAGCCGCGCAGATATAAAGACGGACAATCCCCTATGGGATGTCCGTTTTTGTTGGTTCCTCGTTGAGTATGTATGTATGGTATAGTGAGACTGTCATGAAACTTTAAGGGGAGAATGGCCCGGCATGAAAAGCGATGCAGAGCAAATCAGGGAATATGCATGGATGCGATACATTGAACCCGCGCGAAACAGTTCGGAAACCACGGTCCGCATTAAATCGGGCGATATTGTGAAAGCGCTGCGCCTAAAAAACAAGACCCCGAACGTTTGCACGGCGCTGCGCTCAAAAATCTTTCAAGACGTGTATGGCGTGCAATTGCTTGGGGAGCAGGGCCCACCTTCCGGTATGAGCACGACGGTCGTTTTCACTTACCGAGTTTTGAACCGGGATCAAGCGAAAGAAATTGAATCCGGGTCGTCTTCGAGGTTCGACCGGCTGCGTGGGATCGCAAAAACACTCTTCAAGGACCCCGGCGATTGGGAACGCTCCATTCAGAGCGACCGCCGGAATTTTTACGGCAAAGCGGATAGCCAGCGCAAGAGAAAGCTCGGATGAGCCGCATTTACTGGGACACGATGCTATTTGTCTATTGGATGGAGGGCCATCCCGAGTATGCGCGAAGGGTCCACGAACTCCGCAGCAGCATGGGACGGCGGCGGGACGTGCTTTGTACCAGCGCGTTGGCTTTGGGGGAGTTGCTGGTAAAGCCGAATAAGCTGAAAAAAACGGATCTTGCTTCGGCAATACGCGACTATTTTCAAAGCTCAGAAGTCGAACTTCTGCCTTTTGATGCGGAGACGGCGGAAATTTATGCCGGTATTCGGGCTGAGCACAATGTTTCTCCCGCGGATGCTATCCATCTGGCTTCCGCGGCACAGGCGAGAGCCGACCTTTTTCTGACGAATGACCTGCGGTTGTGCCGTCTGAACATTCCGGGCATCCATTTCATTGCGGGCCTCGACACCAACTTGCTGTAGTTTTGCCGGTACAACGATGGAGGGTTCGGGATATCCATTCCCGTTCAGTTGCGGTGCGGTTGCATTGCGTGTTCCACGGCAGGCACTTACAATCCAATGTGTCGTGAATACTGTCCGCGCAATCTATCCTGGCACCTTCGATCCGCTCACCAACGGTCATCTTGATCTGATCGCGCGCGGCTCCAAAATCTTCAACCACCTGGTCGTGGCCATCCTGAATAACTCTGAAAAGCAGCCCCTCTTTTCCGTGCAGGAGCGGGTGGACATGATCAAAGAAACCACGCGCGAATTCGACAATGTTTCCGTCAGCACATTCGATGGATTATTGGTGGAATTTGCCCGCGTGCAGCATGCGCAGGCATTGCTGCGCGGCATTCGGGCCATCAGCGATTATGAGTATGAGCTGCAAATGGCGCTGATGAATCGCCGCCTGGCGCCGGAGCTGGAAACCGTCTTCATGATGCCGGCGGAACAATACTCCTACCTCAGCTCTCGCCTGATCCGGGGGGTGTTCCGGCTGGGTGGATCGGTAGAAGGACTGGTGCCGCCGAATGTGGTGGAACGGCTGCACTCGCGGATCTCCAAGGGCCCGATTCAACCTGAAAAGTAGACCATCCGTCGATGGCTGAGCCCCCGGGCGAGATTTGCACCGGCATATCCGCAGAACGGAATTGCTCTTACCCCGTCATGTCTGCGAAACTAGAAGTACTATGACTTCCACAGTTGCCCAGAAAATCTTCGCCGATCGCGTCAACCGCATTGAAGTTTCCGCGACCATGGCCGTGACTGCAGAGGCAGCCAAACTGCGGGCCCAGGGGATCAACCTGGTGGACTTTGGAGCGGGCGAGCCGCACTTTGCCACGCCGCAGCACATTAAAGACGCGGCGATCGCCGCAATTCAAGCGAACTTTACGCGCTACACCGCCGTCAGCGGTATCCCGGAGTTGCGCAAGGCCATCGTCGAGCGCCACGCGACGGATTTTGGATCGAACTATGCGCCGGAGGAAGCGATCTTCTCCACGGGCGGCAAACTGGCCCTGTTCGAGGCAATCAACGTGCTGGTCGACCACGGCGATGAGGTCGTATTGCCGGTGCCGTACTGGGTTTCGTTCAAGGACATCATTCAATTCGCCGGCGGCACGCCAGTGTATCTGGAAACCAACGAGGCGGAAAACTTCCGCGTCATCGCCGCTGCCATTGAGCAGGCGATTACGCCACGCACCAAGGCAATCATTCTCAATTCACCCTCGAATCCCTCCGGCGCGGTGATTGCGCCCAAGGACCTGGAGCAGGTGGTTCGGCTGGCCCATGCCCGCGGCATCTACGTGCTGCTGGATGAGTGTTATGCGTATCTGCAATACGCGGGCGTGCCGATTTCCGGTGGCAGCTTTACCGACTGCAAGGAACACGTCATCGTGCTGGGCTCGCTGTCGAAGACGTATGCAATGACAGGCTGGCGCGCCGGTTTTGCGCTGGGCCCGAAACCAATCATTCAGGCCATCTCGAAGCTGCAGAGCCAAAGCACTTCTTCCACCGCAACGTTTGTGCAGAAGGCCGCGGTTACTGCGTTGACCGGATCGCAGCAATGTGTGGAGGAAATGCGCAAAGACTACATCTCGTTGCGCGATCAAGTGCTGGGCAAGCTGCGCGAAATTCCCGGCGTTCGCTGCACCGTGCCGGAGGGCGCCTTCTACGTGTATCCCAACATTTCCGCATTTCTGGGCAAGGGGAAGGTGAGCAGTGCGTCCGAAATGGCCACGCGGTTGCTGCATGAGGCCAATGTGGTCACCGTGCCCGGCGAGGCTTTCGGCACCAAGGAGCACATTCGACTCTCTTATGCCGTGTCGCATGCCGATATCGACGAAGGCTTGAAGCGTATAAAGGCTTACCTCGCGCAATTAGGCTGATTCCGAGCAGTTCCGCTGGCTCCGCTGCCGTGGAACTGCTTGCACTTCACCGTTCCCTACATGCTGCTATGCCAAGACTGACTCCCTTCCGTCTGCGTCCCTGGTTTCGCCCCATGGTTTGGGGCGTGCGGGACCTAGCGCCCTGGTACGACCACAAAATTACGACTGAGCCGATCGGAGAAGTCTGGCTCAGCGGGAACGACTGCATTGTCGATACCGGTCCTCTGGCGGGAAAGACGCTGGATGCCGTTTTCCACGAGTGCAGGGAAGACCTGCTGGGACCCGCAGGAGAGCATCAAGAACGCTTTCCTCTGTTGATGAAAGTTCTGTTCCCGCGGGAGAAGCTGAGCGTCCAGGTACATCCCGGAGATGCCATGGCGCGCGAGCACGGCGAGCCTCATGGGAAAACGGAATGCTGGTACGTGTTGGAAGCCGAGCCGGGGGCGACGGTTGCGCTTGGACTGAAACCGGGTACGACCGTGGCAGAGGTGGAGCAGTCCATCGCGGACCATACGCTGGAGAACCTGCTGCAATCTGTTCCCATGAAAAAAGACGACATGATCTTTGTCGACGCGGGAACCGTCCATGCCATTTTCCCCGGCGTCGTCATGCTGGAAACGCAACAAAACTCCGACATGACGTATCGACTGTACGATTACGGCCGACCGCGCGAACTGCATCTGAAGGATGGGCTGCAGGCCATCCGCTTGCACACGGAGGCAGGTCCTGTGCCGCCAATGTTCGAAGCTGGCAATGGCTTACCAACGAGCAGCGGCCGGGAGGTTTTGGTGCAGTCGAAGTATTTTCGCGTCGACCGCACGCGGTTGGCAGCGGCGAATGTCACCGAAAAATTTTCGCTTCCTGCACGAGAGCAATCTGACGCGGGTGCAGTGCAATTGATCTTTGTGGCTGCGGGCGCAGGCGAGCTGCATTCGAACGACGAAACCCCGATTCAGCTCCATTGCGGAGAACTCGCCGTTGTGCCTGCGTGCACTCCGGAGTGGAGTCTGACTTCGTCGGAGGCGATGGAAATTCTGCGGGCAATTCCTGAATAAGTTGAGCGGATGGTTCGCAACAGCGGCTGTTTCAGTCCGACGCGTGTGAAATCGCCATTCGCCGGACAGTTGTTTCTGGGCCAGAACATTTCCCTCTCGGTGTATGCCGAAGCGGGGGCGTCTGCGCAGGTTTTTCGTCAAGAAAAGCTGTGCGTAGCTGATCTTGGAGACTCCACAAGAACAGGGGAAATGCTCCAGCAGAGTCCGTTTCGTTTACGATGAAACCTACCTTGAATCCAAGCATGGATTTTCGACCCTTCATCCTTGCCGGTGGCAGCGGCACCCGCTTTTGGCCGCGCAGCCGACGCAGCCATCCGAAGCAGGTATTGTCGCTCAACGGAGAGCGCAGCATGCTGCAGCAGACCGTGGACCGGCTGCTTCCCTTGGCAACCAGCGATCACATCTGGATCCTTACGAATGAGTGGCTGCGTTCCACGATGGCGACACAGTTGCCCAATGTTCCCGCTGCGCAGATCCTGGCCGAGCCTGTGCCTCGGAACACGGCGCCGGCAGCAGGGTTGG
Organism: Acidobacteriaceae bacterium; assembly: GCA_052142955.1. Classification (GTDB taxonomy): domain Bacteria; phylum Acidobacteriota; class Terriglobia; order Terriglobales; family Acidobacteriaceae; genus JAKAAZ01. The sequence goes on along the minus strand of JBKQVW010000095.1, from coordinate 26,916 downwards.
CGGCATTTCTGCTGGAACGTCAGGCGCCGGAGGCGGTGTTGGGGCTGTTTCCCGCCGACCATACCATTGAGAATGCGGAAGGTTTTTTGCAGGTCCTGCGGGCTGGCTGCCATTTGGCAGCGGCGGGAGACAACATCATTGTGTTGGGGGTGAAGCCGAGCCATCCGGAAACGGGCTATGGTTACATTGAGACCGGCGAGAAACTGGATGCGTCCGCGTCACACGTTCGGCGGTTCACCGAAAAGCCTAACCTGGAGCGCGCCCGAGAATTTGTGGCGTCTGGAAATTATTTTTGGAACAGCGGGATGTTTTTGGCGACGGCACGCACTCTTGCCAGCGCGGTACGAGAACATCTGCCGGAGACTGCGCCGTATCTGGAACGGATTGCAGACGCGTTTGGTACGGCGGAATTCGCATCGACATTCGCGAAGCTCTATCCGCAGTGCGAGAACATCAGCATCGATTACGCAATCATCGAGCCGCGCTCGGCGAAGGGCGAGCATCGTTCAGGCCTGTATTGCCTGCCGGCGGAGTTCGGATGGAACGATCTTGGCTCCTGGGCCGCGTTATATGAACATAAACTTTTGCACGGGCAGAATGTGCGGGACGGCGAGAATGTGATGGAAGCCCCGTCAGCAAGCATCCTGGAGGCCCGTGGCAACTACGTGTACGCGCCGCAAAAACATGTGGCGCTGGTGGGAGTCGAGGATCTTGTGGTCGTCGAAGCCGGGGATGTTCTGCTGATTGCCACGCGCGCCGGATGCCAGGACGTTGGTAAGCTGGTCAAGCAACTGCAGCAGGAAAAACAGGACAAACTGATCTGATCAATCCCGCGAATGGAAACGATCTCTCGAATGGAAACTGTGACTGCCACTGACGTTCCCCGCGCATGCCCTGTGAAGTTTGGCACCGATGGCTGGCGCGGCATCATCGCGGAGGACTTTACCTTCGCCAATCTCCGCGTGGCAGCCAGCGCGATTGCCAATTACATTTTGGCGGAAGAAGATCCGGCGCGAGGGGTCTGCATCGCCTACGACACGCGCTTTGGGTCCCGGCGCTTTGCCGAAGCCGCGGCAGAAGTGGCGGCGTCGGCAGGCATTCCAGTGCAGTTGGCCAACGGCATCACGCCCACTCCCGCATTGTCTTTCGCGGTGCGCGAAAGCGGCGCTGCCGGCGGCATCATGATCACGTCCAGCCACAATCCTTACCAGTGGAATGGGGTGAAGTTCAAGGCCAGCTACGGCGGGTCGGGAAAGCCTTCCATGATGGCCGCGATCGAATCATATCTGGGCAAGCCGCTGCCCCGCGCGGGTTCTGCCGCAGCCATCGCGCGTATGGATTTTCTCCCGACTTACATTGAGGCAATTTCGAGGTTTGTCGATCTGGAGAAGATTGCGGCCAGCGGATACAAGTTCGCCATCGATTCCATGTATGGAGCGGGTGCAGACATTCTGGCAGGCATTTTTTCGCGACGGAAGATTCCCTGTATTGAAATTCATCGGGAACAGGACCCGTTGTTTCCCGGAATCAATCCAGAGCCGATTGAGCCGCATCTTCGGGCGCTGCGGCAAGCAGTTCTGGAACACGATTGCGAGGCCGGTATGGCGACGGACGGCGATGCCGATCGGATCGGCGCGGTGGATGAAGCCGGCAATGTGGTGGATGCGCACAAGATATTCGCGATTCTGCTGCGCTGGTTGATTGAACGCAAGCAGTGGCCGGGCGAAGTGGTGCGAGCGTTCAACACCACGCGCATGGTCGACCGCATCTGCGCCCGTCACGGACGGAGATTGCATGAGGTCGGCATCGGCTTCAAATATATCTGCGATCTGATGCTGGAACGCGAAATTCTAATTGGCGGCGAAGAGTCGGGTGGAATTGGAATGCAACGCCATCTGCCGGAACGCGATGGATTGCTGAACGCCTTGCTGCTGGCCAATGTGATGGCCGAGGAGAAAAAGACCCTGGGTCAGCTGGTTGCGAGTTTACAGCTGGAATATGGCGAACATTATTACGATCGGATCGATCTACATATTGATGATGCAACCAAACAAGCGGCCATGGAACGGGCGCGCGCCGGAGTGACATCTTTTGCCGGGATGACGGTGGAGCGAGTAGAGACTTTGGATGGCATGAAATTTTTCCTGAGCAACCCGGAAGCGGCAACGAAACCGAAGGCGGCAGAAACCTGGCTGCTGCTACGAGCGTCCGGGACCGAGCCGCTACTGCGCATTTATGCCGAATCCTGCTCCCCGGCAGCCGTGCAGGACGTGCTGCAGGCGGGTCGTGAGTTTGCCCTGCAGTCAGGCGGTTCCGGATGAAAGTGGAGTTGCAGGCTCGGGGCGTTCTGTTCGACATGGACGGGGTCTTGATGAGTTCGATCGGCTCAGTGGAACGCAGTTGGCAGCGCTACGCTGTTTCGCGCGGCCTCGATCCAGAGCGGGCCATCCACCTGGCGCACGGCCGGCGAGCGATCGAGACGGTACGGACGCTACGGCCCGACCTGGATGGTGCAAGTGAGCTTCGTTACATTGAAGACCTGGAAGTAGAAGATAATGAAGGGCTGGTTGTCTTGCCGGGCGTGCGAGAATTGCTGGCCTCATTACCGAAAGGCTCCTGGGCTGTGGTGACCTCCGCAACCGAAAGGCTGGCGAGGAGCCGGATGGCCCACGCCGGTATCCTTATTCCCCAGCATTTTGTGACGGCGGAAACTGTGACCCGGGGCAAACCGCATCCAGAGCCATACCGGCACGGTGCAAAACTGCTGGGCGCCGAACCCGGGGAATGCCTGGTTGTGGAAGATGCGCCCGCTGGGGTTAGGTCGGGGAAGGCGGCTGGATGTCCGGTGCTGGCCGTATTGACGACCTATGCTTCCGAAACCTTAATGGACGCAGACTGGCGGGTACCGAACCTGGCTGGCGTACAGGCCAACCCCGATCCATTTGGCCGCATTCTTCTACGGTTCGAAGCAGCGGATTGACGAAATGGACGCGTGGCCGAGGCGGGAAAGATGACCTCGAAGCGGGGCAGCGGCCAACTCTTTCCTACGCGTGAATTATTCACGTTCTATTCGTTTTCCACTCCGCGCTGGAGCGTATGATTGAGTTGTCAGAAGCTTTCAACCCCAGAAGATGCTTCGCGGCGGATGGCTCTGGTTCCTGATTTTTCAACCTCGATCCAGGCGTCGAAATCTTCTGCATTGCCGTTGATTTGAAGATGAGGATTCGGCGACTTCTTTTCCATTTTCTTATTTCATTCAGTCCAACCTTTTTCTGCCGAGGCAGCTTCTTATTTAGTAAGAATCCGAGGGTAGGTCTATGAACATGACATGCGCAAATAAGGATTGTGGGGCAGAGTTGAAGTATCTGCGCGGCGGTCGCCTATTCTTAATGGAGCGTCCGACCTCTTCCCCGACAGCGTCTCCGGAGTCTTTGTACTGCGCCAACGCTTCGACATACAGTTCGTTCGAGATATCTTCTCTGGCGGCTTCCGCTCAGGCGAAGCCCGTCGTGATGATGCGGCGCTATTTTTGGTTATGCGAAAGCTGCTCGCAAAAATATACAATCCGGCGTTGGACGGAAAACGGAATCGAACTGGCTCCCAGGGCGAAACGTGTCCAGGTAGCGATCGCAGCGCTTCCACGCGAGTGGACCTTGCCCGGCTTAGTTGGTTAGTTCGCTCCTATTCTCCGCAGTACTGCGGACTTCATCCATCCGATTTTTTAATTTTCAGGATTCTTCCAGTTTTCTCCTGACGGATCTGTACCCGCAGTTGCATGCCTCTGTTTGCCGGCATTCCAGGCCTTCACATATTTCCAATGGATGTAAACAGAGTGGTTGAAGTGCAGCACAAAGCCTTCCAATCCATCGAGAAATCCGAGACGGAATATGTAGCTCTTGATGAATGTGACGAAAGGGTTCAGGAGTACATTCCAGGCAAACGCAGCCAAGGAAGAACTTGTTTTTCCCTTCTCGAAAAGCTCCCGTGTGCTGTGGGAGCTGTATCGATTCATGTGTTCCAGGTAGAGTTCGAGCTGCGGATAGGCGTAGTGGAGCAGATCGTTTTTCAGGGTTCCTTTTGGGCCGGCATACTCCGGAGTTCCGTGGGGCTCGGCGCCCGCCATGCGCGCCGTGCCGCGCTTGAATAGACGCAGTTTGTGGTCTGGATAGAAACCTCCGTGACGGATCCAGCGGCCAAGAAAAAGATTGACCCGCGGTTGCCAGTACGCGTCGAAGCGAGGGTTCTCCAGTACCTGCTGGATTTCTTTCGCCAGCTCCGGAGTGACGACCTCGTCGGCATCCAATAAATAAATCCAGTCGCTGGTGCAGGTGTCAATGGCGAGATTTTTTTGCGGAGTGAACCCTTGAAAATCTCGATTGAAGGAATGCTTCGCGCCGTAGGAGCGGGCAATTTCTGGAGTGCGATCGGTCGATCCCGAATCGATGATGACGATTTCATCCACCCAGCACACGCTATCGAGCGTACGGGGCAGATTCGCCTCCTCGTTGCGGGCGATCATGGCAACTGAAAGTGTGGGGCGCATAGGGATGAGTGTAGATCATTCTCCTGTGCTGCAAGTGGTTGCATTCGTCGCGCTTACGCTCCACGGAAAGTGGGGGAGAGAATTTTCCAATTTGCATTCACCTGGAGGGAGTAGGCGGCAATCTGCTCGGCATATTTCTCCGCGATGTTTTTTCCTGCATAGAAATGACGATACCAATCCACCGTCATTTCCAACGCGTCGGCAAGATCGAGTACCGGCATCCACGACAGTTCTGTTGCAGCCTTGGAGCAGTCCAGCCGGAGCATCTGTGCCTCTTGCGGATGCTGGCCGGGTTGAACGTCCCATTTCGCCTCCGCGCCCCATGCCGCGGCAAGTTTCTCGACGATCCACTCGACCGGACGGACGTCGGCTGCGCCGGGCCCAAAGTTCCACGCGCCAGCATAGCGAGAAGGATCCTCATACAGCGCCTGCGCCAACAATAAATATCCACGGAGTGTTTCCAGCACAAACTGCCAGGGCCGCTTCGCCCGTGGGTTGCGAAGGATAACGGGCTTGCCTGCGGCAAAGCTGCGGACCATGTCCGGCACCAACCGGTCCTGTCCCCAGTCGCCGCCTCCGAGCATGTTCCCTGCCCGGGCTGAAGCCACGCCGACGTGGTGTCCGCGGATGCTATTGGCGGAGAAAAACGAATCTCGAAAGGAACGGACCACCAACTCCATACAAGCCTTGCTGCTGCTGTAGGGATCGTTGCCGCCCAATCGATCGATTTCGCGATAGGCCCAATCCCAATCCTGATTTTCGTAACATTTGTCGGTCGTGACCACCACCACAGCGCGCACGGAGATGCACTGGCGGACGGCCTCGAGCAGCGTCGCCGTGCCGATGATGTTCGTTTTGTAGGTTCCAAGGGGGTCTTGAAATGCCCGCCGCACAAACGGCTGGGCCGCCATGTGGATGACAACGTCAGGCCTCGTGGATTTGAGCGCCGCCTGCAGTTTGGAAGAATCGCAAATATCTCCGCGGAATGTCTGCATCGGGACCGCCAACTTGCCTTCCTGCGAGGAAGCCGGCGAGGAAGTGGAGTAGCCGAATACTTCCGCTCCCAACGACTGGAGCCATACCGACAGCCAGACTCCCTTGAACCCCGTATGCCCGGTGATGAAAACCCGTTTCTCGCGCCAAAAAGAATCCGCCAATGCGGCCATGCTACCTTGCCTTTCCATCCACGAACCCGAATGAGCGTATCGTTCTGGAGTGTATTCCACGGGCAACAAAACGCGCGACCCCATCCGCCCACTTCACCGCACCATCGTAACTGTTGCTGGGAAGTGCGGAACGATGCCTCGGACGATCCATTGTACGATGGCGCGGCCTTGTCACGAGGACGCGATCGGGCCTGACGTCCTGAGGCGTTATGCGTGTTTGCGCGATTCAAGCGCACGAATCACATTGAGTGCGTTCGTCAGCGCAGTCCCGCCGACTTCCTGTTCGAATCCCCGCTGCATCTTGTCAAAGGCTGCAATCACGCGTAGCGCGCACTTCTTGCCTGGCGGTTTCAGCGTCAGCAGATACCCCCGGGCGTCGGACGGATCGATCTTCCGCTGCACGAGGCCTTTCGCTTCCAGCGAAGAAATGGCATGGCTGATGTTCCCGCGCGTGGTGGCGAAGGTTTCGGCGAGATGAGACGGCTTGATCGGACGCGGGGCTTCGAAGAAGATGGCCGCCAGGACCAGTCCCTCCATAAATCCCAGGTCATCTGCAGCAAAGGCCCCAGCGGCGACTGCATCGAAGTGCCGTGCCGCACGCTTCACCGTGAACATGGGACTTTCGCGAAGGAAGGCTTCAATACGCATACTCTGAATCGATAGTTTACTAAATCAATCATTTAGGACAAGACAAAAGTATCGTTGCGCCGCTTCCCGAATTCCTCCATGATGGCGGAGAGGTTTCCTGCTTGATCGATCACCCCATCCCCAGCGTTCCATTCCCGTATCGTTTCCCTTTCTCCAGAGCGCTCTACCGAGCTCATTCTGTTCATCGCGAACACAAAGCGGGCATGGATGTTCAGGAGCGTGACGTATCTTCGATTCCAGCAGAAGGCTGCCCGGTCGCTCCGGTCCAGGACCGGGCGATGCTGACGGAGATGCGAGATTGATGCGCCCACGCTGCTTTGCTGTAATCCTCATTGGGTTGAGTGCGCTCTGTGCCTCCGCCCAGCAGAACTCGCACCCGCCGGCCGCCGCGTCCAGCACACGCAATGCTGGCTCCACGGCCAAGAAGAAGCTGCCAACGGTTCGAACGACCGTGACGGTGTTAGGAGCGCCGGATCCAATCTCGCTGGGAGAGTCGGCCCGGTCCGTGGCGGTGATCGATACGCAGGCGCACCCGCTGGCTTTTAACAACGTGGAGGAGTATCTGCGCACCGACTCCTCGGTACAGATCAATCAGCGCGGGGCCAGCGGTTATCCCGCAGACCTGTCGATTCGGGGAACTTCGTTCGAGCAGACGCTGGTGCTGCTCGACGGGTTTCGTGTGAACGACGCGGAGACGGGGCACAACAACCTGGATCTGCCGGTGCCGCTCGATGCCATGTCGAACATGGAAGTGCTCCATGGAGCAGGTTCAACGCTGTATGGCGCGGATGCGCTGGGCGGTGTGGTGGACTTCCTGACTGCCCGTCCCGCAGCCAGCTCGCTGTGGGTGTCCGGCGGTGCGGGCAGCTTCGGAGAAAACCAGCAATCCTTTGTAGGCAACTATGCCCGTCGCAAATGGTCGGAGCAGATCGCTGGCCATCGCGATTTTTCCTCCGGCTTTATGTACGATCGCGACTATCGCAACGAGAACGGCAGCGCGGAATCCTGGGTGACTTCGCCGCTTGGAACAACGGACGTTCTGCTGGGCGGAAGCGACACGCCATTTGGCGCGAATAATTTCTATGGCAACTATCCGTCATGGGAGCGCACGAAGGGATGGTTTGCATCCATCCATCAAGGATTAGGAGCGGCGACGGATGGAGGTTTCGCCTACCGACGACACACCGACAACTTCATCCTGTTTCGCGATGCTCCTGCAAGCTACGCGAACAACCATATCGATAGCAGCTGGCAGGCGATCCTGCGCCGCAAAACGGTGTGGAACAAGGCAAACGGCGTTTATTATGGACTCGATTTTGACGGCGATTCCATCCATAGCAACAATCTGGGCCAGCACGCGCGCAATTGGGGCTCAGGATACGTCGATCTCGACCTGCGGTCCTGGAAACGGGCCACGCTGTCGCTGGGTGCGCGGGAGGAAATCATCAGCGGCGGGTATGACGTTCTCAGTCCCGCGGCAGCGGTGTCGTACTGGGTTCGCCCTGCGCTGAAGGCGCGTGCATCGATCGGCTACGGATTTCGACTGCCCACCTATACGGACCTTTATTACAGCGACCCGACGACTGTGGGAAATTCGATGCTGAAGCCGGAGTCAACGTGGGACTATGAAGGCGGTCTCGACTGGTATCCGCGCAGTTCTCTGGCGGTCTCGGTCACGGGATTTTATTCGCCGCAGACGAACTTCATCGACTACGTTCGCACCTCTCCGACGGCGCTGTGGCACGCGACGAATTTGAACGGACTGAGCTTTACCGGAACAGAAGCTTCGCTGAACTGGCAGGCAAGCCACAGCCAGCAGGTAAATCTTTCCTGGACATGGCTGGCTGGGGCGCAAAGCGTGCTGCATGGCCTGCAGTCGGAATATCTGTTCAATTACCCGGTGAACAACGCGGTAGTCAACTGGTATGCCAATGTTGGACACTGGGCGATGATCAATACGCGGGTGGGCGTGCAGCAACGGTTTCAGCAGACGGCGTATCCGGTGTGGGACGTCTCCGTAGCGCATGAGTATGGCCGGTTTCAGCCGTTTCTGCAGATGACGAACCTGAGCAACACCGGCTATGACGAGATCCCCGGCGTTCCCATGCCGGGCCGTGCATTTCTCGGCGGGGTCAAGATCTGGGTATTTCGGCTGCACTAGAGCATCAGCACGGCCCAAAGAGCCAAAGTTTCCACTTAGATATCTGATTGCTAACGAACTGCCGCGGCAGCCGTTTAACAAACACACCTTGTCAAATTGCTCGATTTCCTACGCCGTGTCATCGGGTCGGAATGAAATGCTGTGCAAGCGGTTCTGTGATTGGACCAACATAGCTTTACTTTATTTTTTGGCAGCAAGGGTACATTGCAAAACGGGACAATGAAGGCAAAGGTCTGACGATTGGAAGCGCAGTGTCTGCCGATGGAACTTGATCCACGGGAAGGACTGAAACTCTGGATGTTGTCGTTTTCCGGTAAATCTACTGATGCGTTTATCGTCGGAGGCGGGCCGGCGGGGCTGGCAGCGGCAATTTCGTTGCGGCGAGCTGGCCTTAGCGTGGTGATTGCAGACGCCGCCCAGCTACCGATCGACAAGGCCTGTGGCGAAGGCTTGATGCCGGATGCCATGGCGGCACTCGACAAATTGAATATTCACGTGCCACCCGAGAAGGGCCATCCATTTCATGGGATATCGTTTCGAACCGAAGATTTCGCTGCAACGGCGTATTTTGCCGGCGGCCAAGGTCTCGGGGTCCGCCGCACCGCGCTGCACAACATCCTGGTAGAACATGCTGCTTCCATAGGCGTGAAGATGCTTTGGAATACGCGCGTGGAAGTGCTGTCCCATGGTAAGGTCGCTGCGGACGGAGTGGAATGGGCGACGCGCTGGATCGTCGGCGCGGATGGACAGCGCTCCCGGGTTCGCCAATTCGCGCAACTGGAGCACCCTTATAGTTCCCAACGCTATGGTTTTCGCCGGCATTTTTTCGTGGCGCCGTGGACAGACTGCGTGGAAGTGTACTGGGCGGCGGAAGGGCAGGCATATGTAACGCCCACTGGCGAGAACGAGATTTGTGTGGCGCTGGTGATGGAAAACAAAAAGGACCGCATGGCGGACCTTCCCAGAATGTTTCCTTCGCTGGCGAAGCGACTGGCCGGTCGCTTCGCGGCTTCCGCGGAGCGAGGGGCCATTACCATCTGCCGCCGTTTGCCGCGCGTGACCCGCGGATCGGTCGTGCTGATCGGCGAAGCTGCGGGAGGAATTGACGCAGTCACGGGAGAAGGTCTTGCGCTGGCATTCAAGCACGCGCTTGCATTGGGAGAGTCTCTTCCGCAGGGAGATACAGCGCTGTACGAGGCAAGGCATCGAGAGATTCGACGCGTCCCATTCATGATGTCGCAAATCCTGGTCTATCTGGGCCGGCATCCGCGGCTACAAAGCCGCATCATCCAGGCCAGCGAGGTGGATGCATCGCTGTTTTCAGACCTGATGGCAGTACATATCGGCATGCGCTCTCCATTGCAGATCTCTCCCATGAACCTCACCCAGTTTGGATGGAACTTTGTGACCGCATGAAAAAACATATCGGGCTTGCCGTTGGGATTTGTTTATTGATTTCCGCCAGCTTCCTCGCTTCGGCGCAGACGGTGGCGGTGCGATTCGATCCTGCTCAATGTAAGGTCCAATGGACGCTTGCCGATGTACTGCACGTGGTGCACGGAACGTTCCGGTTCGGAAGCGGTAACATCGTATTCAACACGCAGACCGGCGCCGCTTTCGGTCTGTTCACCGTGAACGAAAATACTGGCCACAGCGACAGTAACACTCGAGATGCTCGGATGAAGAAATCGGTCCTGAAGACGAGCGAGTACCCCACGGCCACGTTTCGTCCTATGCGCGTTTCCGGGAAGTTCAATGCGAACGGAAGTTCGACGCTGGCGGTGGATGGAATCTTTCATCTCTATGGAGCAGACCATCCGCTGCACTTGAATTTTCAGGTGAACGCGGCTGACAATCAGGTAACGGCAACGACCGAATTTGCGATTCCGTACGTCGCCTGGGGCATGCACGATCCCAGCACGCTTTTCCTGCGCGTTGGGAAAAGTGTGCAGATGGAAATCGATGCAAAAGGAACAATCGAGACCTCCTCGCACCACTGAGGACGGACGCTGACCCTAGCTGTGCTCGCAACCAAGCCGACCCACCCAGCGGAGGGGTCGACGGTGGGACGGGGAGTGCCAAGCGCACAGATTGCACGGCGCTGATCGCCATCCCTTCCACGAACCTCCTGTCTCGATAATCGGAGCGGAAATTCTCCCTTCAACTCGCAAAGAAGACGTGGCAACACTAGAATCGAGACGGTATCCAAACTGTTCCGCGCACATGCCATCCATGAAAACCGCCGATCTGATTACCGGGAAACCTTTTACTCGCCGCAACTTTATGGCTGGCGCTTCTGCCGTCGCATTGTCCTCTGTCCCTGCGATGGCGTCGTTCAGACTCCCTGGCACCGTACGAGTCGGATTGCTCGGCCTCGATGGCCACATTGACGATATCCTCGACGCCCGCCGCGTATTCCCCAACTTTCAAGTCCAGGCCATTTCAGACAAGAATGTCCAACTGTTGAAAGAAGTGGGGGATCGTGTCGGGATTCCCGTCGAGCACCGCTATACCAATCATCAAATGCTGCTGGACCGGGAGAAACTGGAGGTGGCGGGCGTCTGCGGCTCGGACGGGGAGCGAGCAGAACTGGTCATGGAGTGTATCGCGAGACGATTGCACATCATCGCGGAAAAACCTCTGGGGATGAATTGGGCCCAGGTTCAAAGGATACGAACGGCGCTCGAAGCCGGCAAGGTACATCTCACCATGCTTCTGACGATGCGCTTTCTAGGTACGTTCATTGCAATGCGGCAGATGGTGGAATCGGGCCAGATCGGTGAAATCGCTCAGGTTGACGGGCAGAAATCCTACGTACTCGGCGAGCGACCGGCCTGGATGCTGCACAACGCTTCCTTCAGCGGCATCATTCCCTATATCGGCATTCACCTGGTTGATCTGATGCGCTTTACGTCGAAGCGGGAACCGGTACAGGTGTCCGCGCTGCAGGCGCACATCGGGCAGCCGAACACCCTCGATTTCGACGACACGGCAGCCGCAATGTTCCGCCTGGATAACAGGGCGCCGGCACAACTTCATCTGGATTATCTTCGCCCTGAGACATTTGGAAGGCATGGCGACGATCGTCTGCGCCTGGCGGGTACGGAGGGCATTCTCGAGTACCGCGAGGGGCTAGGCCTGATCTTTGGAAGTAAGAAGCAAGCCCAGAGGTTGCTGAATTCTCTTCCGCCAGATCAATCCCTGGTCGCCAACTTTCTTTCGGGCATCTATGGGGTACAGATTCTGCCGCACCCCGTCCAGTTGACTCTCGATGACATTTTCCGGGCGAATGAAATTGTTTTTGCTGCGCGGGATGCCGCCGAAAGCGACCGCATTGTGCCGATACAATCGATGCGGTCCGCTTGAAATAGGCGATCGGCCCGATGGCAGGCATGTCCGCGGCGTTGCAATTGTCGGATTTGTCTCCGCCTTGGGAATTTTTTGAAGGAACGGATCGTGCAAGACCTGGATGGATCGTATCTTGCAGCAAGCGGTTGCGTCGCGGAATAGAGTTCGAATGGAAATCAATTCTCAGGTGGAGCCTTGAAGAAAAAAGCATTGATCTCTGGAATTACCGGGCAGGACGGGGCCTATCTGGCCGAATTTTTGCTGAGCAAGGGGTACGAAGTTCACGGTATCAAGCGCCGTACTTCGTTGTTCAATACGGACCGCATCGATCACCTCTACGAAGACCCGCACGTACAGCATCGGAATTTCATTCTGCATTATGGCGACCTCACCGATTCTTCGAGCCTGGTCCACATCATGCAGAAAGTGCAGCCGGATGAGGTCTACAACCTGGGCGCGCAGAGCCATGTAGCGGTTTCGTTCGAGCAGCCGGAATACACCGCCGACGTGGATGCGATGGGAACGCTGCGACTGCTGGAGGCGATTCGCATTCTGGGTCTGGAAAAGAAAACCCGCTTCTATCAGGCGTCCACGTCGGAACTCTACGGGCTGGTGCAGCAGATACCGCAATCGGAAAAGACTCCTTTCTATCCGCGTTCGCCCTACGCGGTCGCAAAGCTCTACGCGTACTGGATCACCGTCAACTATCGCGAATCCTATGGCATGTATGCCTGCAATGGAATCCTGTTCAATCACGAGTCGCCCACCCGAGGCGAGACGTTTGTCACGCGCAAGATTACCCGCGCCCTGGCACGGATTAAAGTCGGCCTGCAGGATTGCCTGTATCTGGGCAACATGAATGCTCTTCGCGACTGGGGCCATGCGCGGGACTACGTGGAGGTGCAATGGCTGATGCTGCAGCAGGAGAAGCCGGAAGATTTTGTCATCGCTACCGGGGAACAGCACAGCGTGCGGGAGTTTGTCTCGATTGCAGCGGCGGACCTGGGCTGGGAACTCACCTGGACAGGCAGCGGCGTCGAGGAAAAAGGGCTGGACGAGTCCGGACAGGCGATTGTCGCCGTCGACCCGCGCTATTTTCGTCCGGCAGAAGTAGAAACGTTGTTAGGAGATGCGACGCATGCCCGGAATCGTCTCGGCTGGAGGCCGCGCATCGGATTTGAAGAACTTGTCCGGGAAATGGTGCAGACAGATCTGGAGGAAGCGAAACGCGATGCTCTGGTGCGCAGGCACGGATTTCGTTCCTTTGAGCGCAAGGAGTAGGCATCTCCACGCATCGCCGGCGGCCTTGGTTCGAGCGCCTGCAATGGCATTGCGCTCGCTGCTTGTTTGCCAGTAGACTCGGGATGGCTGGAGCTGATGGGCGCGGTCTGACTCGGTAAGCGGGCACTCCGGCGGTCCCTGTGGCGACGCGTTGCGACCAACGCGCAGTGGCATTATCGTCCAACCATGGATGCGAAAGTGGCGGAATTGGCAGACGCACCAGACTTAGGATCTGGCGGGGAAACCCGTGGGGGTTCAAGTCCCCCCTTTCGCACCAACTTCTTACGAATTGCTACCGGAATAATGCCCGATGAGGCGCACCCAATGGGCACCTCGGATTCATCTTTCCCGCTGTCCAGAAATCGAAACGCAAAAGCCCGCATAGGAACTGCGGGCCTTTGTGTGTAAGCAACGTGATGGACTTGCGATCAGCTTGAAGTGTCTACCGGTGATGGCCTCCGCCTTCGTGGCCACCACCTGAATGTTCTCCACCGCCGCTCGGACGTCCGCCGCCTTCATGACCACCACCACTGGGGCGTCCACCACCGGACTGGGCATGACCTGTAGCAGCTCCTCTGTTGCCAGATTGGTTTCCCCGAGGCTGAGTTCCGCGGTTCTGCTGTGCACCCCGGTTGTAGGTACCGCTGCGGTTCTGTTGCGCGCCGCGGTTGTAGGTGCCGCCGCGGTTCTGCTGTGCACCCCGGTTATAGGTACCGCTGCGGTTCTGTTGCGCGCCACGGTTGTAGGTGCCGCCGCGATTATAGTTGCCGCCACAGTTGTAGTAAGAGCCTCGGCTGCCGGGGTATCCGTGCGGGCTGCCGGGACGATTGAAGCCGCGATTGTAAACGGTGCGGCTATGGGTATAGTAGCGGCCACCGTGGTACCACACTGCACGGCTACGCCAGTTGAAGCCCCAATTGTGCCAGCCCCAATCCCAGCCCGACCAAATACCGATCCCAATGCCGATGCCAAAGCCAATGGCAAGGCCACTGCCGAAGTACACGCCGGCCGGCGGTCCGTAATAGTAGCCCGGATACACGCCAATCGGGGTACCGTACACGCCCCAGGGATTGTAGACAGGGACATACACAACGTCTGGGTTTGCGGGTGCGATGGCAATGCTTCCATCCTCATCGGAGACGTCTTGCTGCGGCGTGTTGTGCAATGTGCCGGCGGCCTGCGCACGCCCGCGCATGGTTTGAATCGCGGACATCACATCGTCCGGCTGGTTGTAGTAGGCGTTGCCCAGGTCGGTCGTCCACTGGATGTTTTTATCCATTTGCGCCAGTACCGACGGGAAGGCGACCAGAGCTTTCACGCTGGGGTCCCAGTTTTGGGCGTTGGCGGCGGCAGCCAGTTGCTCTGCCGGAACATTGCCCTGCGATTGCACCCAGCGATCCGCTTCCACCACTTGTGTGGGATAGGTCGAGGCCGCCAGAACCTGTGCGACCAGCGCATCGGGATAGAGAGCAATCGGTGCGACCAATTGTCCCAGTTCATCCGGGCTTAAAGGTTGGCCTTGCGGAGCGCCCTGGTCCGGCGGTGGGCCACCTTGGTCCTGTGGGCCGTACTGGTCCTGACCTTGGTCTGGAGGAGGGGGAGGCGGCGGCCCGTTGTACTGCTGCTGTTGCGGGGGAGCTTCCTGGGCAAACAACAATGCCCCCTGCCCCATGGGAACGATCAGAACAATAAGGACAAGAGCGAAGATCTGCCGGGTTACCAGCGCGGCGCGAGCGGTCCCATTCCAGCGCGACTGGGATGGCGGGAGCGTCCCGGCGAGACCCTGGAGAAATGAGGTCGTTGGAGATGTATCTTGCTTTCTGCTGGATTTCATTTTCCCTCTCTAACTAAAGGCAAGCTGCCTTGCGTATCGCATACTACGGAACTCCCAAATTCCTAACGGCTGCATCCTCGGGATGCAGGTTCGTACAAATGTATCAAAGACGTGACCGTGTAACTGGTATGGATGGTAACCCGCTTCACGCTCGATAGTTGCTGAAAAAAGAGTGTCGATTTGAATGCCCGCTCAATCCAGGGGCTGCCGGAAGACAGGCCACCGCGTTCGCGAAGCGGCCTTCGTATTGGAGATTTTCTCGCCGATGGATGCAGTTCGCGGCCTTCCACTCGCGATACCCTTGTTGTATGAGTCAGCCAATACATTCTTCTCCGAATATCAACATTGTCCAAGCGCAGGATTATCGGGATGGCTATGCCAACAGCGTGCAGGTGCGGGCCAGCGTGTGGGATTTTCTGTTGGTTTTTGGCGCTGCCCGGCAGGATTCCCCGAATGAAGTGGTGCTGCGAAATTTTCAAGGAATCTATCTGAGTCCGCAGCAGGCAAAAGCGCTGTGGAACCTGTTGGGTCAGAACCTGGCGCAGTATGAACAGGCATTTGGCCCTATTACGCTGGAACCCACACAAGCCTTTCCTGCCGCGACGCCCGGCAACGGTCCGATACACTAAACGGGGTTGGTGTGAGTCAGCGATCGGAAGGCCCCCGGCGCACCCTTTCGTCTTGTCAGGAGCGATGATTTGCCAGCCTCGAATCAGCACTTAAGTCCTGCGTCCGCTGTACGGCCGCACTCGCTGCTGCAGCAATTTTTGCTTCGGGGGCATCGCAATGAAGCGGTACCGGCATGGATGATTTTTCCTGTTGTCTACGTCTTCATTCTGCTGACACATTTGCCGTTGCTGAGGCTGCCGTATTTCTGGGATGAAGCGGGCTACTACATTCCCGCTGCGTATGACTTTTTCCGCACCGGGTCTCTAATTCCGTATTCCACACTGACGAACGGCCACCCTCCTCTACCGGCCATCTATCTGGCGTTCTGGTGGAAGATCTCCGGCTTCACTCCCGTAGTGACGCGCCTGGCCACATGTCTGGTGGCCGCACTCGCGCTGACCGGAGTTTTTGCGCTGGTGCGGCGGCTGATGAATACGCCAGTGGCCGTCGCGACCACGTTGCTGACGGCGCTCTATCCGGTCTGGTTTACCCAGAGCACCCTGGCGCAGGCGGACATCTATGCGGCAGCGGCAACGATGTGGGCGCTGGCCTACGGGTTGGAGGAATTGCCTTCGGCGCGCAAGGGCTGGATTGCGGCCGCATGGTTCTCAGTGGCTGCGCTGTCGAAAGAAACCGCCATTGTGATGCCGTTGACGTTGGCTGCGTGGCATGTGTGGGAGACGCGCCGCAAGCCGGCGGAGGCCGGTGGACATTGGAGGACGGCGCTGCAGTTCGCAGTCCCGGTACTCCCTTTGTGCGGCTGGTATGCCTACCATTTTCACAAGACCGGCTATATTTTCGGCAATCCGAAATTTGTGCGCTACAACGCGATCCTGACCCTGAATCTGTTTCGGTTTTTCCTGGCACTGGCCCAGCGGCTGATGCAGGTCACCATCTATATGAATTTGTTCGTGCCGATTTTGTGCATGGTGGCGGCGATGTTTTTGCCTGCACTGCGGCAGGCAGATGGCGCCAAGCGTCCCCGCGTTTCCTGGAATGCGCAGGCCCAGATCGGAATTCTTCTGCTCGTCAACCTGCTATTTTTTTCCGTGGTGGGAGGGGCAGTTTTGGCCCGCTATCTGCTGCCCCTGTACCCGTTGATTCTGCTGCTGTGTGTTTCCACCTGGCGGCGGCGCGTGGAGCAGTGGGGATGGATTGTCGCGCTGAGTGCGGTGGCTTTCCTGGCGGGCTTGTTCGTGAATCCGCCTTACCGGTTTACGCCGGAGGACAACCTGACCTATCGCAGCCTGATTGTGATGCAGCAGCAGGCGATCGCGCAGGTGATCCACCGCGCCCCCGGCGGTACCGTATTGACGGCCTGGCCCGCCACAGACGAGCTGAGAAGGCCCGAACTTGGATATGTGCGGAAGCCTGTTCCTGTGGTCGCGATCGATAATTTTTCGCTGCCGCAAATAGAAACCGCGGCGCAATTCCACAACTATGACGCTGCCTTGGTATTTTCCACGAAATATCAGTTGACGAACGGACTCAGTTGGGCCCATTTTGGCGATGCAGAATGGAACCGGGAATATTTCGGCTATCATTACGATCTGCCGCCTGCGCTGATCGCGAGACTGCTGCACGGCGATGTGGTTTGGCGCGCGAGGAGCAGGGGATTGTGGACAGCAGTCCTGCTCTTCAACCGCCCGGAAATGGCGAGCCTTCCTGGTAGCATCGTTCCGCTCCACTGTCATGTTGCGACGGAGATGTCCCGAAGTGAGCAACCGTTCCAGGCCAGGCTTCCCCGCTGAATTTCATGCTGAACTCTATAATCACGAGTGTCGTGACGGAAACTGGGAATATGATCGTTCTTCGAATGTGGCGGAGCTTGATTCTCGTGGCGCTTGTCGCTGTGGCGGCTTTGCCTTTGTTTGCGCAAACCGAGTCGGCAAACGAAGCTGATTGGGATGGGCATCTCATCTGGGTACTCCCATTTGAAAACAATTCCACGCAGCCCGGGCTGGACTGGATTGGCGCATCGTTTCCGGACATCCTGGATCAGCGTCTAGGTTCGGCAGGTTTTCTGACCATTCGCCGCGAAGATCGGCGCTATGCGATGCAGCATCTTGGGCTGCCGGCCGATTTTCATCCGACGCAGGCCACCGCGTACCGCATTGCTCAAACGCTGGACGCCGATTATGTCGTCTTCGGCAACTACACGGTCGCCAATGGCCGCATTCAGGCGACGGCGCGAATTCTGGACATGCACGGCCCCAGCATGAGCCCCACGCTGGAAGAGGAAGGGAACCTGGATCAGCTGATCGACATTGAAGACGACCTGGCGTGGAAGATGGCCATGCAGATCTACCCTACGTTGAATTTGGACGAGCAGACCTTTCTCGCCGCCAGTCGCGAGCTGCGCCTGGATGCTTTCGAGAACTACATCCGTGGGCTTGTCGAGCCGGGGGTCGAGGAGCGAATCGGACATCTGACGAAGGCCGTGCAGATCAGCCCAGGCTATGTCCAGGCATGGTTTGCGCTGGGACAAGCGTACTTTGACAACCAGCAATACGATCAGGCGGAAGCCGCGTTCGGCAAAGTCCCCAAGGGCGGCCGCCTGTCGTTGGAGGCCATGTTCTACGCCGGGCTTAGTGATCTCTATACGGGGAACTACGCCAACGCGCAGGCGAATTTCGCCGCCATTGCTTCAGTTTTGCCTTTGCCGGAGGTTTTGAACAACGAAGGGATTGCATTCAATCGGCGAGGACAGAACGGTACCGCATTTTTTCAGCGCGTCGTCGAGATGGATCCGCAAAGTCCGGATTACTGGTTCAATCTCGCTGTCTCACAGCGTCGCCAAAAGAGCTACACGGCAGCGCTGAATGCAGTGGCGCGGTGTTTAACACTTCACCCGCAAGACGAGGAAGCCCAGGACCTTCGTAAGAACCTGATGATGTTGAAGAATGGTCCGGCGGCGGGGTCTGCGCCGTCCACGGCCGCGACCCATGTATCGACGGACGAAACCTCCTCGGACAATACGGACGATCAGGCAGATTCGAGCAGCGTTGCAACCGGTAAACCGGATACAACGAACGCACACGGTGCATCGGGTTCGACGCCTGCGGCGGCAATTCCGGATGCGACCAGCGCGGATTACGAGCCGCTGGAACGTATCGCACGCACCTACGATGAAAGCTCTCTGCGTCAGGGCGCGTTTGCATTGGAACAGATGAATGCGATGAAGCTGCGTTCGATGCCGCCCGCGGAACGCGCGCAGCGATTGTGCCAGCAGGGCCGGACCTATGTGAACGATGGCTTGCTGCTGGAGGCAGAACGCCAATTTCAGCTTGCGCTCACTGCAGATCCCAGCAGTGCGGCTGCGTACGCCGGTCTGGCGGAAGTCCATGAGTATGCCGGCAGCGTGAAAATTGCGCAGCAGGAAGCCAATAAGTCCCTCCAGGCGAAACCGAATGCCGCCGCGTATCTGGTGCTGGCGCGGATCGCCCTGAGCCAGCATGCGCTGACGGATGCACGAAGCAATATCGACAACGCCCTGCGCCTTGAGCCGAACAATACCGCGGCCAAGGGCATTTTGCAGGCAATTCAGGCGCAGCAAGGTCAACAGAAGTGATGTGTGGGAGCGTGATCGACATGCACACAGCACAGAAATCTCCATCCAAACGCAATTGCCCGTCGCGGGCCGGTTCCGCTCTTGTGTCGGGATTCGTGGCCCTGGCATGTCTGATTGCCGGTCTCGCGGCGAATGCCGCGCAATCGCGACCCGTGGTGGTCGAACTGCCGCTGCACGACACCGTTCAACCCATCAGCGCGGCATATTTGCAACGCGGGCTTCGCCATGCGGCAGAGATCCATGCGCAGGCGGTTTTGGTTGAGTTGGGCACTCCCGGCGGCCTGCTTACCTCGACGCGCGCCATGGTCACCTCGATTGAGGAATCTGAAGTTCCCGTGATTGTGTATGTTGCGCCATCCGGTAGCCGCGCAGCCTCCGCAGGATTTTTCATTCTTGAGTCCGCCGATATTGCGGCCATGGCGCCAGGCACCAACACCGGGGCCTCGCATCCGATCCTGGAAGGCGAGAAGATGGACCCAATCCTGAAACAAAAGATTGAGAACGACGCGATGGCCTTTCTTCGTTCCTATGTTTCGCGCCGGGGGCGCAACGTGCAGGCGGCCCAGGATGCGGTGCTGAATTCCAAATCGTATACAGATCAAGAAGCTCTCAACCTGAAGCTGATCGATGTGATTTCTCCAAGCATCCCGGCGTTGTTGAACCAGCTGAATGGTACGACGGTGACGCGTTTCAGCGGGGCGAAGCAGGTGCTGCAGACAAAAGACGCGAACGTCGAGGTGATGCCGTCAAGCACCAGAGAACGGATTCTTGGCGCGCTGACGGATCCCAACCTGGCGGTGATCCTGCTGATTCTCGGCGGCCTGCTTATCTACCTTGAGTTCAACGCGCCTGGTTCCATCGTTCCCGGCGCGCTGGGAACTCTTCTGGTGTTGATCTCTCTGTTTGCACTGAACCTGTTGCCGCTGGAATATACGGCTGTGGGATTTCTTCTTGGTGCATTTGTTCTGTTTGTTCTGGATATAAAATTTGCCACCCACGGAATCCTTGGGCTGGCCGCGATTGGATGCCTTGTCTTTGGTCTGCTCACGCTGGTCAATGGACCGATTCCGGAGATGCGTGTGCAGTTGGGAACAGCTCTTGGCGCGGGAATTGGCTTCGGCATAATCACCATTTTTTTGACTACGATTGCCGTGCGTGCTCGACGCAATAAAGTGCAGACCGGCGGCGAAGCGCTTCTGGGAACGATTGCGGTGGCACAAACTGCGTTGAACCCGAACGGACAAGTGATGGTACACGGAGAACTTTGGCAGGCGCATTCTCATGACGCGGTGGCCGCCGGCGAGCCTGTCCGAATCCGTGATCGCAAAGGACTTCTGCTGGAAGTTGAACGTGACGTGCGAGGTTCCTGAAAGCGGTTTCGCACCCGACTGGCACGCGGTCCGTGCTATACAACCTAAGGCGAGTGTTCCATGCTCGGGGAGAGTTGAACATGCCATCCACAGCAGTTTTGGTCGTCATTGTCATCGTGGCGTTTTACCTGTTTAGTTCCATCAAAATTTTGAAGGAGTACGAGCGCGGCGTGATCTTCCGCCTGGGTCGTCTGCTCAGTTCTCCGAAAGGCCCTGGGATCGTCCTGGTCTTCCGGCCGTTTGACCAGATCGTGCGCATCTCCCTGCGGCAGGAGGCGATGGAAGTTCCGGCGCAGGACATCATCACTCGCGACAACGTCACGCTGAAAGTGAATGCGGTGATTACCCTGCGCGTGATCGATGCCGCGAAGGCGGTGGTGGAAGTTTCGAATTACGTCTATCAGACGTCGCAGTTTGCGCAGACAACGCTGCGGTCTGTCCTGGGCGAAGTGGAGCTGGATGAATTGCTGGCTCACCGCGAGAAGTTGAATTTAAAAATCCAGACCATCATCGATCAGCACACCTCACCGTACGGATTGAAGGTTGTGAGCGTGGAAGTGAAGCAGGTGGACCTGCCGGAATCGATGTTGCGCGCCATGGCCCGCCAGGCCGAGGCGGAGCGCGAGAAGCGCGCCAAGATCATCAACGCGGAAGGTGAGTTCAACGCTGCACAGCGACTGGTAGAAGCGGCAACGCTCCTGGCGCAGCAGCCGATCACCATGCAGTTGCGTTATCTGCAGACGTTAAGCGAAATTGGCGCAGAGAAAAACACCACCATCGTGTTCCCGCTGCCGCTGGAACTGGTCTCGCTGCTGAAGCAAGTCGGTCAAACGATTCAACCCAAACCTGGTGGAGATGTGTAGCAATGGCGGCCTTGTGCGAAGAAGATCTTGACGTTCACGATCCAGTCGAAGTGCATTGGAGTACCAGCACCATCCTGGCCATTTTTTTCGCTGCTTCACTGATTTCCGCAGTGTTTTTTGGCCTGGGATATTCATTTGGCGGGGCCGGTACGTCCAAGCACTCGGTTGCGATCAATTCGGCTCCCACGAGCAGCAACTCGACCGGGTCAGCCGTACTGCAAACGCCATCCCACCAGGCTGCTGAGTTAAGCCGGCCCGCAGCGGTTGCGAATACCGCGGGAAACGTGGGCACACATGCTGCGGAGAGTGCCCCATCGAAAATGCCCGTACCCGTCCATCCGGCGACTGCGCCACCCGTAGCGCACCCAAGCATTCCTGTTGCGGAGAAGCATTTACCCCTCGCCGCGCCCGTTGTGCGCGAAAGTGCGACGGCGAACGGAGCAAGTGAGACGCACATCATGGTGCAGGTGGGAGCGATCGGCGATCGCAGAGACGCCGAGAGGCTGGTGGCAGAACTCAGAAAGAAGGGCTTCCACGCCGGGATTTATTTGGAGAAACGCGACAAGTTCCTGCACGTGCAGATTGGTCCGTTTAAGGATGCGCAGCAGGCGCAGTTCGAGCGGCATCAGGTGATGGCGAGCGGTTTCCACGCCATCCTGAAGAGTGCGTCGTAAGGCAAGAGCTTCTGCTTGCCACGTACATTCCCTTAACTACGCATCCATTCCGGCAAGTCGGAGGCGATGGATTCGCGCACCGCATGGATCAGGTCCTCCCGCGTTGCGAAGTCCGCGGCCAGTAGCGGCGGATGCAAATGGATGTGCGCCACGCCGGGAAAAATCCTCAGACTGCCTTTCCGCATCATGGTTTCTGTGCCATGGATCGATACCGGGATGATGGGCGCGCCGGTTTGCTGGGCCAGATAGAAGGGACCTTTCTTAAAAGGGAGAAGCCTGCCGGTACGCGAACGCGTTCCCTCCGGGAAAGCTGTGATATGGACGCCGGAAGCGAGCACCTTGGCGGCACTGTCGATGCTCTCCCTCGCATCGTCCCGGTTCCCCCGGCGTTCGACCGGCACAAAATCCGCCATCCGCATGGCCATCCCAACCACGGGGATTTTCATGAGTGTTTTTTTCAGGAAAACAGCGGAGCGGCCTGGGATCAGCGGCATAAACAAAGGCGGATCAAGATTGGAAACATGGTTCGCCATAAAGATGCACGCTTTTCCCTGCGGCATGTTTTCAAAACCTTCGGCCTGAATACGAATTCCTCCCAGGCGAAGGCCCGATGAGGCAATCCACATGGAAAAGCGGTAGAGAAATGTTACGTCTCCGGTGATCCAGGTCCACGGAAAACCCAGCAGCGCGCCGATCGGAACCAGGACCACATAGTAGAGAAGAATTGTGATTGCGGAAATCATGCGCGTCCAAGCTTGCCGCGAAGCGCCTCGGGAAGTTTCTGATAAATTCCGTCAAAGCCGCCATTGGAAAGGATGGCGACGATATCTCCCGATTGCAGATTTAAGGCGAGATGGTTGACGATCTCACTCACGTCGGGCAGTTGCCGCGCTTGGCATCCACGTGCCTGAAGCGCCTGCACGATGTGTTCCGGATGCAGGACCTGATCTGCCGGGATATTGGTCGCCTGATAGACAGCGGCCATAATAATTCGATCCGCAATCGAGAGGCTGTCGGTGAGTTCCTGCTCAAAAACATTCCGACGTAGAGTGTTCGAGCGCGGTTCGACGATGGCCCAGAGGCGCGATTCGGGATATCGCAGACGCAGAGCACGCAGCGTTTCTCGAATCGCTGTTGGGTGGTGCGCGAAGTCATCGATGATTGTGATGCCATTGATTTCAGCAATCACTTCCAGGCGACGCTTAACGCTGCGAAAGGATTGCAAGGCCTTTTGAATGTCCTCGGCGGGAATGCCTTGGCCCGCGGCAAGAGCAGCGGCGGCAGTTGCATTCAGCACATTATGTTCGCCGATCATGGGCATCTCGACCTGCAGCCACGGCTGTCCATTCCGCTCGATGCGCCAATGACTGGAGTTGCCGTGAATGGAAAGATCGGCGATTCGCCAGGCTGAATCCTGCGCGAAACCATAGCGCTCCACCGGGCAGAAGGCGTGCGCGACGCATTCCGTTACGTTCGCCGATCCATCAAAGGCGACAATGCGTCCGCGCCGAGGAACAAGATTCACCAGGCGTTTGAAGGCCGTCTTCACCGATTCCAGGTCTGCATAGATATCGGCGTGATCGAATTCAACGTGGGTAAGGATCAGCGCATCCGGGAAATAGTGGAGAAATTTGGGTCCCTTATCGAAGAAGGCCGTGTCATACTCGTCGCCCTCCAAAATAAAAGGCCGCGTGGGCCGCAGGGCGAAACTGGAGCCAAAATTTTCCGCAATCCCGCCAATTAAAAAAGAGGGAGTGAGGCTGGTATCCTTCGCTGCCGCAATTTCATACATCCAGGCCAGCATACTCGTCGTGGTCGTTTTTCCATGCGTGCCCGCGATCACCAGAGATTCGCGCTCGAAAAGAAATTCCTCATGAATCACCTGGGCCAGCGAGCGAAACGGAATGCGCTGGTCCAACACAAATTCCAGTTCAGGATTGCCACGCGAAATCGCATTGCCGACAATGACCAGGTCGGGACGCGGCCCCAGGTTTTTTTCAGAGAACGGCTGCGCGATTGAAATGTGGAGTTGCTGCAATAGATCGGACATGGGCGGATACGCGGCTTTATCCGAGCCGGTCACGCGCCATCCGCGCAACTGCAACATACCGGCCAAGGAAGCCATCGCACTGCCGCAGATCCCAATCAGGTGGACATGCCGGGACGGCGACCCCGAGCCATTGCCGGTTTCATATTGGATTTCTTTCATCCTTACTCTCTGTTTCGCGCGACCGATGCCTGGAATCGCAGCCTCGGCGTACTTGTCAGGTCCAGCTCACAGGCGACGCCGATCGGCAGCGTGATGTTGCGTTCGCGAACATGACCGGAGCGCAGGCCGATGGCGACTGGCCCAGAAAAGTCCGCCAATACGCGCTGCAGAACTACGTCCAATAAATCGTCGGTCGTACCCGGTTGCGCGCAGTCCAACATCGGGCCGAAAATAATACCGCGCACCCGGTCGAGTTTCCCTGCCAATCGCAATTGCAGCAGTATGCGGTCCATCTGGTACGGCTTCACGCTTACATCTTCCAGAAACAAAACCGTGCCTTCCGTCTGGATTTCATACGGCGTGCCAAGGGACGCGACCAGCATGGAGAGGCACCCGCCATAGAATTTTCCTTGTGTGTGGCCTGGTTTCAGAATGCGCAAGCCCGCTTCTGGGCCCAGTTGCCATGGGCAACCCTGCAAGAGTGCCGACTGCCAGCTGGCATCATCAACACCATTTTGCCGCGCGAAATCTCCGGCGGCCATCGGCCCATGGAACACCACCGAGCCGGTCGTGTCGTGGAGCCAGGTAAGCAGGCTGGTGATATCGCTGCACCCGATGAAAATTTTTGGATTGCGTCGAATAAGTTCCAGATCGAGTCCGCTCAGCAATTCCGCCGATCCGTAACCTCCACGGTTACAAATCACAGCCTGGACGGAAGAATCGGTAAAGGCAGCGTGCAAATCTTCCAGTCGCTGGGCAGGCGTGCCGGCGGAATATTGTCCATAGCGGGCCAACGCGTGCGATGCCAGTTGTACTTCAAAGCCCAGCCTTCTGAGCGAGTCCATCCCCAGTTGTACTTTGTTCGGATCAAACCAGCTTGCGGGCGAAATGAGCCGGACAACATCTCCCGCGCGCAGGGCGGCAGGAAGAACGGCAGGCTTCCAGGTGGCGTCCGGGGCCTTCGATTGCGTGTTCATACCAGCAGGCATTCCCCTTGAGCGATGATTTCCGCCGGTCCGGTTAGCAGCAAATTCGAGTCCTTCCGGTTCCACTCGACTGTCTGCTCTCCGCCTTCTGCAGCTACCGTGAGCTTCCGCGCAACGTCTCGTAGCTCCATACTAGCGGCGGCGGATGCGGACGAGCCGGTGCCCGAGGAAAGAGTCGGTCCCACACCGCGTTCATAAATACGGAACTCGATCCTATTTGTATCCGTGACACGCACAAATTCAACATTAGTCCCGGCGGGGAAGTCCGGGTGGACACAGATCTCCGAGCCAATCTGCTGCCACGGGCGCCCAAAACATTCAAAATCCGGTGCATCGACAAAGGTGACAAAATGCGGATTGCCAATCGAGACGTCCACACCTGCGACGGATGTTCCGTCTTTGAGAGTCAGGGTATGGGTTTTCAGAGATGGGAACCCCATTTCGGTCGAGATCAGATATCGCGGAGAATTGCGCTCCAGAATGCGGCAGCGGCGCACACCCGCGTGGGTGCGGATCGAAAACTCGCCGGCGTCATCGTCCTGCGCCAGATAGGCGGCAACGCAGCGCGTTCCATTCCCGGAGAGCTCCCCTTCCGAGCCATCGGCGTTGAAAAGTCGAATGGAATACGAGCCATTGTTGCCAAGAGCAAGGTACTCGACACCGTCCGCACCGATGCCGGTGTTGCGCGCGCACAATGTGCGGGCCACGTCGCCATAGCGACTTTTCTCGAGAGGTTCGTCCACGATCAGAAAATCATTCCCGCAGGCGTGAGCTTTTACAAATCGGATCACTTGATTTCCTCTAGAAGCGGCGCTTTCTGCGACGCTCGTGCAACATATCGGCGATCCACAATGGTGTACTTTCCGCTGAGAACGCGCACGATCGCTTCCGGATAGAGAAGATGCTCCTGCTCGAGTATGCGCGCGGACAGCGTTGCTTCGTCATCGTCCTCCAGCACCGGGACGGCGCGTTGCAGCACGATAACGCCGTGGTCCAGCTGGTCGTCCACAAAATGGACCGTACATCCGGTGATGGCAACTCCGTACTGGAGTGCTTGTAACTGCGCATCCAGGCCGGGAAACGCCGGCAACAGTGAGGGATGGATATTCAAAATGGTGTGGGGAAACGCTGCGACAAACTCGGGCGACAGCAGGCGCATATATCCAGCCAGGCAGACCAGTTCCACGCCATGCTCGCGCAGGCAAGCGACAATTTCTGCATCCTGCTCGGCGCGCTTTCGTCCGCGGGCCTCAATCACCCGCGTTGGCAGGCCTCGCAATCTGGCGGCGGCAATCCCGGCCGCGTCGGCGCGATTCGAAACAACGATGGAAATTTCCGCGTTTTCAATGTGGCCGCGATCGACGGCGTCGGCAATTGCCAAAAAGTTGGAGCCGCGACCGGAGAGAAGAATACCAAGACGCTTCATGAGGGTTAGGGCCTGTTCACGCTACTGAGGTGGATGGCGTTGCGAGGGGAAAATCCGGTCAGACGAAGCCGAGCCCGAAGGCTGTGGCGGGACCACCGTCGAGGGCGAGAATGAAGTATGGCCGAACTTTCTATTGACGTCGCAACCTAGCACGGCGGTGAGGCGAT
>JBKQVW010000094.1:0-128327 GCA_052142955.1 Acidobacteriaceae bacterium | reverse complement strand
TGTTGCTGGCAAATCGGTTTGTGCCCTTGGCCCTAGCGCTATTGGCGCCTGTACTCTACAACATCCTCGTCTACCACCTCACAATGCAGCCCAGCGGTTTGCCGCCGGGCCTTTTCGCCACCATTCTCTGGCTGGTTCTCGTGTGGAGATTGCGCGCGTACTTTGCTCCCTTGTTCGTACAAAGGGCCATCGAGAAGTAGGTCAAAATCCAATTTTCAATTTTCGTTGTCTAAGGAAAGTGCCATGCAATTAAATCCATATCTGCTTTTCAATGGCAATTGTGAGGCAGCGTTCAAGTTTTACGCGCAACACCTCGGAGGAAAAATCGAAGAGATACATACTTTTGCGGGCTCACCGATGGAGAACCAGTTATCCCCGGAATGGCGAGATAAGGTGATGCATGCCCGCATGACGGTGGGCAGCACGGTACTGATGGGCTCCGATGCTCCTCCGGGACGATATCAACCGCCGCAGGGTTTTTCGGTATCGCTCAATCTGAACGATCCCGCCGACGCAGACCGCGTCTATCAGGCGTTATCCGCCAATGGAACGATAACAATGCCGCTCCAGAAAACCTTTTGGGCAGCAAAGTTCGCGATGTTCACCGATTCGTTCGGCATACCCTGGATGATCAACTGCGACTAGACCGGCCCGGACTGAATCAATGATTAGCCGGGATATTTTCGGCCGAGGTTTTGCTGTAATCGAAAAACGTATCCTGCTCCTGCGAATTGTGGGAGAAGATGAAGAAAACCTTGGCGCGCGCCTGCATGGAGAAAAAGGTTGGGAGCCAGATTCCCGGCGTCACCGGCGCCTGTTTCAACTCGAAGCGAGTGCCGGGGTCGACTCGCGCAAGAAAGCCCTCGATGGAGACGGAATGGATGACCCCGGCCTCGACCTTCACCCACTGGAATGTTTTCTGATCAATCCACATCGTACCGACCATTCCCGTCAGTACCTTGGCGTGATCGTTGGGCGGCTGGTAACCGGGACGAGGGGTCGCCGATAATTCATACACTTCGCGGCCATCCAGCGTGGGAGTTGCTTCCAGTTTGAAGTTGAACGCCTTGGTCAATTGCTCGATCAGCAAGTGATTGCGCGCGCGCGAACGGCCCCATTTCGCGATGCGCTCCGATCGTTGCGCGGGTGTTTCGGCGCGTCGCTGCGCGATGGCCTGGTCGAGTTTTCGTTGCTCATCAGCTTTCTGCTGGCCGGTCAAGGGTGTGCCATCCACCGCAACCAGTCGCTCATACCGTGAGCCAAGGATCATCAACTCCTCGTAGGTCTTGGTGTGCCCGTTCTCCTTGACGCGGTCGAAATAGTCGTACTCCGGCTCCAGGTTCCAGTCCGCATTTGTGACTTCCGCAGACTTCGCGACAATTCCTTGCACGTCAACTTGGGCGGACGCCGAAAACGACGCCGGCAACAAGAGCAGCAGGCAAGCCATCGAGATCGTTTTCCCCAGGTTCATGCTCGTCCCTATCTGCAACTGCTATTTCGGCGGCGGACCCAGGGCGACCCGCACCAGGTCGTCCGGTCGAATCATTTTCGCGAACGCCAAGCGCACCTGGTCCGCTGTCAAGGAAAAATATCGGTGTGCCGCAAGTTCAGGTTCGTTCAGCGGCAGTCCCATGACGGCGCGCCCAAGCAAACCTCCGGCTACGCTGCTTTCGCTGGCTTCCGCCAATGGGATCTGCCGCAACACCAGGGCCTTTGCCTGCTGCAATTCGGCGGGCGTGGCGTCGGTCGTTTGCATCTCCCGCAGATCGCGCAAGATCAGCACATCCGCCTTGGACACGTTACCGGGGAGCGCG
This sequence comes from Acidobacteriaceae bacterium, assembly GCA_052142955.1. Classification (GTDB taxonomy): domain Bacteria; phylum Acidobacteriota; class Terriglobia; order Terriglobales; family Acidobacteriaceae; genus JAKAAZ01. The sequence continues at coordinate 126,513 of JBKQVW010000094.1, read as the reverse complement.
CCATACGTGACAGAAAACACCGTTCTCGTTTTGCCGGCATCCAGTGCGTTCGAAACGTAGTACACATAGCCGTTCTTCTCCCGCAAGTCGCGATACAACCGTGTGGCATAGAACCCGCCGCCCAGCACGTGATTGCCAAGCTCCAGCGCATAGTATTCGGGATCGAAGCGGTTCATCGGCAGCTCCTCGGAAAGCGAAACGCTGTCCTGAATGCGCGTCGGGTCCGGTACGTCCTTATCCACCGGACGATTGCGTGGGACCGGTTGCAAGTCAACCGCGGGTTCGGGCCCCGTTGCTTTCCATCTGCCAAAATCTTGTTCGATTGCGTCACGTGCTTCCTCGGTTGTGATGTCCCCAATCACGACAATGGTGGTCAAATCGGGACGAAAAGTCTTCCCGTAATAGCGTTGCACATCGTTCAACGTGAGCGAATCGACCGTTTGCGGCGTGGCCTGCCGAAGCGATGGGTCCGTGGGCGGCACCAGTCCCTTCAGCTCCGCGCGATCGGCCCGGTACTGAGGACTCTTCAGAAGATCGGCCACGGACTGCGATGTCTGCTGCCGCACAATCCGAAACGCCGGGTTCGGGAGCGCTGGATGCAGTTCGTTGTCGGCGAGCAAAAATAGTCCACGGGAAAAATATTTCTTTAAGACCTGTAGAGAAAAATCCGTCCCTGCCGACTCGTCGGCGCCAATGTCGTCGAGCGCCTTCTGAAACGCAATCCTGTCGAGGCCGGTGGTCCCGTAGGAGAACAAGTCGCCGAGCACGCTGCCGACTCCATCCTGACCCTCCGGAGTTTCCAGATCGGCCTGGTGGCGGATATGGCCCATCACCGTGACGGTCGGTGTGGTTCGGTCGGTTTGCACAATCAATCGGATCCCGTCGGGCAGCACGGTATCGGAAGGATGCATGCTCCATTTCGGTATCGCCAGCTTGCTGAGTTGCGTCTCGGCCCAGGACGGCAATACCACCGGCTTGGTCGGCGCGCTTGTGACCTTTTCACCGCCGCCAAATCCCTTGCCCGCAACCGGCGCTCCCGACGGCTGCGGTTGCAGTGTTCCGACAATGGCATTCTGCTCGACCAGATATTGCTTCGCAACTCGATCGACGTCCGCGACGGTGACTTTCTTGATAGCGTCGATATCCTGTTCCGGGGATATGCGGCCCTCGCTGACTACCGCATTCGACCAAAGATCGGCCAGTCCGGGAATGGAGTTGCGATTGAATTCCGCGGATGCAATCTCGCTGCGCTTGGCAGCCGCAACCAGGTCTGGATTGACTCCGTGCGCGGCATCCTGGACCAGCAAATTGCGGAGCGTCTCGTCCATCGCCGCTGGATTTCCGTTCGTGGACAACACAACATACGCAATGCCCATGCCCGCCTTACGATAAGTCTCCTCCATCTGAAAGCCTGCGCCCAGGGCCTTGCCATCGGCCACCAGCCCGTAGATGGCCCCACGTTGGCTGGACAGCACGTCTGCCAGGAGGGTCGCTGCGGCATAGTCTGGGCTATCGGAACCGGGCATGCGGAAGGCGAGAATGCTGATGATGTAGGGATCGTCGCTCGGGATCGTGAAGCTCTCCGCCTTGACTGGCTGCAGGTGGATCTGCGGACGTGGAGGCAGTGCACGCCTCGGAATCGCCCCGTAGAGTTTCTTGACGGTGGCGATGGCCGCCTCGGGTTCCACATCCCCGGCAATCACCAGGGTCGCGTTGTTCGGGGCATACCACTTTTCATGGAAGGCCTTCAGCATCGCCGCTGTCGTGGCATCGAACGACGGCTTGGTACCCAGCGGATCGTGTTCGTACGGCGTCCCGGCGAACAGGTCGCGGTTCATGCGAGTAATCAGCTTGTAGTTGGGATCGGAAAGGTCCCGTGCCACCTCCTGCTCAATCGCGGAACGCTCTTGCGCCCATTGCGAAGCCAGGTCGCTCGCCCCTTTCATGCAGTCGGCATCGGCATGCAAAGCTACGTCCAGGTCGTGCGCCGGAACCGTCTCGTAATATTGCGTCATATTTTGCTGGGTATCGGCGTCGTTGTCGCCTCCCAGCTGGGCATAGATGGCCGCCGTCTGATCTGCCGTCAGTCCGGAACAGCCGCGGAACATCATGTGTTCCTGGGCATGGGCCATTCCCGGGAATCCGGCGGGCGTTTCGTTGCCGCCCACGCGATAGTTCTCATACACGGTGACCGCGGGCGCCAATGGATTGCGAATGATGATCACATGCAACCCGTTTTTCAGCGTGGCGCGCGTGACATTGGGTTGAGCAACGGACGGCAGGGCTGCCCATAGCAGCAACATCAAAGTGAAGAGCAATTTTCTTGGCATGGCGTTTTGTCTTTTTTTTGCGGATGCGGGCGGTCTTACAGGCACGCTCAAAGCGTTGACAAGGTGCTGGCGTGTCGCAACAAACTGGCACGTATCGACTTCCCTTGAATCGTTAGACGAATTTTTTGCAATTTTGGATGCAGGGACCGTTCCCGGGCAGGTGGAAACAGCCCTGCCGCAGGGTTGGTCGCCCATGTGCATTGACGGGCAGACGGTCCTCAAGGGATTGTCAACTAAGAGGTGCGGAGCGCGCGGACATATTTTTCCGGAAGCGCCCGCTTGGTCATCGTGCGATCCGTCACGACGTGCGCGGTTTCGCCCTCGGCGAGCAGTTGCCGATCATGGACGCGCAGCACGCGATAGCTAAATTTTAAGAGAGCTCCGCGAACGCCGGTCACGCGGGTTTCAATGATAAGTTCGTCATCGTACCGAGCGGGCGTTTTATAGCGGCAATTCACTTCGACCACGGGAATGAAACAGTCGTCCTCGACTTCCATCGTCTTGTAATCGAATCCGAGCTGCCGCAGCAATTCCACCCGGCCAATCTCAAACCAGACCAGAAAATTCGAGTAATAGACGACCCCCATCTGGTCGGTTTCCGCATACCGCACGCGCAGGCGAACTTCACCGGCCACTTCTTTCCTGCTCGACTGCATTTCATTCACGCGCGAATCTCCTCAGGGATGGACGGCGGTTTTGCCGCGCTTGCGGGAAGGCCAATCGGGCGTACGCCGCTCCAGAAACGCGGCGACTCCCTCACGAAAATCCTCGGTACTGCGCGCATCCGCATTCATTTTGACAGCGTGCTGCAGTTGACGATCGAGCCGGTCCTTTACGTTCGCGGAAAGCATCCGCTTGATGGCGCGCAAGGATTCAGGGCTGTTGTTCAGCAGTTGATGCGCCAACCGCACGGCACGCTCCATCAGGCCGGAGTCGCGCACAACTTCATTCACCAGACCCATCTGCTCGGCCTCTTCCGCAGTGATCAACCGCGCCGTCAGCAGCAGGTCCCGCGCCTGCTTTTCGCCTACCTGCAGGGTCAGGAACGAGGCGACAATCGCCGGAATAAACCCGATCCGTGCCTCCGTGAACCCGAATTTCGCTTCTGGAACGGCCAGCGTGAAGTCGCAGACCGTCGCCAGTCCCATGCCGCCCGCAATGGCATGTCCGTTGACGGCTGCAATCGTCGGAAGCGGCAGATCGTACAAGCTGCGCAGCAGGCGCGCCATGCGTTCCGCGTCAGCATTATGCTGCAGCAGCGTTTTGCTCGTAAGCGATCGCAGATGTTCCAGGTCGAGCCCGGCGCAAAACGCGGGCCCCCGACCCGTGAGGATCAAGACGCCGGAATTGAGGTCGGACAGGTCGTCGATGGTCGCGATCAGTTCGTCGATCATCTCCGGAGTGAGGGCGTTGCGGCGCTCGGAACGATTGAACGTGACGGTGACAATCTCTTCCATCTCCGTGATGGACAGCGTTTGATAGGGCATCCTGGCTCCCGCGGCGATACATGCGCAAATCCATAGTAGAGGATGGCATGGCGCAAGTCACTTCCACAAAAAGAGGCAAACTTCTTGGGCCGATTTCAGCCAATTGCAGCTTCATCCAACCGAAGACGCGGGGATGTCCGCCGATACGCCATCAGTGGGCTGCCGACTCCCATTGCGGATGCCCTCGTGCAGCCGTTGGTCGCCGGAAGCCGATGCCTCGCCGGAGATTGCATACGCGACGGCGGCGCCAATCAGAGAGGGAACGATGAAGGCGTGACCACCGGTGGCTTCCGCGACAAACACAACTGCGGCCAATGGCGTTTTATATCCCGCGGCGATAAACGACGCCATTCCGACCGCGGCATACAATTCAACAGAACTGGAGTGAACAATCGACTGTGCAAAGGCCGTACCCAGGCTGCCACCGGTAAGAAACAGCGGAACGAACATGGCGCTGACGCCGCCGCTGGCGAGCGTAAACAAAGTTGCCGCCAGCTTCATGGCGCCAAATACCACCAGCTCCAGCGAGCCGTGATGATGGTTCAGGATTTCTCCGACCGCTTCGTAATTTGGACCGAGAGGAACCAGCGAACCGCGATAGAGCAACAGGAATGCGAGACCACAAATTCCTGTAAGAAAGCCGCCCATCGTCAGCTTCAGCCAGTGCGGAATGGCCCAGTGAATCATGAAGACGCGAGCGCGCCGAAAGGTAATGGTGAATGCCATGGCGACGATGCCGATGAGCGCCCCGAGCAGTGCGCACCATAGGAGATCGCGACCGCTAAAGGAAGTGGCGCTGGCAAAGTTAAACAGCGGGGTCGCGCCAAGAAAAAATGCCAGCGTCACATAGGAAACCACCGACGCGATCAGCGAAGGCAGCAGCGCCTCATGGGCCAGGTCATCTTTGTAGGGCATTTCCAGCGCGAAGACCAGGCCAGTCATGGGTGCGCGAAACACCGCCGCCATGCCGGCTGCAGCGCCGCTGATCAGCATAATTCGCCGATCACGGGGCTCCAGCCCTACGCGTCGCAACTTCGTCCACAGCCACGATCCGATGGCCCCGCCGCCGTAAATACTGGGTCCTTCGAGCGCCGCGCTGCCCCCGAATCCCACCGTGGTGATGGCCGCCAGCAATTTCGGAAAGAACGAGTGGACGTCGATGTCGCCCTGGTGTTCGTGATAGGAGCGGATGATTTCTTCGGTCGAATGTTCGTCTGGATCGGGCGTCAGAAATTGCATGATCAGCCCCGTCACCGCGAATGCCGCCGTCATTACCGGGACAATGGTCCAGCGACGGCGCAGAAAAAGATGCAGTAGCGGCGGCCAAAGTTCCTTGAGAATAATGACGGCGATCCCGGTAACGGCAAGTCCAGTGGTAATGCCAATAAAGGGCGCAATGATCAGCCACTTATGCAGGTCGCGCGTGTAGGTGGCGGCCAGGTCTTCCGAGACCAGGGGAAAGTATTTGCGCAAAAGCGGATGCTCAATCAGCCTCGCTCCCAACTTCACTGTCGGCTTGGTCGTCGTCCTTTCAGTCATGACTCTCTGCTACAGGCGTTTTTCGGCTGGAACGCGGATGAGGCTTGCCCTGGCTTTGCAAGACTGTTTCGAGCGTCTGGATCAACCGCGGCCCCAGCAGATTCAGCTCCTGCAAATGAAACTGCGACAGCCGAGTGAGCACTTTTTGGCCGCGTGCGGTCGTCCGCAGACACACACGCCGACGATCGTTCGGATCGGATGCGCGTTCGAGCAAACCTTCTTTTCCGCACCGATCGACCAGTTCGACGACAGTATTGTGCTTCAGTCCCAGGGCTTCGGCTGCATAGGCAATCGAAGGAGAACGGCCATCGGGCACACCGGCGACTGCAAGCAAAAGCTGATGTTGTTGCGGGTGCAGGCCCACATCGTTGGCCGCATTCTCACTGACCAGCAGAAACTTCCGTAGCTGACGTCGAAATTCTGCCAACGCCTGATGGAGAGATTGGTTAGGGGCTTGCTTTGGGGATCGGGCGCTCATCGAGCATATTATATCGTAATACGATATAAAGTCGCGCCTGCGTTGCCAGGCTCTATTGCACCGGCGGACCAAATTCTCTGGAAATCTGGCGCGTGCGAGTGAGCAGGTCCGCCAGCGGGGCCAATTGCGGCAGTTGAGCGCCGGCCGCGCGCAGCGCTTTCAGTGCTTGTTCTGTCCCGATGTTGCCGATCAGCGCGTTCTGCGCAAAGGGGCATCCGCCGATACCGCCCAGCGCCATGTCGAAGCGGCGGCAGCCGGCGTTGTAGGCCGCCAGAACTTTTTCCTCAACCTGATCGGGGCGGGCATGCAGATGCACGCCAAATTCCACGCGATCGTCGCTTGCAATCACGGCGGAAACCAGCGAGGCTATCTCCTCTGGGCTGGCCAGGCTAACCGTATCCGACAGAGAAATCTGCTCCACGCCCACCTCCGTCAGCAGGTTGCAGGCTTCCACAACTTCGTCGAGACTCCATGCATCGCCATAGGGATTGCCGAAGGCCATGGAGATGTAGACGACCAGGTCGAGACCCGCTCGATACGCCAGCTCCGCAATAGCATCGAGTGCGTCTAAAGATTCTTCCGATGTTTGATGTTGATTGCGCTCAAGAAAGCCAGGAGAGATGGAATATGGAAATCCGAGGGTCCGCACGGATTCCGTCGCGATGGCGCGCTCGGCGCCTTTTTCGTTGACCACGATGCCGATGATTTCCACTTCTTCGGGAGCCTGCAACAGACGCAGCACCTGCTCGGAGTCGGCCATTTGCGGCACGGCCTTTGGAGAGACAAAGGAGACAGCGTCGATATGCCGAAACCCGGCGGCAATCAGATCGCGCAGGTAGGAAGCCTTCACCTCGGCGGGAATCAATTTTGGTAGGCCCTGCCAGGCATCGCGCGGGCATTCGATGATTTTGATTTCGTTGCCGATCATTTTTCTTCCACTCATCGCTTACGTCTGCAGAATTCCCGGGTTGAACCGCGATACTTCCGGATTGAGCGCAACCGCTTCCAGGGCCATCCAGAGCACATCGCGAGTTTTCCTGGGGTCGATGATCGCATCCACCCATAGGCGCGCCGCGGCGTAGCGCGAATCGGTCTGCTCGTCGTAGGCGGCTTTGGTCGAGTCGAACAACTCCTTCTTTTCCGCGTCGCTCAGCCTGTGGCCGCTCCGTTCCAGCTGCTTGATTTTTATCTCCACCAAGGTACTTGCAGCGGAGGCGCCGCTCATCACGGCGTACTTGGCTGTGGGCCATGCGAAGATGAATCGCGGATCGTACGCCTTGCCGCACATGGCGTAGTTCCCTGCTCCGAAGGAACCGCCGACGATCACGGAAATCTTCGGCACCACGCTGTTGGAAACGGCGGAGACCATCTTTGCGCCGGAGCGAATAATGCCGCTCCACTCCGCATCGCGACCCACCATGAATCCGTTGACATCGTGCAGAAAAATCAGCGGCACCAGGTTTTGATTGCAATCCATGATGAAGCGCGCGGCCTTGTCGGCGGACTCCGGATAGATGACCCCGCCAAACTCCATGTGCTTTTCTCCGGTGTGGCTGGTTTGTGTCTGGTGGATTTTCTGGTTGGCAACAATGCCGACGGCAAAGCCGCCGATGCGCGCATAGCCGCAGAGCAGCGTCTGGCCGTAATCCGGCTTGTACTCATCGAAACGCGACCCATCGACGATGCGAGCGATGACGGCGTGCATATCGTAGCTGTTCGTCACGGCTGCCGGGTCCGGGTTGAGAATGCCGAGCAAATCTTCCGCGGAATATTTTGGCGCATCGGTCGCATCGTCATACGCGATGCGATCAAACGGCGCGCCGGCGCGATGGCCAAGCCGCGAGATCAGCGAGCGCAGCCGCGCAACGCAGAGCGCATCCGTAGGCTCTTGAAAATCGACCGTGCCTGAGATTTGCGCATGCATGGTCGCGCCGCCCAGTTCCTCGGCGGAAACTTTTTGCCCAATCGCCGCTTGCACCAGCGCCGGACCGGCGAGAAACAGTCCACTGCCCTCGGTCATCAACACGTGATCGGTCATCACGGGAAGATACGCGCCACCGGCAACGCACATGCCCATGATGGCCGTCATTTGCGGAATGCCGCGCGCCGACATGACAGCGTTGTTGCGGAAGACCCGGCCAAAATCGTCCTGATCCGGAAATACATCTTCCTGCAAGGGAAGAAACACGCCCGCCGAGTCCACCAGGTACAGCGTGGGAATGTGGTTCTCCATGGCGATGTGTTGCGCGCGCAGCACCTTCTTCGCCGTCATAGGAAAAAACGCGCCAGCCTTCACCGTGGCGTCGTTGGCGATGACCATCACCAGCCGGCCTGTGACCCGACCCACGCCCGTAACGACACCGGCGGCGGGCGCACCGCCATAGTCGGCATACATGCCATTCGCGGCATAGATACTCAGCTCGTAGAATTCCGTGCCGGGATCGAGCAGCAGATCGAGACGCTCGCGAACGGTCAGGCGCTTCTTCTTGTGTTGCGCCTCGATGGCCTTCCTGCCGCCGCCCTGCCGGATGATTGCCTGCTCGGCTCCATAGCTCGCGAGCAACGCTTGCATAGCGGCTGTGTTGGCAGCAAAGCGCTCGCCTGCCGTATCCATGCCAGACGGCAGCACGTTGGGAAGCGAGTCGTCGGGCGGGTGGGCACGGTTCACAGTCATGGCCTAAGAAGCGGAAGCCTGCTCAGCATAGAACACGAAGCGGCGAGGCGCAAATGGCCTGCTGCATTCACTAGCGACCAGCGATAGACTCATCTGTCAGGGGGAAATCATGGCGGAACGGCAGGCAGGGGAATTCTCCGATTTCCAACGGATCGAAGTGTTGCTTCACGAATACGATTCGCTGCGGGACGAAATCCAGCAGCGAATCGGCCACGTCTATCAGGTCGTCATTATCTGCGCCGTGCTGGCCACCTGGCTCCTTGGCCGTGATCTGGATGGCCGTTTCTGGGCCGGCGCGACATTGCTCATCGTGTTGATTGCCGCTTTCGGCTGGTTCAACGGCGAGGACATCAAGCGGGCCGCCGCACAGCTGCGCGCGATTGAACAGCACGTCAATCACCTGACCGGCGAGGATCTGCTGACCTGGGAAACGCAATATGGCGGCGCCATCGCCGGCTACTGGGGCCGGCCGAAGCCAGCCCATGTGGAAGCCCGCGCGAAAAAGCTGCGCTCGAAAACGCCCATGTAAGAACGGCCTGCCTGCGCCTTCTAATCCAGCAGGGTGACCACGCCGGAGCCGATGTCGTAATATCCGGCGACCACTTTCAGTTGACCTTCCTTGATGCTGCCGGCAACCACAGTCGATGCCTGGCTCAATAATTTGGCCTGGATCTGTGCATTTGCCTTGGTGACCGCCTTATAGTCGTGACCGGCCTCATCCACGGCCGGCTGTATGTGAGGATACAAACTGCTGATTTGTCCGGGCACGGACTTGCCCGCGACCGCTGCCTTGACCGCTCCGCAGTTGCTGTGGCCCAGAACCAGGATCGCCTTGGTGCCAAGTACCGCCACTCCATACTCCAGACTTCCGATGATTTCCGGCGTGATGATGTTGCCCGCCACGCGCGTCACAAAAAGATGGCCGATGGTCTGATCGAACACAATCTCCACCGGCACGCGGGAATCGGCGCAGGAAAGAACCGCGGCGTACGGCTCCTGCTTTTCCGCAAGATGCTGTTTCAGAATCGTCAGGTCATGTTCGTGCGCGGTGGTTTGCCCGCTAACAAATCGGCGGTTACCGTCCATCAATTCTTTCAATGCCGCATCGGGAGTCAGCTTCGTTTGCGCCAGCACGGAAGTTGGACTCAGGAAACTTTGCGCGGATTCGGCGGCGATGCCGGCGGCAACCACCCCGGCAACCACGGCTGCAGACCCGCACAGGAAACTCCGGCGCGACTGCGGCGCGGGCTCCGAACCCGACAGGATTGCATTGGACGAGGATGAATCTGGCATGACTTGGCTCCTTGGGGACGAGTGAACGCTACGAAAACATGAATCGTTGATCTTTCCGCAATGCGCGCTCAGCAGAAGTTCAACGAAGAGGACCTCCACCCTCTTTTTTCGCACAGGATGGGGGCTTGGGTTCTCACGGTTCCATCTGGCCTACGCCGTGTGTCGGCCGCGTTCCTGCTGCTCGCTGGCCAGAGAGCGCTCCGCGGTGCGAGTGCTGATGCGGCGTTCATCCGAAGTGCGAATCACGGCATAGATTCCCGCTGCAATTGCGGCCCCAATCAACGGCGCAACAATGAAGAGCCAGAGCTGCTGGATGGCCCATCCTCCCACAAAGATCGCTGGCCCGATGCTGCGCGCCGGGTTGACCGAGGTGTTGTCGATGGGAATGCCGACCAGATGAATCAAGGTAAGGACCAGGCCGATGGCCAGGCCGGCAAAGCCGACAGGAGCTTTGATGTCCGTCGAGCCTAGCACGGTGAGTACCAGGAACATGGTCAGAATGATTTCCGCGTGGAAGGCCGCATGCATGCTGTAAAGGCCGGGAGAATGCATCCCGTAGCCGTTGGCGCCAAGACCCCCGACCGATGCGACGTAGCCGCCCGGAACTCCGCCCGCAATCGTAAGGATGAGCCACGCAGCGATGATCGCGCCAAGAATCTGCGCGATGACATACAAGATGGCATCCTTGCCGCCGATTTTTCTCGACAGCAGAACCCCAAAGGTGACGGCAGGATTCACGTGACAGCCTGAAATCGGCCCGATGGTATAGACCATGGCCAGCAGCGACAGGCCGAAAGCAAACGCGACTCCTTCATACCCGATATGCTTGCCGGCCAGCACGGCGCTGCCGACACCGCCAAAGACCAGGACAAATGTCCCCACCAACTCCGCGAAATATTTCTTCATGCAGGTCCCCCAAAACAGGAAATCAACAAAGAAATCAACTGAATATACACCTGCGCGGCAAGGAGGGACTATGAAAAAATACGCAATTCAGCCAGCCATGGCTCTCTCCAAAAGAAATCTTGATAGAGCAACAACCAAGCAGAGCGCATTGCTTACGCGCTAACGATTCGAGCTTTCCGCTGTTCCCGCCAGCCCCAACAGTTCCGCGTTCTGTTGCATGGCGGCAAGGCAGAAAGCGACATGGTCCGCCAGATCAACGCCGAGTTCGGCCGCGCCGAGGACGATGTCCTCACGATTCACTCCGCGGGCGAAGGCCTTGTCTTTCATCTTTTTCAGCACCGAGGGCACGTTGACGTCGTGGATCGACTTGGTTGGCTTGACTAGGGCGTTGGCAGTCAAGAATCCGGCCAGCTCATCACACGCGAACAGAACTGTATCCAGATGCGAGACGCGGGGCGTGTGGGTGTAATCCGCGTGCGCCAGAATGGCATGCCGTATCTCCTCGGGCCAGCCCCGCTCGATCAGAATGCGATTGCCAACCCACGGATGCTCTTCCGGCGAGGGATATTTTTCGTAGTCGAAGTCATGCAGCAGACCTGTCATGGCATAGGTCTCAACCAGCGCGTGGACTTCCTCGGGCGAGAGTCCAAGATCGGCGGCATGGCGCTCGCCATAGGCGCGAACACAGATTTCCACGCAGAGCGCATGCTTCAACAGGCTGGCGGACTGCGTGTACTCGTTGAGCAGTTGCCACGCGACAGCGCGGTCATTGGCTGGATCGGCATCCGCAATTCCGTTCGGACGCGATTCCGACGAATCTTCTTCGCGTGCGGGATTGGACTTTGTGTCAGGCATGCAGAGAATCTCCTCCTCCTATGATCCAGGAAAACTCGGCAGTTTTTCGGTTATTTTCGGTTATTGAAGGTTTTTCTTCATTTTTCTCTTGACAAGTTGCTGATTAACCAGCAAGTTATCAAGAGAAGCACGTCTCACGCGTGCGACGGATGTCGGCTCTGGCCTCCGTAAATTTGCCTATGGCAACTATGATGGCTCCCGTGGCTTCCAGGGAGGTTCTACGTTGCGACCGCTGCAGCCTGGTGCAATTCAGCACCAGCAATATGTTGTGCCGACGCTGCCGCAAACCCCTGGAAGTTGCAGAACCGGAACCAATGGTGTCCTCAACCGTTGAGGTGATGGGCCCACGTGTGCCGGGAAACCGGCAATCCAAAGTCGCCGTGCGTTTACGAGAAATTCGCAATGCACGGCACTTAAGTCAACGGCAGCTCGCAGCCCGGCTGGAGGTACCGCGCACCTACATCTCAAAAATTGAGAATGGTCGCGCGATGCCAACCCTGTCGTCGCTGCAGCGGCTTGCAAACGCCTTGGCAGTTCCCATGTCGGAAATGGTGCATGACGCGCGGTATGAGCGGGAGCGCGAAATTGCCGCCATGATGGAAGATCCTTTTCTGTCGGAAATCGCGCAGTGGGCATCGGGACTGGACAACCTGCATCGAGCCATGGTGCTGGGTCATATTCGAGAGATGGCAAACGGCGGCCGCCGAACGGCCTAAGACCTGCTCCCCCATGCAGGTCGAACAAGACGCTGTCCAACCAGGACAGCCGCGACAGTGTATGCAGAAATCGCGGCTGCCGGCGGACTTGCCGGCGTCGTATTTGCGACCCCTCTCGGCACTATGCTACGGTCGAAGCAAGTTGAGGTGTTTCCCCTTGTCCACCGTAATCGCTCCCAGCCGTCTCAAGGAATTGTCCGCGGACGAGTTGGCCGTGTATCGACAGCTCGACCCGGAGCAATTGCCGAAGCACGTTGCCATCATCATGGATGGCAATGGGCGATGGGCGGGTCAGCGGCGTCTGCAGAGGTTCTTCGGCCATCAACAGGGCGCGGAGTCGGTGCAGTATGTGGTCGAGACGGCCTCGCGCATCGATCTGCCGTGGCTGACGCTCTACGCCTTTTCGCTGGAAAACAATCTCCGTCGCCCAGAGACGGAAGTCAGCTTCCTGATGCGCCTGCTGCGCACCTACCTGGTCGGCAATGTGAAGCGGATGAACGACAACAATGTCCGCATCGCCTACATCGGACGCATCAAGGACCTGCCGCAGGAAGTGCAGGAGACGATGCAATGGGCCGCCGAGCAGACGGCGCGCAATACCGGCACGACCCTGACGCTGGCGTTGAACTACGGTGCCCGGGTCGAGATTGTCGACGCCGTGCGCGACGCGCTCACCGCGATTGCGGCGGAGCGGAACGCTGCCTTCTCGCTGCAGGATCTGCTGGCAAAATTCAGCGAACAGCATTTGTCCCGGGCGCTCTATACCGCCCACATGCCGGACCCGGATCTCGTGATCCGCACCAGCGGCGAGATGCGCGTCAGCAATTTTCTGCTGTGGCAGATCGCCTACTCTGAAATCTATGTGACCGAGCGCCTGTGGCCCGATTTCCGCGGCCTCCATTTGCTGGAGGCGATTCGCGAGTATCAGTGCCGCGAGCGCCGCTTCGGCGGCCTTGGCAACGCCCCAAAAGGAAAGCCTGTCGAGCAGGAACAAATCCTGACACGCTAGATGTGGAGGCTCTTCCACGACAGGCAGGAACCAGCGACTTACTTTGCTCGTTTCTGCGACAATCCCCGCTGACCTTCAGCCAGCACGACCGAACTTTCTTATCCACCATGCCGCCGGAACGACACCGTGAAATCCTCTGCGGTATTTCCCCATTCATTAGATAATGATGCACAGACCCAATCGATCCAGGTGTACAGGTCTGCCGCCGATGCTTGCCGGCGACATTTTTTCAAGAGAACAGGTCAATGAAACGCATTCTTACGGCGGTCATTTTGGTTCCGCTGGTGCTGGTACTGATTCTTTGGGGCCCTTTGTGGTTGCAGATGCTGGGAGCCTGGCTCATTGCGGAGCTGGCGCTCTATGAGTATCTGATATTGGCGGATGCCTCCGGCGCGCGGGTCCCTCGGTGGCTGGTGCTGCTCTGCTGCGCCCTGGTGTTTGCGGTGGCGTATTGGGAGTCGGCATTTCTTCTGCCGGCATTGGGGATTTCCGCGTTGCTGTTGCTGGGGATCTGCTGCCTGCGCTCGCCTTTGGAGCGAGTCTTGCCCGATGCGGCTGCGGGATTTTTCGGCCTGATCTATGTTGCCTTCCCGTTGGTCTTGGCCCCCATGTTGACGGTGCAGGAAAATGGCACGTCCCTGCTGCTGTTTCTGCTGGTGGTCGTGTGGGCCGGCGACATCGTGGCGCTGTATGTTGGGCGGTCGCTGGGTCGTCATCCAATGGCCCCCAGGCTAAGCCCAAAAAAAACGTGGGAGGGCGCAGCCGGATCGGTGGTAGGCAGCATTCTTGCGGGACTGGGAATTGTCCTCTGCGGGAGCCTTCTCTATCGGCACGGGATCGACCTGTTGTTCTATGCTCAACCATGGTGGTATTGGATAGGGATGGCGGTATTGTTGAACGTCGCGGCGCAGATCGGCGATCTGCTGGAGTCGGCCATCAAACGCGGTGCGGGCGTCAAGGATTCCGGGTCGTTGCTCCCCGGGCATGGCGGCGTGCTGGATCGGGTCGATGCCCTGCTGCTGGCGCTCCCGGTACTCTGGTACGCGCTGTTGGTCCGGCAAGCATATTAGGCCGATGAGCCTCCACCACTGGTTGAAGAAACTACGTCAGGACATCGTTTGAGACATCTTGCAATTCTCGGTTCCACCGGCTCGATAGGTCAGAGCACGCTTCGCATCGTGGAAAGCTACCCGGAGCGGTTCCAGGTTGTGAGTCTGGCCGCCGGCCGCAACCTGGACGCAGTCTTTGAGCAGTGCCGGCGCTGGCGACCCCAGGTCGTTTCGCTCGCCGACGAGCCCCTGGCGAACGAACTGCGCCAACGGCTCCAGGCGGCAGGCATCACCGGAATTGAAGTTGTATATGGATCGGCTGGCACCGTCCACGCCGCCACTTTGCCGGACGTCAACTTCGTCGTCAGCGCCATCGTGGGAGTCGCCGGCCTGGAAGCCACGTATGCCGCAATTCGCGCCGGCAAGACCATCGGCGTCGCCAACAAGGAATGCATGGTCGCAGCCGGCGAAATTCTCATGGAAGAAGCGCGCCGCCGGAACGTGCTGCTGCTGCCCATTGACAGCGAACACAATGCCATCCATCAATGCATGCGCGGCGGCACGCGCAAAGAAGTGCGCGCCATCTGGTTGACGGCTTCGGGTGGCCCGTTTCGCGCCACCCCATTGGAACAGTTCGCGGGCATTACCGTGGAGCAGGCCCTGCGTCATCCCACCTGGGTGATGGGCCGGCGCATCACCATCGATTCCGCAACCATGCTGAATAAGGGCCTAGAGATCATCGAAGCCTGCCGCCTGTTTGATTTGCCGCCGAGCGCGGTGCAGGTGACGGTGCATCCGCAATCGACCATCCACTCGCTGGTGGAATTTATTGACGGCAGCATTCTGGCTCAGCTTTCCGTCACGGATATGCGCCTGCCGATCTTATATGCCCTCACCTACCCGGAACGGGTTCCGTCCGACCTCACGTTCGATATGCACAGCCTGGCAGAGCTGGATTTCTCTCCCCCGGATCTCGATCGCTTCCCTTGTCTGCGGCTGGCATATGAGGCGGCGGAACTGGGCGGCGAACACTGCATTGCCCTGAATGCATCCGATGAAATTGCAGTGGAGGCATTCCTGGCGAAACGCATCCCCTTCCTCGCCATACCGCGTACAATTGAAGATGTGCTGCAGCAGACGCCGCACCGGCACCCCGCAACTATTGCCGAGGTGCTGGACGCAGATGCACGGGCAAGGGCTACAGCCCGCGAACTGCTCGCACCCAACCTGAGAGCATAAAACTAGAGAACGGATATCCCCAGACCAGCATGTCATTTGCCCTGTTAAGCCTCGTTTCCATGCTTGTTGTGCTCGGCATATTGGTGCTGGTGCATGAATTCGGCCACTTCGCGGTGGCCAAGCTTTGCGGTGTCCGCATTGAGACCTTCTCCATCGGTTTTGGCAAGCGCCTGATCGGCTTCCGCCGTGGCGACACGGATTACCGCGTGAGCCTGCTGCCGCTGGGCGGCTACGTGAAAATGGCCGGCGAATTGCCCACCGATAACGCAACCGGCGACCCTGGGGAATTTTCCAGTCATCCGCGCTGGCAGCGCGTGCTGATTGCCTGCGCCGGTCCGGTCGCGAATTTCCTGCTGGCCTTGATTTTCATGACCGCGGTCTATATCGGTCACAACGAGGTTGAAAACTATCTCAGCAGTCCAGCGGTAGTCGATTACGTGTTGTCGCATTCCGCGGCTGCAAAGGCCGGACTGCTGCAAGGCGATCGCATTGTTCGCTTCGACGGCGTCGAAAACCCGACCTGGGACCAGGTTCTTGAGCGATCTGTACTGAATCTGAACCATTCCGTGTCGGTGCTGGTACAGCAGCCGGATGGCCAGAGCAAAGAAACTTCGCTCTACCTGAAGTCTCCTGCGAATCCGGACAACTTCGTATTGGGCGACGCGGGACTGACGCCGATCGTGCAGAACACGCCGCTCAAGGTTGCCATGGTCGCAGCCGATATGCCGGGGGCCAAAGCCGGTCTGAAAGCCGGGGACGAGATCGTCTCGATGGACGGTACCCAGTTGCATTCCCTGCCGTCGATGATCTTGTACCTGCAACAAAACGGCAGCCGACCCGTGACTCTTTCCATTCTGCGGAATGGAACCCCCACCACCGTAACGGTGACCCCGGAGAAGACGACCGGGCCCGAGGGCGGGCCCAGGTACGAAATCGGCTTCAATACCGAGCCGCCTCCCTCCCACATTGAGCGGCTCTCTCTCCCCCAGGCGATCTCCAAGTCTGTCGTCGAATGTGTGCAGGAATCGACGTTATTGATCGACATACTGCACCGGGTGGTTACCCACCAGATGTCGGCCCGCACGCTCAGCGGCCCCGTGGGCATCGCGCGGGAGACCGGACGCGTTGTGTCGATGCCGGGATGGGCTCCCACCCTGGCCTGGACCGCATTCATCAGCGTGCAGCTCGGTATTTTGAACCTGCTGCCGATTCCCATCCTCGACGGCGGAATGATTTTGTTCCTGCTGATTGAATCTGTCATGCGCCGCGACATGAATGAGAAGCTGAAAGAGCGCGTGTATCAGACTGCCTTCGTCTTTCTCATCGTCCTCACGGTCTACGTTCTGTTCAACGATCTATCGAAGATTCCCAGCCTGGCCCGGCTGAAACTCTAGCCCGCTCACGGCATGTGCAAAATAGCTCCCCCTTGCATCAGCATGTTCTGTAGTGCCTGAACCTTGACATCCTGCACCGCCACATTCTCCCGTACCGCAAGGCTGGCGGCTGCGCCCGCAGCCTGACCCAGGATCATGTATTGCGGCTCCATCCGTAACGACGAATACCCGACATGGCTGGCGGAAACGCAAACCGGAACCAGCAGATTCGAGGCCTGTGCGCGTTTCGGCAGCAGAACCCCATACGGAATTTCGTACGGCTGGATGGGAATCTCCGTGTTGCCTTCATTCTTCACACTGCCATCCGGCATGGCAACCCGATTGAAATTGTGCGAGTCGATCGTATAGGAACCCATGCCGATCGAATCGCGATGGGTGCGGTTGACTTGCAGGTTTTTCTGCGTCAGGACATACTCCCCAATCATGCGCCGCGATTCGCGGATATAGAGCTGGTTCGGCCAGTGATCGGTATCGACAAATTCATCCTTGGCAAGCCCCCAGGAATTCACTTCCTTCCGCAACTGCGCTGGAACCTGGGGATCGTGTCCGAGAAAATAGAAAAATCCCTGTGTGTAATCGATGTGGTCCTGCCAAATCTTCGCGCGCTCGGCATAGGATGCATTCGGAAAAGTCCAGTCCTTGCCGATGTAGTCGGTAGAGAAGGGCCCGTTGTTGTTGAAGTCGGCCTTATGGCCGGAAATTCCAATCGGCAGGGTCAGTTCATTCAACCGGGGGACACGGCCATAGTGGGCCTGAAACCCATGGATGTAGTTGGCCAGCAGTTGGTACCGGTGGGGATTGTAGTTCGGCGGCTTGGGGAACGGGACTTGATTATGTACGTCCTGGGTCAGGATCAGGCGAAAATTGTAGGACTGCACTTCATGGTCCCCGCTGCCCGCGGGCGCCAGCGGTTGCGCGCTGATTTCAGGCAGCAGCTTGCCATCCGGACCGTACGCCGACAACTTGAATTTGAATTGATGGCCGGGAGTTTCCGCCCGAACCCCGGCAAGACTTTCGCCGTATTTGGCCGTGCTCTCACGCCCCCAGGCGAAGGAAACTCCGGCGTCTGCCATCAGATCGCCTTCATACGTGGCGTCGGTGAAAACTTTTCCCTTCCACACTTTTCCGTCTTCGGTGGTGATGCTGAGGATCCGATTGCCGTCCTTTATAACGCCGTTCTTTTTCCGCAATCGCTCATGGAAGCGGAGATCGACTCCGGCTTGTTGCAGCATGGTGCGAAGAATTTCTTCGCCGACATGCGGTTCAAATCTCCACGCAACTTTCTGGTCGTATTGCGCCATGTCGTAATAGCGGCCCAGGCGTTCAAAAAACTCCAACGCATAGCCGCCAATGACGGTTCGATTCCCTACATCGGTAGCGGACAGGCCGCCCGTCAACATTCCCCCAACATGATTCCGAGGCTCCAGCAGAACCACATGCAGACCCGCACGGGCCCCTGTCAGGGCCGTCATCGCGCCTCCGGCGGTGGCGCCATAGACAACAAGATCGTAGGAATTGGAAGGAGCCGAGGCTGCGCGAACCTGCGGCGTCACAACGATTGCCGCACACAGGAACGCCGAGAGAATGGAACGCCGCAGAAAATTCATATCAGGTATCTTCCTCCAGAAATGTCGCGAAGAAAATAACAGCCGGGTCGAGATACAGCGAGATTTCTCCATCACGGCTTCCAACGCTCAATGGATTTGCTCGTTGGAAGCATGCGTCAGGATGGTCTTCACCCTGACCGAACCGACGAGCTTGCCGCCGGACTCCGCCCGCCATGTGATCGGCTGCCACTGCCCGCCGTTTTCCATGGGAGCGGTAAGAACGACTCGCACTGGAGTAACATCGTGCGGACGCACCGGGTACAGCGTGGGCCCCGGTTGCTCCGTCCACCCGGACGGCAGGTCGACGCGTAGGTGGATGGTCCGCGCCAGGTCTGTATTGTTATGCAGCAACAATGGCAGCTCCAATGTACCGCCGGGAGCGACGCCAATCTCCGGCTCCTTCATCAGGTCGGCCAGATGTCCAATGCCATGGCCGGGCCAAAAACTGCCATAGAAAGCCCACTCGCCTCCCAGATCCATCGATAGCCCGTTGCGCACAGGCGGCGGCGAACTGCAATCACGTACGAACGGAATGGGACCGGGAACAACGCCCTGAAAAATGTCTCCAGTAACGGAACCGCCCACCAGCGATTTGCCGAAAACAAATCGAATCGGCAGCTCGAAGTCCTTGAAATTTCCCGTCTCCAGAGCAGCTGTTGCCTGCTGCCCGGTATCGTCCTGCGTCAGATGATAGGACTCTTCCATGGCGACGGCGCGGTAGTACGGCATGTGCAGCGACGGAGAAACATCCATCACGGAATAGACCGGACCTTGCCCGTTCATAAATGCCATCTGGGAGGCATCGGAGAAGAAGTAGAGTTTTTCCGGCTGCCATGGGCGAAGGCCCTCGGTCAGGTTGCTGTAGCCGGTACGGTCGCGCGGAAAGGCAACCTGTTCAGGAAATGCATTCACGTCTCCCGCCAGATCGAAGGCTTCGGTGGCGATAACGGCGGAAGCCTGATGATCACCATGATTTTCTCCCACCACGAAATGCGGTAGCCAGGTCAGGATGACCTCCGGCCGAGTGAGCCGAACGATGCGCACCGCCTGGTCGAGCACGGTCCCGTGGCCCCAGGTTTCCAGCGAGCGCAGAACATTGTCGCCCGGCGTGTCGGTACCGCTCAGAAACCACACATTGAAAACGCCGATCGAAGCCAGGGCACGGCGCGCTTCAATTTCCCGCACCGCCGCCAGCGTGGCGCCCTGTTCGTAACCAACGGCATTGCCGCCGGAATTGCCGCCCGTTCCAAACACGACGGCTACCCGCTTGTGCTCGTCGGAGATGGCCTTGATCAGATAGCCGGTGATGGCCGTCTCGTCGTCGGGATGGGCCACGATAACAAGAATATCGGCCTTATACCGAGCGTCTGGAAGCGGACTGGGCGGCGCCTCGTCAGCGGGACGGACCGCGCCGCGTGCGGGAGCAGTGCCCTGTCCCAACAACGGGCGAGCGCAAAGCGGCAGCATGGCCAGCAGCAGAACAAGCGAAACCACTGGCCGGTTCCATCGGGTCAGAAATGCAGTATGCGGCGACATCATATAATCGATTCCTTCGAGAATTGAGAACCGCGAGTAGCTTCGCACGCATTCTTCGTTATGGCAAGGAATGGACCTGCTTCGGATCGTCCGGCTCCGCGCTGGAAGATTCCAACTCTTCTTCTTCCATCTCGGATTCTTTGGCCACATTTCGGAGGGACACCTGCTCCACGCGAGCAAACGCCAGTCCCGCCGGGATGACCGTCAGAAACGTCACAGCAAACAGCGTCAGGCCGCAGGCGGTGGCGGCCTCGGGACCAACGCCGAGAATTTTGTGGAGCACATCAATGATGGCCAACTGCGAGCCGCCGCCCACCATGGGCAATTGCAGCACCGACCCGGCTAAACTCGCCGCCATCAGCACGACCGTCTGCGCGGCGGGAATCGAAGCCAGTTCCGGCACGCGGAAAGCGTGCACAACCACCACATAGGCCGCCGCAATCAGGCCCCAGGTCAAGAAAGAATAGAAGAGTACCAGCACGAGTTCCGTCCAACCGGCAATGGCATCGAGTCCGTGGCTGAAGGCGAGGATTTTTTCGTGCACGGCATGGGCCAATTTTTTTGAAATCACTCCGAGGACTCGGCTGGCGAGGTCCGCTATCTTCGGCCCGAAGAAGCGAATCGCCACCGCAATCAGCCCCAGCAGCAGCGCGGCTGCAATGCCGAGATATCCGAAGCGTCGAAACTGCTCATGATACGGAAGGCTTCGTACAGAGGTGCTGATCGAGAGGGTAACGGCAATGATTCCGGCCGCGGCCAGCAAATCGAAAACGCGTTCGACTGTATACACAGCCAACTGCGAGGTAAACGTGATTTGTTGCCGCCGCGCGACCAGATACGGACGGACAAATTCTCCCAGACGCCCTAAGATGGCGACGGAGGTAAAGCCGATAAATTGTGCCGGGACCATCTGCGCCGGAGTGGCGGGCTTGGTGGGCCGCAGAAAGACGCTCCAACGAAATGCGCGCGCGATGTAGGCCCCATAAATCAGCGCGGTGGCCAGCGCGAGTTGCAGCCAGCGAATGGAGTCGAAGGTGTGGGCGAGGGTTAACCATTCAAAACTTTTCAGCGTTCGAATCTGGATCGTAACCAGAATTGCAAGCAGGGCAAACATTGCCCCCATGACAAGCCATCGATGTTTTTTCATGCAGATCTTTTCACAGTACCTTTGGGATGCGTCATCTTGCTGGAACGTCGGCGACTGCAGCCATCGAAGACCATGCGGCATGGCGGTCCTGCCGCCGCGCTTCCCGCAGTTTCCGCTGATTGAAATCATGGATGACACGTTCCACGTACTGGCGCGTTTCCGCGTACGGTGGGATGCCGTGATAGCGGTCCACGGCTGCCGGGCCGGCATTATAGGCAGCCAGGGCCAGCGCAATATTTTCGTGGTAATACATCAGCAATGCATCCAGGTAGGTCGTACCGCCGGCAATATTTTGTTCCGCCGCAAAACTGTTCCGCACTCCCAATTCTTTCGCGGTCGCCGGCATCAACTGCATCAAGCCCCTCGCCCCGGTACGCGAAATTGCATGCGTTTGGCCGTCGCTTTCCGCCTGCACCACGCTGGCCAGCAGGTCCGGGTCCAGATGATGTTGTGCGCCGGCCTGATGCAGCAGCGCAGACACGTCCGCCGGTTGTGCCGCATCGGTCTTTGAAGAGGCAGTCGCCGATGAAGCCGCCTGTGGAAGAACCGGTTCCTGGCGAACATTCTTTACCGCGACGATGTCGGTCGCCGCGACCTCCAGGTAATTCTCGTTCGACGGAGTCAGATAGAGCCGGATCTCGCCATTCATATTTTTCTGGTGATCGCAGAGCAATTCCGATCCGCTGCGCAGCGTCACGCGCTCGGCGGCGTGGGCGGCGGCAACACAACCGGCCAAGCCCGCCAGAGCGCCAAGCAGCGCGATCTTTCGATACGTTTTCATCCAGCTTGTTCGTTCAACCCTCTGCACTCAGTCCGCCAGTGCCGTCGCTTGGTCGCCGCGGCGACCCCGGTCACGACTCGGCCGCATCCTCTCCAGCATACGCAGAATCGCCTGCGCCGCGCCATCGCTTTCGTTGCTTCCAGTCACGGCCCATCCCCCGGCCACCGCCATGGCATGCAGTTCCGCCGGAGAATTCTCCATCACCACCGCATGGCCCGCGTACGTCAGCATCTCCGCGTCGTTCATATTGTCCCCGATGGCGGCGATCTCCGCCGAATCGATACCGCGTTCGGCGGCCAGCCGCGCCAGGGCGCTTCCTTTGGAGCATCCGTTCGCCATCAGGTCCACGATGGAAAGATCGCGTGCCGGATATTCCGTGCGGTGAATGGAAATGATTTGCCGCAATTGCTCCGCCTCCGCGGTCGCCGCATCCAAAACCGCGAGCCCTTCGCGCATCACGGGAAGTGTGCCGCAGATCATCGCCTGCACCGGCTCTTCTCCACGGTCGAACGCACGCTCCAATGGAAGCACAGCCTCAATTTCATGCAGGTTCAACTCCACCCAGCGCGTCAACCGTGCATGCAAGGCCGCGATATTTTCAACGACCAGAGCGCCCGGGCCGGTGCGGTCGAACGTGAACACCAGCGAATTGCGAAAGCCGTCCAACTGACGGCATAACAGCAACGCCGTCGCAATCGGCATGCCAACGCGATGGATTGGGCGTCCGCCCAACGTGCGGGTGATCGCGCCATTCGAACTGATCAGCACCGTCTCCGAATCGAGACCGAGAGGGGCCAGCATCCGCCAGGCGAAACTATGCCGTCTGCCAGTGGCGAACACGACCTCCACGCCGCGATCGATCGCCTGTCGTAGCGCGAATGCGGTCGCTTCGGTAAGAACTCCTTTGCCATTCAGCAGCGTTCCATCGAGATCGCATGCGAGCAACCGGGGACAACCGCGTAGTCGAGGTGGCATAGTTCCATTCTAATCGGCGACAATGAAACCATTGTGATTGCGGAGCGGAATTGGCCGGAGCATGGGAAATGACGAAACAAAATTCGCAGGGTCCGGAAAACGATGTGTCCATGGAACGGAACCAACCGAAGACTCCGCCTTCCCCTGTCCCGAAAGAAGAAGACGACCGCGAATATGACCATCGCGGCGTGGCAATGCCGCGACGCACCCGCATCGGCGGCATCATCATGCCGCAGTAGCAGAAATCGTAAGGCCACGCAGGAAACCATGACAGAACGTCTCTACTCCACCGACTCCTTTCTCACGAATTTCGACGCCGTGGTCACCGACATCCATGAGCTTTCCCGCGCCGGCGGGCAATCCCTGTGGCGGGTGGCGCTGGACCGGTCCGCGTTTTATCCCACGGGAGGCGGCCAGCCCTTCGATACCGGCAGCCTGATCGCCACCGCGCGCAGCGGAGCGGAATTGACCGCCGAAATTGTCGATGTGGAAGAGGACGAGCACGGTCAAGTGTGGCACCACACCGCCAAGCCCCTGGTCGCGGGCACTCCGGTGCGCGGCGTGATCGATGCGGCGCGACGGCTCGATCACATGCAGCAACATTCCGGACAACATCTGCTGTCGGCTGCCTTCATTCAAGTCTGCGGAGCGCGAACTGTTTCCTTTCATCTCGGCGAAACCGGCTCCACCATTGATCTGAATATGGACAGCCTGAAGAATTCGACGCTCGAACAGGTGGAAGAGCGAGCGAACGAGATTATCGCGGAAGACCGGCCGGTGACGGTGAGCGTGGTGCCACGCGCCCAGGCGGAGATGTGGTTGGCTGCGGGCGAACTGCGCAAGCTACCGCCGCGCCAGGGCGACCTGCGCATCGTCACCATTGCCGATTTCGACCGCAATGCCTGCGGCGGAACGCATGTGCGCTCGACCGGGCAAATTGGCGGACTGCATCTGCGCGGGCTGGAAAAAGTGAAGCAGGGCCTGCGCGTCGAATTTGTTTGCGGCCTGCGTGCGGCGCGCTCCGCACGCTGCGATTTTGCGCAGCTCACCGAGGCGGCCCGGCAACTTTCTGTCGGATTCGAGGAAGTACCGCAAGCCATCCAGCGCCTGCAGACGGATGCGAAACAGGCAGCCAAGCACACGCTGCGTCTGACTAATGAGCTGGCGCAGTATCACGCAGCGGAGCTGGTCGCGCAGACTCCGGTGGAAGCTGGCCTGCGGCTGGTGCGGTTGCAATTGGCAGCCGCAAACCAAACCGACGCATCATACGCAAAATTTCTGGCCAGCAAAATCACGGCACAGGCCAACCAAACTGCTGCGGTCATCGGTTGGATACCGGAGGATGCCGACGCATTGGCTACGGTCGCTCTTTCACGCAGCGCGGATCTCCCCTTCGACTGCGGAACTTTATTGCGGACTGCGCTGACACCGCACGGCGGACGCGGCGGCGGATCGAAGGACATGGCCCAGGGTTCGGTGCCCGTGAAGCAGTTAGAGACTGTCTTAAATGAATTAGTCGGTCGCTGCCACGAATCTATCGCCCTAAAATAGGTTCGGCTCGGCTGAACCGTTCCCAATGCAAGCGAGTTAAGTTTCAATGACCGCGCGGACGGGTCGCCGGTGGTTCGTCCCCACTCGGCGGAGCGTCGGACGGCGCGTTCGATCCGCTGCGACCGGCCGTCCACGCCAGCAGCAGCATGAACATGCCAAACCCCAGCAGCACCAATCCCCAGATGAGGTTGATATCCATCCCCAGCGATTTTTCATAGATCGCGCTGCCGTGGGTGACCGCTCCGTAGATGGCCATCATGCCGCCGGTAACAAAAAACAGCAGCCCCAGCGGCCATCGAATGTCGAGTCTCATCGCAATTGCCTTCCCATCCGTTTACAAAAACACCAGGTTCAATGCCACCACCATAACCAGCACCGCAATCGCAAGCGTCACCGGCCTCTGATACCACAGCAGATGTCCTTCCGCCGGTTTCGGCGTCAGCGAATACACCAGCCCGACCAGTTCCTCTTCCTTACGCGGTTTCGTCATCAGACTCAACCCAACCGTAAGGATGAAGCACACGCAAAAGGCCCAGATTGCGGTCCAGAAATTCTGCGCCATGGTGCTGGGATACACGTGCAGCACCGCGATCCATCCGCCATGGATGCCGACGCCGGGAGCATCCGCGGGCAGCGTCAGTCCGGTATGCACGGCGGCCGCGGCGGTCCCTGTCAACAGTCCCCAGAATGCGCCGTGGCCGGTGGTGCGCTTCCAGAACATGCCCAGCAGAAACGTGGCCAGCAACGGCGCATTCACAAAAGAAAAGACCAGCTGCAACGCATCCATAATGTTGTTGAACGAGCTCACGAAGTACGCCGCGGCAATCGAAAGCGCAATGCCCCCAATCGTCGCCATGCGGCCCATCCAGAGATAATGTTCATCGCTCGCGTTTTTATGGATGTAGGACTGATAGATGTCGTAGGTCCACACCGTATTGAATGCGGTCACGTTGCCGGCCATGCCGGACATGAAGCTCGCCAGCAACGCGGTCAGGCCCAGACCGAGAATTCCCGTAGGGAAGAAGTGGAGCAGCATGTTGGGAATCGCAAGGTCGTAATTCAGCAACGGCTGGCCTTTGTTGTCCTTCAATACACGGCCGCTGATGGGGTCCACCTCGACCGGTATCAATCCCCTTCCCGCGGGGACCGCGGATGCGTCGGAAGCGACCGCGGGCGATGGAACACCCCGTGCGGCGCGCGGTGCTGGAGCGGTCTGCAATTGCGCCAGGCTGTGCTGGCCGACGATGGGGACGGAGATGGCGATCAGGCCCGGCAGAATCACCAGGAAAGGGAAAAACATTTTCGGGATGGCGGCGATCAACGGCACGCGACGCGCGGCCAGGTGCGATTTGGCGGCCATCGCGCTCTGAATCACAAGAAAATCCGTGCACCAATATCCAAAGGAAAGCACGAAGCCCAGACCGAACACCAGCGCGTACCATTGTGTGCCCAGCGGATTGGTGCTGGCGTGCTCCAGGCCGCGCCAGGAGTGCGTATAGGCCGGCCCCAGAGTGCGCTGGATGCCGTGCCATCCGCCGACATTTTTCAAACCGATCCATACCAGAGGAGTAAATCCGGCGACGATCAGGAAAAATTGCAGGACCTCGTTATAAATGGCGCTGGTCAGGCCGCCCAGCGAAATGTAGCCCAGCACAATGATCGCGGACAGAAGAATCGAGAAGTGAAAGATCCAGCCCAGCGGCAGCCCGAAGTAAAGAAACAGCGGATCGAAGACATGCAGGGACTGGATCAGGATCGCCATGGCGTACATGGAAATGCCGGAGGAAAATACCGTCATAATGGCGAACGAACCAGCATTCCAGGCGCGCGTTTTTTCGTCGTAGCGAAGCTTCAGATATTCCGGCACCGACCGCGCCTTGGAGCCGTAATAGAACGGCATCATGAACAGGCCGACGAAGACCATCGCGGGGATCGCGCCAATCCAATAAAACTGACTGGTCACAATGCCGTACTTCGCCCCGGAAGCGCCCATGCCGATCACTTCCTGCGCCCCCAGATTGGCGGAGATAAACGCCAGCCCGCAAACCCAGGCGGGAAGCGCGCGACCGGCCAGAAAGAAGTCGGTACTGGTATGCATGTAGCGCTTCAGCACAAAGCCGGTACCCAGCACAAAGGCGAAGTAGACCAGCATGATCAGCCCGTCGATCCCGGTCAGGTTCGTCGTCAGGCCGATGGCCAGGGCGAAAGCAGTGTGCGTCATGGACCCTCGAGGTTGTACAGCGAAGCCATTCTTCTCAGCCCGGAATGCGGGATCGCCACAGCAAATTTGAATCTTACACTGGGTCTCCGCGACCTGCCCACTTCCGCTGGGGAGACTTCCCCTCTACTCTGGTAAGGTGCATATCTTTCTTCGAAGATTCTTTTGTTCAGCCGTCCTGGCGGCGTGCGGTTCGCTGGCGGTGGCGCAGACTTCGTCCGCCGGCGCACCGCTGCCCGCGCCGGCCGTTTCGCTGGCCTCGCAGCCGATGTATCCGCTGTCGCAAGTGCACGCCGGCCTGCATGGCACGGCGTACACGGTCTTTCAAGGCAGCAAGCCGGAGGCATTCGATGTAGAGATTCTCGGCGTGTTGCACGACGCCATCGGCCCCGGCAAGGACATGATCCTGGCGCGGCTGCTGGGCAGCAAGGCGGAATACGACGGCGTCGTGGCCGGCATGAGCGGCAGCCCGGTTTATATCGATGGCAAGCTGCTCGGCGCCATCGGCTTCCGTATCGGCCAGTTTACGAAAGAGCCGATTGCGGGCATCACGCCCATCGCGCAAATGCTGGAAGTCGCGAACGAAGGCGATAGCCGGCCGGAAAATTCCTCTCCAGCAACATCGGCGTCCGGCGTGGCGCCGGACCCGTTGCCTGTTTCCGACACGCGTGTCGGCAAGCAGGATGCCGGCCTTTCCTCCGCCTCCTTGCCATGGTCGTCGTCGACGGAGGACGAGGTCCATCCCATCGAAACGCCGCTGGTGTTCGACGGCTTCTCGTCGCAGGCCATCCACCTGTTCCAGCAGCGCTTCCAGTGGTATGGACTCACACCTGTATCTGGCCTGGGAAGCGCCACTCCCAACGCCGTCGATCCCGCTCCGATCGTTCCTGGTTCCGCCATCAGCGCCATCATCGTTTCCGGCGACTTTGACATGGCCGCCACCTGCACCGTCACCTATGTCGACCCAAAACGGCTGCTCGCCTGCGGCCATCCCATCACGCGATTCGGCGACGTTTCTCTGCCCATGACCAAGGCCCAGGTTGTCGCCACCGTACCTTCATCCTTAGCGCCGATGAAGATTATCAACACCACCGAAACCGTCGGCTCGTTTACCCAGGACCGTGAATCCGGCATTCTGGGTGTCTTCGGAAAAAAGGCAAACATGATTCCGGTGACGCTCACGCTGGGTGGCCCGCCGCGGCGGGCGCAACCGCATACCTACCGCTTTGCAGTGGTGGAACATCCGCGCCTCACTTCCGCCGTGCTATTGGCCACCGTCTATCAGGCCATGCAGGACACAAACGGCTACAACGATCCTTCCACGTATGAACTGCGCGGGACCATCGACGTCGCCGGATTCCCGGCCGTTCACATCGACGATTGGATTGCGGCCACTGATCAGGAACCGGCCAGCCTGTCCGTCGCGATGGCGGTTGCGCAGCGGTTTGAAAGCCTCTTTAGCAACCCGCGGGAAATGCCTTCCATCCGAGACGTGTCGCTCACCCTCGACACATCGCTCGGACGCCAGTCTGCACGACTGGACGAAGCACGCGTGCTTACCAGCCGAGTACACGCGGGAGATCGCGTGACTGTGGAAGCAACCCTGCATCCCTATCGCGAGCCCCAGCGAATTGTCCGTTGGACGGTTACGTTGCCGGTCACGCTGGCGCCTGGACCGGTTCGCCTGCTCATCAGCGACGGCGCCACGTTGGATCACACCTTGCACCTGATTCCCAACCCCGCCGCGCCGCCCCTTGGGCTGGGCGCGACGATTGCCCGCCTGAACCAGCTGCACCCGAACAATCTGCTGTACGCAACCCTGCTGGCGCCGGTGCCGCAAGCCATGGTGCAAGGTCACGACCTGCCGGCCGTACCGTTGACAGT
Organism: Acidobacteriaceae bacterium; assembly: GCA_052142955.1. Taxonomy (GTDB): domain Bacteria; phylum Acidobacteriota; class Terriglobia; order Terriglobales; family Acidobacteriaceae; genus JAKAAZ01. The sequence goes on along the minus strand of JBKQVW010000094.1, from coordinate 97,845 downwards.
CGCAAACATTTTGCAACCGGTGGAAAATGACGGAAGTTTCTCGATCGATGGGGAAACCGCCATTGCGCTTGGCTCCGAACATCTGGACATGGCCGTCACCGGTTCCCAGGTTGTGACACTGGGCATCCAGCCTTAATGTGCGGTTTGGGGTTGTGATGTACTTTAGTGAGTACACCTTTTTCACTTCGAACCGCCCCGGAAAGTAGAGAACCGACCTCGATGAGCACCATCCATGGCTATGCCACCCATGCCGCAGGCGCAGAGCTTTTGCCGTTCAAGTACGCTGTCGATGATCTGCAACCGAATGAAGTGGAGATCGCGATCACGCATTGCGGCATCTGCCGCAGCGACCTGCATCTGATCGATAACGACTGGGGGTCGACACAGTATCCCTTCATCCCCGGCCATGAGATTGTCGGCATCATCGCGGCCATGGGCAGCCAGGTCAAGGACCGCACCCTGGGCCAGCGCGTCGCCGTCGGCTGGCAGGCCGACTCCTGCGGTACCTGCGAGTGGTGCTTGCGCGGCGATGAAAATCTTTGTGCCCAGAGCGTGGCCACCTGCGTGCATCGCCATGGCGGATTTGCCGAGAAAACCCGCGTGAATGCCCGCTTTGCCATTCCGGTGCCGGAAGCCCTGGCAAGCGAATCGACCGCTCCCATGATGTGCGGCGGAATCACGGTCTACAATCCGATTCGCACCGCCGGCATTTTTCCCGGTTCACGCGTCGCCGTCGTCGGCATTGGAGGCCTCGGCCATCTGGCGCTGCAATTTGCCCGCGTCTTCGGCGCGGAAGTCACGGCCATCTCGACCTCTCCCAACAAGGAAGCGGAAGCCAGGTCGATGGGCGCTCATCATTTCGTCAATTCCCGCGAGAACGAAGCCATGAAGAAACTGGCGGGCTCGTTCGATCTGATTCTTTCGACCATCAATCAGGACCCCGACTGGAATACGCTGGTCGCCGCCTTGCGTCCGCGGGGAACCCTCGCGGTTGTCGGCGTGCCGCCCAGTCCTATTTCCGTACAAGTCTTTCCGTTGATTGCCGGCCAGCGCAGCCTCGCCGGCAGTCCCATCGGCAGCCCCAGCATGTTGCAGGAGATGCTGACTGTCGCCGCTCGCCACGGCGTCAAAGCCATCACCGAAGCCTTCCCCATGGCCAAAGCGAACGACGCCGTCGCCAAACTGAAGAAAAATCAAGTCCGCTACCGCGCCGTACTGGGAAATTAGAACGCCATCCGTTTCGCGCTGAACCCAGGTCTCAGGTACGAAACCTGCCATTACCTCGACAATCGCGTTTATCGGGGTAATGGCGACTCTTTCCTGAAGAGGTGGGTATAATGCATCTGCCTGTGGAGGGCACATACGATGCGCATGTTACTGAAAGTTTCCATTCCTGTCGAAGCCGGCAACACCGCCGCTCGAAAGGGCAGTTTAGGAACCACGATTCAGAAAATTCTGGATGACCTGAAACCCGAAGCGGCGTACTTCTCTGAAGACAACGGGGAACGCACCGGATACATATTCTTCGACATGAAGGAATCATCGCAATTGACCGCCATTGCCGAGCCGTGGTTTCTCGCCTTCAATGCGCGGCTCACCGTGCGGCCGGCCATGAATGCGCAGGACCTGGCAGATGGCGCTGCCGGCGTCAAGCGTGCCGTGAAGGGTTTTGGCAACGCCGCCAAGGCCTGATCTCCGGACGAAATTGAGTGAATGTTCAAGCGCCTGGGAGAAGTGTGCCAGAAGCACCCGTAGCGCCAAAGACAATGGCGCCGTCGGCCACTCCCAGATGAAATATAGCGTCCCTGGTCTTCGATTTTGACGCCAGGAATTCTCGCGGACTACAGACAACCGACCATTCCTGCATCGTCGCCCAGACGGCGACGACCACCCGTTACAACTCCTGCAGCTGTTCGACAGGCTTAGGTTTCTCCGCCATCTTGAAGCGGTGCAGGAACATCCCTAGCGAGCCGCCCTGCAGCACGATCGAAAACACCACCACAATGTAGGTGGTGGCCAGAATCCAGGCACGCCCGGCTGCGAACGGCAGCGCCAGGGCCAGCGCCAGCGACAGTCCCCCATGCAGGCCGCCCCACGTGAGTACCAGCACCGAGCTGCCATGTTCCTTTCCCGCTATGCGAATGCCTTTCAAGACCAGTGCCACCACAGCCAAGCGAATGGCAAGGACGGCGGCAATCGCCAGCAAACCGGATTTCAGCAAGTCCGCATGAAATGGAATCGCCAGCACTTCCAGGCCGAGCAGAACAAACAGCACCCCATTCTGCACCTCGTCGAGCATCTTCCAGAAGTTGTCGACCCGTTCATGCGTGATCAGCTTGGCCGGATGACTCATATTGAGTCGCCGCAGCGCGATGGCGGCAGCGACCGCCTCCAACGGCCCGGAGAGGTGCCATGTCTCAGCCAGCGCATAGCCGCCTAATGCAAGCGACAGCGTCAGCAGCACGTCCACCTGGTAGGCGTCCACCTGCCGCATCAGGGTCGATGCGATCCAGGCCAGAACAATTCCCAGCGCCAGCCCGCCGCCGACACTGAACAGCAAAGAAATCAGGATGTGCGACGCCGACGGAGTCACTCCATGGGAAGCGTCGAGCAGCGTCAGGAAGATGACAACGCCCACGCCGTCGTTGAACAGCGATTCGCCCGCCAGTTGCGCTTCGATGTGAAGCGGGACGCCGACGCGGCGAAGCATTTCGAGCACCGCAATCGGATCGGTCGGCGAAATCAGTGCGCCAAACAACATGCAATCCAGCCACGGCGCATGGATGCCGATCAGCGGCAGCGTCCATCGCATGAACGCCGCAATCGCGAAGGTGGAAACCAGGGTCCCCACAACCGCCAGCGTCGCGACCGTCAGCCGCTCGCGGATCAGGGACTCGATATCGAGCAGAAATGCGCCGGCGAACAGCAGCAGCGGCAGCATCCCGTGCAGGATCAGCCGCTCAAAGTTGATCTGGTGAACCAGGCCGGTGGCCCATGGCCGCATACCCAGCGCATACTCCCCAATACTCACCAGGAACACCGAGCAGGCCACGGTCAGGAACATGGTCCCGATGGTGGTGGGCAGCTTGAGCCAGCGCGCGCTGATCCAGCCAAACAGGGCCGCGATCGCGACCAGAACACTGATGAGTTGAAGTATCGTCATCGAACCAGGGCGCTACTCTTCCAAGTTTACCGGACGATCGTATTTGCGACCGATTTTCTCCCGGCAGCTTCCTCTCTTCCTTTTCGTCTGGCCCGCCGAATACGCTGAATGCTGTCGCTTTCGGTACACTCAAACACAGCATGTGGACTCGTATTCTTGGTGGTGCGGTTCTTTCTCTTTCTGTTCTTGCGCACGCGCAGGGCACGCAGCTCTGGCAACAATCGAGCTATGAAAGTTTTGAAGCGGGCACGCCTCACGGCGTCGCCATCCTCAGCGATGGGCAGCTGCAGAGCTCGCCGGTAGCGACGGATGTGCTGACCACCCCTGCCTCCGCCGTATGGTCGGTCGCGGTGGACAAGCGAGGCAACGTGTATCTGGGCACCGGCTCTCCCGCGATGGTGCTGAAGGTGACGCCCGACGGAAAATCGACCACGCTGCTCGAAACCAAAGATGTCTCGGTACAGGTGGTGAAGATTGGCACGGACGGAATGCTGTACGCGGCCACGTTGCCGAACGGCAAGGTCTACCGCATCGATCCGAACGGCCCCGAAGTCAAGATCGACAATGCTCCGCGGCCGGTGTACAAGCAGGGTGAAGCGGCTGCGGAAAAGAGCGGGCCCGCACCCGATGTCGTCTTCGATTCCAGTGCGGTAAATTCCAGGGCGACCTACATTTGGGACCTGGCCTTCGACGCGGCGGGAAGAATGTACGTCGCCACCGGAGGTCCGGCGGCGATTTATCGCGTCGACCTGAAGAAGCCCGGCGCAGCCCCGGAAAAGTTTTTCTCCAGCAGCGAACAGCATATTCGCTGCCTGCTGTTCGCGAAGGACGGCACCCTCTACGCGGGTACCGATGGCCGCGGCCTGGTCTACCGCATCGATCCGAGCGGCAAAGGATTCGTTCTCTTTGAAGCGCCGAAGCAGGAGATTCCCGCCATGGCGCTCGATCCCGCGGGCAACCTGTATGTTGCCGCGCTGGGGGAGAAAGGCAAGTCCACCCTGCCGCCGCTGAATGTCCACAGCAGTGCGACGATGACCGCCAGCATCACCATTCTGCTGCCGGGTTCCATCGCCTCTTCGCACGACAGCACGCTCATTCCCAAGGGCACCGTGATTTATCAGATTGCGCCCGACGGCGCTCCACGCGAACTATGGTCTTCGGAACACGATGTGGTGTACGCCCTCGCTTGGCAGCAGAACGCCGCTGCGGGTCAAAGCGGGCTGCTGGCCGGCAGCGGCAATCTGGGCCATCTGTACCGGATCGCAACCGACGGGACCTATGCCGACCTGGCACATCTGGAAGCTTCGGATGCAACCGCCTTTGCCCTGGCGGGAAACACCCTCTACGTTGCCACCAGCAACACGGGTAAGCTCTATCGACTGGCGGAGAACAGCGCCGGCACCGGGGACAACTCCACCTATATCAGCCCGGTTGCGGACGCAAAATTTAGTTCGCAGTGGGGACGGCCCGCAGTGCGGGGCAGCGGACGCTTCGATCTGTTTGCGCGCGTCGGCAATATCGAGCAGCCCACCGAAGGCTGGAGCGAATGGCAACCGGTCAACCCCGGCCCCGTCACGCCGGGAAAGGAACCGCCGAAATTTCCCCGCGCCCGGTTTCTTCAGTGGAAGGCAGTCCTGCATTCGGACGCAACCCTGCGCGAGGTGGGCTTCTACTACCTGCCGCAGAACGTGGCTCCGGTGGTGGACGACATTGTCGTGGAGATGCATGCCCGCGTGGTGCCGGGGCTGAACCAGGAGGCGCAGCTCAAGACCGTGCAAATCAATTTTCCAGCCGAATCGACCGATGGAGTTATCTACGAGCTGCAGCAAACCTCCCAGCCACTGATGGCGGTGCGCGCGTCGGGCTGGGCCACGGTCCGCTGGCGGGCGCATGACGCGAACGGCGATCGTCTTCGCTACTCCGTCTACTACCGCGGAGAGGATGAGGCCAACTGGCAGTTGCTGCAGCGGAATCTCTCGGAGACCTATCTCTCTTTCGATCTGAATCGCATTCCGGACGACTATTACGCGCTGCGTGTCGTGGCCAGCGATGCGCCGTCGCACCTGGCCGGAAATGCGTTGACCGGCTACAAAGATAGCGAACAATTCCTGCTGGATACCTTGCCCCCGGTTCTTTCGCCCGTGCAGGCAACGTTGGTCTCGCAACCGACAGCGGCGATTCACGTGGTGTTCGACGCACAGGACAGGCTCTCCGCAATCGCGCGCGCATTTTACTCGGTCGATTCCGGTCCGTGGCAATACGTCGACCCGGTCGGAAATTTGAGCGATTCTCTTCAGGAACATTACGACTTCACCGTCCCGGTGCCGCAATGCGCTGCGGACAGCGACGTTCCCGCAGCCGTGCAGCCCGTCGCGCCGCAACAACACGTGCTGGCCGTGCGGGTATTGAACCGCGCCGGCAATGCGGCCACGGGGAAAGCCATCGTCCAGTAACCAAGCGGGTGCCCCAGGTCTCGCGTTTGAGACCTGGGATATTCAGTTGAGGCATTCCATGCGCTTTGAACTCTTTATCGCCAGTCGCTACCTGCGGGCCAAGCGCCGTCAGGCTGTGGTGGGCGTCATCACGGCAATTTCCATCATCGGTGTGGCTGCCGGCGTGGCTTCGCTCATTCTGGCGCTGGCCATCACCAACGGAATGCGTCGCGACATGCAGAAGGGTCTGCTCAGCTCGACGTCCCAGGTCCAATTGATGCGCGTGGCCAATGATGGCATGGAAGGTTGGCGCGCATTGACGGACCGTCTCCGCCACCTGCCGCACGTCACCGCAGCGGCGCCTGCACTCTATGGCCAGGTGTTGATCTCGCGCGGGGCTCGGTCCGGAGGCGCGCTGATCAAGGGCATTCTGCCGTCCCAAGAGCGCACCGTAAGCAGCCTGCTCGACGACGTAAAACAAGGCAGCGCGGCGCCTCTCGCGCCCCAGGCCAATTCAGGTTCCGTTGCCGCCGTCCTTCCGCCCCTGGTTCTCGGCTCCGACCTTGCCGACCAGATTGGCGCAGGCGTCGGCGATAGCGTGCTGGTGACCAGTCCGCAGGGCGAGTTGACGCCCTTCGGCCTGGTGCCGAAGTATCAGCGCTTCCAGGTGGTGGGAATTTTCCACTCCGGTTTCTACCAGTACGACTCGTCGTTCGCGCTGGCGCGGCTGGCCGACGTTCAGCACTTGTTTGGAGAGCCGAACATTGTTTCCATCGTCAGCTTCAAGGTCGACGATCTCTACCACGCCGACCGCATTGGCAAAGAGATTGAGCAGGCGGCCGGCAAAGGCTATATGACCACCAACTGGATGGAACAGAACCAGGAACTGTTCCACGCCCTGCTGGAAGAGAAGATCGTCACCTTTATCGTGATTGCCCTCATCGTCTGCGTGGCGGCGCTGAACATCCTGATCGCGCTCACCATGATGGTGATGGAAAAGACGCGCGACATTGCCGTGTTGATGTCCTATGGCGTGCGACCGGCGCAGGTGCGACGCATCTTTGTATGGCAGGGAATGCTGATCGGCATCCTCGGCACCTCGATCGGGTTGGCGCTGGGCTATGCGCTGGCCTGGGCCGGCGGCCATTACCGCTTCATTCATCTGTCGGCGGCGGTCTATTCGCTCGATTACCTTCCCTTCGCCCCGCGCTGGCAGGATGGCGTCGTCGTCGCTGTGGTCGCTCTCGGCGTCTCGCTTCTGGCCACGCTCTATCCCTCGTCCTCGGCAGCAAAAATTCTCCCCGCCGAAGCCCTGCGGTATGAATAGACGAGAAGTTCTGCGTCAAACGTTCGATGTGCAACAATTCCGGGTGCCCCAGATCTCAATTTTGAGACCTGGGATGTCCACGAACCTCAAAATCGACATATCCGCAATCACGGTCAGGGTCCGACGACGTTAGCTGTCCGGCCTGGTGTCCCATTCATCGCCGCGGCGACCCGTTGGCTTGAGTGGGAGGAAGAATCCGTCTACTCTGACCATTCGATGTCCGCAACGGTAGTGCCAGGAGGATCGATCCATGAATCGTCGTAATTTCATTGCGCTCGGCGGCGCGGCTCTCGCAGCGAACGGCGTGAAAGGCCGCGCGCAAGGGGACGATTCTGCCGGGAAAAGTACGGCTGTTACCTCAGCCAGCACCGTGAAACGTGACCGCCCCAACATCCTGCTGCTGATGGCGGACCAGTTCCGGGTGGACTGCGCCGGCATCTATGGAAACCGGGTCATTCGCACGCCCCATCTGGACCGTCTGGGAAAAGAGGGAATCTGTTTTCAGAATGCGTATTCCACGACGCCGACATGCATCCCGGCGAGAACCGCTCTGCTCACCGGACTGGGGCCGTGGCGTCACGGCTTGCTCGGGTATAGCAACATGGCCACGAATCTGTATCCGGTGGAGAAGGCGCGAGCTTTGGCTCAGACGGGCTACTACACAACGTCGATAGGAAAAAACCACTATTATCCGATCCGCAATCCGCATGGCTATCACCACATGGTGCAAGACGAGCATTGCAGTTACTGGTTCCACAAGGAAAACTCTCAGGCTGAATCATCGTGGGAAGAGCGACCCGACTATGAGGCATGGTTCTGGTCGCAAGGGCCCGAGAACGATCCTCATTTGACGGGGTTAAGTTGGAACGACCATCGCGGCAGGCCCTTTGCGTATGCCGATGAAAAACTGCATGCCACGCACTGGACGGGAGAGACTGCGGTCCGCTTCCTGCGCACGTATGAGCGGCCGGAACCGTTCTTTCTGAAGGTTTCCTTTATCCGGCCCCATAGCCCCTACGATCCGCCGAACCGCTGCTTCAAGATGTACGAAGACGCGGCATTGCCGGAAACAAAAGTAGGAAATTGGGCGGACCGTTATGCGCCGAGAAGCAGCAGTTCCAACGACCTCTGGCACGGCAAACTTCCTGCCGAAGAGATCCGGACTTCGCGCCAGGCGTATTACGGGTCGGTGACCTTCGTGGACGAGCAGATCGGACGTATCCTCGAAACTCTCGAACAGCGGAAGTTGCTCGATGAGACGCTGGTCCTGTTTCTCTCCGATCACGGCGACATGCTGGGCGATCAGAACCTCTGGCGGAAATCCTACGGTTACGAGCAATCGGCGCATATTCCGATGTTGATGCGCCCACCCTCCGGGATGGGGCTCGGACCCGCGGGACAACAGATCGCAAATCCCGTCGAAATACGCGACGTTTTGCCAACCTTTCTCGATGCTGCCGGCGCTGCCATCCCAGAAAGTATCGAAGGGCAAAGCCTGCTTCGGCTCATCAGAACCAAGGGGGAGGGCTGGCGTCCCTACATCGATCTCGAACACAATATCTGCTACAGCGCGGCGAATCACTGGAATGGTCTGACGGATGGACGCTGGAAATACCTATATATGGCGATGGATGGAGAAGAGCAGTTGTTTCATCTGGAAAAGGACCCGGACGAATTGCACGATCTGGCGGGGCTGCCGGAGTATGCGAATGAGTTACGCACGTGGCGTGGGCGTCTCGTGGAACATTTGCAAGAGCGCGGGAATCTGTGGGTGCGGAACGGAGCGCTCGTGCCCAGACCACAAGGGATGGCGTTCTCGCCCAACTTCCCTGGTTATGCGCCGGCAAAATACTCGAGCGCGTAGGTTTCGATAGCAGAATGTTCATCTACTCCGTACAATCCCGTGTGGCGGCAAAACTCCCGCCCCCGAAGCCCTCCGCTACGAGTAGCACAAAAATTCTGTCGGAACCGATGGTCGCCGCATCCTAACACTTGTTTGCGGAGAACACCATGAACGAGAATGTCGCGAGCGCTGGACCTGAAGACTGGCCAGAACTTCCATTAGCGGCCTGGCAGGGTACATACGACACTCTGCACATGTGGTCGCAGATCGTGGGCAAGGTCCGGCTGGCGCTGAGTCCGAAGTTGAACCATTGGTGGGAAGTCCCACTCTACGTCAACGCGGTCGGGCTCATCACTTCGCCAATCCCATACGCGCGCGGAATCTTTGAGATCCAGTTCGATTTCATTCATCACAAGCTGACCATTGAGACGAATCATGCCACCAGCGCAACGATGAAGCTGGAGCCGCGATCCGTGGCCGAATTCTATCGGCGTTTCATGGCGGCCCTGGATTCGCTGGGGATTGAAGTAAAAATCTGGACCATGCCGGTGGAGATTCCCAATCCAATTCCGTTCGATCAGGATACGCAACACGCCTCCTATGACCCGGAATATGCCAACCGGTTCTGGCGAATTCTGGTCAGCTGCGATTCTGTCTTCAAGGAATTTCGCGCGCGGTTCCTGGGCAAATCGAGTCCATCGCATTTTTTCTGGGGCAGCTTCGATCTTGCCGTGACGCGGTTTTCCGGCCGTCGCGCGCCGGAACGCGTTGGCGCCGATCCCATCACGCGCGAAGCGTATTCGCATGAAGTCATCAGCGCAGGATGGTGGCCCGGAGGCGGGGACATTGCGGGCGCCGCGTTCTACGCCTACGCTGCGCCGGAGCCTGAAGGATTCTCGCAGCAGCCGGTGCGACCCGCGCAGGCTTTTTATCACCCGCAGCTGAAAGAATTTCTGCTGATGTACGACGACGTGCGACGGGCCAGTTCCCCGCGAGCCGCATTGCTGGAATTTCTCCAGAGTACCTATGACGCCGGAGCGGACACGGGAAAGTGGGACCGCAAGGAGCTGGAAAAAGCCGCCCCTGACCTCACCCCGTTGCGCTGATATTTTTTTAGTTGCCTTAGCAACTATCAACGCCGAAAAGAGGCATATTCGTTGCTAAGGCAACTAATTTCCTCGGCCTCATTCTCATGAGCCTGAAAAAAGGAGCGTCACGGTGTTCAAGAAAATTGCGGTGGCATTCGATGAATCGCCGGAGGCGAGACGCGCCTTCCGTTCCGCGCTCGATTTGGCCAAACTCGCCGGCGCGGAACTCACCATGATTACAGTGATTGAAAACCTGCCCAGCTATATCAGCTATGTGTCCGCAGTCGCCCCTGATGTGCCGGTATTGCTGAAGAACCAGAGGCATGCGTTCTACGCAGACCTGCATGACAAGGCAAAGAAAACGGCCGAGCAAGTCGGCGTCAACGTCCATTCAAAAACCATCGAAGGCAACGAGATAGAAGGATTGCTTCAACTAATCGATGACATTTGCCCCGATCTTTTGGTGATTGGGCTTCGGCGCGAACCGGCAGGGTTCGGCGGATTCATGGGCGGCACGGCGCACCGGCTGGCGTTGCATGCGAAATGCAACATTCTTGGAATTCGCTGACGCTCTTACAGCCGTGAGACACCCCCAAGCATCTCACAGATGCAGATGTGCTTGAGAGGAAAGACCTGACGCTACGAACAACACTCTCTGTGGACACGATCGTGGTTGAACAGTCTGCCTGCGAAATTTCCATGCTCGATTCTTTAGAAAATAAGACTGTTTCAAGCGATCAAGAACAGCAATTGCGCCTGCGCGCCGAACGCGCCGAGAAGCAGCTGGCCAGGTTGCTGGCAACGATGCCCTGTGGGTACGCCACCCTGAATCGCGACTGGATTTTTACATTTGCCAACCAACAGGCTGTCCAGGCCAGCCGTCAGCGGCTGGAAGATTTTGTGGGCAAGAACATCTGGACGATCTGGCCTCGACTGGCAGGAACGGAAATCGAGCCGCAATTTCGGCAGGTGATGGAAACGGGCGTCCCGGCACATTTCGAGTCCTTCGGCCGGACCTATGACGCATGGTTCGAGATGCATGTCTATCCGATCGAGGATGGGATCGGGGTCTATTTCCAGGAAACCACCCAGCGCAGGCGTGCCGAAGAAGCGCTGATCCAAAGTGAAAAACTTGCCGCGGTGGGCCGATTGGCCAGCTCCATTTCTCATGAGATCAACAACCCGCTGGAAGCAGTGACGAACCTGCTGTATCTGGCCCTGAATGATGAGGAACTTCCTCCAACCACAAAACGCTATCTGGAAACTGCGCAGGGAGAGCTGGCGCGGGTATCGCATATTGCGACGCAAAGTTTGCGCTTTCATCGGCAGACGATACATCCCACGTATGTCGATCCGAAGGAATTGATCGATTCCGTGCTGGACCTGTATCAGGGAAGATTGTTGAATTCGAACATTCGAGTCGTTTCCAAACACACATCGACGAAGCGAATCTTGTGCTTTGAAAATGATATCCGCCAAATATTGCATAACCTGATCGCCAATGCCCTGGATGCAATGCGCCAAGGAGGACGCCTGGTGCTGCGCAGCGGCGACGGAAGAGACTGGAAGACCGGGCGCTCGGGTGTCAAGATCACGGTGGCGGACACCGGGCATGGCATGTCCGTCGAAGTAAAAAAGCGCGTGTTTGAGCCTTTCTATACGACGAAAGAAGTGCATGGAACCGGCCTCGGACTGTGGATCACTCGTGGAATCGTGTCGAGGCATCATGGCTCTCTGGCGCTGAAGAGCAGCGAGAAACCGGGCCGCAACGGAACGGTTTTTACGCTGTTTCTGCCGGATTCACACAATTCCTCCCAGCCGACGCCATAACGGGAACATGGTTCAGCGCCACTCAAACCAGGAAGCGGCTTGAATGAGCCACCCGCAACTCGGAGAAATCTCCAGTATCTCGTTATTCTTTTGCCGCCTGGGGACCCACGGCGGGAGCGCCCTCCGCGACTTTTGTGCCGCCAAACATTCCATATCGCTTCAGCATGACGAACCACAGGACCACCCCACCGACGAAGAGCGCCAGAAATAACGGAAATACTGACCACTGCGTCTTCACGGCGAACTGTTCAGGATGGAAGTAGGGCTTCAGATAAGCGTCCCGCAGGATGTCTCTCATGACGCACATGCTCAGGATCACGATGCCCAGGATACCGGGTACATAATAGGCGGCGACATGGATGTTCTCTTTCCGCAAGGCGTCCGACATAACGAAAATCGCTCCAATTCCACCAACGACACCGACCAGCAGAAGAATCGTCGCCAAGGGGTTGTCGCCCATAAAAAGCATGCGCATGTCGCGTGGCAGGCTGGCCAGGAACCAGACGCCTACCATGAGTTGCGCCATGGTGGCATACATGAATGCCTTGCCGCCAAACTGTAATACCTGGCGAGCATACTCCTTGTCCCGTTTCCAGTTCGCCAATGCCACGAATACCAGAAAGAGTCCTCCTACAGCCACGGCAGCAACGAAGAAGTGCAGAAAGCGGGGAATCAACATAGGCTCGGAAAGATTGAAATTCCAGCCGGCAGGGTTGGCAAAGTACTTCTTGCCCCAGCGGGAGGGCACCTGGCTGAGCGTGAGATTGTTGCTATAGATGAAGCCGATGATAAAGATCAAAATCACGCTGAACAGCATCACTCCGCCGGCCCTGCCGGGACGCTGTCCACTGTGAAACGAAACGTAATAGAAGCCGTAGTAGGCGATGGTGAGGAACACCAGAACGAGAAACCATGGCCAGGCGATGACGATGGATGAGGTGTAGAAAAACTGCCCATACAGAACCTGAACGAACAGCAAAGGAGCAATCCCCAAGGTGATCGTCGCCGGCAATAGAACGGGCAATTTCTTGGCTACGTCAAAGAACACGCGGTTGCCACTGTCTCGATTCCTGGAGCGCCACTTGGATACCAGTGCAAGAACAGCCCCGCCGAGCATGAAATTCATGGCCACAATGTGGAGGAAGAAGGTCACGATGAGAAGCAACTTGAAGACCCAATAGGGCGCGGGCAGCGGATTGGGATCTACCACCGGAATAAGGTTGGGCTGCATCATGCTCAATTTCCTCCCTGCGTGGCGGCGCCATGCGTCTTTACACTGCGCTGCGTGTTCACCCACTGGACCAAAGCAGTGCGCTCCTGCTCAGAAAGCTTTAAATCGGGCATGAGGGGAAACAGGCCAGGCAGATTCTTCAAGGCTTCGCGCGCGGCATTTGGATCTGTTGGCAGATTGTCGAGGAGTACTTGCCGTGTGCTCCCCTGGTGGCACATGACGCAGTTCTGTTCAAACACCGTCTTTCCATCCGCAACCGCAGGCGCGCCCCCGCGAATGGGCTGGATCGAGCTCAGAAAAGCTGCAAGCGCACTGCGCTCGGCATCTGTTCCGGCAAATGGCGGCATCACGCCATTGTGCATGAATTGCAGACCGCCAAGCAGGGCCTGAATTTTATTGCGGTCCCACTGGCGCAGGATCAGGTAGTGCTTGATGCCCCGGTAGGCGTTCGTCGTGTGGCAACTTTCGCATTCCACCCGGAACACTTCGCGGCCCACCGTGACCTGGTCGTCCTGCGTCAGTTTCCGGTTGTCGATCCACTTCGCGGTTTTGAGGACGCCGGCAGCGTTGATTTCGTCGACGCTGAATCCGCCGTCCCCGGGTATTGGGGTAGCATAAACAGAGTTCGCGTATAAATAGTTTCCGATAACAAACGGCTTACGAATGGATTCACGGACGAACTCAAACGACCCCATGGCACCAAGTGCAACCAGCGCGACCAGCAAGCTGAATGTCAGGTGGATCCGTCCGGGACGGACGAGCGTGAGCAGCGTCAGCACAAACGTCACGGTCAGGAGAACCACGGCGAACCCCGCAAAATGCGTGGCGGTGGGCATCGGGCCGCGGGCGTCCGCCCAGACCTCGACGGGAACCTTGTGGATATACCACCACCCCAGTGCTGGCAGAACCGCCAGGGACGGTACGATCCACAGGGCGCTCCAGCGAACAATGCGCGCCTTCAGAGCTGCGTCTTTCAGCACGCTCGCGGTAATCAACGCGTAGATTCCCGCCAGAGCCAGCGCAATGGCGAAACGGAAGAACAGCGATGGAAAATAGGTTGGATTGAAAAAGCCGCTCCAGAACTTGTGATTGTCGACCCAGCTTCCGGAAGTCAGCATAAAGGTGATGATGCCGTTAATGACCACCAGGCTGAGGAATGCGGCGATGAAATAGACCCATCCGTACCACTCGTGCAGTCGCGGTTCCAGTTTGTCCCAGCCGTACAGATAGAGCAACGCGGCCGTGATCTCAACGAAGAAAAACACCCACTCGATCGCCCATCCCCAGACGAAAGTGTGAATCAGGTTGCTGGTTGCCATGGGGCTGATCAGGCCTATGGTGAACCAAATGCCGACCCCGCTTACGGCGCCAAAAACGACTGTCACCAGCACAAAGAACTTGGTATGCGACTTCAGCCAGTTGAGAAGCGCCGAGTCGTTGTTGCGCCGTGCTTTTTTTTCTGTGACTACAAGAAAGAGGCCGCCGCCCACCGCGAAATGAGAACCGAACACGTGCAGGACGGCTACCAGGGCAATCAGCACGCCGGCGCCAAACGCAACATCCCAAACCGGATAGTTCATGCGGCTTCTCCCGTTCCGAGGTTCGATTCAGAGCGAAGCGGAACGGCGCGATTCCACCGCACCTGCCTCCTGAAGCTCGATCACTCCATTGGTTCTCCATTGAAGCCGCAATTGCGGTGATCTGGGTCACGTTCGTTGGCGATCGCATCCGGCGCGTGGCCCAACCTGAGGCATGTGGCATCGGATTGCCTGTCGGGGCTCTATGATAGAGCCAGGATATGGCCCGTCACTCCAGCAGCGATGTTGCCTCGCCCTCCGTTGTGGGAGGCGTGGAGGAAGTGCGCCTGAACGCTGCGGCAAGCGAGTACAACCCAGTGCTGCTGCGGGTTGAAAACCTGCGCAAGGAGTACCGCAGCGGGTCGCAGCCTCTGGTCTTGTTTGACAGACTGAACCTGACGGTGCGCCGGGGCGAGATGATTGCCATTGTTGGCGAGTCGGGTGCCGGGAAAAGTACTTTGCTGCATTTGCTCGCGGCCCTTGATCGTTCCTCCGCCGGTGACGTATACTTCGCCTCAACCTGGCTGGGAAAACTGACTGCAGGGCAGGCGGCCACCTTTCGCAATCGCGAAATTGGCTATGTGTGGCAACTGCACTACCTACTGCCGGAATTTACGGCGCTGGAGAATGTGGCCATGCCTCTGCTGGCACGCGAGGAAGCCAAAACGTCCGCCTTTAGCAAAGCGAAGGAACTGCTTTGCGAAGTGGGACTGGAAGCCAGAATGCACCACCTTGCCGGCGAGCTTTCCGGCGGGGAACAACAGCGCGTTTCGCTGGCTCGGGCATTGGTAACACAACCACGCCTGCTGCTGGCCGACGAGCCAACGGGCAATCTTGACAACCGTACGGCCGAAGCTGTGTTTGGCCTGCTCGAGCGGCTACATACAACGCATCGGTTGACCTCCATCCTCGTCACCCACAACATGGAAATCGCACGACGTTGTGGACGCACGCTCCGGCTGCATGAGGGCCGGCTGCACGAAGTTTGGCTGCACGCCAGCGGATCGGAAGACGCCTCACCCGAGGCGCCCGTTGCATCTTCCGAGACGCCGGGGCATCCAATTGTTCGTACCGCGGTTCCAGGGGAAACCACCTGAGGAACGGCATGAGCCAAGGGGGGAATATGTTCGAACGGTACACGGAGAAAGCGCGGCGCGTGATTTTTTTCGCGCGCTACGAGGCCAGCCAGTTCGGCTCGCCCTACATTGAAACGGAACACCTGCTGCTTGGACTCTTGCGCGAGGATAAGGCGTTGAGCAATCGCTTCCTGCGCTCCCATGCCTCGGTGGAATCGATCCGCAAACAGATTGAGGCGCATACCACGATTCGGGAAAAGGTCTCGACCTCGGTGGATTTGCCGTTGTCGAACGAGTGCAAGCGTGTGCTGGCATACGCCGCGGAAGAAGCTGAGCGGCTGTCCAACAAACACATCGGTACGGAACATCTGCTGCTGGGACTACTGCGCGAAGAAAAATGCTTTGCTTCGGAGATTTTGCTGGAGCGGGGCCTGAGACTCTCGACGGTGCGCGACGAACTGGCCAAGAGCACGCAAGAGCGCGCTCCCCAGGCGGCGCGCAATCGTGAATCGAGCATTCTGGCGGAATTTTCGCGCGATCTGACGCAGGCGGCGCTCGACAACCAACTGGACCCGCTGGTGGGCCGCGACCAGGAAGTGGATCGCGTGATCCAGATTCTTTGCCGACGCACGAAAAACAATCCGGTGCTGATTGGAGAACCGGGGGTGGGCAAAACTGCCATTGTCGAAGGGCTGGCGCAACGCATTTCCGACGGCGACGTGCCCAGCTTTCTCGCCGACAAGCGGGTGCTGGGGCTGGATTTGTCGCTGATCGTTGCAGGCACAAAATATCGCGGGCAATTTGAAGAGCGGCTGAAGACGATTATGAAAGAGCTGATGGAGAACCAGAATTCCATCATCTTTATCGATGAACTGCATACGCTGGTGGGCGCGGGTTCGGCGGAAGGTTCGCTGGACGCGGCGAACATTTTGAAGCCGGCGCTGTCGCGAGGAGAAATCCAGTGCATTGGCGCGACCACGCCCGCGGAGTACCGCAAGTCGATCGAGAAAGATCGTTCGCTGGAACGTCGTTTTCAGGCGGTGAAAGTGCCGCCGCCGAACGAAGAAGACGCGGTGAAGATCATCATGGGGATTAAAGATCGCTATGAGAAATTTCACGCCGTCAGCTATACCGACGACTCGATCCAGTTTGCGGTGTACCACTCCAGCCGCTATATTCCGGATCGCTTTCTGCCGGACAAGGCCATCGATCTGATCGATGAAGCGGGTGCGCGGGTGAAGCTGCGCCAGACTTCCCTGCCGGAGGAAATTACGGAGATTCAAAAGCGGATCAAGTTCATTGTGCATCGCATGGAAAATGCGATTGCAAACCATGAATTTGAAAAGGCGCGGTTTTACTCCGATGAAGAGCGGAAGGAGCGCGAGAACCTGCGCGCGCTGCGCGACAAATACCATCTGGACGATTCGACCGCGGGCGTGGTGACGCGGGAAGACATTGAGGATGTGGTGAGCCGCTGGACCGGCGTGCCCGTCACGTCCATTAAAGAGGAAGAGACGCAGAAGCTGCTGCGGGTGGAAGAAGAACTCCACAAGCGGATCATCTCGCAGGAGAAGTCGATTTCGGCGCTGGCACGGGCGATTCGCCGCTCGCGAGCGGGGCTGAAATCGCCGAACCGGCCGATCGGCTCGTTCCTGTTCCTGGGACCGACCGGCGTGGGCAAGACGGAAGTGGCGCGCTCGCTGGCGAATTTCCTGTTCGGCAGCGACAAGGCACTGATCCGCTTCGATATGTCGGAGTACATGGAGAAGCATTCGGTCTCGAAGCTGATCGGATCGCCTCCGGGCTATGTGGGCTATGAGGAAGGCGGCCAGCTGACGGAACGCGTGAAGCGCTCGCCGTACTCGGTGGTGCTGCTGGATGAGATTGAGAAGGCGCATCCGGACATCTTCAATATCCTGCTGCAGGTGTTTGAAGACGGCCAGTTGACCGATGGTCTGGGCAATACGGTCGACTTTAAAAACACGATCCTCATCATGACGTCGAATATTGGGGCGCGGCACCTGCAGAAGCGGCAGGGTCTGGGCTTCCAGTCGAACACTGAGGACAGTATCGCGGAGAAGGTCGAGGACCTGGTGAAGAACGAGGTGAAGCGAACGTTCAATCCGGAATTTTTGAACCGGCTGGACGAGATCATCATCTTCCAGGCGCTGACGGACAGCGACCTGATCCAGATCATGGAATTGCTGGTGCAGCAGTTGAATGCGAACCTGGCGCAGAAGGCCATTACGATTTCCGTGATGGAGGATGCGAAGAAATGGATCCTGGAACGCACGCTGGTCGATCGCACCTACGGGGCGCGTCCGCTGCGGAGGGCGTTGCAGAAGTATGTGGAAGATCCTTTGTCCGAGGCGCTGATTGCCGGCAATATTCAGGAACGGCCTGCATTCCTTGAGGTCTACCTGGACAACAACCAACTGTTCTATCGACCGATCGGCAGTGAGGGCGCGGAACGCTCGTCGGAAGGAATTCTGCTATCCAATAGCTGAGAAAAGTATCGCACGCAAGAAAAGGGAAGCTCCGCCTTGGCGGAGCTTCCCTTTTTTGTTCAGCCAATCTTCAGGCCCTCTCGTTCGGTGGACCCTGGCGGCTGTCTGTGGGCTTTAGGGCCCGCACTTATGCGCGACGCGGCCAATGACTCCTCTACGCAGGTCCGCGTTCGGCGCTCTAAATAAATCCCGATACTTTACTGGCCACGGAACCGGCTTTGGACAGCGTGTCGTCCACAACTTCGCGTCCGCGGCGAATCACGCGTTCCGCCTGCTTGCCGTATTGCTCGGCCTTCTCGCTGAAATCCTCCGCCGTGCTCTTGATTTGATCCGATGCATCTTCCAACCCGCGCTTAATCTGCTTGCGGGTCCGGTCGCCAGGTTGCGGAGCATAGAGGAGCGCCACAGCTGCCCCGGCTGCCACACCCACGCCAAATGCCATCCAAAACTTCCATGTATCCATTATGTATGCTCCAGAGTCGCATGCCGTCTTGCGGCGCGCGTACGTATTTTGCTTACTTACTGCTCTATTAGAGCACCAAATCGATCCAACGGTTGCCCGCAAATAGGCGCTCGCAACCGCGAGGAACCTTGGCTGCAACCCCTGTCTTCCGAGGTATATGGCGCGGCCCAGCCGCCGCTTATCCGCGCGATGGCTGGGCCGCACGCCGCGCGTGGCTGCAGACTTCCGGTAAGATTCGACAATCTTGAATACAATCGATTCACATCCCACCCATGCGGCAAAGAATCGAATTCGGACTGGTATGGCTCCTGCTGAAGCTGCTGGGAATGCAGCCGCGGCGACTGGCGCGGGCAAAGGGAGCGGCGATCGGCTGGCTGGCGTTTCTGCTGCTGCGGCGATTGCGGCGGGTTGGAATGACAAACCTTGAGATTGCTTTCCCGGAGAAGTCCACGACGGAGCGCAAAAGGATTCTTCGCGGCATGTACCGGCAACTGGGCTGGCAGTTGGCGGAGTTCTGCCACATGCCAGGGTACACGCTGGAGCGTGCCAGCCAGTTCATCCGCTATGAAGGTCTGGAGCATTATCTGGTGGCGCAGCGGCGCGGCCAGGGCGTGCTGGTGCTGACCGGACATCTGGGGGCGTGGGAGTTGTCGAGTTTCTACCACTCGCTGGCCGGCCATCCGATGAGCATGGTCATTCGCCGGCTCGACAATCCATGGGTCAACCGGCTGGTGAACGACATTCGTACCCAGCACGGAAATCGCGTGTTGCCGAAGGACGATTTTGCGCGCGGCCTGATTGCCGCGATGCGGGCCGGAGAAACTGTCGGCGTTCTGATGGACACGAACATGACGCCGCCGCAGGGCGTGTTTGTCGATTTCTTTGGGCGCACGGCGTGTACCGCATCGGGAGTGGCGCGGGTGGCGCTGCGCACCGGAGCGGCTGTCCTGCCGGGATTCCTGGTCTGGGAGTCAGCAGAAAAGCGTTATGTGCTGCATTTTCTACCGGAACTGCGATTGGTCGAAACGGGCGATGCCGAGCGCGACGCCATCGCGAACACCCAGATGTTTACCACGGCGCTGGAAGCTGTGATTCGGCAGTATCCGGAGCAATGGCTGTGGGTGCATCGGCGCTGGAAGACGCGACCGCCGGGCGAGAAGGCGATTTACTAGGACACTTTCGGTTCCATCCCACTCAAGCCTAAAGAGGGCTTGAATGGGCCACCGTCCGATGGGTCCCCTCGCTTCCTATCTTCTGTTCCTCTGCTGGATTCGTTCCGGTCGGCTACCATAGGCTATGCTCTCGCTGCGCCAACTCGCGGAGGCCCTGCACGCGGAGTACGTTCCCTGCCTGCGGCAGAGCGAAGCGGGGACTTCTCCGGCGGCTGAGATGGTGGAGCGCGTGGCCAGCGTGGGCAAAGCAAACCCGACTTCCCTGACCTTTGCCGAGAACGAGATCACTTTCCAGGAGGCGCTGGAGTCGGCGGCCGCAGCGGTGCTGGTAACGCCGCAAATTGCCAAGGCACTGCTATCCGAAACACCATCGCTGCAAAAGTCCTTGTTGCTGGTTGCGCAGCCTCGCCTTGCATTTGCCAAGGCCTGGCAGTTGTTGCGCCCCGCGAACGTGAGCACGGGCGTCCATCGCACGGCCGTTCTTGCTTCCAGCGTCAAGCTGGCCGAGGATATCTCCATTGGACCGTATGCCGTGCTGGGCGAACATGTTGAGGTTGGCGCGCGCAGCCGGATCGGCGCGGGCTGCGTGCTGGCCGATGGAGTCAAGATCGGCGCGGATTGCAAACTGTTTCCGCGGGTGGTGATCTATTCCGGAGTCGAGGTGCAGAATCGGGTGCTGGTCCACGCCGGATGCGTGCTGGGTTCGGATGGGTTCGGCTACGTGCGCGATGCGGAGACAGGCGCCTACACGCAATTTCCGCAGCAGGGCACATTGGTGATTGAGGACGATGTGGAGATTGGAGCCAACACCACGATCGATCGCGGCGCGCTGGAGGAGACGCGCATCGCGCGCGGGACCAAGCTCGATAACCTGGTGCATATCGGCCACAATGTGCGCGTGGGGCGCAACGTGGTGATGGCGGCGCAGACAGGTATTTCCGGCAGCAGCACGGTGGGCGATGGAGCGATTCTGGGCGGTCAGGTCGGCATTGGCGAACATGCCGATGTGGGCGAAGGTGTGATTCTCGGCGGCGGCGCGGGCGTGTTGAGCAAGAAGAAACTGCGCGGGGCCGGAGTAGTCTTCTGGGGACGCCCGGCGCAGCCATTGCGCGAATACCTGAAGGGACTGGCGACGCTGACCAGGCTGACGCGCAAAGCGAAAGAATGAAGAACCTTTAGCGTGCCTGTGATGCGAGCGTCTTTCTATCCCACCCTTCGCTGCGCGAAGGATGGGGCACCCACGACAATGAAGGATGGGAGGATTGGGCGTCGTGGCGATTGTCGTGGTCGGCGGACATACGCGCAATATCGGCAAAACATCCGTTGTGGCAGGCCTGATCGCGGCGCTGCCGGAGCTGGAATGGACCGCCTTCAAGGTGACGCAATTCGGCCACGGAATTTGCTCGGCGAACGGCGAGCCGTGCGATTGCGAGACTGACGCGCACACTGTGGCTTTGACGGAAGAACGCTCCGCTGAGAGTGGGACGGACAGCGCTCGATTCCTGGCTGCGGGTGCGGTGCGCTCTTTTTGGGTGCGAACGCGGCAGGGTCAACTGGCAGAGGCGATGCCGCGCGTGCGAAGAGAACTGGCACGGGCGCGGAACGCGATCCTTGAGTCGAACAGCATTGTCCGCTATTTGAAGCCCGATCTCTATCTGACCGTGCTCGATCCGGCGATTGGCGACTTCAAATCGTCAGCGCAATATTTCCTGGACCGTGCCGACGCGGTGCTGTGGAGCGGTCGTGGAATCCAGGTTACCGCTTGGCGTACAGGGTTTCCATCCCACCCTTCGCAAGAGCGCGAAGGATGGGGCACCCAGGTGGCCTTGCTGCAACTGGCGCAGAGCAAGACGCAGTTCTTTTTAGAGACGCCCGGCTATACCAGCGATGGGTTGACGCAATTTGTAAAGCGGCTATTAGCCTCTAGCTGTTAGCTGCCAGCAAGACAAGAAGCGTTTGGGCGTTCGCTGTTCGCAGGGCAGAAGCCAGGAGCTAGAAGCTAGTAGATGTGGAAATCGATGGAGATATCCATTCTGACGGCCACGGGGCGCCCATTGAGTGTGGCCGGTTTAAAACGATACTGCCGCACTGCGTCGAGCGCTTTTTCATCCAGGCCCATGCCCAGCGGGCGAATCACCTTTGCATCGCGCGGCATTCCTTTTGCATCCACCACCAGTTCCACAACGCACAACCCCTGATATTTCGCCATGCGAGCCTGATCGGAAAACTCCGCTTGCGGCTCGAAAAGGATAATGGGAGGACGGACACCGCCACCTATCTGATAGATGCCGCCGCCATAGCCGCCGCCCTGTCCCGGTCCGACACCGGCGCCGGAACCGGAGCCGACACCGCCGCCGCTTCCCGATCCGATGCCGCCGGCGCTGCCAGTGCCATTGGAGGCGGGTCCACGTACGGTGGTCAAAGGATCGCCCAGGTTCGGCATCGAGCTGTTGGGCAACCGGATGTTCTGGGGCATCACGACTGTAGGCTCGACCGCGAGTTTGGGCTTGGGATTGCGGATGACCTCATCCGGGGGAACGAATTGGACTTTGGCGATTTTGGGCAATTTGCCGAGAGCGGCCTGCACCAGATCGCGATCTCCGCCGCCACCACCACCGCCGCTGGCCTGCGGGCTGGCCTGAAGGGGCATAAACGGGGTGATATTGTATACCGGTGGAGGAGCGACTTCGGCTACCATCGACCTCTTCGGACGCCAGAAGATGACTGCCAGCACAACGGCCAGCGCCAAGGCGTGAATCCCTACAGACAGGAGGCTTGATTTTCTGTCCCGTGGGCGCGCCATGGGGTCGACGACCGCTACGGCATGGGATTCCAGCTGCAACGGAGGCAGCTTGCGGGGGAAGAACAGTTCGCGAAAATCTTCGAAGATGCCGACCCAGATCGGCTCCTGATAAAAGGGATCGGCTACGGGAATGGGCTTCGATTTGAGATGGAGCGCGGGTTGAGGCCGGGGGAAAAACCTGGCGCGCAGGTTTTCCGTCAAGGAGCGCCAGAACGAAGGATCCCCCTTGACCGTGCTCCACAGCGACGGCTGAGGCAAATCCCGCGAATGGTTTGTCTCGATTTCAGGTGGTATCAGAAGCTGATTCGACATCCATTACCCATTTTCGACTGCTCGCGAGTGGGGAAGCCCGCGCTGCTGCCTGCTTTGATTATGCTGGATGCAGGCTTCATTTGTCGTCCTCGCCTAAATCCTTCGCAATTTTCAAGGCATTTGATTCAGTGTTTGTGGTCATCTGGCAAGACTCAAAAGACCGAAATAATCCTCAGGTTATCGAGAACGATACGGATACCCATAACGATAATGATTTAGACGCTTCACCGGCCAATACGTTTCCGCCCCCCGGCCGGGTGGAATGAGTTATGCATTTATCATAAGGGAGTACGACAATCTTTGCCTCGGAGAAGCTATGCCTGCTGGGCCGGATTTTAAGGCGACCCTGAACCTGCCGCACACGGAATTCCCGATGAAAGCCAATCTTCCGCAGAATGAGCCGAAACGACTGGCTGCCTGGAAGGAATCGCGGTTGTACGAGCAAATTCGCGCGGCTCGGAAGGGAGCGCCCATTTATTTGCTGCACGATGGCCCACCCTACGCCAATGGTCCCATCCATCTGGGCCATGCGATGAACAAATGCCTGAAGGATTTTGTGGTCAAGTCGAAGACCATGGCCGGCTACGATTCGCCCTATGTTCCGGGATGGGACTGCCACGGTCTGCCGATCGAAATTAAAGTGGATGAACAGCTTGGGCGCAAGAAGCTGGAGATTGCGCCGATCGAGGTGCTGCGCGCGTGCCGGGAATATGCCGGGAAATATGTCAATCTGCAGCGCGAGCAGTTCCTGCGGCTGGGAGTTTTCGGCCAGTTCGACCGCCCGTATTCGACCATGTCGAAATCGTACGAAGCGCGGGTGCTGGAGACCTTCTTTGAGTTTCTGGAAGGCGGGTTTGTCTACAAGGGATTGAAGCCGGTGTACTGGTGCATCCACGACCGCACGGCCCTGGCGGAAGCGGAAGTGGAATATGAGATGCACACCAGCCCCAGCGTCTACGTGCGCTACCGGATGACCAGCGATCCCGGTGCGCTGGATGCAGCGTTAACCGGCAAGCAGGTCAGCACCATCATCTGGACGACGACTCCATGGACGCTGCCGGCGTCGTTGGCGGTGGCGTTTCATCCAGACTTCGAGTACGTCGCGCTGGAGTCTGACGGCGAGGTGTATATCGTCGCAGAATCGCTGGCGAAATCGGTTGCCGAAGCCGTTGGGCTGCATAATGCGACGGAGATCGCGCGCTTTCCGGGGCGAAAACTGGAGCGCACGACCTTTCAGCATCCATTCTTAGACCGCAGCATTCTGGGCGTGTTGGCCGACTATGTGACGGCGGATACCGGAACGGGCGCGGTCCACACCGCTCCGGCGCACGGCGCGGACGACTTTTATACCGGCGCGCGGTATGGACTGGATCCAACCTGCAATGTGGATGCCGCGGGACGGCTGCACCACGGATTGCCGGAGTATGAGGGCAAGAAGGTTTTTGCGGCCAACGAGCCGATCATTGAACTGCTGAAGGCGCGGGGCGCGCTGCTGGCCCGGGTCGACATCGAACACTCCTACCCGCACTGTTGGCGCTGTCACAATCCGGTGATTTTTCGTGCCACGGAACAGTGGTTTATCAACATGGAAACGCCGTTGGAAAATCCGGACGGTTCGGCGGCGACCTTTC
Organism: Acidobacteriaceae bacterium; assembly: GCA_052142955.1. GTDB lineage: Bacteria > Acidobacteriota > Terriglobia > Terriglobales > Acidobacteriaceae > JAKAAZ01. Next base: position 73,390 of record JBKQVW010000094.1, on the reverse strand, counting down.
GGGCACGAGCATTAGATGAGATCAAGAACGTGCGCTGGGACCCGAGCTGGGGAGAAGAGCGCATCTCGAACATGATTGCAACGCGGCCGGACTGGTGCATCTCTCGCCAGCGCATCTGGGGCGTGCCGATCGCGGTGTTTCTGTGCGACCAATGCCATGCGCCGCTGCGCGATCCCGCAGTCTTTCGCCGCGTGGTGGAGATGTTTGAAGAAGAAGGCGCGGAGGCCTGGCATACGCATCCGACGGAAGAGATCCTTCCGCCCGGCACCGCCTGCCAGACGCCGGATTGCGGTAGTCATGCCTTCACGAAAGAGATGGACATTCTCGATGTGTGGTTTGAGTCCGGTTCCAGCCATGCAGCCGTTTTGGGAGAAAAAGCCGGCTTCGGGTTGACGTGGCCGGCGGACTTATACCTGGAGGGCGGCGACCAACATCGGGGATGGTTCCACACTTCCCTGCTCTGCTCCGTGGGTACCAGGAATGCCGCACCGTATCGCCGCGTGGCGACATGCGGATGGACGCTGGACGACCAGGGGCGCGCGCTGTCGAAATCGCGCGGAAACGACATTGGCCCGGAAGAAGTTGCCGAGCAGCTTGGGGCGGACATCATTCGACTCTGGGTGGCGTCGGTCGATTTCCGCGAAGATGTGGTCGCGACGATTCCGCTGCTGAAGCGGCTCGCGGAAGACATTTACCGCAAGCTGCGCAACACCTTCCGCTTTCTGCTGGGAAACCTGGGAGACTTCAACCCGGCCACGGATGCGCTGCCGTTCGAGCAGCTGCTGCCGATCGACCAGTACATGCTGGCGCGGACCGCGGAGCTGACGACGAAAGTTCTTCGCTGGTATGACGACATGGAATTTCATCGCGTCTACCATGCCATCAACGAATTCTGTACAGCCGACCTGAGTGCGATGTATCTTGATTTGCTGAAGGATCGGATGTACACCTTTGCGCCCAACGATCCTGCGCGCCGTTCCGCGCAGACAGCGATTGGCCGCATCGCAGAGGCGCTGGTCCGCTTGACCGCGCCCTACCTAAGTTTCACTGCCGAGGAGGTATGGCAATATCTGCCCACAGTGAAAAGCCGTGAGCCGAGTGTGCAGCAAGCACTCAATTCGCGGCAGCATTACCCGGGTCCCCCAACAAAAAGCGGCCGCGAACCGAGTGTTCATTTAGCGCTCTTTCCGCGGCCGCAAGATCTTGCTCCCCCGTCGGCAACGGAGTTGCTGGCGGACTGGAAACAACTTTTAGCGGTGCGCGATGCTGTCCTATTAAATCTGGAGGCGCTCCGCAAGGACAAGCGGATTGGAAAATCCCTCGAAGCGAAGATTAGCCTGAACACTTCAGGAGAACAGGCTTTACTGCTGAAAAAGTACGAATCTAGCCTGAAGGAACTCTTTAATGTTTCGCAGGTGGAACTGCTGGTGAACGCAAATCGTGCTAGCGGGTTTACAGCAGCCGTCATGCCGGCCGATGGGACAAAGTGCGAGCGCTGCTGGAACTACTCCGTGCATGTGGGCGAAAGCCAGAAATGGCCGACCGTGTGCGACCGCTGCGTGGCAGCATTGGAAGCGATTGGCGCGCCTGCTTCAGTGTCCGATGCCCACGCCGCTGTAGTTGGCGGCCCGAAGAAGGACGGTCAATGAGCGGAGATTCGCATTCCACCGGAGCACGCGATCCTCGCCTGAAACTTCTGTTGATTTCCGTCGCAGTTTTCGTTCTCGACTGGCTGAGCAAACTGTGGATCATCCACCACATTATTTCCGGTCAGGAAATCACCATCATTCCGCACTTCTTTCATTTGTCGCACGTGTACAACAACGGGGCGGCCTTCAGCCTGTTTTCCGATACGCCGTCGCCGGAGAAGGTCCGCTGGATGCTGATCGGCTTCTCACTGATCGCCATCTCTATTGTGCTGGCTGTGTTTTGGAAAGCGGGGCGGCGCGTGAGTGTCACCAGCGTTGCGCTGGCGCTGGTGCTGGGCGGGGCAATCGGCAACCTGTACGACCGGCTGGCGTATCGCTATGTGATCGATTTTCTGGCCTTCAATATTTTCGGCTACCACTATCCTGACTTCAACGTGGCCGATTCGTGTATTGTGATTGGCGCGGCTTTATTGCTGATCGAGGTGTTTCGCGCGCCGAAGTCGGCCTTTCTCGATTGAACCTAAGGCGCAAGCCGAATCGTACGCAAGGATGAGATCATGAAACTTTTCTGTTGTCTGTTGATGCTGGTTCCCTTCGCTGCCGCGCAAACCGCTCCGCCGGCTGCAACGCCGTCGCAGACCTCGATTGCATCCAGTGCCGAGACCGCGGCTCCAACCCCCAAAGAGATTGCGCATATGGAAAAGATGCTGCAGGATTGGCCCGACCTGGCGCGCTACCGGGCCGCCAACGCAGCGCTGCCGGCGCCCGCCCCGGGCGAAAAGCGGGTTGTGTTCATGGGCGATTCCATCACCGATGCATGGGGCCGCTCCCAGGGAGTGTTTTTCCCTGGCGAGCCGTATATCAACCGCGGCATCAGCGGCCAAACCACTCCGCAAATGCTGATACGTTTTTGGCCGGACGTGATCGCGCTGCAGCCGAAGGTGGTGGTGATTCTGGCGGGGACCAATGACATTGCCGAGAACACCGGGCCCTCGACGCCGACCATGATCGAAGACAATTTGATGGCCATGGCGGACCTGGCCAGGGCGAACGGAATTCGCGTGGTGCTTTCGTCCATTCTGCCGGCGGCCTACTATCCGTGGCGGCCGGGGATCGATCCGAAGAACGAAATCAGCGCCATCAACGACTGGATGCGGGACTATTGCGCGCAGAAACACTTCGTGTACCTCGATTACTACTCGGCCATGGTCAACCCGGAGCGGGGTTTAAAGGTAGAACTGGCGGCAGACGGCGTGGTCCATCCTAACGCGGCCGGCTACGAAGTGATGACGCCACTGGCGGAGAAAGCGATTGCCGAGGCCCTGAAGTCGAAACAGAAGTAAGGCGCGCTGCGTTCAGGTCTCGAGCAAAAGCACAGATACTGCGATGTGGTGAGTTTCGTTATGTGCAGCCGTTCTTCGATGGAACGGCTGCGTTAAGAGCGGTTTTCCACCAACCACCTTCTGTGCTTTTGCTTTATTTGTCGATATCGCCAAACGCAAACGTTCCCAGGAGGAATGGATGCGACACCGGCGGCTTGGTGCTGGAGATATCGACCGGATACGGTGCGGACGAGAGCGTAGGAAATCCCCAGACCTTTCCGGTTTGTAAGTCAATGACCATTTTGCCGTAGATATTTTGGCTGCCATCCGGAGAGCGCAACATTTGCGTCCCCGGCTCAATGTAGAACGGGTATGGCGCGGAGGTTTGCGCCTGCGCGGGATGCGGCTGGCGCAGGGGCCGCGTAGCGATGGCGATTAAAGCGATCGCGATGACCAGCAGCAGAATGATGACCAGCAGCAGAATATTGGTGGTCGCGGGATTTTTCATGATTCTCCTAACTGCTCAATGACGCCGGATGCGGATACACACGGCAGCGATAGATATGGCGGGGCCAAAACATAGAATCGCAGCAATTATCCCATCCTGACTTGTGGCGATGCCATTCCCATCCAGGCTGTAAACTAGGAAGATGCGGTGGTGTGCGCTTTGCGCGCTGCCAGCCCCTTGCAGGGACCCTGACCCAATGGATTCGATCACCGTTCGCGGCGCGCGCGTTCACAACCTGAAGAACATCGACTTTGAGATTCCGCACGGCCAGTTGACGGTTGTGACCGGCGTTTCCGGGTCGGGCAAGTCTTCGCTCGCCTTCGACACGATCTACGCCGAGGGCCAGCGGCGCTACGTGGAGTCGCTTTCGGCCTACGCGCGGCAGTTTCTGGAGCGGATGGAGAAGCCGGACGTGGACCAAATCGACGGCCTGGCCCCGGCGATTGCCATCAAGCAGAAGAATACGACGCGGAATCCTCGCTCCACGGTGGCGACGGCAACGGAGATCTACGATTATCTGCGGCTGCTGTACGCCCGCTGTGGGACGATGTACTGCCTGACCTGCGGCGCCATTGTAAAGCGCGACAGCGTGGATGAAATTGCTGAGGCAGTGCTGAAGTTGCCGGAACAGACGCGGATTCTGGCGCTGTTTCCGGTGGTGCTGCCGGAAGCGGGCGAAGAAACCGGACCCTCGACCGCTAAGAAGAAAGCTGCGAAGAAGGCGGCGAAGAGCGCAAAGAAAATTGCTGCGGCGCCGACGAAAAAAGACGGCAAGCCGGTGACCAAGGCGGAGGCTGCGCGGGTGGCATTGCTGGCTGCCTCGCAGAAAGCGGCGAAGATCAACCGCTATGCCACCGAGTATGTGCCGGATGCTCCGGAGGTTCCCGGAGCCCCAGTGGACCCGCGGCGGCAGCGGCTTGGGGAGCTGCGGCAGCGCGGCTTCAACCGGCTGTATCAGAATGGAAAGATTTACGAGTTTTCCACGCCGGAGTCGTTGCTGGAGATTGATTTTTCGCAGCCGCTTTTCATTTTGATCGACCGCATTGTGGTCTCCGCCGAGGCGAGGGCACGCATTGTGGACGCGGCGGAAACGGGATATCGCGAAAGCGGCGAAGTGATTTTCGAAGTGGTTCCGCGCGCGGATGAGAATGACCGGGAGGCGGCGGCAAGTGAACGACCACGGCTCCGCTTCTCCGGCGCGTATGCCTGCAGCAGTTGCAACCGCGTCTATCGCGAGCCGGAGCCGCCGCTGTTTTCGTTCAACAATCCTTATGGGGCGTGCGCGCGGTGCGAGGGGTTCGGCAATACGATCGACTTCGACCTGGACCGGATCATTCCCGACAAAACACGCACACTGAACGAGGGCGCCATCGACCCGTGGGTGCGGCCGAAATATCGGCCGATGTTTGGCGAGCTGCGCCGTGCAGCGAAGGAAACAAATCTTCCCCTGGATGTTCCATGGAAAGATCTCGCGACGGAACATCAGGACTTTCTTTTGAATGGGGAGGGATCGTTCCCCGGCATTCGAGGATTTTTCGCGCATCTCGAGCGCAAGAAATACAAGCTGTATGTTCGCGTGTTCCTGAGCAAGTATCGCGGCTATGCGCTGTGCCCGGAATGCAATGGCAAGCGGCTGCGCGCGGAAGCGCGCGCGGTGCGTATTGGCGGACGCGACATTTGCGATGTGACCGCACTGACCGTGGGAGAAGCGCAGGCATTCTTTGCGCAGCTTCGACTCAGCCCGGCGCAGATGGAGATGGCGGGAAGAATTCTGGAAGAGGTTCGCCAGCGGCTGGGATTTCTGAACGATGTAGGCCTGGATTATTTGTCGCTGGATCGGCTGTCGTCTACGTTGTCCGGCGGGGAGGCGCAGCGGGTGCAACTGGCGACCTCGCTGGGCTCGCAACTGGTGGGCGCGATGTATGTGCTGGATGAACCTTCGATTGGATTGCATCCACGCGATACGGGCAGGCTGATTCGAATTCTGGAAGGCTTGCGCGATTTGGGAAACACGATTCTTGTGGTCGAGCACGATGCGGACATTATTCGCGCGGCGGATTATCTGCTGGACCTGGGACCGGGCGCGGGGGAGCTGGGCGGCAAACTGTTGGCGTCCGGCACGCTGCCGGAACTGATGGAGTCGCCGAATTCGCTGACGGGAAAATATCTGCGTGGGCAGCTGTCGATTCCGATTCCATCGCGGCGGCGCACACCGGGAACGGCGTGGCTACGGCTGAAGGGCGCGCGCGCGCATAATCTGCAATCGGTGGACTGCGAGATTCCGCTGGGCGTGTTGGCCTGCATTACCGGCGTTTCCGGCTCCGGCAAATCGACGCTGGTGCATGACGTGCTGTATCGCGCGCTGGCGCATCGCCTGGGCGAAAACGACATTGCGGACCCGACGCACCTGTACGACACGCTGGAAGGCGCGCAGCACCTGGACGGAGTGGTGTTGGTGGACCAGTCGCCGATCGGACGCACTCCTCGGTCCAACCCGGTGACCTACATGAAGGCGTTCGACGGCATTCGCGAACTGTATGCGTCGCTGCCGGATGCGAAGCGGCGAGGCTATGCCGCCGGATTTTTTTCGTTCAACGTTCCGGGTGGGCGCTGCGATGTTTGCCAGGGCGATGGCACGGTGACGGTGGAAATGCAATTTCTGGCGGACGTGGAACTACCCTGCGAGGAATGCAATGGGACGCGCTTCAAAGTGGGCGTGCTGGAGGTACGGTACAAGGGCAAGAACATTCACGACGTGCTGAATATGACGGTGAAAGAGGCGCTGCAGTTTTTCGCCGGACACATCAAAATCCAGGAGCGTCTGCGAGTGCTGGACGATGTTGGGCTGGGCTACGTGCGGCTGGGACAGTCTGCAACGACGCTTTCCGGCGGCGAAGCACAGCGAGTGAAGCTGGCGTCGCATCTGGCCAACGCAAGGCCTGCGGGCGGCCATTCCGCGGGCAAGCGCGCGAAGAACCGATTGCTGTACATTCTGGATGAGCCGACCACTGGACTCCATTTCGACGATGTCAGCAAACTGCTGTCCGCGCTGCGGCAGTTGATTGATGGCGGCGGATCGCTGCTGGTGATTGAGCATAATCTGGATGTACTGAAAGCTGCCGACTGGATCCTCGATCTGGGGCCGGAAGGCGGACGCCGCGGCGGAGAAATTGTCGCGGTCGGAACACCGGAGCAGATTGCGGCGGCGCCAGGCTCGCACACCGGCCACTGGCTGGCGCGGGTGTTGAAGCCGTCTAACCAAGCCACTGGATTGAGAGCGACAGGAAGTTGACGATGCAATCGTTTGTCCTTCGATGTGCTGTAGCGGCCGCGCTGTTACCGGCTGCCGTGTGGATGCAGGCGCAGACCGCGCCGCTTCCTCCGGGGACATCCGTGCCTACGGTGAATGCCCCCACGTCAGCGGCCACATTTCTGGCTGGAGCGGAAACTGCCATCGCACGAGAGGATTACGAACATGCCCTTCCGCTGTTGAACAAGGCGTTGGCGGCAGAGCCTGCAAATTCTCCGGAAAACGCGCGAATCTTTTACGATCGCGGATACGTGGAACAGGCACAGCATCAGCTGGCCGCCGCGGAAGCCGACTACCGCAAAGCGGAGAGCCTCGATCCGAAGCAGTTTGAATCGCATGCCGCGCTGGGCCGCCTGCTGGCATCGCAGCAACAATGGCAAGAAGCTCGCCACCAACTGGAAACGGCTGTCACGCTGCAGCCTGCAAGCGGCAATCCCAGTGAAGCCGTTGCGAGCGTCGCGCGCACGCTGGCACGCGTCGATGGAGAGATGCATGACGATGCCGCGGCCAGCGATGCTCTACTGGTAGCGCTGAAGTTGACGCCGGAACAGACGGGCGACACCTTCTTCGCGGCCCAATTGGCGGAGGACACGGGCGATTATGCCGGCGCGGAAAAGGAATACCGAAAAATCCTCACCGAGGATCCGACCTCCATCCCGGCCGCGGAAGGATTGGCGCGCGCGCTGAATCATGAAGGGAAATTCGCCGACGCGGAGACCGCATTGCAGCCGGCATTATCGCAGGAGCCGAACGACCCCACACTGTTGGCGTTGTCGGTGACGGCGCTGGCTGGGCAAGGAAATACGCAAGCGGCAGTTTCGCAGCTGGAAACGCTGCATCTGCAGAACCCCAATCAGCCTGCGGTGACGCGCATGCTGGCGGATCTATATAGCAGCGCCGGCGAGGCGGACAAGGCGGCGCCGCTCTACCAGCAACTGCTGGCAAACGATGAAAAAAATCCTGACCTGCTGACGGCGACAGCAGAAAACTTGATGCACCAGAAACAATGGGCGCAGGCGGTCGAGGCATTTCAAAAATCACTTGCGATCCAGCCGACGCAGGAGGACGCATGGAGCGGACTCGCCTTCGCGGCGTGGAGCGACGGGCAGTATCCGCTGGTGCTGACGGCGCTGGACCATCGCGCGCAAACGTTGAGCGAGAGTCCGGTGACTTTGTTTCTGCGGGCCACGGCGCTCGATCATCTGCATCAGACAAAACAAGCGATCCAGTACTATCGAAAATTTCTCAGCGTCGCACACGATCAGTATCCAGACGAAGTGCAACAGACACAACAACGGCTGCACGCGCTGGAGAAATAGCGAGGGACCGATATTGAACACCCGCCTGTTCCGGTGGTTTACGACGGTCCGGCTGCGGATGTGGAGCGCTGCCATCCTCCCACAAAATTCTCTACAATCGAATTGGAATATTGCAGAAGGGGACCTCGAATTGACCGCATCGCCCCCAGCGCTTCTCCCCATGCTGGAACCTGATCCAACAAGCCCAACGTCTGCGCTGCGCCTGCAGGACATTTTTTCCGCTGAGTATCGGCGCCTGCGTCCGCGCGCTCCCATGCCGCCGTTTCGTATCAGCTTCTATCCGTTCACGGGCGTGAACACGACCATTCGGCTGCGCGACGGCAAAGCCTTGGTGCGACTTTCCGACATGCTGGAAGGCGCGCCGGACAGCGTGACCCGCGCGATTGCGCACATCCTGCTGGCGAAGCTCTATCGCAAGCCGATCGAACCGGTCCATGCCAACCGCTATCGCCGGCATCTCAGCAGTGAGGCCGTGATCCGGCAGGCGGAGCTGGTGCGGCGCAGCCGCGGCAGGAAGAATGTTTCCACGGCGCAAGGCGACTATTACGATTTAGACGAGGTCTTCGACCATCTCAACCGGCAATTCTTCCATGGACTGCTGGGCAGGCCGGTGCTGACCTGGAGCGCGCACTCCGCCCGACGCCAACTGGGCCATTACGACGCCGCGCACAATACCATTGTGGTGAGCCGTGTGTTCGATCGCCCGGCAACCCCTCGCTATGCCGTGGAGTACCTGGTGTTTCACGAGATGCTGCATTTAAAACATCCGGTGCGGATGCGCGGCGGACGCAGGTGTGTCCATTCACGCGAATTCCAGCAGGAAGAGAAGATGTTTCCGCAGCTGGAACAAGTGAAAGAGTTCCTGAAGAGACTTTGAGGAAAGGCTCAGCTGGGGACCGTGTGAGAGGCCGGCTTGTGCTTTCGCGTCTGCTGGATCGTATGCGGATGCCGTTGCGCCCAGACGATCAAGACGACTCCGGCGATGACAGAGCCGATGCTGGCAACCTGGGCGTTGCTCATGCCGAAATAAATCTTCGGATTGATGCGGACAAACTCCACCAGAAAGCGGGCCAATCCGGTCCAGACCAGATACTCGCCGGTGATGAGCCCCACAGGCTTGTCGCCTCTCCCGCGCTGCCACAAATACCAGGCAATGAGAAGTGCCGCGATGAATTCATAGACAGGCGTAGGCTGCACGCGCTGCATGGTAGGGACCAAGCCATGAGGAAAACTGACGCCCCAGGGCAGCGAGGTGGGAATGCCGTAGTCTCCGTCCCCGGACGTGAGACATCCGAGGCGGCCCACGCCGTAGCCTACCGCGGCCGCTGGGGCCGCGAGGTCCATCATGCCGAGCGCGCCCACCTTGGCGACGCGACCCTGCCACATCAAGACCAGAATAGCTGCTACCAGGCCGCCGAACCAGGCAAATCCGGCACGATCGAGCAGCAGTTGCATCGGAATCTGCATCAACAAATGAGGTGACTCGAAGACATGCCACAACTTTGCGCCGACAATGCCGGCCACGGTAGCCAGGGCAGTGACGTTGATGGCATCCGCCTCAATTCCCTTGCGCTGAAAGTTTTTATACAGCACCCAACAGCCGGAAACCGCGGCCAGCCAAAGCAGGATGCCGAAGGTGCCGATTTCAAAACGCCCTATATGAATGAATGGATACATGCAGACAAAATTCCCTAGATTTCCAGTATAAGTGAAGCGATCGAATCGTATTTCCGGGGATGGACGGTCCCAGGCGCCGATGGCTCACGCAATCTTCAAGATTCCGTCCTACAATCAGCGATAGATGCAATCCTTCATGACTGAGCCGACCAACAAGCAAGCTCTCGAGTGTCTCCTGACACGTCAGCAGATCCAGCAGCGGGTCAGCGAGCTGGGGATGAAAATCAGCCGAGATTTCGCCGGACAGAGCGTCGTGCTGGTGGGCGTGCTGAAGGGTGCGGCGACATTTGTGGCCGACCTGTCGCGCGCCATCGAAGTGGACTGTACCTTCGACTTTCTCGCCGTTTCCAGTTATGGCATGGCGACGCGTTCCAGCGCGGTTCGGCTGATCAAGGACGTCGACCAGCCGATTGAAGGGAAAAACGTGATTCTGGTAGAGGACATTCTGGATACCGGGCGGACACTTTGCTACTTAAAAAAGATGCTGTTGGCACAGCGGCCCGCTACACTGAAGATCGCGGCGTTTCTGGACAAGCCTGAAAGGCGTCTATGCGACATCCAAGCGGATTATATTGGATTCTCGATTCCCAACCGATTTGTGGTTGGCTACGGGATGGATTTCGCCGAACGCTATCGCAACCTTCCAGACATTTGCCTGATGCCCACAGATGCTCCCGCCGATGTATGGGAGTAGTAAGCTTCATCCGCATCCAAAGTTGTAGATAGGAAAATTGGACCATGAGCACCTCCTCTTCCCCTGAACTTGCAGACGAATATGAAATCTCCAGCTTCGATGTTGCGGGCTTTGCCGCCGGTGCGCTCCGCGACTGGCAGAGCCTGGCGGCGACACTGGACCACACCCTGTTGAAGCCCGATGCCACCGCTGCCGATGTGTTGCGACTGTGCGAGGAAGCGCTGCACTATCGCTTCGCCTGCGTGAGCGTCAACCCCTGCTGGATCGCGCTGGCGCACAGTGTGCTGGCGGGTTCCGGCGTGTCCGTCGGCTCCGTCGTGGGGTTTCCATTGGGAGCATCCCTGACCCACAACAAACGCGAAGAAGGCGAGTCCGCGTTGCGCATGGGAGCACGAGAGCTGGACATGGTAATCCATATTGGCGCGCTGAAAAGCGGCGACAACGCGACCGTGCAGAGCGATGTGCGCACCCTGGTGGAACTGGCGCACGATGCCGGCGCCCGGATCAAAGCGATTCTGGAGACATGCCTGCTGACGCTGGAGGAAAAGCTGCGCGCATCGGAACTCTGCGTCGCCGCGGGAGTGGACTTCCTGAAGACGAGCACTGGTTTCTCGACTGGCGGCGCGACGGTGGGAGACGTGAGCCTTCTGCGGGGTGTGGCCGGGGGGCGCTGCGGCGTGAAAGCGGCGGGCGGCATCCGCACGCTGGACGCAGTCCGCGACATGCTGGAGGCGGGGGCCAGCCGCATCGGCACCTCTTCCGGCGTAGCGATTGTGGAAAGCTACATGGAACAGCAGCGCACGGTGCGGAATTATCTTGCGGGACAGGGTGCGGCATCCTGCAAATAGTTGGCAGCAAGCGGACGGCGGTTCCCGCGGAAATCCTGTGGAACTCCTTGCGCGTCACTACGCTATGCTGAAGAGCAGGCCATGAGTCCCAACAAGCGCAAATCCGCATCCGAAACAGCCGCGCCCGACGCGCAGGAAGCTGTGTCCGAAAACACGGCCGCAGGTCACAGCGCGACCACGCAGCCGGCGAAGACCGATCCGAAGGGCGCCGGCATCTCGAAGTCCGCTGCCGAACAACACGTGTACGAAGGCGATTATCGTCCCACGTCCGCCGGGGTCCCTCGCAACGAGCCCAGAATCGATTCCCTGCAAGGCGACTTCCTCACCCGGCTTGCGGACGCGCTGAATACCACCCTGGACCTGCAAACGCTGCTGCATCGCGTGGCGGACCTGGTGCGCGCCGTCATCGAATACCGCATTTTTGCCATTCTGCTGCTGAACGACCGCACCAATGAGCTGCGGATGCGTTTCCAGATCGGCCATTCCGCGGATGTGGAACGGTTGCGGATTCGCATGGGTGAGGGCGTCGTGGGACAAGTGGCCGAGCGCCGGGAAGCCATGCTGATCAACGACGTCAGCGCGCTTTCCAACTACATCGATGCGAATTCCCAGGTGCGTTCGGAGCTGGCCGTGCCGCTGGTGACCAAGAACCGAGTCATCGGCGTGATCGATATTCAATCCGAGCAGCCGAATTATTTTCGTCCGGAGCATTTGCACCTGCTGCAACTGACGGCTTCGCGGGTGGCGATCGCGATAGAGAACGCGCGGCTCTATACGCGCATTTCGCGGCAGGCGCGGTCGCTGGAGTTGTTGCATGAAATCAGCCGCGAACTCACCTCGATTCTGGATCCGGAACAGCTGCTGGAGCGGGTTGGAAAGCTGTTGCAGCGCGTGATTCCCTACCAGATGTTCGCCATCTGGATGCTGGACGAAAAAAGCAACATGCTGATCCATCGCTTTTCCATTCGATTCGGGAAGACGGACAACTCATTTTCCGAGCCGGTGCCGCTGCAGCGCGGACTGATCGGCGCGGCGGTCAGCACGCGGCAGACGATCACGGTGGGCGATGTGTGCGGCGATCCGCGCTACATGATGGTGCACCCGGAAACGCGGTCGGAGATGGCGGTGCCGCTGATCTACAAAGGCAAAGTGCTGGGCGTGCTGGACCTGGAACATACGCGGCCGCATTTCTTTAGTGAAGACAACGTTCATGCGGTGAGCACGCTGGCGTCGCAGCTGGCGATTGCGCTGGAAAACGCCGGGCTCTATCAACGGCTGGCGCAGGAAGAACAGCGCCTGGAAGAAGACCTGGCGATGGCGCGCAAGGTGCAGTTTCGCCTGATGCCGCAAACCGTTCCCGACCCTGTCCATGCCGAATTGGCAGCCCGTTTTGTGCCGGCGCGCACCATTGGGGGCGATCTGTACGATTTTCTGGACTATGGGGACGGACGCACGGCCATCGTGCTGGGAGATGTGAGCGGAAAGGCGGCAGCGGCGGCGCTGTATGCGGCGCTGGTCAGCGGCATCATGCGTTCGCTGGCGGCGCAGAAACCAACCGCGGCGCACATGCTGGCATTGCTGAACGAGCAACTGCAGGAACGGAAACTGGACGCGCAATACGTCACCATGTTGTTCGCAATTTGGAACGACAACGACAGGACCTTGCAGGTTGCCAATGCGGGCGCATGCCAGCCGCTATTCTGCCGCGCCAAAGGTGTGGAAGCGATCCAGGCGACGGGCATTCCGCTGGGCATGTTCCCGGATGTGGAATACGAAGAGTTCACGCTATCGACGCAGCCCGGCGACATGCTGGTGTTCTACTCCGACGGCATGATTGACGCGGAAAACGATCGCGACGAAATGTTCGATCTGGAACGGTTGACGGCGGTGCTGGAAAAAAACCGGCACTGCTCGGCCTCCACCATGGTCGGCAACATCCTGAAAGAGGTTTCCGACTTTCAGGGCGGAGTGGAACATTTCGACGATGAGACCGTCATCGCGTTGCGCGTGATCGATGCGAAAAATCCGGTGAAGTGCTGAACGCGCGGAATATTCAGTTGTGTGCAATTTGCGCTCCGAAAAGTTCAGCATTACACTTACTGGTAGGAGTATTACTATGCAAATCACCAGCAAGGGTCAGGTCACCATACCGCAAGATGTCCGTAATCGGCTAGGCCTTTTGCCTCATACTGAGGTCGAGTTCGAGGTGGCTGGCGATCATGCTCGCATCCGCAAAGCCAGGCGCGTGGCCGGCGCGGGCGCCAGAGGAAACAGAGCGCTCGAAGCGCTCCGTGGCACGGCGGACACGCGCATGAGCACAGACGAAATCATGGCATTGACGCGCGCAGCGGGTCGCCGCAGAAAGACCAAATGAAATCGGGTTTGACGGATTTGGCGGCGCGCCTGCGCAACTGCCGCGGCGTCCTGGTGGATAGCAACATTCTGCTGGACATCGCCACCAACGATGAGGACTGGAGCGGATGGTCGGGAAGCGCGCTCGCGGAGTGTACTGAACATGCGACGTTGATCATCAATCCCATCATCTATGCCGAGGTCTCGATCGGATATACGACCATCGAAGCGTTGAATGCCGCTCTACCCGGCAGCCTATACCAAAGGAATGCCCTTCCCTGGGAAGCCGGATTTCTGGCTGGCAAGTGCTTCCTGGCTTACCGCAGGCGCGGAGGGCTGCGACAAACTCCGCTGCCGGACTTTTATATTGGCGCGCATGCGGCAATTGAACATCTGGCGTTGCTTACGCGCGACGTTGCGACCTTTCAAACATACTTCCCTAAAGTAGAGATACTCTCACCGCCGAAGTATCTGCGCTAGCGTAGAGGGCATCGTTTGAGGTCGGCTCCACTACTCTTGCGCTTCGGTCGGATCGCCTGGCGACCCGGGACCTACCTGACCGCCAGTCGGTCGATCAGGCACGCAAGACAAAGCGAGAGCGCATATCTTCGCCGTACCACATGATGTAATTGGTGCCCCAGGCGTTGTTGAAAAGATTGCAATGCATGCCGCTGGAGAGGTCCGGCTGGTCCTTGGAAAAATTCAGCGGGGATTTGCTGCCCATGGCGATCAAAGGCGAGTCCAACGGCTCCACGACAAACGATCCATCCTGATCCTTGTAACTGAAATGCGTGGAAACTGCGTGCATCTGGCGGCTGCCGCCGCGAACAACATCGAAGGGCGACACCTGTTCGCCCGACTTTTCCAACATCCATCCCTTCGGATTGGAGACGACCGGATCGAAGGTAAGCCAGAGCGATTCCGGCAGGCGCGTGGCCGGCTTTTGCAAGGCGTAGAAATTCAGATGGACCACCGGCTCCGCGTCTGGAAGCAGCAATTCCATATACAGCTTCTGCGGGAATGCGGCGCGGCCCGACTGCTGTGCCTGCGGGTCGCGGATCTCGAGCTGGGCAAGGAGACGATGGCCTTGCGCATCTTTTGCCGCGCGCAACTCGACCAGGGATGGCTGCCACTCCTGACTTCTCGCTCCAAAGCGTTCGATGTTGGGCTTGCCCAGATCGAAACTGAGCCAGTCAGCCTTGATGACGGTGTAGGCGGAAAGATATCGCACATAATCCTCATGCGAGAGGGTCTGATAGGAAAACAGAGCCAGGGGATGGTCGGGCGAGGCCCATTCGCGCCCGGATTTCTTGTTGCGCAGGCGATGGATGGCGCCTGTTTTCGGATCAAGTTTGAGGATGAAATGCGGGTTTTCTATTTCCTCCGTCGCGGCGACGACCGCTCCGCCATCGAGCCGCGGCTCAGTCGGCTGCAGGTTGCGAACTGCTTGTTCCGCTTCGGTGCGCAAAGGCGCGGGGAGGCGGGCGATTCCATCGAAGAGGTCTTTACGCTTTTCCTCCCAACTGAATGCGACGACCTTGTAGTTCTTCGTGTCGAGCATCTTTGCCAGGTCCTGCGGAGTTTGATGGTCGTAGTCGAGCCAGGTTTTCGTATCTGTGCCCCAGGTGTGCTCCGCCTCCAGGGCTAGGGAACGCAGCAAGGCCACGTCTGTGGCGTCGCCGGAGTGAAACTTGCCCTGCGCAATCCACGACTGGCGGAGACGGGCGACTTCGCGATAGCGGGCAACCTTGAGCGGATCGCTGGAAACGCCATAGGTCCACGTGTCGCCGATTTCCTGGGTCACGAGCGGCAACCGATTCCGGTAGGGTTCCACGGCATTGGCGATGTCTGTAAGGCTGGAGGCGCGAATTTCGGCGTTTGGGTAGCGTTTGCTCATTTCGGAATAGATGCGCACGATCTCGTCGGGCGAGTGCGGACCGCTGTTGTCGTTTCGCACCACAATGGAGATCACCAGATCGGAACCGGGCACCTGGACCATGCCGCCGTATCCGAGGTGATACATCACTACGAGGCTGTTGCCGCTGGAATCTTTCCAGAGGAACAACGGAGGAACTTCCGCCGGCGTGCAACCGCCGTTGACACCGATATCGAGAAACCTGACGCCTTGAGCGGCGATTGGAGCGATCAAGCCGCGGGTGTGACCGGGGACGTCGGTCATTTTCGCGCCTGTGGTGGTCCGCCCAAAGCGACGGTCCAAGGACTGCGACAGACCGATGCTTCCCGCGATCATGGATGGATCCATCAGCTCGGTTTGCCAGCTGAAAGGCAACGCATGCCAGGCGATGTCGCCTTGCGCGATGGCTTGCTCCATGCGCTGACGATCTTGAGGGGAGGCCTGCTCCACATATTCATAGACCAGCCATGAGCCGGTGGTCCACACGTAGGGATGACCGCCGGTGCGGCGCATGTCGCTTGCAAGCCGGATCGCTTCCGGGAAGTAGTCGGAGAAATACCAATCGACGACAGCCGCCTGGGTGGCAATAAAGCCAGCATCGAAATGGCACTTGAACATGACGAGAACGCGTTTCACGTCCGGTTGCGGCGTGGGGGCATAGGACGAATCCTGAATCGCGAACGAGGAACCTTGACCCAGTACCGATGCCCCACCCAGGGCAACCACCGACTTGATGAAATCGCGACGCTGCATATCCCGCATCTCCAAAGTTGAAGTTAGAAAAGCAGGATCATTCTACACACATTAGCAGGGTGGAGATTGGAACGAACCCAGGTTCGCGGAGCCTGCCTGAGCCAGGTCGAAGGGTCTCGGAGAACAATATCTTCCCTCCCACTCAAGCCAAAGAACAGCTTGAATGGGCCACCGCACAAACTCGGCGCAATCGGCATCGCTGCATTGCGGCTAGTTGCCGTTGGCGGGCAGAGAGCCGGCGCTTTTCCGCGGCAGTTGGCGCAGCCGATGCAGTTCCTGCGTGAGAAGATCGCGCTCGGATGCGTTGACGCTGGGCAATTGCAGGTAGATTTCCAACTGGTCGGCGGCACGCGCATTTTCTCCTAACGCCAACAACACGCTGGCACGCAACAGATGCAGCGGAGCGAAGTTTTGCGGTGCGGAGAGCGCAGCGCGGTTGGTCCACTGCAGACACTGCTGTACATCCTGCAGACCCGCCTCTGCCCGCGCCCACTGATACGCGACTTGCCATGTTGCCTGCTCCTGCGGCCGAACGTGGCGCAGGGCATCGACGGCGGCAGAATAGTGCCCAAGATAGTTCTGCGCGGTTGCAAGGATGACATATGCTTTTTCTTCCGCGGAATCAATCTGAATGGCATGCGTGGCTTCTGCGGCTGCGCGATCGAATTGCTGTTGCGCGAGCGCAGCGGTGGCCGCCAGCGCCGCCGCGTCGGCAAATTTTGGGTCGAGTTGGAGAGCGCGATTCGCATCCTGCTCGGCGGGAACGGCGTGGCCCTGATGCAGTTCCCGCGAGGCGCGCCGATACATTTCCATGGCTTCGGACTGGATTTCGGATTCCGTGAAGGGGCTGGCAGGCACGAGGATGCGGGGGTTCGCCGGAGAAGCGTTTTGCGGGTTCGCGTTTGGGCTGTCGCTCTGAGCCAATGTCTGAGGAATCGACAGGCAACCGAATGCGATGGCGACGGCGATGCCTGTCTTGCATGCGTCTATCTTCAACATGAGAGCCTCGCTTCCGGGCGACGGCAGTCACGCTATCAATCGCCGTCTCTCGCCCGTTTTTATGGTGCGGTTGCGGGGCGAAGTTCCCACGAAAGAATCGGTTCACGATACGATGAGATTTCCGGTTTGGATCGGCAGTTCCGAAATGGAACGTTCGCGGAAGAGCCGCAGTTTTTCCGGATTTCGATCGGACCGGCGAAAGAATTTTGAAGGAGACATCCATTTGTCGCAGATGAAGTCGTCCGCTTCGCCGCCGTCCGGTTCAACACGCATCGTTACTCCCGCGGGCAACGTGGCGGGAAGCCTGCGGCTGCCGGGGGACAAAAGCATCTCCCACCGCTACGCCATGCTGGCTGGGTTCGCCGAAGGCACGTCGCACCTGACGAATTTTTCCAGCGGCGCGGACCCGCACAGCACGCTGGCCTGCATGGAGCAGTTGGGCGCGCAGGTCGACCGCGGCGAACATGGGGCGGTTGCCATCCACGGACGTGCCGGTCGATTGCAACCGCCGGAGGCGGCCCTTGACTGCGGCAATTCCGGCTCCACGATGCGGATGCTGGCCGGTCTGCTGGCAGCGCAGCCTTTCACCTGTACGCTGGTGGGCGACAATTCTCTAAGCCGGCGACCGATGGAGCGAATTCGCACTCCGCTGACGGCGATGGGGGCGCGGCTCGATCTGACGGAGGGACACGCGCCGGTCACCATCCACGGCGGCGCGCTGCATGGCCTGGACTATCAGACACCCATTGCCAGCGCGCAGGTAAAAACATGCCTGCTGTTCGCCGGATTGCAAGCCAGCGGCACCACGCATGTGCATGAGTCCGTCCACACGCGCGATCACGGCGAACTTGCGTTGCGGGCCTTTGGCGCCGAGGTAGAGCGGAGCCAACTGACCGTCAGCATCGCCGGCGGACAGAAACTTCATGGTATCGATGCCGGCGTGCCGGGCGATCTGTCGTCGGCAGCATTTTTTCTCTGCGCGGCGGCATTGTTTCCGGAGTCGAACCTGGTGCTGGATGGTGTGGGGATGAACCCCACGCGGGCCTCGTTGCTGGATGTGTTGCGTGGTCTGGGGGTAGGGCTGAAGGTGCTGGAATTGAGCGAACAGCACGCGGAGCTGGTGGGCACGCTGCAAGTCGTCGGCAATCCTGCAGGACTCTTGGGCGCGGAGATCAGCGGAGCGATGTCGGCACAACTGATCGATGAACTGCCGGTGCTGGCCGCGATTGCGCCATACACGCGGGAAGGAATCCGCATCCGGGATGCGCGTGAATTGCGCGTGAAGGAGTCCGACCGGATTGCGCTGGTGGCAAAGAACCTGCGCGCGATGGGCGCGACGGTGGAGGAATTTGAGGATGGCCTGGACGTACCCGGCGGCCAGGTTTTGCACGGAGCGGAAATCGATGCGGGCGACGATCATCGCATCGCGATGGCGTTCGCCGTGGCTGCGCTGCGGGCCACGGGGCAATCCGAGATCCACGGAGCGGAATCGGCGGCCATTTCCTTCCCGGAGTTTTTCGATTTCCTGGATCGCATCACCGAGCGATAGCGCGAAGGATTCGATTCCCATCCTTTGCAAAGACGCGAAGGATGGGGTGCCCGGCTAGCTGGCTCCATTCGGCGTCTGGTCAGGATGCAGCGGCTCGGGCTTTGCTTCCGGCTGGGGCGCTTGCAAGCCGGGCACGGTGGGTTCCTGGGTGACATTTCCTGTGGCAGCGTCGGTGATGTTGATGCCGTATTTCTGTAGGGTATCGGCGACCAGTTCGGAGAGCGCGGCGCGATCCTCAGCGTAGACGGTTTGAGCGGCAATCAGGTTGTCCTGCGCGGTCTCATAATTTCGCGTCTGCGACAGAACATTCGCCGTGGTCGATGCGCCGAGATGATATTTCTTCTGCTCCGCATCGAGACTCTGCACCGCATATTGCCGGCTGGCCTGTGCGGACTCGACCTGCGCGCGATCGTTCTGCAATGCATATCGCAGATTCGTGACCTGCATCCGGAGCTGCACATACAACTGCTGCAGGCGCATCTGCGACTGGCGATACTCAATCTGCGCGCGCTCCTGCTGGGACTGCGCTTCGCGATTGCGGATGGGCACGGTGAAATTGAAGCCAACGCCTTTATCGGGCCCGGAGCTGTTAAACAAATGGCCCAGCACGGTGCTATAGGGAATATTGTTTCCCGGCGTGCCGGCGCAGGGATCGTAGCCGAGCGCTGGAATCAGTCCGCAGGTGATGAGCGGGTTTTTCGATCCGCCGATGGAGGCGGCCCCGTAGAACGCGTACACGTCGAGCACCGGCAGCAGCGCGTTCCTGACAGACTTGAGGGTAATCTGCTGGTTCTTGAGAGCGAGCGTCGCCTGCTCCACGTTGGGGCTATTGGCGTAGGCTTTCTGGACCAGTTCTTCCAGCGGCATGTCCTCCTCCGGCGTTTGCACCAAGGAGACACGATCGGTGGGAATAATCGGCGCGGCAGCGAAAATAGGATCGTCCAGATTGCGCGCAATCGCCTGTTTGATAATGAGCTGCTGATACTCGAGCTTGGTCTTGGAGCTGATCAATGACTGCTGATCACTGGCCACCTGGGCATTTGCATTGACCACATCGAGCGGGGCGAGGGTGCCGATTTGCAATTGCTTTTTATCGTCGGCAAGCAGCGCCGTGGATTGCTGCAGCGCCCCCTCCTTGGCCTTTTCATCCTGATACGCGCCGACCAGGCCCCAGTAGATGTTTTCAATCTGGTCGATGGTGTAGAGCAGCTGGGCGCGGAAAGCGGAGTCGGTGATGCGCCGGTTGTTCTTGGTGATCGCGATGTATCGCCCATTCACAGCCCATCCAAAGCCCTGCAGCAGATGCTGCGTGATCTGGGCATTGAAAGTTGTATTGATCTGGGGACTGTAGAAGCTGCCGAAGACCGAATTCGCATTTGTCGTGGCGCGGGTGTTGTTGAAGGTGAGCGCGAGGGTTTCCCCGGGCAGAAATCCCTGGGTGTAGCCGAAGTTGTATAGGTTGCTGTTCTGATTGAGCTGAAACGTTCCGGTAATGAATTTCGAAGTTTCCGGAAGATAGGCCCGCGAGAGTTGCACATTCCCAGTGACGACAGGATCCAGCGGCTCGATGGGTACATCGAGCGGACCCGCGCCCAGGGTTGTGGAAGTAATTCCATTGGGACCGGAGCCAGCACCACCGGTGCCGGCCGAAGTTCCTCCCGGCCCTCCGCCGGAAGCTCCCGTGGTCTGGATGGTTGTCGAGGAAGTGGAACTGGTCGAACTGGTGGCGCCGGTGGTGGCGGCGGGCGCGGAACTCGCCACGGGGCTGGTGCTGCCGCCCAACGTGCCTGTCACCAGGCCGGTATTCACGCCCAGGTAACCGAGGCCCGAGCGAGCGCGCAGAAGATCGGTGTCGGCAATGTCCAGGTTGTAGCGCGCGATGGCGATGTCGAAATTGTTCTGCAGCGCCAGCATGATGGCGTCGTCCAGGCTGAGATAAATTTTTCCATCTCGATAAAGCGTGTCGATCAGCGGCGAATTACTCAAGCGGGCGGGAGGGACGGTCGCTGCCGTATACACGGAAAATGGATTGGGGAACTGCGATTTTCCCCGAGAGAAATCCTGATCGGTGGGGCGAAGAGAATAGGGTTCGGTGAGGGTGGGTTGAGAGGGGGTCGGGGTGGCAACGGTCGCCGCGGGAGCATTTGGCAAGGTGCTGCTGGAACTCTGCGCTTGAGCACTGGCCACCGGCACCACCAAGTTCAACAACATCAGCACAACCATCCATCCACTCTGCAAATCCTTCGTCTTCACGTTTGCCCTACCCTTCCTTGCCCAAAAAAAAATTCGAATCCAGCCAATCCGACCGAACCGCAGATGCGGCTCCCAGAAGCAGACGGAACGCTGTCTGCTCCCGCAAGCTGCGAAATATCGCTGCCGTCTCAGGATGAAAAGCTGTCCATTCGATGGCGCGCGACGGCGTCCGGCTTCGGAAATCTCTACGTCCTGACGGGGGCGCTGAGAATGCCTTATCAAAAAAAAATGACAAAACGGTGGTCCCCCCAGGCGAGCGTGTTCTCCATTCGCGTTCTATAGAATTGGGTACGAGATTTCCGGCTGGATGGTTCCCATCGCTTCCCAAGCAAAATGTTTCCTCAAATTACGTTACGAACGCCTGGAAATTTCTCGAAGATCCAACCAAAAGCACAGTCTTCCAGGCAACCGACACAGCCGTCACGCGAGCGCCGCATGTCGACTGCACGAAACCACGTGTACTCTGCTAACGAGGATGAGTATATCGCAGCAGAATGGGCCGCCGCGTGCCGTGCTGGCCATGGGGCGCAGGCCGGCGCGAATGACAAACAGGAAGCGGGCGCAGAAAACGAGCACAGAAAGCGAACGCGATGCAGCGATGAAGGCAGCGATGAACGCAAGCGACAGCGGGAAAGAAAGCAAGGTCTGGAAACTGACCCTGGCGTACGACGGAACGGAATTCCACGGGTGGCAGATCCAACCGGGAAGATCGACTGTCCAGGGCACGCTCGCGGAAGCGGTTGCCGCGGTGACGGGCGAAGGGGTGTTGCCGCAGGGATCGGGACGGACGGATGCCGGCGTTCACGCGTGGGGCCAGGTAGCCAGCTTTTCGTTGAGGGCCGCGATTCCAGCGGAAAATCTTCAGCGCGCGTTGAATCGCATTCTTCCGGCAGCCATTCGTATTCTCTCGGCGGAACAGGCACAGGCGGGATTCCATGCCAGGCACAGTGCGATCGGAAAACTCTATGCCTATCGCATCTTTCAAGGCGGCGAATGCTCTCCATTTTTCGCGCGCTATGTCGCCTGCTGTCGCTGGCCGCTCGATATGGAAGCGATGCAACAAGCAGCGGAGGCAATCGTCGGCGAACATGACTTCACTTCCTTTGCGGCATCCGATCCGGACCGCACGGCACGGGCTGAGGACGAAGAGGCCGTGGACTGCGGCAACACTGGGCTGGCGAGCGCTGCCGGAGATTGCGAGGAAGAGGCGTTCCTCTCGAATGTCCGCCGGATCGAGTCGAATGTCCGCCGGATCGAGCAGTCGCAGTGGTCGCGAGGACCACTGGCTGCTCCATTGCCTGGCGCGCTGGATGCGATGCTCGTCGGATCGGACGCGGCGCCTTTCGACAACACCCTGGCAGGAGGCGCGGGAGAGATTCTTACCTACACGGTGCGTGGCAATGGATTTCTGCATCACATGGTGCGCAACCTTGTCGGCACCTTTGTGGAGATCGGTCGGGGCCGCATCCCAGCGTCCGAGATGCGGCGCATTTTGGATGGACGCAACCGCGCCCTGGCTGGCCCGACCGCCGCCGCCCATGGCCTATGTTTGATGAAGGTCTTCTACTGAATCGAATCGCAGCGGCAAGTCCCGCCGTTTCCGCGACCGATCTTCGATAGACTTAGCACAGATAGCCGCGCCTATCGGCGTGGATTGCGCTCGCTGGTTTCACCATGCCAAAAACCATTGCAATTTCGGCCTTTCAGACCATCAGCCAATTGGCTGGGCAGCCGGGTGTGCATCGAGCCTTTCAGTGGTTTCATCTGCAGGAACCGCAGCTGCGCGAGTGGCATCGCCAGGTGGCCGGGACCGCAGCGCCTCCATTTGGAGAAGCGGCCCGGGCGCATTGGGTGGCGGAGCGGTTTGTCGCGCTGGGACTGGAAGATGTCAAGATCGACGATTGCGGCAACGCGCTCGGGTGGCTGCGCGGCGTTGCAAGCGGCGTGCCGGAGGAAGAGGAAGCCGTGTATCGGCCCTGCACGCTGTTTTCCGCCCATCTTGATACGGTGTTTCCCGCCGAGGCCATTGGCGCGCCTATTCAGGACGGCAGTCGCCTGCTGATCCCTGGAGCAAGCGATAACTGCGCCGGAATTACGGCGCTGCTGGGCATAGCCGCAGCCATGCACGCCACAGGATTGAAGCCGGCGAGCGATGTTCTTTTTGCGTGCAATGTGGGAGAAGAAGGAGAAGGCAATCTGCGCGGCATGCGGCATCTCTTCCGTGACCGGCAGCTTGCCTCTCGCATTCGTTTCGCCGTAGTGCTGGACGGCGCGGGCACGGACACCATTGTCACGCAAGGGCTGGGCAGCAAGCGTTTCCGCGTCACGATTACCGGGCCCGGCGGTCATTCGTGGACGGATGCGGGAACGCCGAATCCAATTCTGGTCCTGGCGAATGCGCTGGCCGAGATTGGGAGGATCGAATTGCCCGCTTCCCCGCGAACGACATGGAACATCGGGCACATCGAGGGCGGCACGTCGATCAACGCAATCCCGCAGCAGGCTGAGGCGCGCATTGACACGCGTTCGACCGACGCAGCGTTTTTGTTGCGACTAGAAGAAGAAATCCATGCCGCGGTGGAAACCGCGGTCGGGGCTGCCAATCGCGCGGCCAGCGAAAGCCAGAGCAGGGGGCCGATCCAATTTGCGATTGAGCCGATCGGCGAGCGCCCGGCGGCGAAGCTTCCCGACGATGCACATATCCTGACGACCCTGCGAGCCGTCGACCGGCACCTGCAGATTCAGAGTCACACCGGGACCGCCTCCACCGACGCCAACATTCCTTTGTCCGTCGGAGTGGAAGCGGTCAGCCTGGGCAGTGGCGGCAGCGGCGGCGGCGTCCATAGTCTGCGGGAGTGGTTTGATGCGACGGGACGCGACCTGGGGCTGCGCCGGATTTTGCTGCTGTTGCTGGCGCTGGCGCAGACAGAAATGTAACGCGGCTTCGACCCTTCTGAATTCCGACATATGAACGAATCTTCGAGAACGACCGGCACAAGTTCGCCAAAAATTTCGCGCAATGCGCTGGCACATCTCCTGATGTTGGCGGTGGTCATTCTTTGGGGAGCGACCTTCGTGCTGGTCAAGCAGGCGCTGGCCGACATCGCCCCGCAGTGGTTCAACGTGCTGCGCATGGTCATCGCCTTTGCCTGTCTGGCGCTGATCTACCGCAGGCAATGGCGGCAGCTAACTCGGGAGGCGTGGCTGTTTGGCGCTGCCGCAGGTGGCAGCCTGGCCATTGGGTATGTGTTTCAGACGCAAGGCATGGTTTACACCTCGGCCACGAATTCCGCGTTCATTACCGCCCTGGTGGTGGTGATTGTCCCTATCCTCGCGACCATCCCCGGACTGCGACCTCCCGGTGCAGGGGCGCCGGAGTGGCCCACATGGACTGGGGCCGTGGTCGCGTTGCTGGGAGTTGCACTGTTGACCATCCCGGCACACGCGCATTGGAGCTTGCTCTTCAGCTCCGGCGGAAAGGAAAGCCTTGGGAATTTGCTGACTCTGTTTTGCGCGGTTGGATTTTCGCTGTACGTGATCGCACTGGCACATGCCTCTGGCAGGGCCAACTTTGAACAGCTGATCCTGCTGCAGATCGGGTTCGCGATGGTCTTTTTGACGATAGGCGCACTCATCCTGGAACCTCCCCGGCCGGATGCCCTGACGCGCCTGTTGATGGCGGGAAGCCCGCTGCGGCAGCCATTGGTCCAGTTTGCGCTGTTGGTGACGGGAGTTTTGGCCACGGCTGTCGCGTTTGGCATCCAGACATGGGCCCAGCAAGTAATCCCGGCAGCCAATATCGCGGTCATGTTGACGCTGGAACCAGTGTTCGCGTGGCTGACGGCTTTTGTGGTCCTCGGGGAAAAATTGGGGCTTCGCCATGGCATGGGAGCGATTTTGGTGCTGGCCGGTATCCTCGCCGCCGAGATTCTGCCCCGCTGGCGGCAGCGAAACCGGCAGAGCCGGATGGATCTTGCCACGTTCGAGGCCGGTGAACCGGGCGGACAGTAAAACCTTCTCAGGAAAGATGCTCCGCTTTGTCGAAATTGTGCGTCTAATATTTTGAGTCATAATTTACTTGCGGGTTGCCGACGTGGCATGCTCTTCCAGCGAAACCGTATACTGAAGCATGAACCGGAAATCCCTTACACAAGGTTCCTAACCGCATGAAGAACGAGGTTCGACACCACATGAACGTCTGGAAAGTTTGGATCGATAAGTTTCGCACGCGCCGTTTAAGTTTCACCTTCGCGATTCTCGCGACACTGTCTGCCGGTATTCTCATCGGGTCAGTCGTGGCCCATGGGGTCGACGGAAAAGAAGCGAAAGTCGACAGCTCGGACGCTCAACCCCTACACATCCCCAGCCCGGTAAACCTGTCGACGACGTTTACCCAGATCGTAAAAGAGGTAGGCCCCGCGGTAGTGAATATCAATACCGTCTCCTATCCCAAGAACCCCAATCGAGGCGGCCAAGGAAATTTGCAGGGTCCTGACGACAACAACCAGGAAGGCCAGGAGGGTCAAGGGCAAGGTCAAGGTCAGGGCGACAATGGCATGCAGGACTTCTTCAATCACTTTTTCGGATTCGGCGGTCCGCAGGGTCCGGAAGGAGAAGCTCCGGATGGCGGCGAACGTGAGGCCCTGGGTTCCGGCTTTATTGTCGATCCGCGCGGTTACATCATCACGAACAACCACGTCGTCGAGAAAGCGGACAAGATCTGGGTGAAGCTGACCACCGATCCGGTCGGAGATCAGGGACACGCAGCCACTGTGGTTGGCACTGACAAGTCCACCGACATTGCCGTTTTGAAAATCAACGTTGGCCATCCGCTGCCCACAGTGAAACTGGGCAATTCCGACGGAACGCAGATCGGCGACTGGGTGCTGGCGATTGGCAGCCCGTTCGGGCTGAACCAGACCGTCACTGCGGGCATCATCTCCTCCGAAAACCGGTCGCTCGCTGGCGAAGGCGGCATCGGCGCGGGCGAATTCCAGCACTTTATCCAGACGGATGCTGCCATCAATCCTGGAAACTCCGGCGGTCCGCTGGTCGACATGGATGGCCAGGTAATCGGCATGAATACCGCCATTTACACGCAATCGGCCGGAAATGAAGGTATTGGCTTTGCCATGCCATCCGACACCATCGCCAATGTGTACAACCAGCTGATCGGACCGGAGCACAAGGTGATCCGCGGATCGATCGGAATCACCTTCCAAGCCGTCATGTCGAGCGCGGTTGGGCACGTCTACGGGTTTAAGAACGGAGTCATCATCAGTTCCGTCCAGCCTGGATTCCCAGCAGACAAGGCTGGCCTGAAACCGGGAGACATTATCACCAGCATCGACGGACGCCCCATCAAGGGCGGAGACGATCTGATCAACGATATTGCCAGCCGCAAACCGGGCACCACCGCAACCCTGGGCTACATCCACAACGGCAAGCATGAAACCACCACGGTGACGATCGCAGACCGCGCGGCCATGCTGGCAGCCTTGAACAACGGTGGCGGAGCTTCTGAAAACTCGAATGGGCCGCAGCAGAATGGGACCAGCAAGTTGGGCCTGTCGGTGAGCAATGTGCCACCGGAACTGGCCTCCAAGGCAGGAATCACAGGCGGGGTGCTGATTCGCAGCATCCGTCCGGGTTCGTTCGCCGATGGCTTGCAAAACCTGGTTCCCGGCGAGGTGATTCTGCAGATGAATCGCCAATCCATTGCGAATGTGGAGCAGTTCCAGGAGATGGCGTCGAAGCTGAAAGCCGGCGACGATGTGGTGTTCCTGGTTGTCGATCCGCAACATCCCAGTTTGGGGAACGAGTACGTTGGAGGAACGCTCCCGTAGGTTGAGAATGCGAAGGTGTTACCTCGGTAACTGCGCTCTTTCGACGGAACAGCCGAAAATAGGAGGTAGCGAAAGCTATCTCCTATTTTCTTAGGGTATGGAGACGGGTACACCTCGGTTTTCTCGCTGGCATCCTACTTGCATTGGAGATGCTGGAAGTCTAGAATTGCGGTACTTTCACGCTATGTTCATTTGTCGATACACGTACGTACGCACCTGCGCCTGCCTGCTGATGTTGGCGCTTGGCCTGGCTGGACCCGCCTATGCGTCTTCTCGCTCCGCGCAGAAGACGCACGGTGCTGCACATCTCCGCCGGGTGAGCGCGAAACACACGGGAGCTACCAGGCACGAGGCTTCGCTGCATCATTCGTCCCGCACACATACCTCGCACCATCGCAGGTCCAGACATCATCGCTCCGCCGCTCTGGGGCAACGAGTCATGGA
This sequence comes from Acidobacteriaceae bacterium, assembly GCA_052142955.1. Classification (GTDB taxonomy): domain Bacteria; phylum Acidobacteriota; class Terriglobia; order Terriglobales; family Acidobacteriaceae; genus JAKAAZ01. The sequence goes on along the minus strand of JBKQVW010000094.1, from coordinate 45,952 downwards.
TCCGCAGCGGGCGATGGAGATCCAACAGGCCCTGATCCGGGTCCATTACCTGAGCGGCAGCCCGACCGGACAGTGGGATTCTGAGACACAGGCGGCCATGGTGAAGTACCAGACGGACAATGGCTGGCAGTCGAAGATCACCCCCGACTCGCGAGCACTGATCAAGCTGGGGTTAGGACCGAAGCAGGACGCTGGAGAGTATGCAGCGCGACCAGCTGGACTGTCGGAAATCTCAAAGCCCTCCAACGCGGCGCCGACCGATACGATCCGCACCATGGCGACCGCGGAAATCCCAATGACTTCCAGCAACTGAGCTGAAAAGCCTTACTCCGTCGCATTGCGAACTGACTGCTAGCGCACGCGGGCAGAATCGTTCCTACGCTTTCCATAGCACAGACCACCGGCGGACCGTCGGATCGACGGTCGCAAACTCCTGATTGCGCTTCCAATGGACATGGTCAGATGCGGCCAAGTGAAATTGGCTGCCCAGGGTGACTGGAACAGAAATGTTCGCGGGCACGGGTCCGTCTGCTCGATGGAAGCTAAGGCCCCACCCGCGTTTCCGGTCGAGAGGTTCCAGATCGAGCTCCAGCCGACCGAATCGTGTGGGCGTACCGGCGAGCCGATACGGTTGGCCGGGCGCAAGCTGGTCCTGTGTGATTCCGGCCAGAAGCCTTAGGTCAGGGCCGTCCTCCAGCGCCAAAATATGACGCATGTAGCGAATGCATTCGGCGCTGGCCCAGTTATGCGGCATGTCGCCCACATACGAGCCCAGCAGTGCATCCTGCAGAGGCTGCTCCTCCCGCCAGCAATACTGGGGGCTGGCGTGATTGAGAAAGCCGATGAATGTATCGTTCGCCGCCTGCTTCATGCCCAGCCACAGATAGACTTCGGCAACAAATGCGGCGTTGTAGTTCCAAACGGCCTCGTGGTGACTCCATCCCGTCTCGGCGGGAATATCCTCCTGCCGAACGGCCTGCATCAGTTCCACATGCCCTCGGACAATTGGATCGTGGGGATCGAAGACCCGACCGGGAAAGATGGTGTGCGACAGGGCCCACTGCGCAGTTTGAGGGCGCGGCCGGTCCCACGGATTGGGAAGTTGCCAGGCGGGATCGTCCTTCATCAGCATGGGGAGATACTGAAATTTTCCGTGGTACGACCGCATCTCCTGACTGGCAGCCGCATTGAAGGCTGCCCGCAGCTCTCGATACATGCCGGTGGCACGAGCGATCCGCGGCATCTGCTGTTGCTCGCCGGCGGCGCCAATGGCCTTCAGGCCAGCCATGGTCCAAAGTGTGTTGGTGAATTCATCCCGCGATCCATCCAGCCCTCCATCCGCGAATCCCTTGGGCAGCAGGCCATAGCGGCCCATCGCGCCGCCTTCCGCCCGCGCTCGAGCGCGCAGCGAATCAATATAGGCAAGGGCGGCCACAACATTGGGCTGAAACTCATGCAACGCACTCCAGTCCTGACTTAACTCACACTGGCGGACCAGGGTGAATATGGCGATGGCCGTGTCTTTGTAATGCTCGCTTCCGCCGCCGGCGACGACCTGCCCGCTCTTTTCCTGCCTGCTCCACGTCGTCCGCATCCCCTCGGCCGCTTCCTTGTCATAGCCGAGATAGCGCGCCGCCTCGAGAATGAAATTTCCATCGACGACCCAGAGACCCCGATAACAGGTAGGCCCGACCTGAAATGTAAGTTTGCCGTTTTTCAGTTCGCGAGCCTGCAGGATATTGCGCGCGCAGGCGGTAACAAACTCCCCCTGCCTGCCCGACACTTGCCAGGAAACCGGCTGCTGAAAAGGCGACCAGGAAGACCAGAAGCGGCGCGCCGAAGCAATCTGCGCATCTGGATTTTCAAGGCCCTGCTGGAGTTGTGCGCCCGTCTGTTTCGCCTGCGGAAAACGAATGAATGCCCGGTAGGGCGTGGCTACGGAGGCGACGCCTGGGTGAAACGTCAAAGGCTTCATCACATCCGCCGCCGGATCAAAAAATTCGCCCGTGAACGCGCCTTCCTGTGGATTGCCGAACACTTTGGCGACAAGAAGAGTCTCGCGGGTCTTCTGGTTGGTGACAACCACCATTTGGCCGTCCATGTTCGAATCGAAGTTTTCTTCCGAGTGAATTTTCACCACCGGAGCCACATTCACCTGCTCCGATTTTCTTGGACGGATTTCGATCAGAACATTGTCCACCCGGCCTTCGTCGGAATTGTCGGTGGCAAATGTGGTGAGCGTCATGGTGGCGTCCGCGCGCTCCAGGATGGTGCGAAGGATCGGTACCGAAGGCGATTCCAGGGTCTGACCTACAAAGCTTGCGGGCTTCATTCCACCCAGGTCAAAGTCGACGATCAGCGGAAAATAGTCGATTTGTTTTTCCCGATCGTACCCGTAGAGAAGCGTCCCCTTCTCATTCATCACACTCTTGTATGGATCGTCCGGAAAGCAGTAGGCGGTCTGGCGGAAGGCGGGAGAATAACGGAAGTCAATTGGGATGGCATCCGCCGGGTCGTCCGGAACGGGAGGAGTGGGCGCCGCGGTGGCAGGCAAGGTGGAAGCCTGGGCCAGCGTCTCCGGCAGCACCAGCGTGGAGGTCAAGGCGCCGCCGGTCAGCAACGCGCCACCGAGAAATTTCCTGCGGCTTACTCGTTTCATTCATCACCCATCGAAAGGCTTTGCAGCTATTGTCAGCGTCGAAAAGAGAACGGTCAAACGTGGAGGCGGCGAATCGCGTCGGAGCACGCACGCGCGCGAGGGTGCATGCAATCGTTGGCAGAGGAAGTGCGCCCCTTCGCCCGATGACCACGGTTGGATTATTTCAGCAGCAATGTTCGCTCAGTGACAAGCAGATCGCGCATGGTTTCGCGGCGGCGAATCAGGCGGTGTCGGTTCCCTTCGACCAGGACCTCCGCGGCGCGCAGACGAGAATTGTAGTTGGAGCTGAGAGACATCCCGTAGGCCCCGGCATCGAGCAGCGCGATGGAGTCTCCAGCTTCAAGGGCGGGCAGTTCGCGGTCTCTGGCGAAAAAGTCTCCAGTCTCGCATACCGGACCCACCACATCGACGACGGCGGAGGAACGGTCGTGCCGGCGGCGCAGCGGCAGAATCGAGTGGTAGGCCTGGTAGAGGGCAGGGCGAATCAAATCGTTCATGGCGGCGTCGGTCACAACGAACGTCTTCGAGCCGTTGCGTTTGGTGTACAGCACCTGAGACAGCAACGCGCCGGCCTGAGCGATGATGAAACGTCCCGGCTCCAATAGCAGCTCGCCCTCAAAGCCGGCGAGAGCGGCGCGGATGTGCTGCGCGTAGTCCAGCACCGCAGCCCTGGGATCGAATAGCTGGACGGCTTTCGGATGTTTTCCAGGAGCTGGCGGATCGTCGTACGAGATACCGAGGCCGCCGCCCGCATCGATATGCTGAATTCGGATGCCGTGGGAGGATTTCAATTCGCGGACCAGTTGCGAGACGCGTTGCAAGGCCTGCCCAAAGGGCTCGGTCGAGCGAATCTGCGAGCCGATATGCACGCTGACGCCGGTAGGAACGAGATAGGAACTGCGCGCCGCACGCTGGTACAGCGCCGTCGCATCTCCGATGGCCACGCCAAATTTGTGGGCCGTCATCCCGGTCGAAATGTAGGGGTGGGTTGCGGCGAAGACATCGGGATTGACCCGCATGGCCACGGGCGCGCGCTTGCGAAGGTGCCGCGCCCGCTGCTCCAGCAGATCGAACTCGGCGGGGCTTTCGACATTGAAGACCAGAATTTGCGCAGCCAGGGCGGCATCGATCTCGGCGGCTGTTTTGCCGACGCCGGAAAACACCACGCGGCGCAGAGACGGCTTGGCCGCCTGGCGGACCCGCTCCAGTTCCCCGCCGGAGACAATGTCAAAGCCTGCGCCGGCGGATGCCAGCAATTGCAGAATGGAAAGATTGGAGTTGGCCTTGACGGAGTAGCAGAGCGTGGCGCGCATCCCAGCAAAGGCTTCGGCAAACATCTGGACGCGCTGAAGGATATTGCTCGCCGAGTAGACATAGAGCGGCGTGCCGTACTCGCGCACCAGCCGGGCCAAGGGAACGCGATCGCAGAGCAGCTCGCGGTCCTGAGCGCCGCCGTAATGAAACGGGCGAACAAGATTTGCAGGGGATGGTTTCAATGGGCTTTCCTTGTAGGGCTGGCGGTACACTATGAGGCATAGCTTACGTAAAGGATAATGCAATTGAAGCGCGACACAGATTTGGTCCGCAAAATCGTGATGGAATCAGAGAGCCTACGCCCAGATTGGCCACATCCATTTGAAGTAGCCGGCTACTCTCCTGAAGAAGTCTGCTATCACGTAAGGCTTGCACAGGATTTGGGTTTGCTCGAGGCTACATGGGTTCCGGATGAAACAAATTGTTGCGTGTTCCGGCTCACCAACGAAGGGCATAACTTTCTTGAAACCATAAAAGACGATACCTGTTGGCATAGGTGCAAAGAAAAGCTTTTAGGCGTTACTGGATTTCTCACGCGGGAAACAATCAAGGCCATGATTTCTAATGCACACCTGGAATAATCACAATAATGCGCTGCGACTCGCTCATTCGCTTATTTTATACAAGTATTTTCGGCAACCGAGCAAGTTGATAGACGGTGGCGATTCGCGGCAAGCAGCGGGATGGGCGGCAGCTTTGGGTGAACCGTTTGAACAAGCAATTCAACGGTTAATCGAACAGGGGTATCTTCTTCCAGCGCAAGATGTGCTGCCATTAGCCAATCTTCTGGAGTTTACTTCCTCGGCAATAGAAATAAAATCGCGGCTGCGTACGAAGAATTTGAAGGTTTCAGGCAGGAAGTCTGAATTGGCCGTGCGTCTAGCGGAGAATGATCCTGATGGCGCACTTGCTCGGATCAGAGACCTGAATCTTTATGTGTGCTCTGTTTCTGGTTGTGAACAAGCTGAGGCTTACGCGGAATGTAGGCGTTCCGCGAGCGAAGAAGCGCTCAGAGCATTTCGATCAGCAAATTACGCAGAAGCGATTAGCCTAGCCGAACGATTTCGCCTCGCGCTGGGCTTTCCGAAGAATCCGTTCTTTGACTCAATCGCGCCACCTGAATGGTTTGAGTGTCTTGCTACCACTAATCCTACAATATTTAATCCCTTGCCACGTGATCTGCTGCGGGAGTTGCGCCAGGAGGTAGCGATGGACGAACTTAGGCTAGAGATGAGCCAGCGCAAAAAATGGGATACGCCAGAGGGTTCACATTTTCGTTTGGAGCGTGTATTCGCCAAAAATATGCTGTATTTTGCAACTAATCATAATTATCAAGTGGCTCAAGCTTTGCGAATAGGCGTGAAGCAATTCAGGATTAGCAATTCTAAGAATTTTAATAGCCCATCTGACGCGCCCGAAAATCCTTGCGCATTCTGCACGAGCCTCGATGGAACAATCTGGGACATTAACTCCATGCCTGAAATACCTCATCCAAACTGCACACATATTTATGGATGCCGTTGTCTGGTGCGACCAATATTCAATCGATGATGGATATTCTCCGACCTAGCCGGGGATTGCATGGTATCTGCGGTTGAGAAAATCGCCAATCAAGGTGGCGACCTTGCGCGGCTGCTCGAATGGCGCGAAATGGCCGGCGTCTTCCAAGAGATGAAACTCCGCGTCCGGCGCCTGTTCGGCAATCACATGCATCTCAGGCGGCGTGCTGCCAGGGTCTTCTCCGCCCGCAATCGCGCACACCGGAGCAGAGATGGTCTTGAGCGTTGGGACCGAGTCCGGCCGCTCCATCAACCCTTCCTGCACGGCCAGCATGGCCTCCAGCGACACAGGATTCATCATGTCGCGGGCTGCGGCACGGACTTCCGGATGATGCTGCCTTGCCGTCGGGCCAACCAGGGTACCCGCCATGCGATCGAAAAATTTTGCCAATCCGCCCGGTTGTTGCGCCGCCTGCATCGATTCGCGCCTAGCTTCGCGATTGGCGGCGGAATCCGGCTGCGGCTTGCCGCACGTGAACACCAGCGCGGCCACGTCCCGCGGAAAACGACGCCAATGTTCATAGAGAGCGGAACTTCCGATGGAGCAACCGATGAAGGCTGCCTGCTCGATCTTCAGAGCGCGCAAGACCGCGTGGGTGTCCTCGGCCAGTCTGGTCATCGTGATAATCCCGGCTCCGGCAGTCGACTTGCCGTGCCCGCGCAGATCGATCAGTGTAAAGCGATACCGGTCCGCGAGCAGTTCGGCGACGGGCAGCCAGAAGGCATGGTGGACAGGCGTGGGATGCAGCAGAATCACGTCTGGACCCGTACCGATCGTAGTGGCATACAGGCGCGCTCCGTCGTGTTCAATCCGCACCGGCGACTCGATTTCCATGTACGTCCACTATAAAGGACGAGCAAGATCGAGCGTCGCCGCGAGAAGGGACAAGCGCGCACGAGCGTCGATGTTTTCCGGCGGCAGGCTTCCGCGGGCAGCGAACAGGCCCTAATACGCCTGGGGATTGGACGGCGGCGGCGGAACAATCGGAGGCGGCGGCGGCATCGGCGGCCGCATTCCGAACGGGACCTCTTCTGGAATCAGCATCCACCCCACAATGTAGGTAATCTCCATCACCGGAAAAATCAGGACGCCCAGCAGCACGGTGATGACACGCGTGGCCGTCAGGTCCCAGCGGTAACGGAGAGCAAAGGCCGCACAGACGCCGGCAAGCATGCGTTGGGCCTGGGGCCGGTACATGGTGTTCAACGGGGATGCAGCGTAGACATTGGCGTTGACCGGCGCGCCGCAGCTGGAGCAGAAACTGGCTCCCGCCGGCAATGGCTTCCCACATTGGTGGCAGAACATAACTTTCCCCCTTGGGCGATCATATCGCCGTCGTGGACGCAGTTGCATCCGGCAAGTTTCGCTTGCCCTGGAAAGCGGGCAGGTGAGTTGCAGTATTAGATACGCAGCAGACTGCGGACAGGTTCCCACAACCTGGACAAATTACGCAACTATTTACTTAGCACGATATGGCGAGGCTTCGTACCTGGTTGCGCGCTCGGCCTGGTCGGAATCCGCTCCCAACGCGAGAACGGCCTGATACTGCTCTTTTGCCTGCGCGTGCCGCCCCAGCAAATCCAGCATCTCTCCCGCGGCCAGATGTGCACGTCGCTTCATCATGGGAGAAGCGGTGGTCTGCATGGTTGCATTTTCATAGGCGCTGGCCGCCTGGGCGATGTGCCGCTGGCCGCGCGCCGCCTCGCCCAGGCCATAGTAGGCCATTTCCAGATGCGGGTCAGGATAGTAGCCACCCGGTGCGGTTGCCCGTTGCAGCAGCGCCTGATAGGCCGCGATGGCGCGGATGCCCTGGCCCGAATCCTTCAGCAGATTTGCCTGCTCCAGAGCAAACAGAAAATTGTGCGGGTATTGACGAGCCAGACCATCGATCACGATGATCGCTTTCGGATATTGGGCCTCGCGCCGCAGAAAGATCGCGAGCGCGGTGCGGGCCGAGACGGAATTGATGATGCCATCGCGACCTACCCGCCGAAGCTCTTGGATGCCTTTCGATTTCGAGCCATGGATGCCTACCAGACCGGCGAGAACTTTGAATGGGAACGCCAGACTTCCCAGCACATAATCATGGACGCCGACCACCAGATAGCAGTCGATATAGTTGGGATCAAGCTTCAACACCGCATCGTCGTCTCTGCGGGACGAGAGAGCCAGGTGCAGCGCCGCGATATATTTCTTCTCGACCATCCCGATATAAATCGTTTCCAGGCTGGTGGCGAAGCCGCGCGCGAACAGGGCGTCGGCATCGTTGGGATTCGACGCGAGCTTGCGATTACTTAGATCGACCGCGCGCCGATACAGAGCCTGAATCTGACGCGTGGCGCGCATATTTTCGACGACCGGATGCTTGCCCGACAGGAAGCCGTCCTGAACGTAGAGAGTGGTGTCGAGCAGATCCAGCCGATACAACTCCCGAAACACGGTGTTATTCAGAACATAATCGACGGCCATGGGATCGTCCGGGTGTTCCGTGGCAATCTTTTCAAAACGAGCTTGCGCGTCGGCATAATCGAGATCGTAAAAGTGCTGATAGGCCGCCTGAACTTCCGGCGTAAGGTTCAAGGGATCGGTATCCGTGCCGTTGGGAGCGTTGACCACAGCGGAAACCGGCAACGCAACAGCAGAAAGGACGACGATCGGCAGGCATCGACGCAGCCACGAGGACAGGCGGGAGCGCGGAAATCGTCGCATCCGCGCAGATGAATCCGAGGAATGGAAATTGTCGAAGAGAACTTCCCGGGGCTGGGCTCGAGGGACTTGGGGCATAAGGATTGGACGATCTATATCAGTTTCGGCCTGCCTTGGGGAGTCGCGCAAGTCACGTTCGTTGTTTATTTTCATCTTTCCGCGCTATCCATTATGTTCTACCCTGTACCCGATGACACGAGCCGAACTGATACGTGCCTTGATTCGTCAAGCCAAGTCCAACGGTTTCGAGTTCCGCAAGTGGTACACCCTCCGCCTGGGGTTGCCATGGACCAGCTTTTTCGAGTCCGTGCAAACGCTGTCGGAGCAGCGGCGCTACTACGCCTTGTTATTCGCGCATGAATTTGCGGAATCGTTCTGGCGGACAGGAAGCAAGATGACGTTTGTCGTTCCAAACAGCACATTCACACGGATATCAAAGGATGGCACAGTTCGAGTTGTTGAGCGGAAAGGTCATATCCGACGATCCGTCATTCCGGACGCATGGCGTTACCACCTGAAGGAGATGGCGGTTGCGGACGAACCGCTGCGATACATCCGCAAATTTCTGCTGATCGAAGAAGACCTGGCGGGCGTTTCCTACATGAGCGACGAAGAAAATGTCGATGCAGGCGATTCAGTACCGGCGGAAGAGAATTTCATGGAGGAGAAATAGAGTTCAGAAGAAACTCTCCTCACCTGATGCGTGAACTACCCTATTCACGAAAAAACCGGCTGAACTGAAAACGCTGCACCTTCCCTGCGGGGGTTACATGTTCAGCCATACGGACGGCCGTGAGGCGAAAGGCCCGGCCCAGTTCCGCAGCCAGGCTTTCCGGCGAGTAGCGCCTGACCTCAAGTCCGCTGCACCGCTCGGGTCCGTCGAGCGCGAACGTGCCAATGACCACAATAGCGCCGGGAGTCAAAGCTTTTTCCAGGGCTGAGCGATAGGCGCGCCGTTGTTCCTCCTCAGTAAGAAAATGGAAGACGGCGCGATCATGCCAGGCGCGATAAGCACGATCCGGCTCCCATGAAGTAATGTCGGCGGCGATCCATCGCACTTGCGACGCGCGCCTGGCCAATCTCTTGGCAGACTTTTCCAAGGCTGATGCCGCGATATCGATCACAGTGAGCTGGGTAAATCCTCTGTCCAGCAAAGCATCGGGCAGCCGTGAAGCCCCGCCACCGACATCCAGCACCGGGGCAGCTTTGTCCAGTTGAGGCGTTAGCAGAAGCTCCAGCGAAATGCCTGGAGCGTCCTCGAACCAGCTCAGTTCCCCCTCTTGCCGAGTCGAGTAAATCCGTTGCCAATGCTCTCGTGCCTGGAGCTTATCCATGTCCATGCTGCGCTATTCCCATTCGATGGTGCCGGGCGGCTTGGAAGTGATGTCGTACACGACACGGTTGATGCCCTTCACCTCATTGACGATGCGGCTGGACATCCGCTTCAGCACCTCATACGGCAGCGGGACCCAGTCCGCCGTCATGCCGTCCTCGGAGTTTACGGCGCGGATCGCACAGGTGTAGGCGTAGGTGCGCTGGTCGCCCATCACGCCGACACTTCGTACCGGAAGCAACACGGCGAACGACTGCCAGATTTGCCGGTAGAGGCCGGCGGCTTTGATCTCATCGACAACAATTTCGTCAGCTTCCTGCAGAATGGCAACGCGCTCGGGCGTGACTTCGCCAACAATGCGCACGGCGAGCCCAGGACCGGGGAACGGCTGCCGCTGCAAAATGTCCTCCGGCATCCCAAGATCACGCCCAATGCGGCGGACCTCATCTTTAAACAGATCGCGCAGAGGCTCGATCAGTTTCAGCTTCATCGTCTCCGGCAGACCGCCGACGTTGTGATGACTCTTGATGGTCTGCGAAGGTCCCTTCACGGAAGAAGACTCAATCACATCGGGATACAAGGTTCCCTGCACCAGCCAGTCTATAGAACCTGTTGGCGAGCCGGTTTGCTGGGCAATGCGGTGGGCCTCCTGATCGAAAACGGCGATAAACTCGCTGCCGATAATTTTCCGTTTTGTTTCCGGATCGGACACTCCGGCAAGCAGCGAAAGGAATTTCTGGCCGGCATCGACGGCAACCAGGTTCAGACCGAGCTTGCCACGCAGATTTTCCTGCACCTTTCGGAACTCATCTTTGCGCAGCACTCCATTGTCGACAAAGACGCAGGTGAGCCGTTTGCCGATGGCACGGTCGACCAGCACGGCGGCTACGGAGGAATCGACACCGCCCGATAAGCCGCAGATGGCGTGACCATCGCCCACTTGCGCTCGAATGCGCTCCACCGTGGTCTGAATAAAATGCTCCGGGGTCCAGTCGGGCGCGACCTTGCAGATGCGGAACAGGAAATTCCGCAGCAACTCTGTTCCCTGCCGGGTATGGTGAACTTCGGGATGAAATTGCACCGCCCAGATGCGGCGCGACTCGTCGGCGATGCCGGCCACCGCATTGGAAGTTTTTGCAGTAAGAGAGAAGCCCGCGGGCAGCTCCAGCGCCTCATCGCCGTGCGACATCCAGACGGGCAGATGCGACGGCAGGCCTTCGAACAGCGCGGTCGAGCCGACAACTTCGACATCGGCGTGGCCATACTCGCGACGGTCGGCGGAGCGCACTTTGCCGCCCAGTGCATGGGTGATGAACTGCAGCCCATAGCAGATGCCCAGCACCGGCGCGCCCATTGCCAGCACTCGCGAATCCGCCGGCGGAGCGTCGGCGTCATACACCGAGCTGGGGCCGCCGGACAGAATAATGCCGGCGGGATTCAACTGCTGAATGGATTCAAAGGACGCAGTGCACGGAAGCACGACAGAGTATACGTTTTGCTCGCGAATCCGCCGCGCAATCAGTTGCGTGTATTGGGAGCCAAAATCGAGAATAACGATGGTAGAGGGCTCGACAGCGGGCTTGATTTCCATGGATATTGCCCAGTGTATCGCACGGCGTTTCTTACGTAGTCGTGGTCGCAACTGTGGAGGAAATTTCTGATCGCTGTGGCTCGTGGTTTGCATCTCGCCAAAGTTCCATGAACCCGATGATCCGGGCCACCTGGAAGAAATCGGAGGCCACGCAATACCATACCGTGACCAGCGCCCACCAAACATAGAGTGAAGTCCCATTGATCTCTTCTTTGAACGGCACTGGAGTGGCACAGAAGACCATGGCCAGGACCATCAACGCCGCCTTGACAATACCGAGGACCAGATTGATTTCCACCAGTTTGGAACGCAGTCCGCGCAACGACCCCTGGCCGAAACGCAGAGAGTTGCGCAGGCTCGCCCTCATCCCCGTGCCTTCCAACAAGGCAAGCAGCGGCGCGATGCTGAATACCCAGCTGACGAGCGCCCAGAAAAAGAAGATGGCGAAGGAAAGAGCGATGGCTTTAATGAAATAGAAAACCAGATCGGGCGAAGTTCCGCCGAGAGAGGACCATGCCGCCCAGTGCAGGCAGACAAACCAGAGGGCAACGCTCGAGCCCAACACCACGATGCGAAGGAATTGCAGCCCCACCATCAGCCACGGGGCAAAGCGCAAGGTGGGATCATATCTGCGCAGCACCAGGGAGCGGCCAAATCCAGAGGCCAGCGCCCAGGACACAGCCAGCACCGGCAATAGCCAGCGAGCGACTTCGCGGATGGGAGGCAGCAGCACATCGGCAGTGGCGGAAAGAATCTGCGCGGCCGTCACGGTATCGATCAGGGAAAACTGAGCAATCCCGGTTTGCGCCAGTGAAACCGAGGAAAGGATCTTGAAGGCTTCCCAGCCCAATATTGCAAGCGCGGGAATCCCGAATCCCCAGCGCCATAACAATTCCAGGCCCAGCAACGACGGTTTTTTCCAGCACTCCGCGATGGTGCGCAAAAAAGACTGCGTGCCGCGGATGGGCGCGGGCTGTTCCGCGAGCGGTTGCCTGGATTGCAATTCGATCTGTCCAGCCTCGATCTGCATCATTGCTGTTTCCGGCCCTGTTCGGTTGTTGAGAAGCCACGATCTTGTTGCGATCGATTTCGCCCGCAGCGGCAAAGACTAGCGAACGACGAAATTCACCAGCTTTCCCGCTAACAGCACCACCTTCACGATCTCTTTGCCGGCGAGGGCAGCCTGGATTTTCGGATCTTCCAACGCAGTCGTGCGCAAATGTTCTTCGTCGCTTCCAGCTGGCACTGCAATCACCGTGCGCAGCTTGCCATTGATCTGCACCGGTACCTGCAAAATGTTTTCCGCCGCGAGCGCTTCGTCATAGGCCGGCCATGGTGCGCGCAGCAAGGGAGTGTCTTCCGCCATCTGCGACCAGAGCTCCGCCGCCAGATAGGGAGCGAAGGCTTGCAGCATCAACACGAGATTGCGTGTGATGGTGTAGAGTACCGAGTCCGCGACAGTACCGGACGCGAGCGCTTTTTCTTCCGCCGTCAGATCGTTCACCAGTTCCATAATGGCGGAAATGCAGGTGTTGAAGTGCCAGCGTCCATCAAACTCCTGCGTCAGGCGGCGAATCGACTGATGCAGCTTGCGCATCAGCTTTCGCTCCAGCTGGTTATACGTCGAGGGCAGCGGCTGGGAACGGCCGGCAATCGCTTGCGGCATGGCTTGGACCGCAAATCGGTACACACGCGACAAAAAACGGCTGATGCCCGCGACACCATCTTCCTGCCAATCGAGATCGCGGTCCGGCGGCGCGGCAAACAGCGCATACATGCGCGTGGCATCGGCGCCATAGCGCGCGATCATGTCGTCCGGGGAAACTACGTTGCCCTTGGACTTCGACATCTTCGCGCCATTTTTGATGACCATGCCCTGAGTGAACAGCCGCTCCACCGGCTCGTCATTTTTCACCAGGCCCAGGTCGCGCATCATCTTGGTCCAGAAGCGCGAATAGATCAGATGCAGGATGGCGTGCTCGACCCCGCCGATGTATTGGTCGATAGGAAACCAATAGGCAACTGTATCTGTATCAAATGGCGCGTGGGAATTTTTTGGGTCGGCGTAGCGATAGAAATACCACGACGAATCGACAAACGTGTCCATGGTATCGAACTCACGGCGCGCCACACCGCCGCACTTCGGACAGGCCACGCGGGCGAATTCCGGCACACGGGACAGCGGCGACCCGCCCTCCTGTGTAATCTCAATTTTGTCCGGCAACAGGACCGGGAGTTGATCCTCCGGCACCGGCACCAAACCATCCTTCTCGCAATAGATCATGGGAATGGGAGTGCCCCAGTAACGCTGGCGGCTGATGCCCCAGTCCTTCAACCGAAACGTGGTCGAAGGCCTGCCAAACCCATGTTTCTGCGCGTACGCCGCCATGGTCCGCTGCGCTTCCTGGCAGCCCTGGCCGGTGAACTCTCCGGAATTGATCAGCAGGCTGTCTTCGTGAGTGAAGGGCAACAGCGGTTCTGCCTTTCCGTGCTCGCTTTCATTCTCCTGGCGCGGCAACACGACAATTTTCAATTCCAGACTATATTTTTTCGCGAATTCATAATCGCGTTCGTCGTGCGCTGGCACCGACATGACCGCGCCCGTTCCATACTCCATCAACACGTAGTTGGCGACCCAGATGGGAATGGTTTCCTGCGTAAACGGATGAACCGCGAAGCGACCCGTGGCAACACCCTGTTTGTCGAGCGCGCTCATGTCGTCTTGTTCTCGTGCAGCTTTCTGCTCTTCCAGCAACTCGCGAACTTTCTTTCCCAGTTCGCGATTGTCCATGGAAAATTGCGTGACCAAGGGATGTTCCGGCGCCAGCAGCAGTGAAGTCGCTCCAAAAATCGTGTCAATGCGGGTGGTAAAGACCGTGATTTTTTCCCGTTCCGGCTCGGGCTCCAACAGGGTTTCCGTCAGGTTCAGCCTGACCGGCGCAAAACGGCCCCCCCTGCGATCCTCTTCCCTGGGCATAACGACGAAGTCGACCAGAGCGCCCTCGCTGCGATCAATCCAGTTGCGCTGCATGGTGCGAACTTTTTCCGGCCAGCCTTCCAGCTTGTCCAGATCGCGGAGCAGCTCTTCGGCAAAATCGGTGATGCGCAAGAACCATTGCTCGAGATCGCGCTGCTCGACGATGGTTTCCTCGTGCCGCCAGCAACATCCATTCACCACCTGCTCATTCGCCAGCACGGTGGCACATTGCGGGCACCAGTTCACCCTGCTTTTCTTGCGATAGGCCAGGCCGCGTTCATACAGCTTGAGGAAGAACCATTGATTCCAACGATAGTAGTCGGGCAGGCAGGTGGTGATTTCGCGCTGCCAGTCATAGCTCAGGCCCAGGCGCTTCATCTGGCCGCGCATCGCCGCGATGTTGGCCAGCGTCCAGTCGCGCGGCGGCATGTTGTTTTTCAGCGCCGCGTTTTCGGCGGGCAGACCAAAAGCGTCCCAACCCATGGGATGCAGCACGTTGTAACCGCGCATCCACATATGCCGTGCCAGCGCATCGCCAATGGCATAGTTGCGCACGTGCCCCATGTGGAGCTGGCCGGAAGGGTAGGGCAACATTTCCAGCACATAGAATTTCTGCTTGCCGCTGCGGGGCGACTCGGCTGCATAGAGATCGGGCTGCGCATCCCACAATGCCTGCCAGCGCGGTTCAATTTCGGCGGGGTTATAGCGGGGGATGCGGTCCGTTGCTACGGGAGCAGTCGGCGGGCTGGGTTCAGTTTTCGACATACTCATTTGATTCTAAATGGGCTGAGCAGATACGCGTGGGCGAGGAGAATCTGCTTGTGACGGTCCCGCAAGTCCGCGCAGAGTGAGCAGATTGCGCTCCTCATCACCGGGTGCATCGACGGGAGTCTCCGCGATAAAGGCGGCGTGGGCGAATTTTGGCTCTCGCAAAAGACGGCGGAATGGCTCCAGCCCGATCATTCCTTCCCCGATGTGCTCGTGGCGATCGAGTTTCGAGCCGCGCGCGGCCTTGGCGTCGTTGCAATGCCACACACGGACTTTGTCGCATCCGATGGTGTTCTCGATTTGCGCCAGCGTGTCTACCCATCCGGCCTTGGTGACGATGTCATAGCCGGAAACATGCGTGTGGCAGGTATCGAGGCACGCAGCCACGGGAGCGAACGGGCGAAGGTGCTCGATCAGCTCCGCCACCTGCTCGAATGAGCCGCCAAGAGAATGTTCCGCGCCAGCAGTGTTCTCGATGAGGATATGAAATGGAGTCTGCTGCCAGGGCAAACCGGCGATCGCTTTCTCGATGGACTGCGTCGCCAGCTCCAGGCCCTGCTGGCGCGTCATACCGCGGTAGGAACCAGGATGGACCACTAGGTATTCCGCACCCAGGGCAAGCGCGCGTTCGATTTCGCCACGAAAGGCATGAACAGATTTTTCGCGGATCTCCGGCGACTGGCTACAGAGATTCACCAGATAGCTGGTGTGGATCACCAGCGGACCGATGGCCAGCTCCTCTCGGGCCGCTCGCGTCGATTCCGCCTGTTCGGAGGTGATCTTCGAGGCGCGCCACATGCGCGGGCTGGAGGAAAAAATCTGCAGCGTGTTGGCGCCGATCGCGGCGGCGCGGCGGACTGCATTCGCGACGCCGCCGGCGGTCGAAAGATGAATGCCAATCAATCGGCCCGGCTGGGCTTTTGCGGTCGCGGCGGCGGCTTGAGGATTGTGATTCCTCGACGGTCCGGTGATACTCTTCGACATAGTCCTCAGGATAAACGAGCCGAGAGTTTATTTGTTTGGCTTGGGCGGCACAGGATTCGCGGTCAAAAAATCCTCAATGCGCGCGATTTCTTCCGGCTGCAGGCGAAACGTCGCAGCGCCGATCATGCCATCCACCTGTTTGGCGTTGCGCGCGCCCACGATTGCGGCGGTCACCGCAGGCTGACGCAGCGTCCATGCAATGGCGACTTCTCCGGGAGAGCGGCCATGCGCGCCGCCAATTTCCCGCAGCAGTTCCACCAGCTTGAGGTTGCGGCCCAGTTGCGGCTCCTGAAAGCGGGCATTGTTGCGACGCCAGTCGTCGCTGGGCAATTGAGCGACGCGCTCCTTCGTCATGGCGCCGGTCAGCAGGCCTGACACCATGGGGGAATAGTTGATGACGCCAAGGTTGTGTTGCCGGCAGTAGGGAAGAATTTCTTTTTCCACGCCGCGGTTCAAGATGGAATAGGGCGGCTGCAACGAAGTAATCGGGGCGATCCTGGCGATACGTTCCATTTGCACGACGGAGAAATTCGAGACGCCGATGTACCGGGTCTTTCCTTCTTCCTTTAACTTCGCCAGCGTCTCCCAGCCCTCTTCAATGTCCTGCTCCGGCTCTGGCCAGTGGATCTGGTAGAGATCGACGGCATCCATTTTCAGACGGCGCAGGCTGGCTTCCAGTTCCTTGCGGACGGAATCGCGCTTCAAACTTCGGCTGATATGGCCATGCTTTTGCCAGAAGTGCTTGCCCCAAACCATGGAGCATTTCGTAAATACGAATGGCTTTTTCGACTGACCTTCGAGCGCGCGGGCCACCACTTCCTCAGAATGGCCCAGGCCGTAGACGGCTGCCGTATCGATCCAGTTGATGCCACGGTCGAGGGCACGCTGGATCGCGGCCACGGAGTCATTGTCGTCCTGCGAGCCCCAACCAAATTGCCAGTCGCCCCCGCCAATGGCCCAGGCACCGAAGCCGATGGCGGTAATGTGCATGTCGGAATTGCCGAGCGGCCGTGTCGTGGTGGATACATCTGGCGCGGTTTGCATATATTCCTGGGTGCGTCACCTATGCATAAGACGCAGTCTTTTCTTTAGGATACATTCGCTGCGATTGTCTGCAAAGAATCGCACCTCCGCGGTTGACGTTTTCCTGGTTTCCGAGTCGAACTTCCGTGCTACTGTGCTGTTCTGGAGGCGAACGAACATGCTGCGCCAATGGCTATTCCGCAAATCTGTCGTGCAAGCGGCAGTGATTTTCCCCCTTGTGCTTGGCCTTGCGGGCTGCAGCAGCAGCCTGTACCACCCGATAGGGCCCCCTCCATCCGATACGGTGACGTTTCCTGCCGCTTCCACGCAGGGATGGCTGCAGCAGTACGGCACCGGCTATGTCCCGACAAACGGGTACTCCCACCATAATGGAGACACGGCGTACGGAGTGGCCACAGACCCGCAAGGGAATGTGATTGTTCTGGATGAAACCTGGGGTGCGTTCCCAGGATTTACCAACAGCAATTCGGCCGAGTTCGCAGTGGTGAAATTCGACGGTTCCGGCAATCAGTTGTGGACGCAACAGTTGGGCACAGGGGACGGAGATTATCCCAATGCGATCGCAATCGACACCCAGGGAAACATCTTCGTGGGCGGATCGACCTTCGGGGCTTTCTCCGGTTTCACCAATACGGGCGGGGCGGAACAATGCGTCGTCATCAAACTGAACTCCTCCGGCCAGACGACCTGGATTCAACAGTTTCCTTCAAGCCTGCCCTGCCAAGTGACAAGCCTTGCCGTCGATGCCCAGGGAAACGTGGTCGTAGGCAGTGAGAGCCTCACCCAGGGTTCCAACGGCTACAATCAAGGCGGAGACGTCAGCAAACTGGCAGGGGCCACCGGCGCAACGCTGTGGAACCACGGATATGCCGGTTCGAACACCATGAATTACGGAGTGACCGGCGTAGGGGTCGACAACCAGAACAACGTGGTTGCGGTGGGCGATTTCCCGGGGACAACGAGTCCCAATTCCATGACAGACATGGTTGCGAAGCTGGACGGGTCGAGCGGCGATACAGTGTGGCAAGCAGTGCCGGTAACGTACTCACGATATGGCGGCCAGCTTTTGATTTACACGCAAGTCGCGCTCGATGCACAAGGCGACATCTTTCTGGGTGGATTGGATCCTAGCTCGGGCTACAACCGGTGCGCGGTCGCCGAACTTGCAAACAGTTCCGGCACTCAGCAGTGGCAGCAGGAATTCGGCGCCTCCCAGTCCTGCATTCCCGGCAACATTGCGACCGACGCCGCCGGCAACGTGTTGATGACCGGCAATATGTATAGCCCGTTCTTTTCAAGTTCGAATCCGCCATGGCAGGACGATGTATTTCTGGCGAAGCTAGATCCAACCGGGGCAGCGGTATGGTTGCAGCAATTCGGTACCGGCAACGATGTGCCGAAAGGCACGTCCTTCGCCGCCGCGCTGATGTTCGTCGCGACCGACAGCCAGAACCACGCCTATTTGGCGGGAACCACCACGGGAGCGTTCCCAGGATTTACCAATCCCAACTACGCAAATGAGTTGTTTGTGACCCAGTTCGGGCCGTAAGCGGCAATGAACTGGAACGGGTTGCCGGTATCTTGCCACTCAACAAGAACCGCAGCTTTTCTCCAAATCAAGCGATGCGCAGTTCCGACCCCGCAACGACATCGGGCCTGCTGTTGAGGCAGGCCCGCATCGGATGCTGATTTTTCGTTGGAGCGAAAATCTATCCAGCCTTCTCCAGCAAAGTGACCGACAGGTCGCGTTTCTGGACCATGTCCGCCGTGATCTCAATTTCCTTCACCTTCTTGTTGCTGGGCAGGTGGTACATCAGGTCGAGCATCAGTTCCTCGAGGATCATGCGCAGACCGCGGGCCCCTACCTTGCGGTGCAGGGCCTCCCGTGCAATGGCCGCAACTGCTTCCGGACTGAAGGTGAGGCGCACGCTTTCGTACTCAAACATGCGCTGATACTGTTTCATGATCGCATTCCGCGGCTTGACGAGAATTTCCACCAGCGCCGCCTCGTCCAGCTCATCCAGAATTCCGATCACAGGCAAGCGGCCAACAAATTCAGGGATGAGCCCGAATTTGATCAGGTCCTGCGGTTCGGTTTGGCGCAGCAATTCGGTATCGCGCAAAGAAGGCACCATGTTGGCAGGCTGGCCATCGCGGTCGGAAATCGCCTTGAAACCGAGCGCTTTCTTGCCGGCGCGGCGGCCAATCACGCGCTCCAGACCCACAAACGCTCCGCCGCAGATGAACAGAATGTTGGTGGTATCGACAGGGGTAAATTCCTGGTGGGGATGCTTGCGTCCGCCTTGCGGAGGAACGTTGGCTACGGTGCCTTCGAGAATTTTGAGCAAGGCCTGCTGCACGCCTTCCCCGGAAACATCGCGGGTGATGGAAGGATTCTCATCCTTGCGGCCAATCTTATCGATTTCGTCAATGTAGATGATGCCGGTCTGGGCGCGGGCAACGTCACCGTCCGCTGCCTGCAACAACTTGAGGATAATATTTTCGACATCTTCGCCGACGTAGCCGGCTTCCGTGAGGGTGGTTGCGTCGACAATGGCAAAGGGAACGTCCAGGGTGCGGGCCAGGGTCTGGGCCATCAGAGTTTTGCCGCTGCCGGTCGGTCCGATCAGGAGGATATTCGACTTGGTCAGCTCCACATCGTTGGTGCGGGCGCGGTTCATCTGAATGCGCTTGTAGTGGTTGTAGACCGCGACCGCCAGCTTCTTCTTGGTCGTCTCCTGCCCAATCACATACTCATCCATGAAGGCTTTCACTTCCTGGGGCTTGGGCAGATGTGCCGGGGCGGCAGCCGGGCGTGCCTCATTCTTGTCATCTTCCAGAATGGAGTTGCAAACGGCAACGCATTCATCGCAGATATAGGCCCGCGGATAGTCGCTGGGCGAGGAAATCAGCTTGGCTACGGCGTCCTGCGATTTATGGCAGAACGAACAACGGAGTACATCGTCGGAACCCGCGCGTGTCTTCATCATTGCGTCTCCTTACCACCGGTTCCGGCCCGTTTTCGGACTCGACCCCAGTTTACGTCCTTGGCCTGTCAATAATCTCATCGATGATGCCATATTCTTTCGATTGCGGCGCGTTCATAATAAAGTCGCGCTCTACATCGCGTTCGATCCGCTCAATCGGCTGACCGGTGTGCTTGGACATCAAACGATTGGTAATTTCACGAATGCGAAGAATCTCGCGCGCGTGAATGTCAATATCCGTTGCCTGACCTGACAGCCCGCCCATCGACGGCTGGTGGATCAGGATACGGGAGTTGGGCAAAGCAAATCGCTTTCCCTTGGTTCCGGACATCAGCAAAAACGCTCCCATGCTGGCCGCTTGTCCGATGCAATACGTCACCACGTCGTTCTTGATGAACTGCATCGTATCGTAAATCGCAAGCCCAGCGGAAATCGAACCTCCGGGAGAATTGATGTACAGCTGCAGATCCTTATCCGGATCTTCGCCGGAGAGGAACAGCATCTGGGCAATGATGAGATTTGCGATCTGATCGTCGATCGGAGTGCCCAGAAAAATAATGTTGTCGCGCAGCAGGCGAGAATAAATATCGTAGGCGCGCTCGCCCCGACTCGTCTGCTCAACCACCATTGGAACTAAACCCATACCGTTTCCTTCTTGCCTCTCTCGCGGTTGCAGGCCTCCGGTAACTACCATCGGCCATTGTCCCAAAATACTTTAGGCGGCCAACCTGTCAAAGAGCTGGTTCACTGTCTTCTCTCTACGTAGTTGTTCTCGGATTCTAGTCAGCCCACCGTCCTCAGTCAAACGCTTCCGCATTATCTCTAGCGGTTCCCGTGCCTGATACGCCAACAGCTGGAGTTGCGTTTCCAGCTCTTCTTCGCCAACTTCAATGTTCTCAGTCGCCGCAATGCGGTCGAGAATCAAGGAGCCGCGCAACTCATTCAACGCAGAGTCTCGCTGGGCGGCCCGTAACCGCGTGAAATCGAGATTGCGCATCTGTTCCGTGGTCATGCCTTGCGCGGCCAGGGCACGGAGTCCGCGATCGAGCCGCGCATCAATCTGCTGCTGCAGCAAAGATTCCGGCACCGGAAACTGGAAGCGCTCGACATAGGAGCCGATCAGTTTGTCCTTGGCTTCGGACTCCAAACGGCGCCGCTTATCGTTTGCCATATGCTCGCGCAGTTTTTCTTTGAACAGGTCGATGGTCTCGTATTCGCCAAGTTGCTTGGCAAAAGCATCGTCCAACTCCGGCAGAATCTTCTTGCGGATTCCCTTCACTTCCACGTCATAGGCAACCGTCTTGCCTGCCAGGCGCTTCTCGGTGAAGTCTTCCGGATAGCCGACTTCAAACTGCATCTGCTGGCCGACTTTGGCTCCGCGCAACCCGGCGGTAAATGCCTCGACCGTGTTGGGTCCGCCGATTTCCACCGTGGCATCGTCGCCTTCAATGGGCTTGGCCGCCTCAGCTTCCGCACTGTCATCTCCGCTGTGAACCAATCCCGTGAACCGAATCTGAGCAAAATCTCCATCGATGAGGGGACGATCTTCCTCCACCGGCTCCATGATGGCGTGGGATTCGCGGACATGGGCGAGTTCGGCTTCGAATTCCGCATCCTCGAGCGAAGTTTCCGGACGATCCACTTTCACCTGGTCATATCCGGCGATATCGATGGCTGGGAGCACTTCAAAGGCCGCCTGAAAACGCATGGGCTCGCCATCCACCAAATGCAGGCTGGTTACTTGCGGCTGCGAGACCGGCTGCACGCCCTGCTTTGCAATCGCAGCGCGAAACTGGGCCGGCAGAATCTGCTCCAGAACATCCTGCTGAATCTGGTCCGCAAACTTTCTGCGAATCACGGATTCCGGCACCTTGCCGGCGCGAAAGCCGGGGATCCGCGCCGCGTGACGATACCGCTTGACCACTGCGGCAAAGGCACGGCTTACTTCCTCGGCGGGCACGTCCACATCCACCTGGCGAGTGCATTCCGGATTCAGAGTAGGGCCCTGTTCGTGCGCATGATCGTGATCATGCTCATGGGCGGGTGCGGCAGGGTTTTCCGATGCGGACTTCTGCTCCGGTTCCGTCGTGTGCGTAGGTTCCTGCGCGCCAGATTCTTTGGATTGTTGAGCGTCTTCCCCCGTGTTCGGGGTGGTAGCGGATTCAGTGGGACTCAATGGGTATGCCTTCCGAAGATGAGCTTGCTCGATCAAGGATGAGCTTGTCGTATTTCCCGGCCGCGGCACCAGGGACCGTGGCAAACAGCCGCCAAGGGCCGGTGCGTCCAGGGGCCAGGAATACGAGCTTCCTAGGTTCCATGGTAGGTGGTTACGAAGGGCGGGTCAAACGCATGCACGGCTCAGGAACCGTCCTGGGACAGGATTTTTCACCCTGTATTTTCGCTTATTGAAAGTTGGGATGGGGGGCTTGGCCAACCATATCGTTGGCGGGCTGGAACAACTGCAATTGGACCTTCCATGTTACGGATTGTCCCGGCGCCAGCGTCACCATGCCGGTATCGGTACCGTGCCACTCGTTCCCAAAGGGATCGCCGTAGTTGAATTGAGGTTCGAGAGCGATAAAGGACTTGTCGACGGGCGAATAGACCTGAATCGCACGAATGTGGGGCGACATCGCCGTAATTCGCATGCCGTAGTTGGCGCCGAGATCGCGGACCTCCGACACGACGTTGCCTTGAGCATCGCGCTTCAAATCCACATACGAATCATCCACCAGATTGTCGGGCAGCGGGGCGCCCTCCATCGCGGTAAAGTCATAGTCCGTTCCTAACACCGGCAGCAGCTTTCCGGTGGGAAAGACATCGTCATAATTATTGACTTCGGCCCGCATCGTCCCGGGAACATGCAGCCGCGCATTGGCGCGGTTTCCGCTGGGCATTGCAAAATACGGATGCCATCCAACACCCACCGGCTCCGATTGGTCTCCGCGGTTGGTTGCAGTCAGGATGGCCGTCACCGTGTTCCGCTCAAGCGCAATGGTTATTTTCACTTCATTGTCGGAAAACCAGTGACCGTTGGCCGGCAGACGATACTCCGCTGTGGCCTCCGCAGTATCGCGATCCGCCTGGATGGAAACGTCGTTTGCTTTCGCCGCCAACATCTGCCCATGCATGGCGCACCACGGCGCGCCCGGCTCCTTGCCGTGCCAATTGGCCACGATCGGCACACTGCGTCCACGCCATGTGGCGGTCACGATATGCTCTCCGGTTTTTCTGTCGACCGACACCGGGCCCACGATACGGTTGGCAAACGGAAACAGCAATGCGCCGCCCATGGAGAAGCTCTTGTTTCCCTGTTGATCGTCGGCGCCGCCGTTCAAGATTTTTGCCGCGGCATCGAGAGATGGCGATGCCAGCAGTGGGACTTCGCCTCTTCCGGGGAGATAGGCGGTAACCTGAAAGACGTTCATGCCGCGCCCGGGGAGAAGAGTTACGCTGAGGAACTCTGGCGTGGCGCCCACCCCGCTTTGCAGGCGACGCAATTCAATCGGCTTCTGTCCACCGATGTCGGGCAGGCTCGCGCTCGCGGCCGCGGTCGGCGTAGGAGGCGGTGGGGTGGACCTCGACTTACAGCCAAGATTCCAACCCGCTACGGCGATCGACAGCAAACTTGCCAACACTGCCCTCTTCAACACATTGATTCGAACATCCATCCGTTGCAACCTTCAAACCTCTTTCATTCCCAGGCCGCTGCACTCGGCCATTGGACCGCAACAGGCTAGTTTACTCCGCCCGGGTGAAAATTCGGAGCCGTTGCCGCAAGCGCGAACTTCGTCGCGGGAAATCCCGATATTGAACCCGCGATGCGCTGCCCCTATCCATGAGATGCAGATCGTACAATTTTCTATGTGACGACCCGCATGGAATCCTCGGTCGCTGCCGCGATCGTTCACGATCTTTCTTCCGCCCGGTCCGCGGATGGCCTGGCGTCCGCAAGCGGAGCGTTTGAAGAGCTTGCCTCCCGCATTGCCGCCTGCGAACTATGCCCGCGCCTGCGGACCTACTGCGCGGAAATTGCGCGAGTCCGGCGCCGCGCGTATGCCGACCAGGTGTATTGGGGCAAACCTGTTCCCTCGTTTGGCGACCCCAACGCGCGCGTGCTGGCGCTGGGCCTTGCTCCCGGCGCGCACGGGTCCAACCGCACCGGGCGTCCCTTTACCGGCGATGGCTCGGGAAATTTTCTGTACCCGGTCTTGTATGCGACCGGGTTTGCGTCGCAGCCGAATGCACATTCGCGGGAGGATGGAATGCACCTGAAAGGGCTGCGTATCACTTCTGTCGTTCGCTGCGCTCCGCCGGGAAATAAACCTTTGCCCGGAGAAATCAAAAATTGCGCCTCGTTCGTGGATGAAGAAATTGCGATGCTCAAGGACCTTCGCGTCGTTGTGTGCCTGGGAAAGGTCGCGTTCGACGGATATCTTGCGCATCTGCTGCGAAAGGGAAAAATCTCCAGCCGCAAAGGGCTGGTCTTTCGTCATGGCGCGGAATACGCACTCCCGAACGGCCAGTACATTCTGGCGACATACCATCCGTCGCTGCAGAATACGAACACCGGGCTGCTGACACGGGAGATGCTGCAAGATGTCTTTGCACGCGCACGAACATTGGCTGGACTGCCGCCCGCAGCCAGCGTCACGCTCCCTCCGACGGCCGTCACGCTCGACGACTGATGAGCGTTGCCAACGGGGTTTCGAACTCGGTCGCAGCAGTGCGGAATGAAAGTTAACCGAGCGCTTTCTCCACGGCACTGTTCAGATACTTCAGCCCCGCTTCCACATCCTTGCCGAGATGGGCGCGTAAAGCACGACGCCCCCGCTGCTGCAGCACGCTGAGATCTCCGGCGGCCTGGGCGTCGATCACGACGCCAAATGTGTATTTCCGATCCGGGATGGCAAGATCCTGCGCATGGTCCGCAGTGATCTGGAGAAATACTCCCGTATTCGGACCGCCTTTATAGTCCTGACCCGTGGAATGCAGGAAGCGCGGGCCAAAGCCGAGGCATGTGGCAACCTTCTTCTTATCGCGGACCTGGTGGCGCAGCAGTTGCAGCGTCTTCTCGTGCTCGCGATCGCGCTGGATGAAGCCGAGTGCCGCGAAATAATCTCCAGGCCTTACTTGCGCCAGGTGAGCGCGCAAATAGCCCTCCAAATCCGGCTGGCCCATGTCCTGTCCGCCATGGAGAACGGCGGCGTAAGAAGGATCGGCGAAGAGTTTGATTTTCCCATCATCAAAAATCGGCGTCTGCTGCGGCAACTTGCCGGTCTTTTCATATTCGTCCGTCAGGCGGCGCGCTTCAATCTTCGCAGCCTCCACATCCGGCTGATTAAAGGCGTCGATGCCAATCACCGAACCCGCCACCGCCGTCGCAATCTCCCATGTGAAGAATTGCTCGGCTGCATCATAGACATCTCGCATCGCCAGACGCACAATCGGCTGGCCAGCCTTCGCCAACTTTTCGACGCCCGCATCCAGATGCGCATTGTCCGCGCCTTCCAACCGCACATACGCAAAAATGCGATCTTCGCCGTAGCGGCTGGGATCGGCGATTTCTTCCAGATCGACGGGCGTGATGCCTTTGCCCTGCTTGCCGGTCGACTCTGCAATCAACTGTTCAAACCACGCCCCCATGTCGTAGATTTCGGGAGAAGTAAAGAAAGTGATCTTGTCGCGCCCGGCATTGGCCGCCGTTCCCAGGATCAGACCCAGCTCCACGCCGGGATTTTTCTTGATGTCCGTCGAATGGCAAGCATCGACGGCAGCCTTCGCCTTGGCCAGCAACTTCTCCACATCCAGGCCCATGACGGCAGCGGGAACAATGCCAAAGTTGGAGAGCGCGGAATAACGACCACCGATCTGCGGGTCGCCGTAAAGGATGTGGCGAAAGCCGTCTGCCTTGGCTATCTGCTCCATGTGCGAGCCGGGATCGGTGACGGCGATGAAGTGCTTCCCGGCTTCGGCGCCGACCGCATCCTTCATGCGCGCCATGAAATATTGCTTCAGAATGTTCGGCTCGAGTGTGGAGCCGGATTTGCTCGACACCAGGATAACGGTCTTCTTCAGGTCGACACTTTGCTCAGCCGCGCGCACCTGCGCCGGATCGGTGGAGTCGACAATGGACAGCCGCGGAAATCCCGGCTGCTGACCAAAGGTTTCCGCCAGTACCTCCGGGCAAAGGCTGGAACCGCCCATGCCGAGCAGCAGAGCGTACTGAAAGCCGGCTGCTTTGATGTCCTGCGAGAGGGCGCGAAATTTCGCCAGGTCCTTTTGCTGACGCTCCACGATGTCCAGCCAGCCCAGCCACTTCGATTCATCCTGATTTGTCCACAAGGAAGCGTCGCGGGCCCATAGGCGGCCAATCTTTCCGTTTTTCCAGTCGGCAACGGCAGCGGAGAAATCCTGTTCAAGTTTTGCCGGAAGCGTATAGCGAAGTTCCATGGTGTCGCACTTCTTTCATTCTTTGGATTCTGGTACGTGGATCTCGTTCATTTCATCTTGATGCATCTACCTAATGATAGATGCGGTCAGTGAATGATGGAGCATTCACACCAGCGCTTCGGCAACCATCCAGTCTGTCAGGATTGATGCGGACGTCGTGTGCGCGGATGGCCTGCGCAGTACCGTCTTACAATGTGAGAAGCACATACGCGACGCGAAGGAGCCTACAGAAATGGACATTCAAACAATCGATCAGCAATACAGCCAGCTACAGAATGCCTCCCAGCAGGTCGAGCAGGAACTGAAGGAGTTGGCGACGAAGCTGCAAGCCGAGTCCACGAGCGGAAACCAGCAAGCGCGCGAATGGGTATTGGATTTGAAGGAGATCGCGCTGGCCATCCAGTCGCAGCAGCAACAGACGATGAACCTGCTACAGGCCATTCACGGCTTTGTGGCGAATCAAAATCAGGCCTACAACGCGGGCTATCCCGCGCCCATGCAAAGCGGTTATCCGCAGCCAGGATTTGTCGCGGGGAATGCTCCAATGGGGATGCAACAGAGAGGCGGACTGGAAGGATTCTTGCAGTCCGGGTTTGGGCGCGCCATGGAAATGGGCCTTGGATTCGGCCTGGGCGACGATTTAATCAACAAGATTTTTTAGAGCAACTGTTTTCGATCGGGTCCGCACCGCAGCGAAAACGTCGACAGCATGGACGCGGGATGGGTTGCTCTGCGCTCGCAGGGGTACCCGCCGCGTCGCCAGCAAGAGTCACTGCGGCACAGGGTCACAGACCAGATTTTCTGGGGGGAACCACGGGGAATGGATTTTATTATGCTCGCCGAACCAGCTGCCGTACTCGACCACCCTGTTCGGTGATGCCGTCGAGAACGCCTTCCAGGCGGCCCAACATTTCATGACCGTCCTGCAGTAAGTCGGGAACATGCTTCCAGAGTTCCTTTATCGCCTCCGGATCTTCGGAGAGAATGACCGCTGCTCCCAAACCTGAAGCTGTCAACGCAGCCTTCTTACGTCCGGTCAGCAACAATGCGGCGGCGGTAACCAAAGATCCTGCTGCCAGCGCCCGCAACCAAGTCATTTCCTGTTCCATATTCGGTTACTCCTTTCGCAAACTCTATCAGATAAGAGATGCCTTCGGCTGCTATTTCCGTTGCGGAAAACCGGTACAAAATCTGGATTATGGGCAATTGTCTTGTTTCAAGAATTTGCTGCGAAGGAAGTTGTCGATGCGCAAAAAATTGCGTATACGCGCAAGCTACGCCATTTACGCTGGTTGAGGCTATCTGCGATCGCGACGTGTCTTTTCCCACACGCGCCACGCGTACATCCCCAGGTTCGCGGCGCAAACGGCGACTCCGCAAATTGTCAGCAAGGTCACCGACACATTCGGGTAGACGAGCGAGTTGATAGAGTGCAACAGAAAACTGCCGCGATAGGGCGCCAAGCCGGCCCGGCGCTGGAAAAAATCCTCCGCCGTGGTCAGCGGACACGGCCAAGGCCCGATCTCCACCATGATTCCCCACACCAGCGATGCGATGTGGAATGCTGTCAGCCAGCGGCGGCCGGACGTCCAGAAGGCTCCAAAAATTACCCACAGAATCCAGACGAGATGGAGGGTCACCACCAGCAGGGCGGCCGTGTTATCGAAATCCGCCCAGGTCATCGGTCTTCCTCCTTCCTCTCTTTCGCCTCTCTCGCAATCGGACAGCCGAGGAAGAGGGGCTGGAGAGCGGAGGAAACGGGTTGAATGGCTGGCATCGAGTCAGGTTTGCCGCGCACCAGCGGCTCCTGCTACGCTCAGGCGTTGGAAAGTTTCGCAGGGAAAGGGTCTCGTATGAAACTGAAACATCTTACCGTTCTTTCTGCCGTCCTGGCCGCTGCCGGATTATGGACCATGCCGCCGATCCAGGCGCAAGCGGACATGAGCGCCGCCTCCGCCGCAACTGCAACTCCGGCGCAGGTGGTCGATCAATTGTTAAACACGGTCGAGGGGGAAATGGTTCCTCTGGTCGAAGCCATGCCCGCCGATAAATTCAATTTTGCTCCGACCAATGGAAATTTCAAGGGCGTGCGCACCTTCGCGCAGCAAGTCCAGCACGTCATCTCGGCCAACAATTACATGTACAGCACGGCGGCGTCGATTCCACCGCCGGACGTCCAGGTCAGGAACCTGAAGACCAAAGCACAGCTGGTTCAGGGACTGAAAGATTCATTCGCATTCGCACATCGGGCCATCGCCACGCTGACCAGCCAGAATGGGCTGGAGACGGTGAAACCCGTCGATGGGATTTCCACACGCGCGGGAATCATGGTGTTCGCCATCATTCACATGAACGACCACTTTGGTCAGATGGTGGAATATCTGCGCATGAACGGTATTGTTCCGCCTTCCAGCCGACCGAAGGGCAAATAGGCACTCCGAAAGCCGCGTTAGCGTCCGCGCGAGGACCTGATCGGGTCCTCGCGCGGACGGAAACATTCCCACATGGTCCCACGATTCTCCCGCAACCTGCGCCACGGGAAAATGCTGCTTTTCCCCAGGTCCATCCCATCGCTGATGCCATTTCAAATAGAGCGAACTGCTTCGCTTCCATGCGAACCGATGCCAACAAACCTTGCCTCTCGATTCAGCATCCAACATAAGAGAACAAAAAGTTCACGGTGCATCTCTGTAGTCCGCATGCTTCGGTTGCGCTCTGGATCTCCGGCTACTTTCCCCGTTTGAAGGAGTTTGTCTCACATGGTGAGTCACTGCGCCAATCCGAATTGCCGAAAACCGCTGCATTACCTGCGGGAAGGGAAAGTTTTTCTATTCCCGCGCAAAAATCCATCAAAACCCAATTCAAAAACAGCCCAGCACCTCGAACATTATTGGCTTTGTGGGGTATGCGCGAAGCAATGGACTCTGGTAATGGATGGAGAGGATGGCATCCAGCTGCTGGGAAAGAAACGCCGGCGTTCACTCACGATGCGCGGTCCGCAACCATCGGCGCCAGCCCTGTAAACCTGCTCGATTACGACAGGGACATTGCCGGGCGCCTGTCAGGTCTTGGCGACGGGTGCCGCGCTCTTTTTGCCGCAGCCGCATCCGCCTAGGCCGTCTTCCTGATACGGATCGTCGCGATAGTATCCGGCGAGCGAGTAGAAGCGGACCTTCAGCAAGTCCTCCATCATCTTCAAGCCATCTTTCAAATAGCTGATGCGGGAGCGCTCGTCGTGCCCCCAGGTGACGGCGACCTCGTCGATACGCATACCCAGGCGCAGAGCAATATACAGGATCTCCGGATCGAATCCCCAGCGCTCAATCCGCTGCCGGATGAAGATGGTCCGTGCCGCTTCCCCGCGAAATGCTTTGAATCCGCATTGGGTATCGGCCAGAGGAAGATGCATGATCATCCGTGTCAACCAGTTGAAGCAGCGCCCGAAGAAGCGGCGATAGATGGGCTGGCGAAGCGTCTGGCGAGAGCGATCGAGCCATCGCGATCCAATGGCGACATCGGCGCCATTTTCGATGGCGGCAAACAACAGCTCTGCCTCTTCGATTGGGGCCGACAAGTCGGCGTCGGTAAACATGACGATTGCGCCCCGCGCTTGCAGCATCCCGTTGCGCACGGAATAGCCTTTGCCGCGATTTCCGGGATTTTCGATCAGCCGGAGATTGGGATGTTCGAGCGCCGCGGCCGACACAATGGCCGCTGTCCGGTCACGGGAGCCATCGTTGACCACCAGCACCTCGGCCTTCCAGTGGCGGGTCCGGATGCATTCCATGACACGCGCCAACGTCGCACCGATACGCGCCTGCTCGTTATACGCGGGAATGACGATGCTGTATTGCGGCTCATCCATGGTGGTCTTCCGCCAGATTCAGGCCGTACCCATGCAAAGGTAGAGGAGAATGGTGCATGTCTGGCAGTGTCTGCACCAATTATGGTGGAAGCTCGGCGATTCCGCAATCTTGCCCGGCGGGCGGCCCGAAGGGTCAATGAGTGTCACCAAACGGCGTCAAGATGCTACACTCCCCGGTATGGACGTGCAAACCGAGACGACACGCGGACATTCCTTCTGGTTTTGGCTCAGCCTCGTGAGCGGTCTATTTCTGTTGTTCGTAGTGCTGTTATGGACAGCGGCATGGCACATGGTGCGATCTTCCGGCACATCCGCGACAGGCTTTGACGGGTTCGGTTCTTCCAGAACCATCGCCGTGGTGGACCTAAAGGGCGTCATCCTCTCCGCGGACAAAACCGATGAACAGTTGGAAAAGTTCGCCAAGGACAATTCCGTCAAGGCGATCATTCTGCACATTGATTCTCCGGGCGGCGGCGCGGCCGCCTCGCAGGAGATTTATCACGAAGTATTGCGCATTCGAAAACAACATAAAAAGCGCATTGTCGCGTCCATTGAGAGTGTCGGCGCCAGCGGCGCCTACTATATTGCCACCGCTACGGATCGTATCTACGCCAATCAGGCGAGCATCGTCGGCAGCGTCGGCGTCATCATGGAATGGGTCAATTACGGGGACCTGCTGAAGTGGGCCAAGTTGAAAAACGTGACCTTGAAGGCTGGCGCGCTGAAGGATGCGGGATCGCCCACCCGCGACCTGACACCGGCGGAGAAGGCCTACTTTCAAGGCCTGATCGACAACATGCATATGCAGTTTATCGACGATGTGGCGACCGGGCGACGGCTGCCGGTAAAAGATATCCAAACCCTGGCAACGGGTCAGGTGTGGACTGGCCAGCAGGCGTTGGGATTGCATCTGATTGACCAGACGGGTGGCTTCCGGGTGGCCCTGCTCGACACGGCCCGTGCCGTGGGCATCCAAGGAGAGCCGGTGATCGTACGCCCTCGTGAACCCCATCCCGGCCTGATCGACCTGGTTCTGGGAGCTGACTCCAAGCTGGCATTTCCGAATCCGGAGGAGTTGCAGTCCCTGCTGGAAAAGAGTCCAGGATTCTATTTTTTGTGGCAATAAGTTGTTGGACTATCGATGCGCAAAACCCCAAGCTGCATCCTATACTCAGTAAAGTGAAAGGGCCTGTTCATGACAAAAGCCGACCTTGTAGTGGACGTAATGCGACTGGGGGATCTGACGCGCACCGACGCGGAGACGATCATCGAAACCATCTTTGATTCCGTCGTGGCGGCTTTGCGCTCCGGAGATAAGATTGAAATCCGCGGCTTCGGAAGTTTCCGGACGCGGCAACGCAACCCTCGCATCGGCCGCAACCCCAAGACTGGCGCGCGCGTCGAGGTCCCATCCAAACGCGTCCCATATTTCAAGCCCAGCAAGGACCTGCGCGACTTGGTCAACCACCAGGCCGAGGGCAAGGATGCAGCGGCATCGGCCCCCGTCGAGCAAACCGCAGACAGCAGCCCCACCCCATAGAGACGGTCTCAGGGAATGAGAAGTACCTTTGAAATTCCGCCGGCCTCTGCCAATGCCTGGGCCTCGCGGACTTGGGACAATTTCATCTTTTTCGCGATGGGAATCGAAAATTCACTCTTGGCCACGGCCTCGGCCAGCTCATGCAGCTGTTGCGAGTCTGGCTGGGACCACACGCGCTGAACGCGGACGCCTTTTCCTTCCGCACCTGCGGGTGCGCCGACCACCGTAGCCAGAACTCCATTGAGGCGGATGTGCGACATCAGCTTCTGGATGACGTCACCACCGACTGTATCCGCGATGGCATCGACCTGGCCCAGTGCTGCGAATTCTTTGTCATCGTCCAAGGCGACCACCTGATCGGCTCGAAGTGTCTCCGCCTCTTTCCGCTGGCTGGCCTTCACCCCGGCAATGACCTTCATGCCATGTTTCCTAGCGACATAGACAGCAGTGCGTCCCACACTGCCCACGGCGCCGGTAACCAGTACGGTCTGGCCAGCCTTGGGTTGAACGCCTTTTTCGATCAGCTGCGTACCCGTCAAAACCACCAAGGGAAGCGCCGCCGCGTCTTCGGTATCTAAACCGTCCGAAATGCGCGTGAGCGCCTCCGGTTTCGCCACCAGAAATTCCGCATAGGCGTGATTGACCAGGCCCATCACTCGCTCACCCGGCTGAAAGCCCTGGGTACCGGGTCCCAGAGAGACCACGGTTCCTGCCACGTCGCGCCCCAGGATGGCCGGCAGGTGCAGCGGCATCGCAGCCTTCATGTCTCCACGCCGTACCTTCCAGTCGATCGGGTTCAGACTGGTCGCCGCCACCTGAATCAATAACTCGCCTTCTCCAGGTTTTGGCTCCGGTACATCTTCGTAGAAGAGCTGATCGACACCGCCGTATGCATGCAACTGGACTGCTTTCATACTGGCTCCCCATCGGAGGGGGTTATCTCTCGTCGGACCTACCCCTTCGCCTTTTTAATCCGTGAGATTCACGTCGGTGTTTGTGCCTCCGGACACAGTGACCTGAATGGAATGAGTTTTCGGTACCTTCTCGTTCCAGACCTTTACGGTGTACTTACCGTCAGGAATGTTCTCGATCCGGTATTTCCCGGACCCATCCGTCTTGGCGAAATAGGGTGTTGGCGACACAAAAATATACGCTGCCATATCGGGATGGACGAAACAGTGCAGCCGGACTTCGCCCGGGTTGTCGAACTTGAAGCTGCGCTTCTGTCCCTGCGGCCAGGTCCCCAGGTCGTGGGACAGCATCTCGTTTCCTCCAACTGAGATCCAAAAGATGTTGTGTTCCATCTTGTCGGTGTTGAGGAAGTCCACGGTAGTCCCCTGCTGGACGACCAGAAGGTGCGGCGCAAACCTCATGTACACCTGGTTCATTACCGCATGCCGTGCCGGTGCCGGGAAGCTCTTCCCCGCAATGGCATCGATATAGACCACTGACTTACCCTTGCCGCCGGATACCTTCCCGTAGAGGGTCCCCGCATGGGCGCCGACTGCCAGAGAGAAGGCCACAAGCACCACCGAAATGCTGTATTTCATAATTCCTCCTTGAGCTATGTTGGAATTTCGTTTCTGGCTCCCGACAGCGCCAGATGACACATAAGTTCCTATTTTTGAAACCGAAAGCACCGATAAGAGCACACTGGCCGGCGGCACTTCTATTCAAAATTGGTCATCTTGGCGGGGAACCAATTCCAAGATTGGATCTACAGGAGTGCAGCGATACCTCGGGCAAGACTACACGTTTTGCGCCCTTTCTGACAGAATTATTTACAGATGCCCAAGTTTTGGCTACCCCTTTGGTAGCCGCAGCGCCGCAATCCGTCGCAGTATGCTTCCGAGGAGGCGCCGTGGAACGCGGCTCTCTGCCAGCAGCAGCCAGTAGTACCGCACATGCTTTACCGGCCGGCCGCCCGGTCTTCACGAACCGCTGCTGCAGATTGCTCAGAGACCAGCACACTGAGCGCGAGCCGCGCCTCATTCATAACTTGGTGAGACGGCCGCCGCCGATGGGACGGAGGCCGTATCATTTTTCATGCACCTCGCGGTCCTGACCATTGAGTTGAAGCTGGAATATGCACGCTCGCTGAAAGATCGGCGGCAATGCGTTCGAAGCCTGAAGGATGCGCTGCGCCATGGCTTCAACGTGTCGGTCGCTGAGCTGGACGAGGTGGTCGTCTGGCAGCGCGCAAGCCTGGGAATTGCGGCGATTTCGCATTCCAGAGATTACCTGCGTGGACAATTGCAGCAAGTCGAGGAAGCGTGCATTCGCATTGCCGAAACCCATGGCGCACAGGTCAGCGACAGCTTCGTGGAGTTCTTTCCGGAAGAATAAAACCAAGCGCGCTGGTTGATTACGGCGCAAGTTTGATATTCTCATTCGTTTGCAGGATTGTTGCAGCGACCGTTTTGATCCAAAGGGACCGAAAGAGGTGACACGATGCCAGAACAACGCGGACGCACTTATCACCAGAACCGCGTGGCGGAAACGCTGCGCGAGGAAATCAGCGCCATGCTGGAAGGCCAGCTCAGCGATCCACGCATCAACTTCGGCTATGTCAGTGAAGTTGTGATGGCTCCCGGCGGAAAATCCGCGCGTATTTATGTGGCCGTGGACGGAGACAGCAAGGACGAGGAAGACATGCTGACCGGGCTGGAAGCAGCGCGCGGCTACATTCGCCATCAGTTGCTGCAGCGGATGGGCGTTCGCCATATCCCGGAACTGTTCTTTCAGGTCGACCACTCCGAGCCGGTACGGGCCAGAATTGACGAATTACTGGGGCGAGTGGAGCGGCGCAACCGGCAAAGAGAGAAGCTGCAGCAGGAGAATGCGCAGATCGTCGCACCTCTGAAGCCAGCCTCGAGCGAGCGCGAATAAGCATGACAGGACCCATGAGCGCACGCGGGACGTCAGAAAACTCCGCAGAAATTAGCGGCTGCGTCTATACGCGATGCCAGACGACGGCGCACCAGCCGATGGCAGCCGTACTGGATACAATCCGGCTGCGGCACCGATTCTTGCTGACATCGCACTGCCGCCCGGACGGTGACGCGGTCGGTTCCCTGCTGGCGTTGTGGATGATGTTGAACGCAATGGGTAAGCAAGCGGAAATGCAGCTCTCTGATCCCGTCCCGGCGATTTACGGTACCTTGCCGGCCGCGGAACAGATCCGCCACGCCACTGGCCTGGCGAACGGGTTTGACCCGGACACGGTAATTTTCCTGGAGTGCGACAGCGTCGAGCGGTCACGTCTCCGAGGCCTGGAAGGCAGATTCCTGATCAACATCGATCACCATACCAGCGGCAATCCTTTCGCGTGCGTGAACTGGATCGATACCAGGGCCAGCGCCGTCGCGGAGATGGTCTACCGGCTGGCAATCGCTGCCGGTGTGGCCGTGACCCCCGCGATGGCAACCTGCCTCTATACCGCTTTGCTCAGCGATACCGGCTCATTCTGTTATGAGGGCACCGGCGCCGAGACTTTCGCGCTGGCCAGAGACCTGGTCGACCTTGGCGCCAAGCCGGCACGCATTGCAGAGGACCTGTACTTCAGCAATCCACTCTCCAAGATGCGACTGCTGGGCGCCGCGCTGACAACGTTGCAGCGTGATGGGCGCGTTGCGTGGCTCTGGGTGACGCATGAGGACATGGTCCGATTGGGCGCCAGCGACGAGGATTCTCTCGGCATCGTCAACTACGCCATTGCGATTTCCGGAGTTGAGGTCGCGGTATTTTTGCGCGAAATGGCGGACCAGCGCATACGCGTCAGTTTGCGCAGCAAGAGTACGGTCCGAGTTGCCCGGATTGCGGAACAGTTTGGCGGCGGCGGCCATGAAAATGCCAGCGGCTGCAACCTGGATGGCCCCATCGACACAGCCATCGAGCGCGTTCTGGCTGAAGTGTACAGGCATCTTCATCTCCACGCCGTTCCCGACGCGACATAGAGAGCCTGATCGCGAGCCGGATCGCTCCTGCTACACGTCGCATAGATTGGCGGCCTGCAGCAGAGCCGCATACGGATCGCCTGCCGGGATGAACTCATGCGCAACATATCCGTGAAAGTTGGTTGCGACGATTCCGCGCATGACGCCGTCCCACTGGACTT
Organism: Acidobacteriaceae bacterium; assembly: GCA_052142955.1. Taxonomy (GTDB): domain Bacteria; phylum Acidobacteriota; class Terriglobia; order Terriglobales; family Acidobacteriaceae; genus JAKAAZ01. The sequence goes on along the minus strand of JBKQVW010000094.1, from coordinate 10,054 downwards.
CCTGCCGATCGTTGAGTTCATGCCGTCCTGGAACGCCGCCGGTGTGAAAATGGGCCAGCCATTGAATGTTCTGCTGGATGGTTTGGATGAGATCGCCTTCCATGATCTGCATGTGGTAAATGTCATAGAGTAGCTTGACATTGGGTGAGTTGACTTCCTGCATCACGCCCACTCCCCAGGCGGTGTGGTCGCACATGTAATCCTTATGGTCGACCTTGCTATTCAGCAGCTCCATGCAGATGGTGACGCCGCAGTCTTCCGCAATCTTTTTGACCCGATTCAATCCAAGGACGGTATTTCTCGCGCCTTCGGCGTCGGTGAGCGCGTCGCGATTCCCTGAAAAAGCGATCACATTCGGCACGCCTGCTTTGGCCGCCAGCGGGATGTTGCGGCGAAATGCGCTTTCAATGGCTGCGTGATTTTCCACTCGGTTCAGGCCGCGGGCAATCTCACTGCCGCCGGCGTAGCCCATGGTGCAGATCAATCCATGCCGCCGGGGGACTTCATATTCGTCGGGATTGAGGAGATCCACTCCCTTGAGCCCAATGCGGGCGGCGTACACACTGAGGTCATCCAATTTGATGTTGGGGTAGCACCAGCGGCAAACGGATTGTTGAATCCTGCCCCGCCGCGGGATGGGAGGACCACTCTCACGCGACGACGCGGGTGCGCCGGTAGCAAGCGCTGCGCTTGCGACTACGCCTTGCAGCATGCGGCGTCTTGAGATCGGTCCCATGTCGAATGTCCCGTCCGTTTAAAAAGATACCTTGGATGGGCGGATTCGTGAATTCCTTTCCAAACGAAACATCGTTCCTTCCGCGTATTTTCAGTTTCCGTCGTCATTCATCGCAGCTTTTGATAGGCTGGGGGAGATCTTCGCGCACAATCGACGCGAAGCTGAGTACTCAGGACGAAGTGACCGTTAACCGACGCGAAAATTGGAGGCAATACCTGCCGGGTGGAAGCTTCTGGCAAAAGCTCACCGCCGCCACGGTGGCTGAGTTTGCCACGTTGCTGGGCTTCACGACCTTCTTTCTTGGTTACGGACTGGTTCCCTGCCTGGGAGGGTCCGTGATTGGCCTGGTCGGCGCCGACGAGCCGCGCTACGCGCAAATCGCCCGGGAAATGCTGGCCCGCCATGACTTCATCACTCCGGTGCTGTATGGCAAGCCCTGGCTGGAAAAGCCAGCGCTGTACTACTGGCGGGCGATGTTCTCCTTCAAAGACTTTGGCGTACACGACTGGTCGGCGCGCCTGCCCTCGGCGGAGTTTGCATTCATTTTGATCGTTCTGATCTACCTGCACATGCGCCGCTTTCGTCCGGGCGGGCAACTGGATGCTGCGCTGATCACGGTCTCATGCGCCGGAATCATTGGGTTTGCGCGCGGCGCATCCACGGACATGCAACTGGCCGCGCCGTTCTGCATTGGCATGCTCGGCTGGTATGCCTGGTATGAAACCGACAAGAAGTTCTGGTTGTTCGATCTTTATTTTTTCGGCGGCGCCGCCACGCTCGCCAAAGGTCCTGTCGCTCCGTTCATGGCGTTCTGCATCATTTTCCTGTTTGCCGCGCTGCGCAAGGAGTGGTCTTTGCTGCGCCGCACCATCTGGATGCCGGGGATTGTGCTGTATCTGGCCATGGTGTTGCCCTGGTTTATTGCCGTTCAGCATCGAAACCCACAATTCTTGCGGGTATTTTTCTGGGAACACAATCTGGAACGTTTTGCCACCGACCGCTTCCGGCATTCTGAAGCCATCTGGTTCTACATTCCGATAACGGCGCTGGCGTTGCTTCCGTGGCTTGCCCTGGCATGGGCCGCATGCTGGGACGCCGTGCGCGATTCCATCGATGAATGGAAGGTCCGTCGCAACCCGGATCATTACGTCGGAAATCCCAGAGCAGGCGATGCGTTCCCGGAATTTCTTGTCCTGTGGGCCGCGTTTCCCATCATCTTCTTCAGCTTTTCTCAATCCAAGCTTCCCGGATACATTTTGCCCGCCGTCCCGCCGATTACCATCCTTTGCGGCGACTATCTAAATCGCATACGAAAGCGCGGTCTGAAGATGCCGCTGCTGTCGATTCATGCCATTGTCGTTGGCGGCCTGGTCGCCGCAACATTAATGCTTCCGATGATTCTGATCCATCCGCATCAATGGCCGCCGCCGCGCGTCATCGCCGCCGCCGTCATGGAAGGCGCGGCCGTCGCCATCGCGATCCTGGTGGTGGTAGTGCGCTTTGGCATGGCCCGCCTGCGTGTCGCGACCTTGGTTCCGGTGGCGCTGATTCTTGTCTTCCTGCTGGGAACACGCAATGGCACACTGCTCGACCAGAAATATTCCGCCCGCACCCTGGCACACGAGCTGGCTGCGCTGCCGGATGCGCCCCACGCGGCAGCGGTGTACGAGGCCCGCCGCGATGTGCAATATGGGCTGGGTTTCTATCTGAATGAGCGTGTCTCCAACTACCAGAGATCCGGCGTTCCGCCGGAGGCACATTTGCTGGTGGTGCAAGATTTCAGCAACGCTGCGGAAGAGCAACGCTCGCAGGACCAACTGAAAGAGTTGCTGGCGGGCCGCCAATATGAGCCCTTGTTTTACTACCACCCGCAGGATTTGACCATCTATCAGGTCAGCGCGCAGTCGCAGTAAAGTTCGAGCCCACCTCGATTGCGCTTCGCCGCCGCATGGTGTTACTCGATATACGCTCCGCAAATCCGCGACTGATTCTGGATTTGCGACTTTCCGATTTGGCCCGCGATGCCGTACACTCGCGCCATACGGTCGGTATCTTTGACCGCGCGCATCCGCGAATCTCTCCACACGATTTGCGTGCGCACTTTGACCATGACCTCCGCGCTCGAACTCGAATTTCTCGACCTGCGCCATTTTTCCGCGCAGCATCTGCGTCCGTTGCTGGAGGAGGAAAGCGCCCTGTGGAGCCAGCACCTTCATTGGGACTATCGCAGTTCGGCCAGTCTTGTCCTGCAGTACATCGAGTCGCATTTGCTAAGCGGCTACGCTGCGCTGGACCAGGGCCGGGTCTGCGGCTACATCTTCTGTGTGTACGAAACCAATAAAGCCGTCATCGGCGATGTATTCGCCTCGCGCGAAGGAGTGGACGAAGCCGCCGCAGTCGCGATCGAACTGCAATTGATCGATCGGCTGCTGGAGACCCTGCAGCACTCGCCCGACCTGACCCGCGTGGAAGCACAACTGTTGCTGCACCCGCACGGCCTGCATCGTGAACCATTTGAGCGGGCCGACTTTCAACTGTACCCGCGGCTGTTTATGGAATTGGACCTGAACCGGTCAGAGACTTCAGAGTCCTCTCTCGCCGCGCGTCCGGATGAATTTGCCGGTCCCGGGGAGGGACATTATCGTCGCTGGAAAAATTCCGACTTCGAACTGTCGCCGCAGTTGATTACAGCGTCCTATGCCGGCCATATCGACAGTGAAATCAACGACCAGTATTTATCGCTGGGAGGGGCCCAGCGGTTTTTGCATAATGTTGTCCGCTTTCCTGGATGCGGGATTTTTGAGGAACAGGCATCCTGGGTGCTGGCGGCACCGAACAATGATCGGCTGCTGGGCCTGCTGCTGTGTTCGCGGGTGAGCGCCGATGTTGGCCATGTGACTCAGGTGTGCGTTCTACCGGAATTTCAGCGCCAGGGGGTTGGAGAGAAACTACTTGAACTGTGCGCAGACTCTCTGCGGGCCAACGGATGTAACGCGGTCACGCTGACCGTGACCGAGCGGAACTCCAGCGCCGTCAACCTCTACCGGCAGCTTGGCTACCATGTTCAGCACCGCTTCGACGCGATGCTGTGGGAGAAGCGGTGGCATTGATTTCGAAATCGGATGTCTGAGGAGTTTGCCAGCTGTAAGCTGTTCGGGCAGCTTATAACTTTGGAATTCTTCAGTGCTTGATCAGCCACATCAACCAACTCGCGGCGATCGTTCCCAGCACAAACAGGAAAAAGCAGTAAATACCGTAGCGAACCATGGCGCGGGTCTCTGAACGTTGCGTGATGCCGAATACCACGGAGGCAAAAAAAGCAAAGAGCAACACCGCAGTGAAGTGCGAAGGGGTGTACATTAGCGCTTCCTCCCCAGCCGAAGACTGTGGGCATCGACGGCGGAAACGAAGTTCAGAAGCCCGGCGACAACGATGAACTTGGTCCCGTAATCCGCGGTGACGACCTGCACGATATTGTTTCCCCAGCCAAAAAATGCGGACAAAACATAAAGTCCTCCATTGCCCAGATCGCCCACAAATCCCAGCATATCGAGCACATTGCCCGTGTTCGCTACATAAATTTTTCCATGCATGGCGAGGCCGAGAGCGAACATGCAGGTGATGGAGACAAAGAGCAGAACCGCCCGGATCCATCGGCCTTGCATCAGGTGGCCGAGTCCGGGAACCAGCCAGCCTGCGATCAGCACGATTCCTGCAGCATACTCATGAGAACCGGCGCCCGGCCGCGCTGCATTTTCCTTTGCAATGGTCTTCGATGTGGACATCTCCCACGAATATACCAGTTTCGCGCCGTTTCTTTGTTGCTCCGCGAGGATGCGGACTGCGCGTCGCAGGCTTCCTCGCGGCTGGCGGTAAGCTAGCGCGGGAATTGGACGGGAATATTTCTAGATGCAGACCAATTCCTTCTGGATTCGCCCTGTCACCTTCGCTTCGCCGGGACGCGTCATCATGTCGATCTCGCTGCGCACACCAAACTCCGGCAGATAGATTCCCGGCTCGACGGAAAAACATGTATTCGGCAGGATCAGCCGTTCATCGTGGGCTTCAAAATTGTCCAGGTTCGCACCATTGCCGTGAATTTCCGTGGCGATATTATGCCCGGTGCGATGGGTGAAATATTTTTCAAATCCTGCAGCCCGGATTACATCGCGAGCGGCATCGTCGGCCTGCCAGCCGGCGATCGGCTGGCTTTCGGCATAGGCCTGCTGCACCCGATGGATCGCTGCGTCGCGCGCTGCCGCAACGGTTTCGAAGACCTGCTGTTCGCGCGTCGCAGGTTTTCTGCCCACCACGCCGGTCCAGGTAATGTCGTAGAAAACGGTATCCAGGGCATTCTTGCGCGCCCAGATATCGATCAGGACAAAATCTCCCGTAACGATGGGTTGCGTCTTCTCCGCCGTCGGCTCATAGTGCGAATCGGAGCTATTGCGGTTGACGGAAACATTCGGCCCGTTGTCCCAGACCAGGTCTTCGCGACGCATGGCTTCCTTCAGCCACGTAACCATGGCAAACTCCGATGTGCCACCGGCACGCACGCGCTGGCCGATCTCGCGGAATCCTTCCGCCAGGATCGCATCGAGAGATTGTTGGGCGGCGTAGTGGCTGGCGATCTGCTGCTCGGTTAAGACCGCTTCAAAGTGGCTGACCAGGTCCGCGGAGCTGACAATCTCCTTGCCCATCGAGCGCAGCACTTCCACCGTGCCCGCATCGACCATCGAAACATACATAATCGCGTTCCGCGGGGAGTATTGCATGGCGAGACGTGTAGAATTTTCGAGCATCGCGGCTAGCTGCGCTTCGAGCTCCTGCCAGGTGGAATAGACGGCCTTCGAGCCAGGCAGCGGATCGAGCCTTCCCTGCTCAATGCGATGCACCAGCTTCTTTGGTTCGCCATGGGCGGGAATCAGATAGAACCAGCGCCGCGTGACGTGCAGCGAATCGCTCAGACCCAGGATGCGATACGCGATCGGGTCGCGATGGTGATGATCGTAGAAGAGCCAGCCATCGAGACCGGCCTCCCGCAGTGCGGATTGAATGGCGTCAAGGTTCATAGGAAAAATTCCATCGGAACCTTGATTTTAACCTTTGCATTCATTCCAGACTGCCCTTGCGCGTGCGATGCGCCGGTGCGGGGGACGATTCGCATTTTGCAAGAACGCCATCGAATGCGACACTGAACTGGCTGGGTGTCGGCGGTTTTCGACCGCGCGAAAGACCTCCGCTGAGGTATCCCGTCCCATGACCCATCGCCCAATGACCCATCGAACACTGCGCCTTCTTCTGGCGCCCGCCTTGCTGGCAGCATTGTGCTGCTCGATCGCGAGCGCCCAGGAATTCCAGACGATTGAAAAAAGCTTTGCCCAGCACGTCACGGTGAAGAGACTGCCCAACGGCCTGACGCTGATCGTGTGCGACCGGCCCGAGGCGCCAGTATTCAGCTTTTTCACCATTGTGAATGCGGGCAGCGTCCAAGACCCGAAAGGCGAAACCGGGCTGGCGCACATGTTTGAACATTTGGCCTTCAAGGGAACCAAAGACATTGGCACCACCAACTACCCAGCCGAGAAGATTGCCTTGGCCAAGGTAGAGAAATCCTACGCCGCCTACGACGCGGAATATCGCAAGCGCGTGGGCCAGGACCCGGCCAGGCTGAAACAGTTGAAAGCACAGTTCGACGCCGATACGGCTGCCGCGGACAAGTACGTCATCCCCAACCAATTCACTCAAATTGCAGAGATGAACGGCGCCGTCGGCGTGAACGCCGAGACCTCCAACGATGCGACGGAATATTTCTGGAGTATGCCTGCCAATCGGCTGCAATTGTGGGCCTACATGGAAAGCGACCGCATCGCAAATCCTGTGCCGCGTCAGTTTTATAAAGAGCGCAGTGTGGTCATGGAAGAACGCCGCATGCGCGTCGATTCCAATCCCATCGGCTTTATGATCGAGCAATTCCTGGCCACTGCCTACGTCGCACATCCCTACCGAAATCCAGGCACGGGATGGATGTCCGACATCAGTCAGGTTTCCGCAACCGAGGCCAACTCATTCCACAAGGAATACTACGTGCCATCGAACATCGTGGTGACTGTGGTGGGAGATGTGACGGCAACGAAGGCGATGCCGATGCTGGAAAAATACTTCGGCAGCATTCCCGCGGGCCCGCGACCGATGCCGCTGGCCACGGTGGAACCGCCTCAGGAAGCCGAAAAATCTGTCACGTTGGAAGAACCCACGCAACCGTTTTACATTGAGGGCTATCATCGTCCGGATTACATGAGTCCGGACAACTCCGTGTACGACGCGATCGGCGACATCATGTCGAACGGGCGCACGTCCATCTTGTACCGCAGCCTGGTGCGCGACCAGAAAATTGCGGCGGTGGCGGCCGGGTTCAGCGGATTTCCCGGCGATAAATATCCCAATCTGTTCGCTTTCTACGCGGTCCCGACACCGGGCCACACGCCTGAGCAGATGCGGGCTGCGATCCATGCCGAAATCGACAAACTAAAGACGCAAGACGTGACCGATGAGCAACTGGCCATGTTCAAAACGCGGGCCCGTGCCAATATTCTTCGCAGCCTGGACAATAACCAGGGACTTGCGGAAGAATTGGGGACCTATCAACTGCGCTATGGCGACTGGCGCATGCTGTTCCAACAACTGAACAAGATTGACGCCGTCAGCAAGGCCGACATCCGCCGCGTTGCCAACCAGGTGTTCACCGCAAAGAACCGGACCTACGCCATCATTGAGTATGCAGCGCCGAAGCCGCCGCAACCGGCCGCCGGTGCGCCCGCGCAATCTTCGGCAAAACCGGCGCACGCCCAGTCGCAAGCGCAATCGCCGTCTCAGCCCAAGCAAGGAGGCCGCTAATGCGCGCTCGCACCGCACTGCTCGCAGGAATTTGCTGTTTGGCCGCAGCCTCGTTTGCCGGAACTGCTTCCGGCCAGACCGCTTCGCCGGCCACCACGGCGGCGCCTGGTTCGCCGGCCCCCTGGACTTCCTGGAAGAAAGTTCCCATTCCGCTGCTGCCCGCATTCCACCCCAAACAGCCGACACGCATCACGCTGAAAAACGGAATGACGATTTTCCTGCAGGAAGATCACGAACTGCCCTTCATCAATGGCTTCATTATGATTCGCGGCGGCTCGCGCGATGAGCCGGCGGCGAAAACCGGGCTGACCGATCTGTATGCGGAGGCATGGCGCACCAGCGGCACAGCGAAAATGACCGGCGACCAGATGGATGACATCCTGGAAGCGAAAGCTGCCAAGATCGAGACGAATAACGATACTGAATTCACCACCATGACCTGGACCAGTTTCCGACAGAACTTCGACCAGGTCTTCGGAATGGCGACGGATCTGCTGCTGCATCCTGAATTCCGAACTGACAAACTTGCGCTCGCCAAGCAGCAGGAAGATACCGGCATCATTCGCCGCAATGACAACCCTGACGAGATTGCGGTGCGCGAAGCGGAAATTCTGGCCTACGGCAAGGACAGTCCGTATGCGCGGGTGCCGGAATTTGCTACCGTCCACGCCGTTACCCTGGCGGATTTAACGGCATGGCATGACCGCACGGTCACGCCCAACAACATGATTCTCGGCATCAGCGGAGACTTCAACACGACGGAAATGGAAGCGAAACTGCGGGCTGCTTTTGCGTCCTTGCCCCGCGGGCCGGATTTTGTAACAGTCAAGGCTACATTTCCCGGACCTGTGCCCGGCGTCTACCTGGCACAGAAGAGCGACGTGAATCAGAGCAACGTTTGGATCGTCGGAATCGGCACCGAACGCAACAATCCGGACTATTACGCGCTGAGCGTCATGAACACAGTCTTTAGCGGCGGTTTTGGTTCACGCCTGTTTCAGGATGTTCGCACCCGGCTTGGCCTGGCCTATGCGGTCTACGGCGCCTACGGCGCCAGCTACGATCATCCCGGACTGTTCTACGTCGCTGCGGGAACGAAGAGCGCCAGTACCGTGGCAGCGACCGAAGCCATGCTGCAACAGATCCGCGAGTTGAAGACTGTCCCTCCGACACCGACGGAACTGCGCCATGCCAAGGACCAGGTGCTGAATTCATGGATCTTCCATTTCGATTCTCCAGAAAAGATCTTGCGACAACAGGCCACGCTTGCCTTCTTCGGTTATCCGTCGGACTTTATCGAAAAATATCGGGATGGCATCGAGAAGGTTACCGCCGCGGATGTCACCCGCGTGGCGAATCAATATGTTCACCCATCCAAGCTTGCGATTCTGGTGGTTGGAAATGCGACGCAATTCGGGACGCCACTCTCGACGCTGGGAGCGGTGAAAACGCTCGATATCTCCATTCCCATGCCCCCGGGAATGCAGCGGCAGCTGGACCGGCAATGACGGATCGAATGCCTTGCGGACGATCGTATCCGTTTGCGCAGCCTTATTGCTTTTCGAACTTCAACGCTGCGGAATTGATGCAGTAGCGGAGGCCCGTCGGCTTGGGCCCGTCGGGAAACACATGGCCGAGGTGGGCGCCGCAGCGCGCGCATGTTACTTCCACGCGACGCATCCCGTGGCTCACATCTTCGTGGGTCTCGACTGAGTCGGACGTAACGGGAAGCCAGAAACTTGGCCAGCCGGAGCCGGATTCAAACTTGGCGTCGGACTTGAACAACTCCGCATCGCAGGCGACGCAGTGGTACATTCCGTCGTCGTGGTTCTGGTACAGCGCTCCGGAAAATGCGGGCTCCGTTCCCTTCTGGCGTGTGACGTAATACTGTTCCGGCGTCAGCTGCTGCCGCCATTCGGCATCGCTCTTTTCGATTTTCTCGGTTTTTTGCGCGTTCTCGGTCATAGCTCCCTCGCTGGTTTCAGAGTATGCGAGCCGCCAGCATCGTTCAATCCTGTTTGGCAGTCTTTCCACGGGTTGATATACTCAGCAAGAAGCGGCAATCGGCAAGCTTGCATTTCCCTCCACTCGTGTGCAGAGTTCCCCTCCGGAAAATCTCCACGGCCAGGTAGCTCAGTGGTAGAGCGCAGCCCTGAAAAGGCTGGCGTCGGGGGTTCAATTCCCTCCCTGGCCACCACATTCCAAAGGACTTGCACGATCCGCTCTGCAAAATCCAACCCACATTCAACCCACATTTGCCCAATAAATTCACGAAACCGCCCATTCTACGGGCGTTCCCGCGTTCACCGACGTGGTCTGCCCGATCTTTTGCACCATCGATAAGGGCAAAGGCATTGTCAAGGGTAAAGACATCCTGACCGCTGCGATGAGCAACGCTAGAGGCGGAGGTTTGGAGACCGA
>JBKQVW010000093.1:0-3283 GCA_052142955.1 Acidobacteriaceae bacterium | reverse complement strand
GCGGCGACCTGCGGCGACATCGCGCGGTTACTGAATCATGGCTGCGGGGCAGCAACTGCTGCCGGACCGCCGGAGCCGTGCTGGCCCACGATCGGCGACTGACGTAAATGTGTCAGCATAATGCTGACCAGGTCCTGATCGAAGACAGATTTCTTGCGGTCGGCAACTTCGACGAACCGATCGTATGCCAAATCCAGATCGGCACGGCTTAGACTGTAGCCCAGTTCCTTCAGCCGATGGTTGAGCGCGTGGCGTCCGGAATGCTTACCCAGAACCATCCGGTTCGCAGGTACTCCCACCTGCGCGGGGGTCATAATTTCATAGCATAGCGGATTGGACATGACACCGTGCTGATGGATGCCGGCTTCATGCGAAAAAGCGTTGCTTCCCACCACGGCCTTATTGGGCGCGGGCGCGAAGCTGATGATCTCGCTCAACAGCTGGCTGCTGGGGAAGAGCTGCTTCAGGTCGAGGTTGTGATGGAACGGCAGTTGATCGTGCCGCACATGGATGGCCGCCGCCATTTCTTCCAGCGCGGCATTGCCGGCACGTTCTCCGATTCCGTTGATGGTGCATTCCACCTGCCGGGCGCCTGCTTCCAGCGCCGCCAGGCTGTTCGCGACCGCCAGACCGAGATCGTTATGACAGTGGCTGGAAAGCACAATGTTCTCGACGCCGCGAATTCGTTCTTTCATCAGCCGGAACATGGAAGCGTATTCGTGGGGCACGGTATATCCGACGGTGTCCGGCAGATTGATGACCGTGGCTCCAGCATCGACCGCGACCTGGACCATGGCGCACAAGAATTCCCGGTCGGAACGGGAGGCGTCTTCCGGCGAGAATTCAACGTCCTCCGCATAGGTGCGGGCCAGGCGAACGGACTTGTCCGTCAGTTCCAGCGCCTGCTCGCGGGAGATTTGCAGTTTGTATTCCAGATGGATGTCGGAGCTGGCCAGGAAAATATGGATGCGTGACTTTGCAGCGGGCTCCAAGGCGCGGGCTGCCGTGACGATGTCTTCTTCCTTGGCGCGCGCCAGGGAACAGATGCGCGGTCCCTTCACTTCATGGGCCACTTGCCGCACCGCCGCAAAGTCGCCGTCGGAGGCGATGGCAAATCCGGCTTCAATCACGTCCACGCCGAGCAATTCCAACTGCCTGGCCATGCGCACTTTTTCCGCCATGTACATGCTGCAGCCCGGCGATTGTTCTCCATCGCGCAGGGTGGTATCGAAGAAAAAGATTTGTTGTGGATCCATGGCGCCTCTCATGACTGGCCAAAGTGGATACTGCCTTTGTTCTCTTACAATAGCATAAGACAATCTAATGCAAGCAACTATTAGTATTAGATTATATTATAAATGCGAGCCCGCCTTCGCGCTCCATAAGGACACCCAATGGATCTGTTTCAGCTGGAAACATTTATGGCCGTCGCGGAAGAGAAAAGTTTTTCTCGCGCCGCCGTCAAATTGCATCGCACCCAACCGGCCGTCAGTCAGGTGATCCGCAAACTTGAAGTGGAAATGGAGGAGGTGCTGTTCGACCGCGCCGCGCGCGACGCCACCTTGACCGCCGCTGGCGAGCTGTTGCGAGAATATGCGGAGAGATTGCTGAATTTGCGTGGAGAGGCGACCACGGCGTTGTCGGAATTGCGCTCGCTGCATCGTGGGCGGCTGAGTGTGGCCGCCAATGAGTACACCTGCCTGTATTTGCTGCCGGTGATTGACGTCTTCCGCCGGCTGTCGCCGCAAATCCACGTGACCGTGCAACGTTCGCTGGCCAGCCGCATGGCGGAAGAGCTGCTGCAGCATTCGGTGGAGCTGGGCATCGTTTCCTATCGCCCGGAGGACCCGCTGATTCGCTCCATTGTGGTCTATCGCGACGAACTGGTCTTCGTCATGCATCCGGGACATCCGCTAGCGGGCGCAAAAGAGGTCTCCATTCATGATCTCGGCGCGGAAAATTTTGTGGCGCATAATGTTCCTTCGCCTCTGCGGCAGAAGGTAATGCAGGCGTTTCAGCGTCATCGCACGCCGCTGAATATGGAGGTGGAACTGCCCAGCCTGGAGGCCATCAAGCGATTTGTCGCCATGGGCAACGGCGTGGCTCTGTTGCCCGGCCTGACCGCGCGCCAGGAAATCGAACGCGGAGAACTGGTGCAGCTGCGCGTGCCGGAGCTGGCCTTTGAGCGGCGTCTACGCGTCGTCCATCGCAGGCAGGCCAATCTTTCCCATGCCTCGCTGGCATTTCTGAAAGTCGTCGAGTCGATGGCCAAGGAGCGGGGAGATCCTTTCCACTTTCAGGTGGAAAAAGGATCGTAGACTTCCTCAGCCCTATCCGATTCTATGCACGTCTGAATACTTTGTTTGGGTGAACTGGCCTGTCGTCGTCAATTTGGGTGCGTTCAGCATCTCGCATATTTCGCTGAAGAAGCAGATTCGCAAATTGCTCGCCGACTTCCGGTACCAATCCGCTCGTCAATTCGTGACTCGGCGATTTAGCGCGAAGCCAGAATTCCTCCTGGTTACATCGGCGTTTATCAGGACTAATCTCGGCGATAAGCGTCTGCGCTCCTGCGATCGAAAAGGCCATAAGCAACAACCCGATAGCAAACCATTTTGATCTCAGGTCTAGACCTCCTATTCGATTCGGACCTGCAGGTATGTCCTATGCGTGACACGCGGTGGTTGTTCAGGTTCTTTCTTAGGGATAGAGTCGGGATCGAATCCGGCGGAAGCTCCAGCCCAAGGTCGTGTTGCTGTAACCGAAAGGGCGCACCATAGCGCATGAATCTGCACGACCGCAGCGACAGACAGCGGAATCAAGCGAGGTTTGTGAACATTCCTTTGGCAAAAGGCCTCGCAGCCGGTGCGCAGATCGCATTCCGGTGAGATGTGATGTGTATCACTGATTGCAGCCATCGCTGGGTCGATACTTGAAGACCGTACTCAGGAGGTCTGTCCGTGAATAGTTTCTGTGCGCGCATGTTCGGTCTCACCCTGTTCGTTTTTCTCTTTTTGGCTATTGCTATCCAACCTGCCATTGCTCAGCAGGATCAAGCCACGCATGTGTTCCATCGGCTGATTCCAGCCGGGGATACCTGTTCCACCTGCCATAAGGCGGTGTATGACCATTGGCGCTATGCGGGCTGGCTTTCCATTGGTCATACACCGCCTTATGGCAGGTGGAACAGGTATCCCCGGCTGGAATCAGCCGATGGAACACATGCGTGGCTTGATCCTGCTGAGCAATGGCAGGTTGGATAGCAATAGCCAAAAAGAGAAAA
>JBKQVW010000092.1:0-18543 GCA_052142955.1 Acidobacteriaceae bacterium | reverse complement strand
ACTCTGCGGGGGTAACAGATTCAAAGATAATACGCAGCGACAAATGGATTTTGAAGCGCTCACTCACTCGAGCCAGCACTTTTGTTCCCAAGAGCGAGTGGCCGCCGAGTTTGAAGAAGTCGTCATGAATGCCGATCGGTTCGATTCCCAAGAGCTCTTGCCATGTGGTGACAATGAAGCGTTCAATTTCGTCTCCAGGCGGTACAAAGTCATCGAACGAATCCGGTCTGCTGTGGACGCTCATCCCTGTGGAAGGGTTCGGAGTGTTGATTGAATCTCGGAGATCTGCGATTGCCTGTCCTGTCAGCCGTTGCAGCCCGGCGAAATCGCGTGTCGAAACAAGCACCTGGGATGTTGGAGAAAATAGCACGCGATCGAATACGTCGGCTGCTTCTGCCGAGCCAATGGCATGCGTCAAGTTGTCTCCCCGAAGGTGGGCCAGCGCAGTGGGCAATTGCATGTGTACGGCCATGCCGACATCACGCCACGTATCCCAATTCACGGACAGGACCCTCGTGCCGCTGGTGTCGTCATACGCGGCCGCGAAGCCGTCGAGATAGGCATTTGCCGCAGCATAGTCGGACAGTCCGATCGATGGAATAATGGCGCTGATGGAGGAACAAAGCAGGACGAAATCAAGCTCCGGTACGCCGATGAATTCGCGAATCCATTCCGTTCCCTGCACTTTAGGAGAGAGAACGGCGAGTGCCTCCTCGCGTGATTTCGTTTGCATCATACCGGCTCCGGCAATACCGGCGGCATGGATGATGCCGCAAATCGGACCGTAATCAGCGCGTACGCTTGAGAGAAGCTGCCGCATCGCAGCCAGATTGACGGTGTCCACCACCGTAACGATTGGTTTTCCGCCAAGGGCCTCGATCGACTGGACCCCCTGAATTTTTCTTTTCAGATCGTCTGGCGTATCCGTCGCTTCCAGCAGCGCTTTCCAGTCCGAGGCGGGCGGTAGAGGTGTGCGAGAGGTAAGAATGATGCGCGCCTGTGCGGTCCGAGCCAGATGTTGGGCGAGAACCAATCCAACGCCTCCCAATCCGCCGGTGATGATGTACGTGCCACCGCCTCGCAATGGAATGCTCTGATCATTCCTTTGTTCCGGGAGCGATCCCTCCAATCGGACCGGTTCAAAGTGTTGTACCCATCGCGATGATCCCCGATAGGCAATGATTTCATTGGACGGCGGGGAGACGAGTTCTCCGACAAGCTGACGGATCGCCGATTCGGAGTTGGATACAAGATCGAGATCGACGACTCTTGATCGGATGTTCGGGCATTCGATCGGAATGACGCCGCAAAACGCATTCAGGGCGGCGGCAATCGGCGAAGAAACGCCCTCTCCGAACACGCTGTACGCACGATCGGAGAGGACGTTGAGTTCGATTTGCCTGCTTGAATTTTGCTCCTGAGCCGCCTGAATTAAAAACATGGCGCCCAGCACGCCACGATCCAACGCGCGCTGCAGGTCGGCTTCCGCGTTTGCATCGGGCATCCATGCATGAATAATTCGGTCAGGCCAACGTCCGCTCGCGTGCAAATCCTGGAGCAACGCCACATAGTCATTCTGGTTCGCGGGATCGATCTCATAAAGTCCAGAAGAGACGCGTTGAAATTTTTCTCCGGTGCGCACGCGGACGGTCTGACCGTGGAAGCCGAGATTCGATGCGAGAGCATCAGAAAATGGCCCGTCCTCGGCCAGAAGGAGCCATGTCAGGGTTGCATCGGTCTGCGATTTCTTTAGAAGTTCGGGAAGGGTTCGAGTCCAAGATGGAACATAGAACCAATCCGCAATGTCTGCCTGCTTGAGCGGCATCGCGGTTGTAGCCACTTCCTTCGTTTTTTTCGGCTCGACCCAGTAACGCTGCCGTTCGAACGGGTAGGTGGGAAGCGACAGGCGGACCCGCCGTTCACCCGCATGCAGTGCGTCCCAGTCTGGCCGAGTATTCAAAAGCCAGAGGCGTCCCACAGCCGTCAGCCAGGTCTCGCGGTCATCCTGCACAGCTTGACGAGGCCGCATGGAAGGTATCAGAGGCCTGGTACTGCGTGGCTCAAGATGCTGGCGCGTCAGTGAAAGCAGTGTCTCACCTGGCCCCACTTCCAACAGAATGGGGTCGGATTGCCGCATCGATTTCTGAAGACAATTGGAGAACTGGACCGTTTTCCGAATATGCGATCCCCAGTATTCAGGGTTGACGGCCTGGCTCTCGGTAATCCACGTACCGCTGACGTTCGACAAATAAGGAATGTTCGGCGGATTCAACTTTACTCGGGCAACGCGACGAACAAACTCTTCCACGATTCCGTCCATCATGGGTGAATGAAAGGCATGGGAAGTATGCAGGCGTCGGCAATCAATCTTCTTGCCTAGGAGTCTGGTCTCCAGAGCGTCGATTGCCGCTCCGGTTCCAGAGGCGACCGTTTGAATCGGCGAGTTGACGGCCGCAATCGATGTCTCCGGCGAAAGCAAGGGCAGAAGATCCGATTCGGAAAGACTGACCGCCAGCATGGAACCGCCGGGCAATGCCTGGATCATCCGTCCTCGGGTTGCAATCAGCGCCAGAGCATCTTCAAGCGAGAATACGCCGGCGAGACATGCCGCAACATATTCTCCCACACTATGCCCTATCATCGCGACGGGCCGAATACCGCATTCCGTGAAAAGCGTCGCCATCGCATATTCGATGACAAACAATGCTGGCTGCGTGATGGCCGTTTGGTTCAGCCGCGCCTCAGCCTCCTGTTCCTTGCCTGGGGCCGGGAAAAGAACGCTTCTGAGGTCGAGATCTAGATGGGATTTCAAAAGCTCGCAGCAACGGTCTACGGAATCGCGAAACATCGGGGTTGTGCGATACAGATCAAGCCCCATGTTCACGTATTGAGCGCCCTGCCCCGGGAAAAGGAAAACGATTCCTGCGGATTCCGTCGGTACCTTGTCCGTTCTCAATGATTGAGATCGCGGCGATGGGGAGCGGGGCGCATCCAGCGCTGCTTTGAGCGCCGCAACATCCCGTGCCGCCAACACGCGGCGGTGTTGGAAAGCCTGACGTCCCTTCTGCAGCGTGAACGCGATGTCGGCGAGATTGGTTGAGGGATTTTTCTCCAGATAGGCAAGCAATTCGGCGGATCGCGCGTCGAGAGCGGAGCTTGTTTTTGCGGAGAGAACAATCAATTGCGATGCGTTCAGAGGATCGGATTGGACGGGCGGGGCTTCTTCCATGGAAACGTGAGCATTGGTGCCCCCGATGCCAAATGAGCTGACTCCGGCGCGAAACGGTCCTGGCTTGTCGTAAGAAATCAGCGACGCGTTTACGGTGAATGGAGTTCTCTTGAAATCGATGAGTGGATTCGGCTGGGTGAAATGGAGGGTCGCCGGGATCTTGCGGTGTTCGACGGACAATGCCGTCTTGATCAAGCCAGCAATGCCCGCGGCTGTGTCCAAATGGCCGATGTTCGTCTTCACAGATCCCAGTCCACAGGAGTGAGGCTTCATTGTCGCCGATTCGAAGACCTTCGACAGCGCTGCGATTTCTATAGGATCGCCCACCTCTGTGCCGGTACCATGCGCTTCGATGTACCCGATAGATTCTGGAGAAAACCCAGCCATCTGCATCGATTTTCGAATGACCTCACTTTGACCCTCGACACTCGGCGCCGAATAGCCGACTTTTGCCGAGCCGTCGTTGTTCACTGCTGCCCCTCGAATCACGGCATAGATATGATCCCGGTCTGCAATCGCGTCGTCGAGACGCTTCAAAACCGCGATGCCTGCTCCGCCCCCCGGTACCGTACCGGAAGCGGCGGCATCGAAGGCGCGACAATGACCGTCCCGCGACAGAATCATGCCTGGGACATAGAGATAGCCCGGATTCTGCGGAATGGGAATAGAAACACCGCCGGCCAGAGCCATATCACACTCGCGTCGAAGCAAGCTTTCAAACGCCATCTGCACAGCCACTAATGAGGTGGAACAAGCTGTCTGCACACCGATTGCCGGACCTCGTAAATTCAACTTGTAGGCCACCCGACTGCAGAGAAAGTCCTTGTCGTTGCCCACCATCACCTGATAGCCGCCAACAGACTCGATCACGTCAGGATTGGAGAAAAGGTTGGCAACACCGTAGGAATTCATTCCTGCGCCGGCGAAGACCCCTATAGCACCCGGGTACGAGCTTGGATCGCAGCCAGCATCTTCCAGTGCGTCCCAGGCACACTCCAGAAAGACTCTTTGCTGCGGATCGATGATCTCGGCTTCGCGCGCGCTGAAGCCGAAGAAGGAAGCATCGAAATAATCTGGCTCATGAACCGTTCCGTTGGCGGGTACGTAATCTGGGTGGGAGATCAAGTCAGGATCGATTCCAGCAGTAGTCAACTCCGCCTCGGAAGCAAAATGAATCGCTTCCACGCCTTCGGTCAGGTTTCGCCAGAAATCCTTTACCGTGGGCGCACCGGGGAACCGTCCAGCCATACCGACGATTGCAATTCCCTTCTCGTAATGCGTTGTTGCCGATTCGTTCATATCACTGGCACCTAATGTCTTTCCTGTACTACTGCTTTACACCGCAGGCTTCAGCCTGGTTTTGCTGTTCGATGAAGCTCGCGAGCGTCCGGATGGTCGGATACTGGAAGAAGCTGATTAATGGGATCTTAGGGTCGATGCGCCGATTCAGTTCGTCATGTGCCCTGACGATTTGCAGCGAGTGCGCGCCTAAATCGAAAAAGTTATTCTCTACTCCCACCTGATCTATATCAAGTACATTGCGAAATATCTCCGCAATTGTCTGCTGCAAGGTAGTGACGGGAGCTTCAAAGCCAAGATTGTCGACCTCGACAGATCGCTCCGGCGCGGGCAGTGCAGCGCGGTTCAGTTTTCCGTTGGGCAACCTGGGGAATTCCTGCAGGAAGACGAAAGCCGATGGAATCATGTAGCCCGGCAGGACTGCCCGTAGGTGATCGCGCACGCTATCTAGCGCAGGAGATTCGCCATCGGCCCAAACCAGATACGCTACCAGACGTTTTTCTCCGTTATCGTCTCGCAATGTGGTGACGGCATCAGCGACGCCAAGGCAGTTTCGCAACGCGCTTTCAATTTCTCCCAACTCGATACGGAATCCGCGGAGTTTTACCTGATGGTCCAATCGCCCCAGAAAATCCAGGGTGCCATCGGGCCGGTAGCGGACCAGGTCGCCGGTGCGATAGAGGCGCACGCCAGGGTTCGCTTCTGGTAGTTCTGAAAATGAGGTCACAACAAATCGTTCGGCGGTAAGGTCAGGACGGTTCAGGTATCCGCGAGCCAGACCGTCGCCGCCAATCCAAAGTTCTCCTGGCGCGCCCTGCGGCACGGGCTGCCCCAATGGATCTAGAACGTAGAAGGATGTGTTCTGGATGGGACGCCCCACGGGGATGGCCTCGTCTCCCGCGTGCTCAATCGGAAGCACAGCGGACCAGATGGTCGTTTCTGTAGGCCCATACATATTCCAAAGGGACTCGGAACGAACGAGCAAGGATCGCGCCAGATCCGTATCCATCGCTTCGCCGCCACATAAAATCTTCAGGTGAGGATCGCCTTTCCACCCGGCGGCGATCAGCAGTTTCCATGTCGCCGGGGTAGCCTGCATCACCGTGGGGCGATACCGCTCCAGATCCGCGAGCAGGCTCTCCGGATCGCCCGGTTCGAGGGCAATACACACGGTTGAGCCTGTGTACAGCGGTAGCAGCAATTCCAGCCCCGCGATGTCGAAGGATACCGTTGTGACCGCCAGCAACACATCGTCCGCCGAATAGCCGGGCTCTTTGCGCATGCTCTCGAGAAAATTCACCAGAGCCCGATGGGTGATCTGTACGCCCTTGGGCCTGCCTGTAGATCCCGATGTGAAGATCACGTACGCGAGGTTGTCCGGACGGACGGGGGTGGAAACCGACACTGCTTCCTGCGCGGTTAGGAGTGTCCCGAAATCGTCAGGCTCACCGAGCTTGTCGAGACAAATCACGCCGAAGGTTTCATCGTCACCTTCCATAGGCAATACGGATAGCAGGCTCCGCGTCGTCAAGGTGACGAGCGGCTTCGCGTCCTCAAGAATGTTCGCAATTCTAGCTGCGGGATAGGTTGGGTCTAAAGGCACGTACGCTGCGCCTGTCTTGGCCACCGCGAGGATGGCTGCCACAAGGTCCGCGGAACGCTCCAGGCAAAGAGCCACGAGCTTTTCAGGTCCTGCTCCTCGCGATTTCAGATGGCTGGCAATGCGATTCGCCCGTTGGTCCAGCTCTCCGTATGTGAGCGAAGTCTCGCCGGCCATCAGGGCGAGACGCTCCGGGGTGGCCAGGGCCTGGGCCTCAAACCTCTGGTGGAAACAGATGTCGGGGAATTCTCCCTGGGTCCGATTCCACTCGACGAGCAACCTCTGTCGTTCGGACGAGGACAAAAGTGGAATGGACGCAATCTTCTGATTTGGATCGGCACACACTGCACGGAGAATGGCGAGATAGTGCTGTTGGATCCGTGCAATCGTTTCTGCCTCGTAGAGATCCGAATTGTAATCGAAGTATGCCCACAAATCGCCGTGTCGCGGATACACCTCAACGGTAAGGTCGAAGCGTGCCGTGTCTACCTCGAGCTCCAGCGTTGTCGCGACAATGCCAGCCAGGTTCAAATCATCCAGCGGGTAATTCTGCAGGACAAACATGACCTGAAACAGAGGCGAATGATCCAGAGACCGCTCCGGGCTCAAGGCATGGACAAGCTTATCGAAAGGAACGTCCTGATGTTCATACGAGCGAAGAGTCACTTCACGAATTCTTTCCAGCAGCGTAGCGAAGGATGGATTGCCGCTCAGGTCTGTGCGCAGAACAAGATTGTTAACAAAGAAGCCGATAAGCTGGTTCAGTTCGGCACGGCTTCGATTGGCTGAAGGCGAGCCTACGACAATGTCGTCCTGACCCGTATAGCGTGCCAGAAGCACTTTGAAAGCGGCCAGCAAAGTCATAAATAACGTGACGCCATGGCGCTGGCTGAGTTCCTCCGCTGCAGAGGCAAGTTGTTGCGGGATGACGAGCTTCGATCGGACCCCTCGAAACATTTCCGTCTTGGGGCGCCGATGATCCGCCGGAAATCCAAGTACTGGCGGCGCGCCTGCCAACTGCTTCTTCCAGTACGGAAGCTGGCGGTCCAACTCGCCCGATTCCAGCCATTTTCGCTGCCAGGCTGCAAAGTCTACGTATTGAATACTGAGCGGCGCCAGGGAAGGCTCACGGCCAGCCGCATAGGCCGAGTAAATCTCGACCACTTCCTGCCCCAGTACTCCCACGGACCAGCCGTCCGAGATGAGGTGATGCGTGGTAAATAGAAGAACGTGACTTTCAGGAGCTGCGGTCAGCAGCTGCACACGAAAAAGAGAATCCCGGCTAATGTCGAACCGTTCGCGGGCCAGTTGAGCGGCATACTTCAGGAGTTCAGAAGTGGGACCGTCATCCGTGAGATGGCGAACGTCGATTTTCTGAAGTCGCCAATCGCGTCCATCTCGAATCACTGCCTGGGGCGTGCCATTGATTTGCACGAAACCGGTCCGCAAATCCTCGTGCCGCTGAACGATATGCTGGAGCGTCCGTTCCAACGCCGGCACATTGATCATCCCCTTCATCCATAATGCTGCGCCAATGTTATAGACAGGGCTGTCGGGGTCCAATTGATTAAGGAACCACAGCCGCTGCTGGGCAAGCGAAAGCGGCAACGGTCCAGAACGATCGATTCGCGCAATACCCGAGTCACCGCCGATCCGAGCCTGCCGCGAGGCCCGCAGAAAAGCAATGATTTCAGGTTTGCGTTCCCCAAGTTCATTGCGGAGTTCAGGAGTCAGGACACCTTGCGCAGCACAGCACTTCAATGCGTCCCCGTCCAGCGACAGGCCGACATTGAGAGACCGCAAGTGACTCAGCAATTCGATGACCGATCTCATATGCGAATTTCTTCCTTGTGCAGCGTTGCCGATTCGGACTCCAGGCTGCCGTGGGTGGCCCACAGCATCGTTTCCAGCAGGCCTACCATTTCAGAAACACTGGGATAATCGAAAACGACTGTGGGTGACAAATCCTGGCCGAGCCCAGCTTGCAGGCGATTTTTCAAATCTACCGCCATCAGCGAGTCCAGACCCAGGTCGGTCAGAGGAACCGCGACGGGCAATACTTCATCGCTGCGAAATCCGAGTACCCGCGCGGCCTGCTCCTGAACGAACGCTTCAATTGACTGCCTCCGATTCTCCGGGGTTAGATCCATCACCCGGTGAAGACTGGCAGCATTCGGCACAGCCGCAACTCGAATTTGCGTTTGCACGCCGTGCACGTTTCCGAGCTTCTCCAGCAGCGGCCTGGTTCTTTGAGATTCAAGAACTGGCTTCAAGACAGTCCAATCCACATTTGCGATCATCACCTGCGCCCGCGAGGAATCAATCAGATCTCCAAACATATTGAAGACCTTCTCGGAAGGCATCGGCAGCAAACCTGCTTCGGAGAATCGGGTCTGATCCTCCGATCGGACAAGTCGCATCCGATCCCATGCTCCCCAATTGACGGACAGCGCGGGCAACCCCAGGGCGCGGCGAGAGTGGGCAAACGAGTCCAGAAATTGATTCGCGGCAGCGTAGTGTGCCAGCCCTTTGGCTCCAAGTAAAGAAGCCGCGGAGGAAAAGATCAAGAAAAAATCGAGATCCAGCTTCATGGTTCGCTCGTTCAGTAACCAAGTGCCCAGGACCTTGGACCGAAACATCGTATCGATGGTTTCCTGTCTAAGATCACAGAGTTTCGCCCCACTGACAACCGTGGCAGCATGAAAGACGCCACGCAACGGAGGAAATTCCCGTCCGAATCGACCGAAAAGAAGGTTCATGTCCGCTGTCGAGGCAACATCTCCGGCGACCACGGTAATATTTACTCCCAGCGCCTCGATTTCTCTGATTGTCTTCAGGCGTTCCTCGGCGAAAGGATTTGCTTCACTTCCAATTCCAGTCCTGCTGAGCAATACCAAATGGCCCGGGTTCCGTTCCGCCGCCCATCGCGCCACTTGCAGACCTACCCCGCCCAAGCCTCCAACGATCAAATACGAACCATCCCCACGTATTTCATTTTTCGCTTGCTTGGTCGGACCCTTGAGACTTGCATGCTTTAGACGTGCCACGAGACGTTCGCCATCACGGAAGGCAACCTGATCCTCCGGGTCCTCACCCAGCATTTGATCCAGCAGGTTCCTCGCGGCGGCCGCTGGCGTGGCGGCCGGGTCGATATCGATCAGTCCCCGATACTGCCCCGGTGCCTCCAGTCCTAGAACACGTCCAATTCCCCACGCGAGGGATTGCAAGGCTCCGCCGATTGCCGGTGAAAAGGAATCGGTGGCCTGCGCGCCGCGGGTCGCAATCCACAGATGTGCGTTTCCGTCGGTAGGCTGCAGCAATGTTTGGATCAAACGCACCAGTGTCTTGGCACAAAGCTCTTCTCCTTGAGCCAGTTCTGTGTTCGATCCAATCGAATCGGCTATATCCATTCCCCACAGATACACAATCTCGCGAGATCCGTTCTCCCGGCAGGCTGCCTTCAGTCTGAGAAATTCCGACGCGATCTCATTTGCAGTTTCGGGGCGACGAATCATCTCGCACGATTCACCCTTGGCGTCCAACAATTTTCCTAGAGCATCTCCCACGCCGAACTCGTCCGCGAAAATCATCCAATGCCTGCTCAGCGTCTCTAAATCTCCATTGGCAAGCATATCGTCCGCGTCTGCTTGCGCGACGATGACAATCTGCTGGGACGATGTGCCGTCCTGCAGAGCATAGGAGATGGTCCGGCTGGATCCAAATCCTTTCTCGGTCAGCAGACGCGCCCAGCTCTCGGCGGAAATCAACGGATGCTCTGGTCGGAGATCGAAGTCGCTGAACCGCCACCAGCCATCCGTCAAGCCTAGTGTGAGGTCCAGCCAGCGGTCTGGACGAATCCCTTCCACAAGCAACAGAACCCCGCCGGGCGCGAGCATTGCACGAATGTTTGCCAGAGTTCGGCGCAGATCCGCTGTTGCATGCAACACGTTCGCTGCGATGATGATGTCATAGCTGCCTGCCTCAAAGTCCTGCCGCACAGGATCGTTCTCGATATCGAGAGTTCGATAGCTCATGGTTGGCGTATTGGAGAACTTGACGCGCGCGCGGGACAAAAATACCGGCGAGACATCGGTGAATACGTACTCGATGTCCTTTTCCGCAAGCGCCGACAAGATCGGGACGGTGGTGGCTCCGGTACCGCCTCCGATTTCAAGAATGCGCGCCGGCCGCTCCGTGATCGAGTCGACCGCAGATCGAATTACTTTGGCAGCCTTGTCGTTAAAGAAACGGCACACCGGGGATTGCTCGTAAATTTTCTCAGCCTCTCCAATGGACCCATCTGCAAAAACCAGCTGCATGGGGTCGTAGTCGCCCCGCAACACAGGCAATAGTTTTTCCCCGCATCGCTTGAGGATGTTGATTTCGGTCAGCATCTCTGGATATTCGACGCTGAGTTTCTCCAGGGCGAGATCTGCATCTGGACGAGGACGGAAATCCACAATGCGGAAACGATCTGACGTGCGTTCCACAATGCCGTCTTCGGCCAGAATGGCCAGCATCCGGGCCAGCACGCGACGGCGGGCGGGAATAATTTTTAACCGCTGGCTCAGATCTTCAAGGTTGAATACCGCGGTCGGCAGCGGAGACAGTCCCGCGTCTTGAAGGGCGCGCAGGATGTACGCAACATAGACAGGCTTCAACGCGGCCAGGAGGCGTTCCACACGCAAAAGTTCTTCACTCGCCGGCGTCACCGCGACGCTCTCCATCAGATCGTCATCGAGCTTTACGGTGGAACGTGATGTTTCATGCGGGAGCGGCTTTGGTGTCCATACCAAGTCGTAGATCCAATCATCACCGTCCACGGCCGGCTGATCGGCCAATGCGTTGAATGGAGCATCCAAAGTTGACCTTACAAATTTGTCCTGAAGCAGGGATTCTTTTCCAGCATTGCGCCCCGATTGAACGTTGTGTTCAGGGTCCAGCCAGTATCGCTCTCTTTCGAAGGGATACGTGGGTAGCGGGATCGTATTCGCCGCTGCAGTCGAGAAAAATTCGTCCATATCCAATCGGCAGCCAAGAACATACAGTGCCGCCCCCGTTCGAAGGAACTGGTCGCCGCGGTCTCGATCGAACGAAGCAAGACACGTGCTGGGCAGATGGTCTTCTGCGAATTCTGCAAATTGCCGCAGGGCCGAAGCGTCCCCCATATAGAGACATGCCGCACAATTTTCCCTCGCCAGCAACGCCAGCGCTTCCCTGGACGGGACCGCAGATTGGGAACCATATCGCCAGTAGTCTGCGGAATTCATGGGAGCCTCATGGCGGCCTGGGCGAATCAAATTCGGTAGGAGAGGAATTTGCGGCGTGCCATACCGGATTTGGTTGGCACATTCGTCGAGTTTCGGTGCGCTATTCCCGGCATTTGCAATGGCAAGGCGCAGGCCGTCGTGCAGGCTCAAGACCCCCGTGACAGCGGCCGCGATAATCTCGCCAGAGCCATAGCCGAGGACCGCGGAAGGCTCAATGCCACAGGAACGCCACAATTCCGACAATGCATACTGGCGAGCAAACGCGGCGGCTCCCGCATACCATTGGGGCTGACTGCCTGCCTGATTCGCAGAGGAAATGGCGCTTTCGCAATACAGAGGAGCATGAAGCGGCAAACCCAGTTCGTTTCTTACAATCTCTTCGCACCGCTGCACCGCTTCGCGGAATGCGGCCGACTGATTGTACAGACGCTGTCCTTCATCTGGGAGAGTCGATTCGTCTCCGCCGAAAATAAATGCAATCCGTGGCGAGTGACTCACGACGCGCCCCGTCCGGACGGTTGCAGCAGAAGTTTGGTTTGCCAAGCCATGGAGTTGTTCCAGCAATTCCGCGCGCGAGGCTGCCACCAGAGCGGTCCGATACTCAAAATGAGACCGGCCTTCATGCAGCGTGCGAGCGATATCTGCAAGCGAAAGAGATGGCTGCGCGAGCAGACGACGGTGCAACCCTGCAGCTACCGATCTCAATGCGGTTTCGGTCTTTGCTGAAAGAGGAAAGAGATACGCCCGCTCCGCTGCGGGAACGGCGTCCAGAATCGGGGGAACCCGCGCGTCCATCGCCTGGAGATATTCTTCGACGATGACATGAGCATTCGTGCCGCTGAATCCGAACGAGCTGACGCCACCCACTCGCGTGCGTCCGCGGCGGTTCCACGCCTGAAGTTCCGTCGGAACTCGAATGGGAAGATGCTCCCATTCGATGCGGTTGTTGGGAGTGTCAAAATGCAGGCTGGCTGGAATTTTTCCGTGTTGGATCGACAACACCAGCTTCATCAGCCCTGCGATTCCTGCTGCGGATTCGAGATGGCCGAGATTGGTTTTCACTGAGCCGACGAGCAAAGGTTCTGAATTTCTCGATCGATCTGTGAATACGGCATTCAACGCACCTGCCTCAATGGGATCGCCCAGGGAGGTCCCTGTACCATGCGCCTCGATGTAGTCCACGTCGTTGGGGTGCATGCCTGCGTCGGCGAGAGCGGCGGCGACTACTGCCTCCTGGGAGGGTCCATTGGGTACAGTCAGACCGCTGCTGCGTCCATCTTGATTGCAGGCTGATCCGCGAATCACAGCGAGAATGCGATTCCGGTCGCGGATCGCGTCGGGAAGTCGCTTCAACAGAATCATGCCGCATCCCTCACCGCGCACAAAGCCATTGGCAGATTCGGAGAATGCCTTGCAGCGACCATCCGGCGCCATCATCCGACTTTGCGACAACGCAATCGTGATGTCCGGATTGAGAATCAGATTCACTCCGCCTGCCAGGGCCGCATTGCATTCCCCAAGCCGCAGGCTTTGGCAAGCCAGATGAACTGCAACCAGCGAAGCCGAGCACGAAGTATCCACCGCCATGCTGGGGCCCTGAAATCCGAGCACATAGGAGATGCGGCCTGCGGCCACGGCGTGGGAAAGTCCGGGGGCAAAGTACGGAGAGATCTTCTCCCGCGGCGAATTGAAGGCCACTTGACTATAATCCCCATTGCAAATGCCGACGAAGACCCCCGTCTTCGTACCGGCCAGGCGCGAGGGCGCAATTCCGGCATGTTCCAGCGCTTCCCACGAAGTTTCCAGCAACAAGCGCTGCTGCGGATCCATGCTCATGGCTTCGGTCGGCGCGATCCCGAAAAACTTTGCATCGAATTGTTCCGGCGCCTCAATAAAACCGCCCCACCGCGTCGCCATTTTGCCTGGCGTGGCCGGATTGCGATCGTAAAATTCCTGCGTGTCCCAGCGCGACAGCGGCACCTCGCTAATGGCATCGACCCCGTCGCTCAAAAGTTCCCAGAATTCCTCCGGATCATGCACTCCGCCGGGAAATCTGCAGCCCATCCCGATAACCGCAAGCGGAACTCTCCGTTGCTTTTCGGCGGCCTGAACGCGTTCGTTCAATTCGTCAGCCAATAACGCGAGGCGCTGCGGCGAAAGCTTCGATATTCTGTCGAGAAAATCGCTCATCGCACGCCTCCTGCCGCTCTAAGACTCAGCAGCCGAGCCACTTCCTCGTCGGAAAGCGCTTCAATGTCTTCCACGAGATTCGTCGGTGCAAAGTCCGTTTTTCCTGACGCCGCTGTTTCCGGCAGGTCCCCGAACACCTCTCGAGAAATGAATCCAGCCAAAGCGTCGAGCGTGGGATAGTTGAATAACAACGTGGCCGGGAGAGTCTGGCCCAGACATGCTGCCAACGAATTGCGAAGCTCGATCGATAGCAGAGAGTCTAGCCCAAGTTCCTGCAATGGTTGACTCGGATCGATTTCCTGAGTGCCACCGATACCCAAAGTGGACTTGACTCGCTCTGCAATCAGGTCCATCAGGATGTGCATCCGCTGACTTGAAGCCGCCGATTCCAGTTGCGGCAGCCAGGATGGATTCTTTTTTTTCTGCGCTGGTGCGGTCGCAGTTTTCGCTGCATGCAGGGTCCGCAATTCGCGCAATAGTGGGCGGTTCAAATCACCCTCCGACTCGAGACTATTCGCGAAGTATTGTTTCCAGTCGATCGGCGCAACAACTGCCTGGGCGCGGCCATCGGCTATCAGCATTTCGAGCGCCTGCAGGCCGTCGCGCGTGGAGATCCCGCGCACACCCATCTTGGATTTCCTCTCCACCACGCGAAGCTGGACTGCGGCTCCGGTCTCGCTCCATGGTCCCCAATTCACACTCAGCGCCGGCAGTCTATGCGCATGCCGGTATTGCGCCATTGCATCGAGAAAAGCGTTGGCGGCGGCGTGATTGGCTTGTCCTTCCGAGCCGAAGACGGAAGCTACGGACGAAAACAGGACGAAGAGGTCGAGAGGCTTATCTGCGGTGAGACGATGCAAGTGATAGGCACCTTCCAGTTTGGGAGATAAAACGCGCTCGAACCTTTCCCAGTCTTGCTGCAATAACGCTCCGTCATCGAGAACACCGGCGCAATGAAAGACGCCCAGGAGCGGACCTTGGTCCGCACTTCTGAGCGCAGCAGCCACATCGGTTTCCTTCGAAACGTCGCCCTGACAAATGGTGACGCTGGTACCGGCAGCACGCATTCTGTCGAGCACCTCCACTGCTTCTGCGCCAGGCGCACTCCGTCCCAAAAGAATGACCTGGCCCGCGCCGCGCTGACTGAGCCACTCCGCGACTGCCAGTCCAATCCCGGCCAGTCCACCCGTCACCAGGTAAGCGCCGTCTGGACGGATGGTGACCCGATTGTGATCCAGAGCCGGGCAAAGAACAACCCGGCCGATATGCCGCGCCTGCGCCATAAATCGGAATGCATCCTGCGCCTTCTCCAGCGGAAATGGTTGCTGCGGCAAGGGATGCAGCGCACCAGAGTGAAATTGATCGAAGATGGCTGTCAAAGTCTCGCGAACAAAACCGTCGCCGCTCTCAAGCGCCGGGGCCAGGTTGAACGGAATGTAGGTCACATCCGGGTGAGCGATCGCCACGGATTTCTGTGACCGGAGGTCGGCAACTCCCATTTCGATAAAACGTCCGCCGGGAGCCAGCGTATCCAACCCTGCATCGATGAATTGTCCGCTCAGAGAATTCAAAACAATATCCACTCCTCGTCCATGAGTGATCTCGCGAATCTCACGCACGAACTCGATTGTCCTCGAATCCATCACATGATCGACACCGATGGATGCAAGGTACGCTCGCTTTTCCCCGTTACCGGCAGTCGCGAAAATTGTGGCGCCCGCCTTCCGCGCAATCTGAATTGCCGCCAAACCAACTCCACCCGCACCGGCATGAATCAGCACGCGGTCGCCCGAGCGTATGCCGGCCAGGGTTTCCAGCGCGTATTTCGCGGTGAGGAATGCAACCGGAATCGTCACGGCAGCCTCGAAGCTAAGAGTTTCCGGTTTTCGCCAGGCCATGTTGGCGCGGGTGGTGACAAACTTCGAAAAGCAGCCCGGGCCCAGGGCGACGACTTCATCACCGGGCCTGAAAGTTGTGACTCCAGAACCCACTCGAACAACCGTCCCGGCACATTCGCCACCGAGCGGGCCACTCTTGCCCTTGTACATTCCCAGCACGTTCAGGACATCGCGAAAATTCAATCCAGCGGCGTGCACGCAAATTTCTATTTCGCCGGCGTCAGGGCTGTGGCGGTCTGTCGGGGTCAATTCAATTCCGTCCAGCGTGCCAGCTGAGAGCAGAACAAGATGCTCATTCAATTCCTTCGCGCTGGAATCTCGAGTTAAGAGAGATGCAATGGGCCGGAGCCTGGAACAATAGATTTCATTTCCGCGCCATGCCA
The DNA here is from genome assembly GCA_052142955.1 of Acidobacteriaceae bacterium. GTDB lineage: Bacteria > Acidobacteriota > Terriglobia > Terriglobales > Acidobacteriaceae > JAKAAZ01. The sequence continues at coordinate 2,674 of JBKQVW010000092.1, read as the reverse complement.
ACTCATCCTCTGCAGCGAGCACCGGCAGGGACTGATGGATGCGGAGCAGCCGCAATAGTTCCTCACCGGTGGTTTCATGGGCCGGATCGAGGTCCAATCGCACGACACGCATTTCTGGATACTCGGCGGCAACCGAGCGACCGAATCCCCACAAAGTGGATTGCAGAACGCTCGCCAACGCTGGGCCTTGAGCTCCTCTGGTCACAATCCAAAGTCTCGGGGTGGCTTTCAGATCCAAGGCCAGCAGCGCTTGCACGATCCGCAAGCACCGCCCCAAGATCTGCGATTCGAGTTTCATCCCCTCGGCCGGCTGGACCTGCGAGATATCTAACGAGGGCGTTGCGAAATAGACGAGATCGCTGATGGGTAACGCCATCTCTTTCCGGATCGCAGCAAGTTTCGGTGTGGGTTCGCCCGGCTGAATGATCGCGCACGGAATGCCATCGCGCGCGAACGCCTCCGACAGACTCGAGCTCAATGGTTCATCCGCTGCGCCAGCCAGCACCCATGTACCCTGGATCGCCTTCGTTGCGGCTGTCGCCGCGGCATGTGCGGACTGTTGCGCATCTCGACCGTGCGTATTGAATGCATCCTGAGTTGCCGCCTCAACGGGGATCCAGGCGACTTCATATAACGAGTTGGAAATTTGGTTGAATCGAGGTCGCTCCTGATCTTCCGGATTCAAAGGTCGAAGAACCAAGCCGGTTGCAGACAGCAAAAGATGGCCGGATCGATCGAATCCATAGACATTCGCGGTCACCGGCGCGCCACTTCCAACTGGATTGGCGCGATGCAAGCGAGCATGGGCCAGTGTCAGCCTTCGTGGGTCACCAAGGATGCGAAGCTCTTCCAGCGCGGCGGGAAGATAGATTGCGTCGGGGCCGTGTGCTGCAGACAACAGGATGGCCACGACAGACTGAAAACATGCATCCAGCGCGATGGGATGAATCTGGTAGTGGTCCGCGTCCGACTCTATATTGGGCGGAAGCGCAAACTCCACCAAGGCTTCGTCGGCGCCACGAAACACGCGGGTCACGGGACGAAAACTGGGACCAAAATGTACATCCATCTCGCCAAACGCGTCATAGAAAGAGCGGGAATCCTCCTCTTTGCCGCAGCGCTCGCGAATTGCGTCAAGATTCTCGGGTAAAGATTGGCCACGCGCGTCAGAGAACAGCTCCCCAGTTGCGTGCAAAATCCACCGTGGCTCCGGTGCAGCTTCTTCTGTCTCGGTTGCGACGGCACAACTATAGATCGCAAACGAGTGGCCCGCTTCCTCGCTGCGAAGCACACATTGCAGGTTTCGTGGCTCGTCGAATGTGCATGGTTGAAGAAAAGCGACTGCTCGCACCGACGACGATTCGCTGGGCGCGGCCAGACCAGCCGCCTTGGCAGCACTCAACGCCATGTCTAGGTACGCCGCCGCAGGAACCACTCGTCGCCCTGCTACAACATGGTCGCCAAGGTACGATGGACGATCGGGACCGATCTGCGATGCAAACTGAATTTCCGCAAGGGGCGAGTTGACGCGCAAACCCAGCAGCGGATGCTCCCCCGCTAAGCTGAGCGGAAGAGATGCTGAAATCTTTTCCGGCTTCATTGGGAACCAATGACGCCGGCGCTCAAATGGGTACGTCGGTAGCGCGATGAGACGGCCAAATTTTCCGTGAAGAGCGTTCCAGTTGATTTCGGCGCCGAATTCGTAGAGAGTCTTGACCGAGCCAAGAAGGTCCAGCCATGGATTGCGACCCTTGCGGACGGAAGGCAACCAGACGTGATCAGAAGTGTTGTGCCCCGACTTGCCGAGACTCAACAGATGCGGTTGGGGTCCAATTTCAAGCAGGGTCTGGCAGCCGCTTGCGAGCGCGGTCTTCAGCCCCGCATCGAATTGCACGGTTCCCCGCATATGCTCCCGCCAGTACCGCGCCGTGGTCATCTCGTCCGCTCGCGCCGCCTTTCCTGTCAGGTTCGAGATGATCCGGATCCGCGGCGCATGATACTTCACCTTGCCCGCACAAGCCTCAAACTCGTCCAGGATCGGCTCCAGCAGCGGCGAGTGAAAGGCATGCGTCACTTCCAGCGCTCGCGTCCGAATGCCCGCTGCTTCCAGCTTCTTCCCTACCCTCTCCACCGTCTCGGCCAGCCCCGACAGCACCACTGTCTCCGCCCCGTTGATCACTCCAATTCCCACTTCCGATTCCAGCCCGACAATCTCTTGCTGCACCCGCTCTGCTGTCGCCGCGATCGATCGCATCGCCCCCGCTTGCGTCAACCTATCCATCAGCCGCGCCCGCGCACATACCAGACCCAGGCCATCCTCCACGCTGAACACGCCCGCAATTACCGCTGCCACATATTCTCCAAGGCTGTGGCCCAGCACCACACTCGGCTCGATTCCCCAACTGCGCCACAACTCCGCCAGCGCATATTCAAACGCAAACAACGACGGCTGCGCATACCGCGCACGCTTCATTCGGCTCTCTGCCTGCCCGCTGCTCACTTCACTTTCCTGCGCATACAGCACTTCGATCAGCAACTCACCCGTTTCCTCTTTCCATGCCGCCCCGCATCGCTCCATCGCCGCCCGAAATACCGGTGACCTTTCATACAGCTCTCGCCCCATCCCCACATACTGGCTCCCCTGCCCCGTACATAAAAAACAGATCCGCTCCGC
>JBKQVW010000091.1:0-4423 GCA_052142955.1 Acidobacteriaceae bacterium | reverse complement strand
TTGCTGCGCCGGCTGAAAATGCCGCTGGTGACTACACTGCACACGGTTCTGCGCGAACCGGACGCCAATCAACGCATCGTGCTCGAAGAAATCGCACAGCTCTCCGATCGCATGATTGGCGTCCGGTTCGCGCAGAACCGTGTGCAGTGTAGTCACCAGCGGCATTTTCAGCCGGCGCAGCAAGGTCAGAATGTAGCGGCCCGCGGCCCCGCCGTAGATGCCGTATTCATGTTGCAGACAGACAAGATCGTTTCTATTGAAGTTCAGGAAATCGGCGGCCCGCTCATAGGAGGCAATGTCGTCCTGCGTCAGTTCCAGGCGCACTTGTTCCGGATAATCGTAGCTTGAATCGGGATCGTTGACGGGAATGGCGAAGAGGCGTTCTTCTCCGTATTCGGCCGAGAGCGCGGTGCACAGGTCGGTGGTGAAGGTGGCGATGCCGCACTCGCGCGGCAGATAATTCCCCACAAATGCTATGCGCGTGGGCAAAGGCAGGCGGCTGGCTTCGAACGCGACTGGCAAAGAGCCTGATGTGCCGGTGGTTCGAGCCTGCGCCTCGGAGCATTTCATTTCGGAGAAAAACATCCTATCCTCTTTTCACTCGGAATTCGATACGCGCCTGAAATACCCTCTACGATGCTGGCGCGTATGCGTGATACATGCATCAACCCTCAGCTTTTACGCCCTGCGGGAACAGGCTTAAGTCGTGGGAACAATCAATCGATGCTATTCTGCGGCGATTTCCAGCGAAGTGAATTGCTGGATCTGGCGGGGTTGCAACGTAACGCTGGCGATGTGAACGCTTGAATATCTCCAGGTGTGAATGGCAACAGAAATCAGTTCCGATCCAACGCCGCATGAGCGGCAGGCGGCGAATACCGCATCGCGCCGCATGCCGGCATCCGCGCTCCGGGCCCTGGTTGGCTCCTGCGATAGGCTCCAGACCGACTCAACGTTTGCCAATGGCAAACCAGCGGTGCTCCGGTGCGATGACTCAGCTTTACTCACTACTTGACTTCGCCGTACGATATGCCTCGCGGCCAGCCTCGACCGCTGCGGTTACCCGGTTTGATTGGTCGTCTACGAGGCTCCTGCCACGCTCCACGTAATTACCGACCTGCTCCTTACCCTTTTGCACCAGCGTGCCCACCTGCTCAACGGCCTGCTTTGTACGAGTGCGCAAGTACCCCGTTCCCTCGCGAGCACCATGAGCAATGTCCTCTCTCGTTTCGCGACCGCTCTTGGGGGCATAAAGAATCCCCAGCAGTGCTCCGATGCCGAGTCCCGCCACCAACCATGCCAAACCCTGTCCCTTGCTATCCTCAGCCATGATGAAGCATCCCCTTTCGCTCAGTTTCTAGAAAACCCAAACGTGCCAGATTCGATGACACCCAGCAAATCACCGGGAGTTTGTGCAGCCACTTCAGCGGTTCGGCGAATGGTCTCGCCCGGGAACAATTTGCGCCAGCCTAAATCGCAATGGACGCAGTTTCAAGAGCAGTAGTTGCAAAGCCTGTCCTAGACCAAACTGCGGACGTTTTTACAGGCGCGCAAATATGCTAACAACGGTTACGACCGGCCTGCGAAGTTAATCGAGGCGGAGCTCCTGGAGCACTTTGTATACCGGTGGCTCATTCTAGACACAAGTCACCAAATGTGCAGGCTCCTGCAACGAGGGTCTTCCATCTCAATTCCCACGCGCTTGCAACGAGGGTCTTCCATCTCGATGGCTGCGCTTTTGAACATTACGCCCTGATACAGGCCCTTGCACCGGGGGTCTTCCATCTCAATTACCACGTCCATGAACATGCTGCTGCATCGAGGATCTTCTATCTCAATCGCCGCAATCTTGCACCGAGCATCTTCCATCTCATTCCCCCCCCCATCAGACAGGCTCTTGCGCCGGATAGCTTTGCTTGCGGGCTGAAATCAGGCTGGCGCGATCTGCTGGGCGCAGACCGCCCCGTGTCCGCCGATTCAGCAGTTCGCGTGCACTGGAAGCAATAGGCGGCTTCTCAGAGTTGTGGTCCGGCAATTGATCAAGCAGGACCACATTGAGCAGCGACTTATGGACCTGAATGCGGCCTTTATAGCTGATAAAACCGAGTTTGCGAAAGCGATTCATAAAGAAGCTGACACGGGACCGGGTGGCGCCGATCATATCTGCCAGTGTTTCCTGAGTTATAGGCGGGATGAAGGTTTCCGGTTCGCCGGGTTTGCCGAATTCCGCCATGATCAGGAGAATCCGCGCTAAACGCTTTTCGCTGGAGTTGAATAGCTGATCGACAAGATCGGCCTGAGTACGCATGCTGCGGGTCAGCAGGAACTTGAGAAACAGATCGGCGAATGTAGCCTCGTCATGCATCACCCGGATCATTTCGTTTCTGCTGATCTTGAGCGCCGTGCAGGTGTTTACGGCAGTGGCGGTGGCCATGCGCAGCCCGGGGATCGCCGCGAGAGACTCTTCTCCAACAAAATCGCCTGCGGATAGCAGAGTGATTGTGGCCTCCTTACCTCTCTGCGAGACGACAGTGACTCTTGCACGGCCTTTTTGCAGATAGAACACAGAGTCCGCTGAGTCTCCTTGGCAAAAGAATGTCTGCTGCGACTTAAGCTCGACGATGGTGCGGCCAAGCCCAGCCTTTGCAAGAAAGATCGCGGAATCAAACCTGATGGCTCCTTTACTCGTAAAAATGCTACCTCGTTTCAGTTTGTTCGTTAGCTGGCCCGTTCACATCCGGGAAGACGTCGTCGCGCCGTGCCGTACGTAGAGTTTGTGGCGAACCGGCCAGGAACCGCAGGCGCGACACGGGGAAAGTCTGTCTTCTGATGATCCGCGCAATTGCCATCAATCTCTTTCCATCATCGCTGGACGCAAAAATTGCGTATGGTCAATATTGCTCACTCAGTGCGCCGGATTTCGAGCACAGTGCGAGCGCTGCGAATCGGGGTTCCGCGTTTCGCTACCACCATTCCGCCGAATGTTCGGCTGAGACCTCCCCGCTGGCGTCAGGCTTGGCTGAGCGCAGTAGCAGAAGGGGACATTGCACAAGCTTAACGACCTTTTCGGCAATCGACCCGAAAACCAGAGGATGCCAGCCAGAGATGCCATGCGTGGATATCACCACCATGTCGATATGCTCGCGCTCCACCACTTCCATGATCTTTCCGGCGATGTCATTTCCGACTTCGACAGTGAATGTTGACTTCACGCCCCTGGCTGCAAGAACCGCATGGCACTTCGCCAGATGCCTCTCCGCAAGTGATCTCGCATCCTGAAGGAATTTGGTTTCGGGAACAAAATCAGGAAGTGTCGATGCGGGAAACACTGGGATCACATGAACAAGATGCAATTCGGCGTAAAAGTGCCCCGCAAGATCAGCCGCCATCTCCAAAGCCGCCTGCGAGGATGAGCTAAAGTCGATGGGCAACAAGATATTGGTGGGGATGGAAGGGAAAGCATGAACTTTGGACACAGCAGACTCCTCGCCGAACTGAAGAAACAGCCGGTTTCTTCAATTGTCATCTTGTCACAAGAGCAAAAACTGTGCTCTTTTGGGCACCTGCGCCGTGCATGACTTGCCCCCATGGGGTCGATTTCGCCTTGATTGTCCGGCGCGCCATCGCAGAAGCAAACAACCTGCGATGGCGTGCAATTATGACCATCCTTGAAGGCCACAATTCTGCAAATATCTGGTTGACCAGAGCTTTGGCGTAGCGAAGGATGCGTTTTGTATGGGCAACTACAGCTTGTTGGAATATTTGTGCGGGAAAGTTGCCCCAGAGTTTTTTTATGGCGAGGCCGATGAATTTGTTTCGCGAATGCATCTAGACTGCGCAAACATATCTGCGATTCAAGGCGCGATCCGATGAGCGGTCGTGGTTCTCCTTCCGTTCCAGATACAAGCCCTCCGATTTCGGTACGGCGAACCGACCTCATGTCCTCCGTTGCAGGCTCTGCCACGAGCCTGTTCAACGGGATTTTCGAGTGGTTCGGCGAACTGGGCATTTTTTCTTGGCGAGTTCTGCGGGCCACGATTACGCCGCCGTATGAATGGCGTGAACTGATTCGGCAACTCGACGAGGTTGGGTCGAAGTCCCTGCCGCTGGTCGCCATGGCTGGGGCTGCAATTGGCGTCATTATCTCGCTTGAAGCACGCTACAGTCTCACTCGATTCGGCGCCAAATCGATGTTTCCGTCCACTCTCGTGTACTCCGTAGTTCAGGTGATGGGGCCAGTCATTACCGGCCTGATCGTAAGCGGTCGCGTCGGCGCGGGTATGGGCGCGGAACTGGCATCGATGGAAGTAACCGAGCAGATCGACGCTATCGAAGCATCTGCCATCAACCCTTACAGGCTGCTGGCGGCGACACGAATACTGGCCTGCATCCTGATGCTGCCGCTGCTGACCCTTGCCACCGA
>JBKQVW010000090.1:0-5578 GCA_052142955.1 Acidobacteriaceae bacterium | reverse complement strand
TGGCTCTACCGTATCGCAACCAACCTGGCCGTGAACTACGCGCGCGACACCCGCCACGAGCGGGCGGCGCAAACGGTGTATCTGGATTCGCCGGACGAGGAGACTGGCACGACTCCCGATGTGGCCGACGGCGAACCTACGGTGGAGCAGCGGCTGATGCGCGATGAGCGCATGGCTGCCATTCGCCGCCATGTGATGGCGCTGCCGGAAAGGCAGCGCACGGCTGTGCTGATGCACAAGTACCAGGGGATGGATTACCGCGAAATCGGGCAAGTGCTGAATTTGAGCGAATCGGCGACCAAATCGCTGCTCTTCCGCGCCTACCAGACGCTGAGGGAAAAGCTGAAGGACTTTGTTTAAGTGGAAAGAAGCCGGAACCAACCGGCAGATCGCGGGGTGGCGAGTATGAAACGGATGAAGAAAAATTGCGCGGGGATGGACGAGAAGCTGGCTGACCTTCTGCTCGATCCCCATGCTGCGCCTGCCAAGGTTCGAGCGCATGTTGCGGAGTGCAGCCGCTGCCAGAACGAGCTAGCGGAGTTGAAAGCCACCATGCACCAGCTCGACGCCTGGGAGACTCCGGAGCCGAGCCCCTACTTTATGACGAGGCTTGACGCGAGAATGCGGGAGGAGCGCGAGGCTGCACCAGCCGGCTGGCTGAACGGCGCGATAGCCAGGCTGCGCGCAAGCCTCGCCTACGGATCCGGATTGCATGCGCGGCCACTGGCGGCGATAGCGCTCACTATCATCCTGCTCGTGGGCGGCGGAGCCTACCTGGGCGTGACTGACTGGATGCAGTCCTCTCAGCCGTCTCCCCAGGCCGCCGTAGTCCATGATTTGCAAACGCTGGATAACAATGCTCAGGTGCTGGACCAGATGGAAGCTCTCTCCAGCAACCAAGACGGAGATTAGGGCCTGCTACTGACATTTCGGCCGGCTGCCGGGGGAAAGACTTGTGAACTGGATCTCAAACGCGGCAAGAATGCGTCCGGTGGCAATCGCCGCTGTGGTCCTGCTTCTCTGTCTTCCCACTGCCTGGGGGCGCGGCCAGCGCGGCGCCGAGGCCCGTCCTGCGCCACAGCCGCGAGCGGGCTTTGCACAGAACCAGCGGCAGGCGCCCCGGCAGCAAAACCAGCAGAGGCAAAATCAAAACCAGCAACGTCAAAATCAGAATCAGTACCAGAACCAGCAGCGGCCGATTCAGCAAAGCCAGCCATATAACGGTGCGCAGCGCCCTGCGCCCGGCTACCCGGCAGCGGGCGCGCAGCCCGGTTATCCAGGTTCACCCTATGCCCGTCGTTATCCCGGCGCTGCTCCTCCGGGACATCTGGGCGACTGGCTCAATCAACACCGCAACCTTCCCGTCCAGGACCAGGAGCGATTGCTGCGCAATGACCCCAGCTTTAACCGGCTGCCTCCGGTCACTCAGCAACGGCTCGCCCAGCAGTTGCGACAGGTGAACCAGTTGCCCGAGGAGCAGAGGCAACGTAGGCTGGCGCGGAGCGAGATGCTGGAGCGCATGTCGCCGCAGCAGCAAATGCAGGTACGCCAGGCTGGGCGCAGCCTGATGGCCCTGCCGCCCGATCGCCAGATGATGGTCAAGCGCGCCTTCCAGGATCTGAGTGCCGTCCCTCCCGATCAACGCGGGACCGTGCTCAACTCCGCGCGCTACCAGAACCAGTTCTCCCCCGACGAGCGCAACATGCTCACCAATCTCTTGCGCGCCGAGCCCTACGAGCCCCCGCGATAGGTTTCTCTGACCGCTCATTTTTTCTACCAAGATTGGTGCCCCGGAGCCTGTCCTCAGCTTGTCCAAGAGTCTCGTTTTGAGATCTGGGAAAACACGGTCGCCGCATTGCTTTCTCATTCCGAAACCCACGGGAGCCTGACGGTTGCAAATGCCAGCCTCTTGACACATGTACAGACAATGCGATAGTGTCCTCGCGAACTCATTCGCCAAGCCATATAACGAATTACCTAATCTGAAGGCCTAAACAAAGTAGACCTACAGGAACAATCACCCGCGGTTATAGGAGAAGAGAACATGAAGAAGACGAAAGCTGGTTGGGCGTCGCTAACGCTGCTGGTTGCGTTGCTCATGGCAGCATGTTGCAGCCCTGCAATGGCGGCCGATAAGGATGCCATCCTAATTGGGTGGGTAGCTCCATTTACTGGACCCTTGGCGCCATTCACTGTATTGTTTAAGTTCATGGAGGCCAGGGCCCTGCCTGTAATTAATAAGGATGGCGGAATTTACATCGAAGAGTACCACAAGAAACTGCCTGTCAAGATCATCTGGGCAGACAGCGAGAGCAATCCCACCAGGGCCTCTGAGGTGGCGAGCAGGCTGGTGCTCACCGACAAGGTCGATTTGTTAGTGGGTGCCTTCACACCAGAAACCGCTAACCCCGTTTCGGCCGTAGCCGAGAGATATAAGATACCGGCGCTAATGCTGAGTGTTCCGATAGAATCCTGGTTGACAGGGGGCCCTTATCACTGGGCTTTCGGCGACGTTTTCTACTTTCACAGAATGGTCGACAGCTACATTGATGCCTTGGATACAGTGAAGACCAACAAAAAAATGGGCTTTATCTTTGACAACGATGTTGCCGGGATACTTCTCTCTAAGATGGTACGGGAAAAAGCGGAGGCGAGAGGATACACGATTATCGACCCCGGCAGATTCCCGGCGGGCACCAAGGATTACACTTCCCTCATAAGCCAGTTCAGACAGGCAGATGTGGACATCGTTATAGCAAACATGATTACGCCTGACTTTGCCGTTGCGTGGAGGCAGTTTCACCAACTTGGATTCATCCCGAAAATCTTCGTGATCAGCAAGGCGTTGCTCTACCAAGCGGAGGTGGAATCACTGGGCGGCGATCTAGGAAACGGTTTGATCTCGGAAGACCTGTGGGATCCTTCTTTCAACTACAAATCCTCTCTGACCGGCGAAACCGCTGCCCAGCTGTCTGCGGAAGTGGAAAAGGCTGGCAAATCCCCCACCGACTCCACCATCGGATTCGATATGTCAACCTTCGAAGTATTGGCCGATGTCCTTCGCAGAGCCAGGTCCTTGGATCGGGAAAAGGTGCGGGTTGCATTCACTCAGACGAACTTGAATACTATATTTGGCCCCGTCAAATACGACGACCGAGACGTCAGCGTGATGCCGGTTGTCGTTGCACAGTGGACAAGGACAAAGAATGGTGGGTGGGATAAGCGGGTCATCGCTGATGGCGGATTCCCAGGTGTGCCCTTGGCCAAGGAAAAGTTGTTTTTCCTGCCCGGTTCCAAATGACTCTCCCGGTGGTGTCTCTCGCACCATGCACAGCGATAACAGGAATGCCGGGTGCCCAGGTCTCGCTCTTGAGACCTGGGATCCCACCATACTTCAGATGCCAATTCACGTGATCGGAGGCCTAGCGATTGCCTGCTGCCGCTCCCGGCACTGCCCTGCTTTTGAAAAATTCCAGCGACTTCCTGAGCCCTTCCCTGAGTGCCACGCGCGGCTCCCATCCCAGTAGTTCACGCGCTTTGGCGATGTAGGGGCGTCGGCGCGTGGGATCGTCCACCGGCAGATCGACAAAGCACAACTCGCTCTTCGAGCCTGTAATCTCCAGCACGGCCTGCGCGCACTCAAGAATTGTGAACTCTTCAGGGTTGCCGATGTTGACGGGCAGATGTTCGTCGCTGCGCGAGAGCCGAAAGATGCCCTCGATCAGATCGTCCACATAGCAAAAGCTGCGCGTCTGTTTGCCATCGCCGTAGATAGTGAGCCGCTCACCGCGCAGCGCCTGCATCATGAAGTTGGAGATCACGCGGCCATCGCCGGGGTGCAGGCGCGGGCCGTAGGTGTTGAAGATGCGCACCAGATGCGTGTTGACGCCGCGCGAACGATGATAAGCCATCACCATCGCCTCGGCGAAGCGCTTGGCCTCGTCGTAGACCGAGCGCGGGCCGACCGGATTGACGTTGCCCCAATAGCTCTCCTTCTGCGGATGCTCGAGCGGATCGCCATAACACTCCGACGTGGACGCCTGCAGATAGCCTGCTTTGAATCGGGCCGCAATTTTGAGCGTATTTTCAACGCCTACCGAACCCACTCGAAGCGTCTCGATTCCCAGGCGCAGATACTCTGGCGGGCTGGCCGGCGAAGCCAGATTGAAGACGGTATCGACAGGGCCGGGATCGAAGCGCGTGCAGATGTCGCGCTCCTCAAACCGGAAGCGCGGCTCGTTTGCTAGATGAGCGAGGTTCGCGGGGTCGCCCGTCGACAGGTTATCGACGCCAAGAACAGAGTAACCCTCGCTCAGGAGGCGGTCGGTAAGGTGGGAACCAAGAAACCCGGCAGCGCCGGTAACAAGTACTCGCTTCGTCAAAAAAATTACACTCCAAAGTTCAGTAGTCCCGGCCCCGGTCAGCCGAATCTGCAGGTTTCGGCCATGCTTTTATTATGTTATCGGTCGTACCACGTAACTGGCGAGGGTTCCGTCACTCTGCCCCAGGCCACTGCGGTCCGGAATAAGGAAAATACTGCGGCCCTGTCGCAGCTCCCATATATTCCTGAACGTTGCTGTCCAACAGCGCCGTTCCCGCGATTCCACTGCCAAAATTCGTCACCCATACGTTTCCCGATTTGTCGATGGCGATGCTGTAGGGTTGAAAGCCAGTTGCGTAAGTGTTGATAACGGCGCCGGAGGAACTCAGTTCCGTAACACTGCTATACGTTGGACTTACTCCTCCCTGGCCATACCCATTCGTCACCCATGCGTTTCCGGCGGAGTCTATGGCTACGACTTCAGGATAACTTCCCACAACGTAGGTGCCAATCTTGGCACCGGAGGGGCTCAGTTCCGTAACGTTGCTGTCCATCGGGCCAATCCCTATGATTCCGTTGCCCTTGTTCACCACCCATACGTTTCCCGTGGGGTCTATGGCTACACCTTCAGGAAAACTTCCCGCAACGTAGGTATTGATCGTGGCGCCGGAGGAGTTCAGTTCCGTAACGTTACTGTCCATCAGGCCCGTCCCCGGTGTTCCGTTGCCCTTATTCGCGACCCATAGGTTTCCGGTGGAGTCTATGGCTATGCCTCCAGGGGAACTTCCCGCAATGTAGGTGTTCGTGTCGCCGGAGGCGGTCAGTTCCGTAACGTTGCTTTCACCCGCCACGGCCGGTCCCGGAGTTCCCGGGATTTCCGAGGCCGCGCCCCAGTTTGTCACCCATACATTTCCGGATGTGTCCACTGCTATGCCTCCAGCAGGATAACTTCCCACGACGTAGGTGTTGAGCGTGGCGCCGGAGGGGCTCAATTCCGTAACGTTGCTGTCACCCGCGTCCTTTCCCGGGGTTCCGTTGCCGTAATTCTCCACCCATACGTTTCCTGATTTGTCTATGGCTACGCCGATTGGAACCGATCCCGCAACGTAGGTACCGATAACGGCGCCGGAGGGGCTCAGTTCCGTTACATTGCTCTCACTGGCAGCCTTTCCCGGGAATCCGTTGCCCCCATTCGCCACCCATATGTTTCCGGCGGAGTCTATGGCACTGCCGAAACAAAAACTTCCTGCAACGTAT
>JBKQVW010000089.1:0-72308 GCA_052142955.1 Acidobacteriaceae bacterium | reverse complement strand
AAACCAACACTCGATCAGGCCACCACCAAAGCTCTGCCATGCATCACTCCCGCCAATGCTCGAGCTTGGTTCAGACTCGTCATCAACGGTCTACAGTAAAACAGAAAATGCTCTAGATGTGGAGGCTCAATAGGTTGTTCCGATTACGAGACTCATCCAATTCGACGAGGAGCGTCTTTTCCTGGGGAGAAGTTGTGCGAAGATTTGTCGATTCGACCACAATTACTGAAATCCGCTCTAATTGGGCGTACTGGGAGCGAAGTATCCCTTTTCCGCGCTTACCTTGTAGTTGCGGTCGTAGGCGGTAAGGTAAATAGGCCGAAAAGCGCCATCCGCTTTGAAGTCTGCAGGCTTGTACACAAGCGAGTACTGGCTGCGCAGCTCTTCCTGGATGCTTTGGAATGCATCGGCCACGTTTTCCATGCGGAACGGGTTGAAGGCGCGTCCGCCAGTAGCGTCCGCCATAGCTTTGAGAATGTCGTCGCCGCGATCGCGGCTGGGGCTATCGTTGGTGCTGATCGTGTAAATTGTGGTCGAGGCGCGCTGGCACATTTTTACGGCATCGTCGAGTGTGGCGTGACTCTGATCGTCGTCCCCATCCGAGAGCAGAATGATGGTCTTGCGGAGGGCTCCGGCGCGAGCAAGAGGGAGCATTTGGTCGCGGCAAGCAGTGTAGGTAGCGTCGTACAAGGCGGTACCGCCTCCCGGGGAAAGCTTGCGAATGCCGGCGGCCAGAAGATCGCCATTATTTGTGTATCGCTGGGTGATGTCTGGAGTTACATCGAAGCCCATCACGAACGCCTTATCCACCTGCGGCCTCAGGACAGAGAGAAGGAATTCGATGGCAGCATTTTGCTCAAACTGAAAACGCGAACGGATAGAGCTGCTGGTATCAATCATGAGACCGACCCGCAGGGGCAAGTTGGTCTGCTGAGTAAAGCTGTAAACTTCAGCCGGGGCCATGTGATTATCAAGAAGAGAAAAATCGCTCTCGTTCAAATTGCGGATGAAATGGCCATGTTTGTCGGTTACGGTGAAGATGAGATTCACTTCATTGACGACAGTCGTGATGGTGTACGCCCCATTTTGCTGAGTGCCGGAAACCGACGGCGGCTTGGGCGAGGTTGCGACTGAACTTCCAGAAACATCGAGAGAAGCTGGAGCCGCGGGCTGCGAGATCTGGCCAGCCCCTGTCGCAGTCGCTGAAACCGTCGTCTTTGCAGTCTGAGCAGCAGGCGTCGTATTGTTTTGCGCTTGGGCGCGTTTTGGTGTTCCCAGCAGGATGGCGAGGAAAATTGCGGCAATGCCTAGCCAAGCCCGGTGCCATCTGCAGTCCAGTTGTTCGTGTTTCCAGACCATCATCAATTTCATTTTACCAGTGTCGAGCGGGTTATTTCTGTTGAATCGGCGACCTGAGCCGAGTTAGCCAACCGTTCAAATCTGCTGGCAGGGGTGCTTTGAATTCCATACTTCTCCCAGACTTAGGATGTGTGAACCGAAGTTGCGTCGCATGCAAGAAATTACGATCGACGGTGATCGCTTGCTCCAGGGCCGCTGCCTTCTGAGTACGTGTGGCGGGAGATTCGAGATGTGGGAGAATGTGGTGCGGCGCTCCATAGAGAGTATCGCCTACGACGGGATGCCCAATAGACGAGAGATGGACGCGAATTTGATGCGTGCGTCCGGTTTCAATCTCTACTTCCAGCAGTGTGAAATGTCCATAGCGCGATTCGAAGCGCTCTCGCACCCGATAATGTGAGACGGCGGCGCGGCCTCCGAGGCGACGCGTCGTCATTCGCGTTCGGCGTTGCTGGTCTCGGCTGATTGAAGCATCCAGCGTTCCGCGGTTGAGTTTTACGGCTCCGTGGACCAACGCGATGTAGGTCTTATGCACGCGACGTTCTGCAAACATCTCCGCCAGCTGGCGGTGGGTCTGATCATCTTTGGCAACGACGATCAGGCCGCTCGTCTGTTTATCGAGTCGATGCACGATGCCTGGCCGCAATGGGCCACCTGTGGCGGAGAGAGTTGCCATGTGGTGCAGCAAGGCATTCACCAGCGTACCTCGGTTGCGGGCACTGTCGCTTGCGCCGGAACCGGCATGGACCATCATTCCCGCAGGTTTGTTGATGACTGCCAGAAAAGCGTCTTCATAGATGATATCGAGGGGAATGGCCTCAGGTTCGGCATGTAGAGAAGGTGCGGCGGCTTCCCCGAGAACCGTAACCTTTTCACCCGCGCGCAGTTTGCTGCTGGCCTTCATCATGCGCTCTTTGGCGTCCGGACCTATGACCGAGACGCAATTCTGCTCAATGAATTGCTGCACCCGCGCTCGGCTGACTGGATGCAAGTGTGAGGTTAGAAATTGATCCAGTCGCTGTCCTACGCTTGGCTCACTCACAGCGAATTCGCGCCGGGTGCCGATGCTGGCTTCGCTAGAATTTTCCTCCGGTTCTTCGTTCAACGCATCGGAGGGATCTTCATCGTGGATGTTTAGCCGAGTGGGTTTCATCGCGTTCGCAATTGCGTTGGCCGTTTCTCGATCAGCATCAGCGCGCCCAACAATACCATACAGAAATTGATCGCCTGAGTGAGAGAGAATGCCCCGCCAAGGACCAGCAGACGATTCTCGCCGCGATAGAAGTTGAGGAAGAATTCCGTCAGGCCGGAAACCAACAGCCAGCCGCCCGCAAGCTCACCGGGTTGGCGACGACGTGGAAGCCACCAGAGTAGCAACAGACACAAAACCAGTTGCGCTGCGCAAAGATAAAGTTGCACCGGGTGAAGTTTGACGTCGAGCGGCGTGTCGTTCCACAGTGCCGCCCAGCGACTATGAAAAACAACGCCCCATCGTACGGAAGTAGGGCGTCCGTAGTCGCAGCCGGCGAAGAAACAGCCCAACATCAAAATTGCCTGGCCTAAAGCCCACCCTGGCGCCGCCGCGTCCAAAGTATCCAGCCACGGCATTCGCTTCAATGTCATGTAGAGTAGTCCGGCAGAAACGCCCAGGCCCATTTCCGTAAGTACGGAATCAACCGTCTGCGGAGTCGAAATGCTGAGCATCAGGAGCGGGTAAGAAAGAAAATCATGCCAGTGACCTGCGAGCAACAATAGCTTAGAGCCCAGCACGGCAGCCATGACGGTGATCAAGCCAAAGTTCCACATGCCGCCGGGGGGTATTCGCAGGTGGGCAGCTGTTCGCATGGCCAGAGTAAGTCCTGCAACCAAGGCGATGGCAGCGAACACGCCATACGTGGGAAAGCTGACGGGGCCGAGAGTGAAGAGACGGGGATACACAAGAGGAAGTAGAACAGAATCTAGCAGAAAACCAAACTGCGGAAGGAAAATCGAAGGACGGGAAGCTGGAAAGGAAAAACCGACCCGCGGGGCCGTATGGCAGTGCGCCGGTGAACCCGTCCTAAGACGGTGGGAACCCGCCGCGGCTCTTTAGGCATTCCGGACTGGCGGACAGCACACCGAGCCGATTATTCGAGTCAAGTTCCCTGTTCGATGAATGTAGGTTCAACCAGCGTTGACCACCCTACCTGCTTTGCAGGCCGGTTTCTAAGAGGATGCTAACCGGCATTGTTCAGCTTGGCAAGCAGGGAGCGATCTGAATCACAGATGAAACGTGTGTGCATTGCCGCTACGCCTCGCTCAATGAGGGAATGAGGGGAGCAAAGATTACGCAGCGTTTTTCGCAGCAGGGACGCAGTCCAGTCTCATCCGGCTTTACGATTCTCTTCGAGGACCGCATCCAACATTTCTGCGAGTGTTTCGGTACGAGATTTAATATTCCGGGCAATATTCCCTGATAGAGAATCGCGCTGCTGACGTAACGTCACCAACTCATCCGCAATATTGAGCGCGGCCAAAACAGCGACGCGCAGAGAGTCGACGGTAGTGCCATGCTTCGCGACAGCCCGCATTTTGGCATCGACCAGGGCGGACAGTTGTTCCAGATACCTGGGATCGGGACCGCGCAGGTGGTAGATCTGGTCGTAGATATCAACAACTAGAGTATTGGATGTTTCGGCTTGGACACTTTCCTGCCGAGTTACCTCGACAGCGGGAGCTTGGCGCAATTCATCGCAGCGATCTGCATTCAACTCCGCTGAATCATCTTGCAGTGGATGGCGTTGCGGTTCGCTATCTTTCATCGTGGCTCCGTGATGCCGAGGTTATCTCGATGCGTACTCAAGCCGACTGCGTATACGAAGCTTCAATCGCATCGAGCGAAGACATCAGGCGCTCGACACGGGACCGGACCGTATCCCGTTCGCGATGAAGTTCTTCAATTTCCCGTCTCAGTGTTGCCCCCTGGGAGTTCTGGGCGTCCAGTTGCTCACGCAGGCTGGCTAACTGTTTTTCCGTTTCTGCCCGCTGTTCCCGTTCCCGATTCAGCATTTCGATGGTGCGAACGACGCGCTGCTCCAAGGCAGCGAGTGTGTCGACCGCCACCGCAAGTTCCTGTTCTTTCGCCATGGTAGTTGTCATAAATAAGTAAGATGCTCTTCGCGCAGTATAGCGCTAGGTTTGGTCCGGAGCCGAATTTAGGCCCTCTGATTGATAAAAACCGGTCAGTGCGCGAGGGACGCAAGGAGGCATCATCAATCGGCGAACACGGCAAAAGATTACAGCAATCCCAGGGGAAACCTCGGCTGGCCGCCAAGTTCCATCAGAGCAGCGAAGATCCGGTGTGCCCACTCTTGTAGTTCCTCCAGACGCAAGGTCCGGTCCTGTGCCTGAAAAATTGCCCGCAACAGCAAGGCGTAGGAGCCTGAAGGTTCTTTTTTGTCTCGAAAGATTTCGTGCGGCTGCGTGCGGCGCATCTCCGGAATGCCGAGCGAAGCCAGAGAATCCGCTATTTGCTGCCAACGGACGGTATCGGGAAACGTGAAAGAGAAATCGCGGACGACCGCCGGGAAGCGGGAAAGCTCACGGGCGGCTGGTTCACGGAGAGCATGGTGAAACAGGCGAGCGAGATTGAACTCGCCCAGGAAGACGATTTGTCGAAGTTTTCTCGATTGAGATTCATGCGGAGCAAGCTCGCCGAAGAACCCAATGGTTTCGCCATCTGCCACGAGCCGTGCCACGCGGCCGGGATGCAGCCAGGGCGGCATGAGGCCGGTCGCAGCCGAGAAGGCATCCATATAAATTGATTTTGTTACGAAGCCGGACAGTAGTTCCTCGACGACACCTTTGAGATCGTAGAAGCTGAAGTCGCGCAGGCTGCCGAGTGCATGGTGAGGGATTGCAGTTCCGGTTGCGCCGATGGCAAGGGAAGATCTTTCGTGCACACGTTCCGCGTTGCCAGTGAAGATGGTGCCCATCTCGAACAGCCGCAGGTCGTCGACCTCGCGATTCAAGTTGTGCGCCAGCATCGAGAGCATTCCTGGAATCAGAGAAGCGCGGAGAAAGCCGACTTCCTCGCTCAGAGGGTTGCCAAGTTGCACGATTGAATTGGGCTGTTGCGCAAACGTAGCGGCATCCGTTGCAGAGCAGAAGGTGCTGCTGACGGCTTCTGTGTAGCCAGCAGATCGCAGAACGCGGCGCAGGGAGGATTCTTTGGCAGCATAGGGCAGCTCTGCGACACTGCCGGTGAAGGACGGCAAAGTATTTGCGAAGCGATTGTAGCCATGTAGACGGGCGATTTCTTCGACCAGATCGATTTCGTGTTCAAGATCGAGCCGCCAGCTGGGCAATGTAACCTTATAGGTTTCGGCGGAGATTATTTCCATCTCTGCGCCCAGTGCCGTCAGGTAGCGTTCCGCAGTCGGCGCGTCGATGGGCTTGCCGTCGGCGGTCTTGCCAAGGATTCGGGCAATTTCGCTTAGGTGGAGTGATATCGCGGGTCGCTCAGCGGTGCGCGTCGCAAACTCGGGAACAACAACATCGATCAGTTCACCTTCAAGCCAGCCGCCTGCAGCCAAGATCAAGTTGCTGACGAGCGCCGAGGCGAGTGGAGGCGCAGCAAAATCCGCGCCGCGTTCGAAGCGATGGGATGCGTCGGTGTGTAGCCCGTGACGGCGCGAGGACCGCCGCACCGTTCCAGTGTCGAACCAAGCTGCCTCGACGAGAACATTTTTTGTCTCGGGCGTGATCATGGTGTCCCAGCCACCCATGATACCGGCGAGCGCGAGGGCTTTTTTCTCATCGGCCACAACCAAGTCGTCCCGCACCAAAGTGCGCTCGGTTCCGTCGAGCAGGCGGAGGCATTCTCCCGGATGGGCGCGGCGCACAACGATGCCGCCTTCGAGCTTATCGAGATCGAAGGCATGGGTCGGATGGCCGATCGCCATGGTGACAAAGTTGGTGGCGTCGACGGCATTGCTGATCAGCTTCTGTTCGAGCAGTGCGAAACGTTGAGCGATTTCGCCGGCTGACGGCACAATTTTGACATTGCGTAGCACACGCGCAGTGAAGCGTCCACACAGATCGTTTGCTTCAATGCGGACGGGAAACGGCTGTTTTGCAAGCTTCGCCGCAGGGAGTGAGACTTCCAGCGGCGTCAGGGCGACGTCGTAGATGGCTGCGGCTTCGCGCGCAATGCCGTAATGGTTCATGGCGTCGACGCGGTTTGTGGTGATGTCCATTTCAAACACGGAGCCGTTGCCGGGGCCCAGATCGAAGACGCCATCGACGGCGATGCCGCGAAGCGTCAGATCGTCGGCGAGCTGATGATCAGTGGCGTGGAGTTCGGGCAGATAGGAACGCAGCCAAGAGGAAAGAATTTTCATGCGAACTGCTCCAGAAACCGCATGTCGCCTGAGTAGAGAAGGCCGATGTCGCTGATGCCATACTTCATCATTGCGATACGATCGACACCCATGCCAAAAGCGAAGCCGGAGATCTTTTTCGGATCGTACGCAGGCTGCTTGCCGCGAACGAACTCAAATACGGCAGGGTTGACCATGCCGCAGCCGAGCAGCTCAATCCAGCCCGAGTGTTTGCACTTGCGGCATCCCTTGCCGCCGCAGAAAATGCAGCTAATCTGCACATCGGCGCTGGGTTCAGTGAAGGGAAAGAACGACGGGAAAAACCGTGTGCGCACGTTCGATCCGAACATCTCTTTCATGGCGTGGTCGAGGGTCCCTTTTAGATCGCTGAAGGTGATGTTCTCGTCGACGCACAAGCCTTCCACCTGATGAAAGATGGGAGAGTGGGTCGCGTCGGCGGCGTCATTACGATGGACTTTGCCAGGAATGACGATGCGGATCGGCGGCGGCTTCTGCTCCATGGTGCGAATCTGCACCGGGGAAGTATGCGTGCGCAGCAGCAGGCGATCGCGCAAGGGCTTGTGCTGTTGGTTGGCGACGACAAGCGTGTCTTGCGTATCGCGTGCGGGATGGTTGGGTGGGAAGTTCAGCGCTTCAAAATTGTAATAGTCGGTTTCAACTTCTGGTCCGATACCGACGGAATATCCCATGTGCTCGAAGACGCGAACAATTTCCTGCATAGTGCGTATGAGGGGGTGTTCTGCGCCGAGGGCGGGCCTGATGCCGGACAGAGTGATGTCAATGGCATCGGAGGTAGGCGTCGGGGCGTCAGGGTTGACGGATTCGTCTGCAAGAGCCTGCTCAATCTGCTGTTTGAGCTGATTGAAATGCTGGCCCAAGGACTTGCGCGATTCCGCCGGGGCGGTTTTCAACCAGACATCGCTGATCAGTTTTAGCCGACCTTGCTTTCGGCCGAGCCAGTAGAGGCGGAATTGCTCGCGATCTTCCGGCGTGCGCAGCTCAGCTGCCTGCCGTGTTACATCTGCCCGGAGCGCTTGAAAAGCCGCATCGAGATGATCAGAACCGTAGTTTTCTAATACTGGAATTTGCGTAGAAGACATTGCTTTTGAGGATAAATGAGAGAGGGGCAGAATTCCGAGTCTATGAGTGGAAAGCCGGCGAAGTAGACCATCGCAGTTTGGAATATTTCGGCGGTGTGGTTCAATAGGAGTGTGCAAAAGACATTGAGAATACTGCTCGTATTGTTGTCCCTTGCAGGTGCGGTAGTGTCAGCGCTCGCCTTGCAGGTGCATTATTCCAATAAGCTGGAGCCATGCGACATCAATGCGCACTGGGACTGCGGGATCGTGAACCACAGTTCCTATTCGTCGATCTATGGCGTGCCGGTGGCTGCAGTAGGTATCGCCGGATATCTGCTGATCGGTCTGCTGGCCCTGTTGCGTAAGCGAGACTGGACGTTGGCGGCGGCGGCGGCGGGGCTGTGCTATGCGCTGTATCTCTCGCACGTGGAAGAGTCGATTTTGCAGGTCTGGTGCCTGTACTGCGTCATTTCGCAGTGTCTCATCGCATTGATCGTGATATTGGCGACGGTAAGCTTAATAGGCGGCTTCAAGACAAGGCGCCACTCAGCCGACTTCCATTAGCTAGCTGGGTACCGGGCAGTGTCAGCTAAGAAAAATGATCTCGACAGTTGTGCCCTCTACGGAGTCTACTTGACCCTCTGTGAAACAGCAGATAGCACACGGCTTCGCTTATTGCGAACGTGGAGATGAAGATTTGCTGGCACAGTCGAAGGTACAGAGAGGGACGCTCATGAGATTTCGTCAAGACTCTAGCAGCAGTCTTGCTTTAGGCGCATTTCTGATTGTTGCAACATTGATGCTGGGGCAAACCACATCGGGAGCAGGAAACCGTCGCAATGCAGGACGCGAGCACTCCTCTCTCTCAGATCAACAGCCTCAATCTGGTCAGCCCGCCATCGTCGTCGACCACGTTGGTGGCAACGGAGTCCGTCGAATGGCTGGCGGCAACGCTGGGAATGGGGCTTCCAGTGCCGCTGGCCAGCCCTACAAGGACAGCGAGGATATGACGACTCGGTACCGGCCTGGAAACAACAAAACGACGACCAATTCCATTGCCGTTGATCAAGCTGGCGGCAATGGTGTTCGCCGAATGGCTGGCGGCCATAATGGTACGCTCGACTCTCGCATCGCGGTTGATCATGCTGGCGGCAATGGTGTTCGGCGCATGGACGGCGGTCACGCTGACTTTGGTGGACAGCGTGCTGGAACAGCCACAAGTCCCAACTTTTCCACGGCTGCAAAAAAGAGAAAGCATATCGCGGGCGTGAAGTATCAGGACCGCATGAGCAAGAGTGGCAACGTAAACAGTGGGAGTGCTGCGCGAGTAGCCAAGCACTGATCCTAATACGTTGAGCCTACGAAGAAGTAACCCCTTACCCGAAGGGATTACCTCTTTTCTGTCTCTCTGATTGCTATCCGGTAAAACTTTCCAACAGGGTGTGTCTCTTGCAACTGGGAAGCTATGCTGGAGTGCTGAGCGCGGTTTTTGCTTGGGTTGCGAGCGCGGTAAATCCCACGGGATCTTTCGCGGCGATATCGGCCAGAACCTTGCGGTCCAGCTCAATCCCTGCCAGCTTTAGACCATGGATCAGCTGTGAATAGCTAATGCCATTCAGCTTGGCTGCTGCGCCGATACGGACAATCCAGAGTGAGCGGAACTGGCGCTTCTTTTCGCGGCGTCCGCGATAGGCGAATTTGAGTCCGCGCTCGACGGCCTCTTCCGCAGCCTGATACAGCTTGGATTTGGTGAGGAAATAGCCGCTGGCGCGCTTCAGGATCTTCTTGCGATACTCTTTGCGTTTGTTGCCACGTTTGACGCGAGGCATGGTTGGTATCTCCTTTTTGCGTTTCGTTTGCGGCTGGAGGCAGGAGTCGCTGGCATGTGGGCCTGCACTGGATCACCTCTTCACTCGCTTCTTGCTCTGATCTGTCGCGGAAGGGTCAGTTCCGGGGGCCTCGAACGCATGCGGGCCCTGCTCTTATGAAAAAGCCGATCAGGCGTACGGAATCATGCGCAGCACCTTGGGCAGGTCGGCGTCCGAAACCATTGCAGATGCGGCAAGGTGCCGCTTGGTCTTGGTTGCCTTCGAGGTCAGGATGTGCCGCATGAAGGCCTGGCCACGCTTGACTCGACCGCTTCCGGTCTTTTTAAAGCGTTTGGCCGCACCTTTGTGCGTCTTTAATTTCGGCATGGTAATTCCAATCAAAATAACAGTTTTACGGCTTCGATCAGTATACGTGAGTCGAGGCCGAAGCGCGAGCAAAGCCCTCAGAGAGGAGGCTGCCCTCTCGATCCTGCCACCGTGCATCGGCCTCAGCGAGTCAAGACAAGCTCAGGCTGGAATTTTCGGCGAAGCGGGGCATCTCCGGGGAAGTACGCATTGGTCACGTACTGGTAGAGCATGCGGTGGGTATTGAAGAAAGAGCCGTTAATGGCCATCGCCATGCGCATAATCCCTGCCCAGCGGTCCGGATAGTGGTAATAGAGAGGAAGAATCTCGTTTTCGAGTTTTTCGTAAAGAGATTCGGCCTCTTGCGTTTCATCGTCGGATTCTGCAATCGCCCAGCCGGTTGCGCCCTCAATGCAACCTTCAATCCACCAGCCATCGAGAGTGCTGAGGCTGGGGACCCCATTCATTGCGGCCTTCATTCCGCTGGTTCCGGAAGCTTCGTAAGGACGGCGTGGGGTATTGAGCCATAGGTCCGCACCGCCAGTGAGAATGGCCCCAAGGTCCCACTCATAATTTTCAAGATACACAATGCGAAGGTGATCGGAGTTGAGTTTGGCGCCAGCTTCGATCACATGATGAATGATGCCTTTGCCTACGTCGTCGTGGGGGTGAGCTTTGCCCGCGTAGACAATTTGGATGCCGCCATATTCTTCCGCCAATTGGGTGAGGCGGGTGGGATCCGCGAACAGCATGTCGGCGCGCTTGTAAGCGGCGGCGCGACGGGCGAACGCGACGGTAAATTTACCTTCATGAAGCTCGACCCCAGTACGCTCCCGAACAGTATCGATGAGCTTGCGTTTCGCATCCAAGTGCCGGTTCCGGATTTCATTCGGTGCGATGCCGATGGCGAAGCGGAGATAGAGGTTATCCCGCCGCCAGCTTGGAACTCTTTCATCCAGCAGGGCCTGCATGGAAGGCTGAACCCAGGTCGCGGCATGGACACCGTTGGTAATCGCCTGCACGGAGTACTCGGGGAACATTTCGCGTGACACACGGCCATGCTTCATGGCAACGCCGTTGACGTAGCGGGAAAAGCGCAACGCAACATACGTCATGTTCAACATACCGTCGTGACAGCAGCCAAACTTTTCCAATGCCTGGGTACGTTCTTCTCCGAGAATCTGGTTCGCCTGATCCAGAGAAAAGCGGTCGTGGCCAGCGGGAACCGGGGTGTGGGTGGTAAAAACACAGTGGGAGCGAACTGCGTCTAGATCGCTTTGGGTGGCGTCCAGCAGATTGCCGTCATTGACCTGTTCTTCCAGCAAGCCGATGGTGAGCAGTGATGCGTGACCCTCATTCATGTGATAGACGGCAGGTTGGCAGCCCAGAGCCGCGAGAATCCCCACTCCGCCGATGCCGAGAACCGTTTCTTGGCAGAGCCGGTAAAAAGTATCCCCACCGTAGAGATGGTCCGTCAACTGCCTATCCCACTCGTTGTTGGGACCGAGATCGGTATCCAGGAAAATTACGGGAACAACGTGGCCATCGACGCCAACGATGTCTTTGCGCCAGGCGCGAACCATGACCGGACGACCTTGAATGGTGATCGCGGCAAGCGGCTCGAGGGGCTGCAACAGAGTCTCGGGCTTCCAAGGCTCGTCTTCTTCGGTTTGGGTCCCTCCAGCACTCAAATGCTGGCGGAAGTATCCTTTGCGATGGAGCAGGGTAACGGCGGCTACGGGCAGACCTGTATCTGCCGCGGATCGAAGGGTGTCTCCCGCAAGCACACCCAGTCCGCCGCTATAAGTAGGCATATTGGGGGTAACTGCGATTTCCATGGAAAAGTACGCGATTTGGATTCGCTTCCAGTCGCTGCGGGACGAGTCTGGTTCCAAAGCCGGTTGGCCGGTGATTGCCATTAAACCTCTGTTTCCCAAGGGGTATAGTTTGTATCGTTGTTCTCCCAATGGGAGACAGGTAGACCAACGAATCGCGTCGGAACAGCGTAGGCCCAACCCGGTACACCAACGGGGCGGTCAATTTGCCACGGGCGGAACAGTTCTACATTTGCGATGCCGCCGACAAGGATCGCTACATGGAATATTACCAGCGGTTCGCCGGCAAGATGAATATCCAAGGAACAGATTTCCGTGACTCAAGCGGTACATCCTCAGCGGCAGCAACGCCAAAGTCGACTAGCTAGAAAGGTTTATACCGGTGAGAACCTCCTCCGCGGCAGCATTCAGACGGTCCCAAATGGGACCGATCCAAGCCAGATGCTCGGGCTTCATGAGCACGGAACGCAAACACTGCACCTGGGCGGCATCTTGAGGGTGTCGGTTCAACGTTGGCCAACTGTCTTTCGGGAAGCATGATTGAGGGATATGGACCAATGCGAGGTGCAAGTCCCTGCTGGCGGCGGCGGCGAAGACTGCACGTGAACGAGCTGAACTTTCCTCCACTGTGGCACCGCGTACGGCCCACACAACGATATCCAACTGCGGGCAAATGGGCGCGACAAACATGGCTGAAGTCTTGAGGCGGCGATAGAGTTCCAGGGCAGCTAAATGGGAGGATGCTAGCATTCCAGCGAATTCCCCGCCGCGGGCTAACGGCAATGCCCGTTGCGTTGCCCAGAGGGCCACGGCAGAGGCACCAGCGCGAGAACACTCAAGAGTAATTTCGCCAAGATGCAACCGATCCGATGTGAAGTAGGTATAGGGCGAATCATGTTTGTAGAAGCGACCGACCGAGGGGTCCTGAAATAGAACGCAGCCACAACCATAGGGTTGCAGACCATGCTTGTGGGGGTCGATGACGATGGAGTCTACGGCGGACAGTGCTGCAAACGCGGCTGCGGCGTCGGAGTCTAAATTCGACACCAGCGTGAAATATCCCCCGTAGGCGGCGTCGACGTGAATACGGAAGCTATAGCGATCACGCAGCGCGAGGATTTCCGGCAGCGGATCAATGGCCCCAAGGGCGGTGGTCCCCATGGTGACGACAACGGTGCTGACGTCGCCCTCTTGGAGCCGGGCTTCGAGCGCGTCGAGGCGCATCCTTCCGCATCCGTCGGTTGGGACAGTAGCGAAGGACAACTTCAAAACACCGCTGATGCGTTGATGCGTGTAGTGCGCCTGGTCGGAGGCAAGGATGGTCTTATGGGGATGTAGCTGCCCCGCAACCCAGAGGGCTTCCAGATTGGCGAAAGTACCGCCACTGGTAAGGTGTCCGAGGTGACATGCCCAGCCGAACATGGCCGCGAGAGCCTGAATGGCCTCGATCTCCATTTGAGAACTGGCGCGGCCGCCATCGAGCGCATGGTTATTGGGGTTGATCCACATGGCCAGCGCATAAGCTGCCCGTGCGATGGGATGGGGCGGCTTCAGCATCTGTCCTGCGTAGAGGGGATGGAAATAGGGGTAGTTCGCGCGGAGCCGGGTCGCCGTTTCCTCAAGCACATCGATCATTGCGGCCTGATCGAGTGGCGGCGAGAGGCTGGGAGGCAGCGAGTCGAAGCCGTTCGCCAGAGTGGAAAGAGCGTTTTCGAGCCAGACGAGCGATTCCCGTTCAAATGTCATGCCGTCAGTTAGCATAACGCAAGAGGGCTGACGGGGTGGGAGAGACCGAAACGGAGCTTGAAACGGTGGAAAGGACTGCGCGGCCGCTAACCCGCATTTTTTTCTTGCATTTGGCGAAAATCTGGTACACTAAGCCTGCGTTCGAATAGAACCGGGCAGTTGTAGACTTTGCCCCAAAGCACAAGATTCTGCTAGTAGTCGCTCCGATTCCCTTCAGCGTAATTCAAATCGATTAGGAAATAAGATTCAAATGGAACAAGGTACAGTAAAGTGGTTTAACGACGCGAAGGGCTTCGGCTTTATCTCGCGCCAGAATGGCGAAGATGTTTTTGTGCATTACTCTGCGATCAATTCAAACGGGTTTAAGAGTTTGCAAGAAGGCCAGGCCGTGCAATTCAACGTTGTGAAGGGACCGAAGGGCTGGCAGGCTGCTGATGTTCAGCCGCTGTAGGGCGAGCGCTAGGTTGTAAACAAGAGGCAGGGGAGAATTCCTCTGCCTTTTGTGTTTCAGACAATGGCTTGATCGGATCTTCGTTTTCGGTATGAGTAAAGGCTGCACGATTCGGTCGATAACAGCAGCGAGTCGAGTACGGGAAGCTTGCGGAGTTGTGTCCGGTCAGCCGGCAATGGCTTCTATTTCCACCAATGCATCCTTTGGAAGCCGGGCGACTTCTACGGTCGAACGCGCAGGCGGTGGCCCGCTTTTCGTCTGAAGATATTCCGCATAAATCGAGTTCATCGCGGAGAAATCGGCCATATTTTTGAGAAAGACCGTTGTTTTGATGACCCGGGAGAGATCCAGTCCCGAAGCGGCGAGAACGGCTTGTAGATTTTGCAGGACACGGTGCGTTTGGGCTTCGATACCGCCTGTCACCAGCTGCCCCGTCGCTGGGTCGATTGCCACTTGCCCGGAAGTGTAGACCATGCTGCCGATGCGGATCGCCTGGGAGTAAGGGCCGATGGCCGTGGGCGCCTCCGCGGTCTGGATAGCTGCTTTATCTTCGTTCATATCGAAAAATTGTACTCTGTGCGATCGGAAATTTCCTGGGCCGAGTGGCCGTCGGGATGATGCATGCGTGCCGGTTGCGATCGTAACCAGCATGGATCAGGATTGTCCAATGCGATTGAGGTAGAAGACGTGAATCAGTGGATGCGCAAGCCGTGGATGCCGGTGACGGGAACTGTGATGGTTTCGCTGGTCTGCATTCCAGGATGGTCGCAAACCGTGGGGCAACGTGCGGGGCAACACGATTCGAAAGCATCCAACGCTGCCGGGAGGAACATTGACTGGAACGCTCCACTGCCTTTCGCTACTGAATTGAGGCAGCGAGTTCTGGAGAATTTGAAGCGGTCCGAGAAAGAGCAAGAGCGCTATGTATGCAAGACGGTCCGCGAAGAAGACAACACCGATAAAAATGGCAATGTGAAGCAGCGTCATATCCGGCAATACGACATGTTTTTTGTCAATGGCCAGGAGATTGACGAGTTAACTGGCAAAGATGGCAAGCCATTGAGCGCCGATGAGCGGAACAAGGAAATGGGGCGCGTTCAAAAGGAGATCAAGAAAGATTCAGACATGAAATACATTGCCAAACGAGATGCCGAAAACGGGAAACAGATCGACATGTTGCTGCCTATGTTGCGCTATACCAATGGACATCGGATCGATCGTGGGGGACGTGCAACATTGGCTTACGATTTGAGCGGCTATCCCAGTGTGCATCCAAAAGGAGTGGAAGAGACGTTTTTGCATAATATGGCGGGAATCATCGAAGTCGACGAAGAGACGGGCGAACTAGTGGATTTGAGCGCTCGTCTGGATCATGACGTGAAGATCGGCGGGGGATTGCTGGCAAACCTACACAAAGGGTTCTGGATTCACGCGCGGCAGCAGCGGTACCCGGACGGCGTATGGCTACCCGAGCTGGTTGAAGGAAATGGTGACGCGCGAGCAGCGCTGTTTTTTCACCCGTATTTTAAGTTCCGACAGACCATGAACGGCTGTGCATTGACGACGGTGACAAGCAATCAAGGAGTTTCGACCGTTGCGAAGTAGAGATTTGGCGAGAGTCTTACATGCGGAATTGTGCCGTGCCGCAGTGAGTTCGAGCTAAAGTTTTTGCTGGCGCTGGACATCGCGAACCCCAGGCAGACGGCGTAGGTCGTTCATGAGGCGAAGCAAATGGGCGACGTCGTAGGTGTCGACGACGAATTCCACGACGGCCTCTGCTTCTGTGCCCGCTTTCGTCTCGACGGCACGAATATTCGTTCCGTCGTCTGAAATGACTGCTGTCATCTCGCGCAGCATCCCCGCACGATCGTCGCAATAGACCGTCATTTTAACCG
Source organism: Acidobacteriaceae bacterium (assembly GCA_052142955.1). Taxonomy (GTDB): domain Bacteria; phylum Acidobacteriota; class Terriglobia; order Terriglobales; family Acidobacteriaceae; genus JAKAAZ01. The sequence continues at coordinate 56,388 of JBKQVW010000089.1, read as the reverse complement.
GGTAGGTGGCGCGCTGGGTGGAACCTTCCTCGTCCTTCATGTGTGCCCATTCAACAGCAATTCTGCGGTCTGATTCATAGAGAAGATTTTGAACGTTGGGGCAGCTGCGAGCGTGAACAGCGACGCCCTTTCCTCGGGTGACGTAGCCGACGATTTCTTCACCGCGAATGGGATTACAACAGCGCGCGCGGTAGACGAGTAGGTCGTTCTGACCCTCGACGGTGAGCGAATCGGAACCTTTGCCGAAGAATACACGCTTGACGACATCGGACATTCCAGGTGCAGATTCTGTATCTGGCTGCTGGGTGCTTGTTGCGCCGGGCACGAGTCGATTGAGCGCCTGGCGGGCGGAGAACTTTCCAAATCCGATGCCTGCCAGCAGGTCTACAGGGTTCGCCAGACCGTAATCGGCAGCAGCCCTGGCATGGTCGGCATCCGTGAGTTGCGTGATCGAGATCTTGTATTTGCGAGCTTCGCGATCCAGCAATTTGCGGCCGATTTCAATGGCGCGTTCGCGTTGATGCTCATTCAACCAATGTTTGATTTTGTTACGCGCGCGCGAGCTCTTTGCGAATGTAAGCCAATCGCGGCTCGGTGTGTGACCGTGCTGCGTAAGAATTTCCACGATATCGCCATTACGCAGACGCGATCTCAGCGGCACCATCCGGCCATTCACTTTCGCGCCAGTGCAAATATTCCCCACCTCTGTGTGAATGGAATAGGCAAAATCGATGGGCGTGGCTTCCTTGGGAAGGACAACAACTTTTCCTTTCGGGGTGAAGGTGTAGACCTCTTCCGGATACAGATCGATCTTTAGGGTAGAGAGAAACTCGTTTGGGTCGGTCATGTCGCGCTGCCACTCGACAATTTGCCGGACCCAAGCTAGACGTTGCTCGTCTTTTGCGTTTACCGGCGAACCACCGGATTTGTATTTCCAATGTGCGGCGATGCCTTCTTCGGCGACTCGGTGCATCTCCTCGGTGCGAATCTGGACTTCAAATTGATGTCCTCCCTCTGCCATCACGGTGGTGTGCAGCGATTGATAGAGATTTGGCCGGGGCATGGCGATGAAGTCTTTGATCCGGCCAGGGACCGGGCGCCAGATGCTATGGATGAGGCCAAAGACAGCATAGCAATCCTGTACGGTTTGGGTGATGACACGAACAGCCAATAGATCGTACACCTGATCGACGGTAATGCGCTGACGCTGCAATTTTTGATAGATGGAATACAGGCGTTTGATGCGCCAGTCGACTCGCGCAGAGATGTTGTGCTCGAGAAGGCGCTCGTGCAAGATCGCATCAATGTCGCGGAGAAATTGTTCGCCTTGCTGCCGGTGAGCCTCAACCGCGGAGCTGATCTGATCATGGCCGACGGGATCGACATAACGAAAGGCCAGATCCTCGAGCTCACTGCGAACTTTCCCCATGCCAAGGCGATGGGCGAGAGGGGCATAAATGTCGAGGGTCTCCCGCGCAATGGACTGTTGGCGTTCCGGTTGCAGATGTTCCAGGGTGCGCATGTTGTGCAAACGATCCGCAAGCTTGATGAGTACGACACGGACGTCTGAAACCATGGCCAGCAGCATTTTGCGGACATTTTCCGCCTGTCGATCTTCGCGATTGGCAAATTGGATTTTGTCGATCTTGGTGACGCCGTCAACGATATGGGCGACCTGTTCACCGAAGGTTTCGGAAATCTGACGGCTGGTGACGGACGTATCTTCAACGGCATCGTGGAGCAGGCCCGCGGCAATCGCGGTGGAATCGAGCTTCATTTCCGCCAAAACGCGAGCTACCTCAAGGGGATGCAGAGCGAACGGGTCACCGGAAGCGCGTTTTTGACCGGCGTGGTGCTTCAAGCAAAAATCGTACGCCTGCTGGATGATGGCAATATCGTCGCTGGGACGATTTTGGCGCACGGTGGTGAGCAACCTCTCGAAGGTCTCAGCGAGTTGTTGCTTGTCAGCATCAGGAGATGCCGCAGCGGTGTGCGCGGTGGCCATAATTGATTTTATGTTATGTGGACGGATTTACGGGACGGGAAGTGTGCTTGTTGGAGATGACGCGATCTGGAATGTGCGAAGATGACCACTCAGGCGACGCAGCATGAGAGGAAGTATGGGGCAAAAGGGAATCAGGGCGAAATTTGCAGGCAAGGTCAAAGAACGGCCGCTAAAGCTGGAGAAAAATGGCAAAGTTCTATGCGAAAATGCAGCAACTGGTGGATCGGGCTTGGTTACGGACCGGGGGCCTGGAGCTTGGATCAGCCGGCGAGCCGCGAGCCGAGTCCGGGGTGGCCACCCGTGGGTCTACCAATCGGATGTGGAGGCAATGATTGCGAAAACTGGAAAGCATGGTGTTGCACCAGGGTCGCTGATTCAGGTGATGGATGAAAGAGGGGACTTGCTAGGTACGGCGATCTACAGCGGTGCTTCGCTGATCAGTCTGCGAATGGTGACGCAGGAGGTGATTGAGCATCGAAGGGAATTTCTGGAGTTGACACTCGGTCGATTGAAACGAGCTGTGCAGATGCGACTTGACGGGTTGCAGAAAGTGCAGCAAACGAACGCGTTCCGGCTCGTGTTTGGAGAAGCAGATGAATTGCCTGGTATTGTCGCGGACCGTTATGGGGATATTGTGATTTTGCAGTTGCTGACGCAAGGGACCTGCGTTGACGACGTGCGCGGGTTAGCCGTCCATGTGTTTCGAGAAATGCTGGAACCGGAGACAATCCTGGAACGGACTGATGCCCGCATTCGGGAACTAGAGCAGCTTCCCACACCGTCGACAGAACCGCTCTATGCAAGGAGCGCTGACACCCCGAAGTTGGTGACAATGTTTGAGATGAATGGACTTCGTTTTCACTTCGACGCAAATGCAGGGCAGAAAACTGGTGCATTTCTGGATCAACGGGAGAACTACATGGCTGCAGAGTCCCATGCGAACGGGCGAGCGCTCGACGTCTGCACCTATCAGGGCGGGTTTGCGCTGCATTTAGCTCGGCGGTGCCCGGAGGTAATCGGCGTGGACGCGTCGCGCGCTGCACTGGAAGTGGCTGAAAAAAATTTGAACGAAAATCGGGATCGACTGGCTAAACAAGGACATGGCGTGGAATGGATCGAAGCCAATGCGTTTGACCTGCTGCGGGATTGGAGTGATACGGGAGAAAAGTTCGACACAATTGTGCTGGATCCACCAGCGTTTGCAAAGTCCAAGCGCGCTGTTGAGGGCGCACTGCGAGGATACAAAGAGATGAACCTGCGGGCGATGAAAATGTTGCGACCGGGAGGAACGTTGGTGACGTGTTCGTGTTCTCATCACGTGCCGTTGGCGGAATTTCATTCTGTGGTGGCGGCGGCGGCGAGCGATGCAGGTAAACGGGTTCGCCTGCTGGAAACCAGGGGCGCGGGGTTCGATCATCCCGCGATCTTGACGATCCCTGAAACCGAATATCTGAAATGCATGATCTGTGCAGTTGATTAAGTAAGCCCGGCGCGGGCTTGATGAGCGCGGATCGCGGTGGCGATATCCAGGGCAATAGCGAGCGCAGCACGGCCATCCCGCGCTGAGACCTCGGGCGGGGTACGTCCTCGAACGGAACGCAAAAAGGACTCCAGCTCAAGCTGCAACGGTTCTCCGGGGGAGACCTTGAGCTTGCCGAGGGTGAAACCGGGCGTGGGATGAGTGGTCTCTACGGGCCGGAAGTGAGCCGTTCCCAGGCTTGGTGAGATTGGGTGGAGCGATTCTGAAGTCTGGAGGGCTGGTACGTCGATGCAAAGCACGTCCTGGCGGGCGTAGTCGACGGAAACATACTGGTGTGGCTGAAAAAAACGGAGTTTGCGGACTCGTTCTGTACTGACTCGGCTGGCGGTGAAGTTCGCGACGCAGCCGGATTCGAATTCGATTCGAACATTGGCAATGTCGACCTTTGAGGATAAGATCGGCAGTCCAACGGCGTGCAACTCACGAATTGGCGAATGAGTCCAGCTGAGAACGATGTCGAGATCGTGGATCATGAGGTCGAGTACAACATCGACATCCAGTGCTCGTGGTGTGAAAACACTGAGCCGATGCACTTCAAAAAAAAGCGGCCGGTGCAATATGGGGCGAACGGCTCGGACCGCGGGATTGAACCGTTCGAGGTGCCCCACCTGAAGAATGCGGTTACGGCACTGCGCCAGAGCGATCAGATCGTCTGCTTGCTGAATGGTAGCGGTGAAAGGTTTCTCCAGCAACACATCGACGTCGGCAGCTAGGAGTTCCGATGCCACGGCTGCATGATCCGATGTTGGTACAGCAACCGACGCAGCATCAGGGACCGACTTCGAAGAAAGTAGCTCGCTAGTGGAGCCGTATACAGGGAGCTTATATTCCGCAGAAAGGTTAGCTGCCAGGGTCGCGTCCGGCTCTACGATTCCGATGAGACTAACGGATGCGCCGGCGTTTTCGAGCGCTCGCCATACACGCAGATGATTACGGCCAAATACTCCGGCGCCGACAACTACTACTCGAGATGGGGGTAGATCGGGCAAGCGCGTCGAGCTACTTTCCTTCGACCGCGCGTAGACAGCGCGAGTAGAGTTCCAATAGATGACCGACCTGGTCCTCGGCCTTGGAATTTCCTCCAGTTACAAACCCGGCAGATGGTGTGCTAGGCCTTCCGACGCTTGCGGTTACTGCGACGAACTTCAAGAGATCCAAGGCGATGTCCTCATTCCGGCGGGCACCCATGCCAACGGGGATCTGTTCCATAAGCGATGATTCCTCCAAAAAACGATGCTAGCAGATCACGCCGAAGGATGAGAGTGCGGGGAGAGAAATTTACGGGGCGGAGGATGGCAAAACAACTATTTCAAAATTCAGAGAGGACGTAACAAACACGGCCGACGATGCGGTCGGCAGGTTGCTCATTCGCAGCGAGGGCGATCAGCAGCACGGGAATTTGTTGGTTGCGAGGGCGCAAGATGAGCCGATCAGCCTCAAACTCAAGGAAACACAAATGTAGAGCGTCAGAACCGCGGACAGCATAGACCGTAGGCGGTTGCGAGCGATAGGGAGCGAGCGAATTGTAATGCCGGTCGATGACTACGATAAAGTGTTGACGAAGAATAGGTTCCATCGCGGCTGCCTGCATGCCATCCACACGAACGGCCACAAAGCGCTGCCAGAGTTCTTTCCCTGAAATGGGGTTTGCACGGGAAGACTGAATGATGGCGTCGGGCACTTCAATTGTGTCGATGATTTCGGGTGGTTGAATACGCGTGGATGAAGCCGCAGCAGTATGTGTGACGACGGCCACGGTTTGTGTCAAGGAGGAATTGCGTCCGTGGATAGGGACACTGGGAAATGCATCCGCGGGAAGCAAGTCCATAATGGACAAATTTTGCGCGGTGAGTACGCGGTCAAGGCCTTCAAGGCTGAGCGAACGTTTTCGATTCAGGAAATTGGAGATATGCGCTTGCTGGAAATCTGTGGCGCGCGCTAAGGTGGAACCGGTCAAGAGCCCGCGGTCGATCCGGCGAAGGATTTCGAGTCGAAGATTCTCATGAAGAGTATCAAACTTCATGGTCGAAATATATCATATAGATATAATATAGTTCAATATATATCTTTATGATTACAGGAAATTATTGACAGATTTTCTGAGATAAATCCAGTTTCGGGACTCAGGAATAACTTTTTGCAAAGTTTACCTTGACAGATTTCGAAATAGATTGTAACAAAGACTGACGCTCAGCATACGAAGAGATTGAAGCATTGTTGGCCTCCCTCTCCCAAATCCAGGTCACAACGATGAAATGTCCCCGTTCTCCCATTGCTGCAAGGCATGGGCGATTTCCTGGCCATTTCTATGCAGCCGATTGAGTTGCACCAGCTTCGACGTGGGCAAGAGACATTTTCTCGCTTGGCTCGATGCTCCATTGCGGACATGACAGTCCGTAATGGGCGATGTTTCGCGTGCGACTTCAAGAAGCCACGGTAGTTCACGCCGGAGACGTGCCAGCTGGGCCAAGACTGAGCCATAGAGTTCGTTGGTTAAGCAGTCTTCGCAACTGCTTCTTTGGGACGAGGGAGTAAGCCGCGTCTTCACAAGGAGATTGAATTTTTTGCCTTGGAGAACATTAGTTATGAGTCATTCTTGTCTACATTTGAAGATCTGTGAGGGTTGCGGCCGTCTTTGGCTTCGTGACCGCACAGCTAGTGATGTTTACTGCCGTCAATGTACGATGCATTTTTCAGACTTCCCGGCGCCACGAAGCCGCCGGCCGAAAGGGCGACCTCGAAAGGAGAAATTTTTGTTGGCCACCTGGTCAGCAGAGGGGGGTCTGCGATGAGCGCTGCCTTAGCCTTATGTGACTTGCATGCTTGCGAACAGCTTCAACTTGTTCCACCGAAAGCTCGGCCGACGCAAGCGGTTGAAGGGAAATATGGGGAAGTGCAGCCCAAACCAGAGTTCGCCTTTTACAGGAAGTACACCGAGGCCATGTTACGAAGGTATATGCGGCTTTCCATGAGTGTCGGAAGAATGCCTGCACTCCTGGGCCACGATGCTTTCCGAGGAAAGATGAGTACTTACCGAGTGACGAGTTTTGAAGACTCCGTAATTTTTGTATATGACGTGGAGAAATGCCTGAAAAGGCTCGATGGCTTTTCCCAGGAGCTAATTCGACGTATAGCCCTACAGGAATATACGCAAGGCGAGGCAGCAGGGTTATTGCGGGTCAGCTTGAGAACAATTGTACGAAGATATGGAGAAGCGATCGATTCGCTAACACAGATATTCATGGAATTTCGACTACTCAACGTGGATCCGATGGGGGAGTCAAGCGAGCCACGCTGATGGTTACGATAACTCATTGATAACAATGTATCTAGCTGCGGGGCGGGATGGCGTGCCATTCCGCCCCGCTCTGTTAGCCTTAAGTCAAGATGAAGGAACGATACAAGAGGGCAGATCGATCAAATCGGTGGAGGCTATTTCCGCGATCGCGGCATGCCTTTGCGCTGCAAATATCGTAGATCGGTTTTGAGATGAAGAAGATAAGGCGGCGGCCAGCGATGGGCGTCTCTTTATCTTTTTCACGTTTGAGACAGGTGGAATGGCGTGTCGAAGCAATGGTCGAACCGGAGCGCTCCTATTAGGCAAATATCCGTTCGAAAAGGAGTACCGGGCAAAGATGGTTGGCGGAATGCGGATATGAACATATCTCCAAATAGCAGGGGCCAATATTGCGACTTAGTTCGAAAACAGGTTCTCGCCGCATGGCCACAGATATTACAAGGGCTGATTGAAAAAGCGAGGGCTGGCGGGTACCAGCAGGCAAAACTGCTTCTAGATATTTGTGACTTAGCCAGCGCGGAGCCGCTTCAGTCGAGCCAACAATCTAAGCAACAACTTTGTGACGCGCTGCTCGACGGGTTGCGGTTCTCCTCATCATCGGAGTGAGATATGCGATAGACGGGAATACCAAGAGCCACGAGATGACTTCAGGGGAGAAATGATGATAGCGACAAGAGAGCACGGAATTCAATCCATAAATGCGGGCCTGAAATGGCTGCGAGCAATGTCTTTATGGCGAACCGCTGGCTTGGCTCTGTGCATCGCTGCTGCGGCATTCCCGTGCATGGGACAAGTGACGACGACACTGGTGCAGGACACTGTTTACCACGCCGACGGCACGGTTGCGACCGGGACAATTCTAGTGACATGGCCCGCATTTGTCACTGCGGGAGGAAACACTGTAGCGGCTGGAAACCTTACCGCGAAGATTGGGGCCAACGGAGGAGTATCGCTCAACCTCGCGCCGAATGTGGGAGCTACTCCAGCGGGGACTTATTACACGGCTGTTTATCACCTTGACGACGGCACTGTGAGCAAGGAGTATTGGCTAATACCGAACGTTCCCGCTACCACGGTCGCTGCTATACGGAGCCTTGTAATGCCTGCGAGCGTAGCTATCCAAACAGTTACCGCAACCCAAATCAATTCGCTTCTCGGAAGTTATTTACCACTCAATGGTGGAACGTTAAGCGGCGCATTGCAGCTTCAGGCCGATCCTCAAACGCCAATGCAGGCAGCCACGAAGAATTATGTAGACAACGCAGTTGCACCGGTTTCTGCAGAACTGAGCCAGGCGGTCTCCTCAACACCTAAAGCAAGTCAAGTAGTAGAACAGCCGACTGGAACGACCCTTGCAGCCAATATCTTCCAGGGGGGGTACTATGCGAGCCAATTTCAAACAGGAAGCCTAAACAATGGTATCGCAAGTCTGATGAACAGTGCGGACTGTGCCGCAAACTCACCGAATGGGTTGAGCGGTTGTACCGTGTTCGCCGATCCTACCTATTCTAATACGGAAAATCCACAGGGGTACGGCGCGGATATCTTTGGCAACAATACCAGCAATCTCAACTGGCCGTTGGATACCCATGTACACGACGAACGCAACGGGGTCATTGCGGACTATTACGAGAACCCATTTTCCAAGGTACCTCAGCAGACTGCCGGTCAGACAATTACGACTGACTACTCCCTGGATTACCAAAATTGGGCATCGTATCAGGGGAACCAGGCCGGCTCAGAATATCTGCAGACCGCGGACTATGCGGGCGGCTACAACTTTGACAATTACTTTGTTTCCGGGCAGCCGCAGTATCTATTCAAGACCTACTACACCAACCTTTCGCTCGCGTCTACAAATTACACTTCCGGTCAGCAGGAAGCCATCTACAACGTCCTGAACTGCCATGGAGTGGGCGATTGCCTGGCCATGACGACGCTGGTGACATGCGACGGCGGGATGAATACCAGCAACGACGAGGGTTGCCACGGCGGAGATTTTCAGGTTACGGAAGATCCTGTTGTCTATAAGGGCACCGTAACCGCCGCGGCTGCTGTGGGTGCGACGCTTGTCGAAACCAATGGAACGGCTGGCCAGGGAACGGAGGGCCAGGATCGTACGTTGATGGACACGAATGCCGCCGACATTATCTCCGGCACTTCGATCACGGGTTATTCTGGCTCCCTAGCTACCGGACCCTCCGGCGCCAGCGCCGCAGTCCCAGATGAGGCCATCGACAGCAATGCGAACTATCCCGTCTCGACAATGGTCCAGTTGTGTTATCCGGGCAGTGACAACGGCGCGGGCGGAGCGACGGGATGCACGGCTGGCAGCCAGCCCACGGGATTCATTCCCTCAGCTTCCGGCAAGATCAATCCTGCTGCATCGATTGTGACGGATGTCGTAGCTTCCTATACAGCTACTCCGCCGCAGACTGGACTTCCTGCCGGGTTCTGCACGCCGAGCACGCTGCAATCCACCAACTCTTCCGACGCATGTTATTTGCCGCCGACCGGGACCGCCTGCATCACGGACCAGGAAGAATACGAGACGGTCAATTACACCTACAACTCCACGACGCAGCAGGTCACGTTGCTGAATCTGCGATTCCCGCATGTAAATGGCCTCTTCTTTGCCCATGGAGGGCTGTGCGGCTACGCCGTCGAATCGCAGGCCGATGTCTTCAGCGGAGATGGAAACAGTAATGGAATCAGCCAGGTGTTCCCAGTGGAGGGGTCGCCTAACTCGACCTCGTTCTATTACATCAGCCAGCGCACCAATCTAGGTTATACTACGGCGGTACTGGGGGTGAGCAATGAGATCGGAGGAAACAGCACAGAGAACGGCGGTGAGTGCTTTTCCCTCCCCATCACCAATACCCAGCTGCAAAGCGACAATCTGACAGTTCTCGTCACCACATCGTCGGTCCCGTTTAATTCAGGTAAAGATTTGTCTCCAATCGAGGGGATGACCCTCACGTTTGCCACACCTAACTCAACCTATAACGGGAATTACGTAGCGAGCTGGGGTGTCGTGAACGGAAATTCCAATCAGTTCTCCTACACTTTACCGACGACTCCGACAGGAACGGTGCCGACCTCGGGAACGGTCTCCTTCTGTAACACGAATTACAAGCTGTATCCTTCTGTTCGTGTCAACAGCGTCCTGGACACCAGTAACAACAAGGTCGACGGGACCATGACCACAATGCCGTTGCCGATCGCCTTTGCTAATGGCGACACGGTGATGGAAGCCCATTATCCATGGATTTTTACAGGTCACGATACCGGAAGAGGAGTGAACCAATTCCTCCCGCGGATGTACAACGGCGCGGGTTTGTACGGAATGAGCTATGGATATCTGCTCAGCGGTCCCCCGTTCTCCGGGTTTTCTATCCAGAACTCCACCGACCAAGACCGCTATCTCGGCTATGGGGGCACTCATATGCCGCCTGGGGTGGGTTTCAATCTGCTGGGGGATTGGGACGATTCTTTTACTACCAATCAAGCCCCCGATGAGGCGGTCGTCAAGGTATTAAGCTGCAAGGCGAGTCCCATCGGCTGTAGCAGTTACAACAGTCATTTCAATGTCTTGTTGATGCCAAACGATGGTCAGACATTGATTTACGACCCCAAGATAGATACGTGGACTTTCGGTACGTCTGGGTATAACCCAGTTGACAGTCCACCGATTAGCGCAACTGGTGGCATTGTACAGGCAAATATTTTTAAGGGTTTTATTGCTATAGGAATTGGCAACAGCTACCTGTTCAACGACAGCGGAGCGATAGGCGCCACCAACACTCCCAGCGCCCCAACCTTCAATAAATGGTTTGTAAACTACGCGTACGGGTTTGGAGCCCAGAATACAACAGTCATCGACGGCTACCTATATCGAGGAGCAACAGCCAACTCAATAGATTGCGGAACGGGCACAGGCGACACAAGCTGCACCTTTACATTAGGGACACTGAATGCCGGCAGTTCCGTGAATGCCCCCGCGGTAGTCGCATCGGCATCGATCACAACTCCCAGCTTAAATGTGGGAGGGGGTTCCCCCATCTCGCACATTGGCTACTACACTACTGGGGCTGTGACTCCGGTTGCGGTGCCCGCCCAGTCCTGTAACGATCAGACATTCACCGTCAGCGGACTCGTAGTGACAGACAATCTAGGATCGATACATCCACCAACAGCCTTGGGAAATGTGAGTATTGACGGCTACCCCAGTACATCCAATACTGTGTTATTCCATTTCTGCAATGTAAGTGCGACCAGCGTGGTACCTCCTGCTGGAGCATATACATTTCTAGCAATGCATTGATGGTGCATGTGTGATTTAGCGCTGGTGCAAGCCATGACATCAAGGATATGTTGATGGGTTCTCGGAAAGCGGCGCACTTGAGGCATTTATGGGCGCTTCTTTTATGCGAGATTATGCGCCTTTAGGATAAGGTTTCGGCTAACCTCGCAGCAAGCGAGATGGAGAAACTATGAATCTAGTCAATGGTCTGAATGCGATCAGCTCACAGGTGTGGGCGGTCGTATTGATCTTGCTTGGAATTTCGGCATTCGGTATGGCGTGCACATGCAGCGTACCCGATGTTCGGGCTGCCCTGACGAGTTCCGGGACGGGAATGATCGGAGGCGGTATCGCCATGTTCCAGCACCAACCAAAAGGTTCATCTGCCATTACTCAAACTACCCCTTCGGGGAACTAGGAGAAAAGACATGAGCACGAGTTCAGCAACACTAGTACCAACTAAGCCGAATGGATTTGAGAGTTTTCTTTCTGCGGCAGCAAAGGATATTCAGAAGGCGCTGAATGTTGGCATTAACATTGCGACTGCCGAACAGCCGCTGATCAATCAGCTTCTACCGCCGCAGTTTGCTGCAGCGGAAGATGCGGCGACTGCGCTCATCAAGAACGTAATGTTGACGACCGAAGCAAAGTATCAGGCCCTGGGGACGAGCGTTCCTTACGTACAAAAGGTTGCAGAGGTGGTCGCAATCACCGGAGCGGCCTTGATCCAGATCCTTGCGGGAATTGGAGTGACCGCCGGCCAGACCGAACTGACCGCATTGGTAACCGGTGTAACCAGCTTCAGCAACTTGCCGACAACGGGTTTGACGACACTAAGCTCCGCGAAGCCCGTGTCAGCGAGCTGACGACTTTCTTAATTCGAAGGGAATACGATGTCCCATATCTACGACTATTTTGACAATCATATGGAAGTTATTGGTGCGGTTGTTTTTGGCGTGCTCGCGATTGGAGCTTGCATCGCGCTGGCTGCCGCACTCAATGGCATCATGTAGTCCTTGCAGCTTCTGGAGCGGAACGAATCAAGTGTGATGGTAATGCGATTTGAGGCAACGATGGCAACAAACCAGTCTTGGGCGAAGTACGATGAAGCTGCGCATGAGGAAGAGCAGCTAGACATAGATAAGCTGGGTGCGGCCGCGAACGATGTGGCGTTTCTCGAAAACCCCGACGACGGCATACATTACAACGTCTTTCTTGATGTGTGGAAATGGGTTTGCGGATACCTGAAGAGGGACCATGGCAACACACATCAGTAGCGTGGCCAGTTCGGACATCCGGCAGGTGGATAAAGAGGGCTTCTATCATGAGTTGGAGTGGGGTGACTTGGTTTTCTGCTGCGGTCAGGAGGCGATCAGCAAAGGAATCGAGCAGATTACCCATTCACCGTTCTCCCATGTGCTGATGGCCTGGCTGCCCGCAGAAGCGACTCAATGGCTGACGCTCGAGTCGACCTTCCACAATGGAGTGCATATTGGGAAGTTGTCGGATTATGTGGATGCCTATGACGGTGACCTTGTGATGGCGCGTCGGGTGATGCTGACGGCCGCGGAGAAGATGGCGGCGCTGAATGCCGGCTTTAACGTGTTGGATGATGCTTATGACTGGCAGCAGGAAGTGTCAATAGCAGCCCACAAGTTGATTCACGCTCTGCCGATCGATAAGCCGAAGAAAGAGTATTACTGCTCTGGGCTACAGTATTTTATGAGCCTGGCCACGCCGTATCCACTTCAACGGCCAGGCCCAAACTATCCGACACCGGAGGACCTTTGGACCGATCCCACTGTAACTCCTGTCTGTGCGATAACGGATCCGGCGCGATTTAATGAAGCCAACCGAGGTGACATCAGAGCTGCCTGATCCGTACGTCGAGGAGATTACTTCGGCTGTCGGATGTCGGGAGACGTGACGGGAACTTCTCGCGGGCAATTCTGTGGAAATGGAATGGAAAATTTAGGTGCAGAGCAAGCGGAGGTAGCTTCCCGCTCCACGGAGCAAAGCGACCGTGAGCGCCTCTTGTGGCTGGGAGAACGATTGGATTTCCGCTCTCCTGAACTCGGCGGCGGTGCTTTGGCGATGTGGTTAGCGCGGTCACTGTTGCGGGTACGCGATCGGAAAGGGAAGATCGTTCCGTTGGAAGCGAATGCTGCGCAACGAGCGTATGAGCAAAGGCGGGGCAGGAAAAACATCGTATTGAAGGCACGGCAAATGGGCATTAGTACGTGGATTGCCGGCCGCTTCTTTCTCAAGACAATTACGCAGCCCGGAACCCTTACTGTAGAGGTGGCACATAATCGTGAAGCTGCAGAACAAATCTTCCGCATCGTTCATCGATTTTATGAGCTCTTGCCGGAGGGATTACGCAGCGGGGTGTTGAGGGCTTCACGAGTGAACACACGGCAGATACTTTTTCCAGAATTGGATAGCGAATACCGGGTGGAGAGCGCAGCGGATGCAAATGCCGGGCGTGGCATGACGATCCAGAATCTGCACTGCTCGGAAATAGCGCGGTGGAGCGGGAATGCTTCAGAGACGATGGCGAGCCTGGGCGCGGCGTTAGTGCCGAATGGAGAGCTAGTTCTGGAATCAACGCCAAATGGTGCGTACGGCTATTTCTACGACCAGTGGCAACGTACGGAAGAAACAGGAATGGTCAGGCATTTTTTTCCATGGTGGATGGAGCTTGCATACGTAGGGAACACCGTCCCGGAGACTGAGTGGACTTTGGAAGAACGTGCACTCGCAGAAAAGAATCGCCTGCTGCCAGAGCAAATCGGCTATCGTCGCCAACTGCGCACAAATTTTCGGCAGATGGCGGCGCAAGAGTATGCAGAAAACCCGGAGACATGTTTCCTGGCAAGTGGCAACTGCGTATTTGATCTGGATTGTATTGCGAAGCGCACTCAGCAAGTTCATGAACCACCGGAAACGCGGTGTAATGGTCAGTTGTGGATCTGGTATCCGCCCCAACCGGGGCGAGCTTATATCGTTGGAGTTGATCCGACCGGGGGCGGTACGGACGGAGATTATGCTTCAATCCAAATTGTCGAGCAACGTTCGGGGCTGCAGTGCGCTGAATTACGAGGACATATCGCACCGCGGGAATTGGCGAAACAGTGTGCGGAACTGGCAAAGGAGTATAACCAGGCATTGCTGGCGGTCGAGCGAAATAACCATGGCATGGCTGTGTTGGCGTATTTGAGCACGATCGAACGCTACCCTGCGGTCTATGAACAACGTGGCCAGGCGGGCTGGTTGACAACGGCCGTGTCGCGGCCGGCGATGATTGCGCTGCTGGGTGTCACACTCACAACAGGGCCTGGGATTTTCTCCAGTTCTCGTCTGCTGGCAGAATGTCGAACATTTGTGAGGCAGAGCGATGGGCGCACGGGGGCGGCTGCAGGGATGCATGATGATTGCGTCATGGCCATGGCGATCGCGTTACAAATACGGGCGGAGATGACCGAACGACCGAAAACGGAGCAATAGAGAAGCTCGGGACCGTGGCGATAGTATCGCTGGTTCGGAGAGAGAGTTGCGATGAGCCTTTTCCATCTTGTTTGATGATGGTTTCACTGTTGACTGAGGCAGCTTTACTTCGGGTTACAATTCGGGAGCAGGCACCCCTCTTGCGGGGAAATCTTGAACGAGCATTGAAGGAGCAAAGCGTCCGGTGGCAGTTACGGCAGTACAGCAGATCCGACGGATGCGAGGCGGCGCACAGAGTCACTTGATGCTGGGCTCGGACGGCCATTTGTATGTCGTCAAGTTTCAGAACAATCCGCAGCATTTGAGGGTATTGGCAAATGAGCTATTTGCAACTCGATTGGCCGAAGCAGTCGGCCTTTCGGTCCCTGCAACGGAGGTGGTGGAGGTCAGCGAATGGCTGATCACAAACACTCCGGAGCTGTACATGGATACCGGTCGTCAGCAGGAACGCTGTGCGGCTGGATTGCAGTTTGGCTCTCGCTATGTTGGTGGGCTGATGCCAGGACAAGTGGTTGATTACCTGCCGGAAGAACAATTAGCCGAGGTGCGGAATCTGACCGAGTTTGCCGGGATGCTGGCAATGGACAAATGGACTTGCAATAGCAATGGAAGGCAAGCCGTGTTCCATCGAAAGCCTCGGGAAAAACGCTACGCGGCAAATTTTGTCGACCAAGGATACTGTTTCCATGCCGGGGAATGGAGCTTTCCTGACGCACCGTTGCGAGGAGTGTATGGTCGAAATCGGGTGTACGCTGATGTGATGGGCTGGCCAAGCTTTGAACCCTGGTTGAGCCGCATTGAAAATCTGGAGCCGGCTTCCGTCTGGCAGATCGCGGAAACTGTTCCTCCGATCTGGTACGGTGGGGACTTGCGGGAGATGGAACGACTGACGGTGAAGCTGCTGGCCCGGCGTGAACGGGTACGGGATTTAATTGTGCAGTTTCGGGATAGCACACGGGAACCATTTCCGAAATGGGTAGGGACGGAGAGCAGAAGCGGCGAGGGGCAGTTCCGGGAGCAGAAAAAGATAGAGAATGAGGAAGGTTTCAAGGCGGGCTGAGTAAGGAGCTTTCGACCCTCTCAGGATTGCTTGGCTAATGGAAGGAACGCGAAAAAGACGTGAACGGCGATCGCATTCAGTGTGAATTCTTTCTGGTCCGGTATGTTCCAGACGCGGTCAAGAACGAGTTCATCAATATCGGCGTTGTGCTACGGGAAGCCGGGCGACCGGAGACGGCGCGTGTGCGGTTTACCCGGGACTGGGGCCGTGTGCGATGCGTCGATCCCGAAGCTGACACTGGAATGCTGGAAGCCCTGGAATATGAAGTGCGAGAGCGCTTTTCGAACGGGGCAGTCGAGACCGCGTCGATGATGAAGACGCTGGAGGAGAGCTTCTCCAACATGCTGCAGGTCTCCGCGCCGAAAGCTTGCTTGGCCGACTCGATACCGGCAGAAATTGAACAGTTGAGCCGGCTGTATATCGAAAGCAGGAAACAACGCGAGGCACGGCGGGCAAGCGGACGACAGGCCATTTCGACATCGATCCGAAGGCAATTTGAGGCGGTTGGAGTGTGGGATGTTATGCGCAAGAGAATTCAGGCAGCGATGTATACGCAGCCTGGGGATCCGCTGCGGATCGACTGCGGTTATCGACCCAATGGTGTGATTCGCATGTTTCATGCGGTCTCCTTGGAAGGAGACCTAGAAGCTGTGAAGGTTCTTGCGTTCAGCGCCCCGCAGATGGTGGAGGGAGTGGCGCGGGTAGAGGATGCGGCGTTGGAATTGACGGCCATCGTGGAACCCTTGCGCGGGCTGCTGGGAAAAAACTCAGAAGAGATCCTTGCCAGTGGAGCGGAAGAGGATCGAATTGAGCAGTACCGATTCGGTGTGGAAACGATGGAGCGAAATCAAATCCGAGTGATGACCGTGGCGGACCTGCCGCGCATTGCCGAGCGGGCCCGCGAAGAACTGCGAATGTAAAAAGACCAACAGAGCATGGATGGAATTCAAGCGTGGCTCCACGGCCGCGCTTTTTATTTGCCCGCGAAAGCCGGGAACGAAGCCCACGTGCATCATCCATTCGAAAACAGAAAAGAGAGGCGGAGACAGTGAGCTGGAAAACAATGCTCGAAAGGATATGGAGCGGTGAAGCAGCGCGTGGCGAGGGCCATCCTGCTGCCGAACCTGCAGTTGATATGGCGGCTGCAAGTGTCGACGGAGCACAGAGAAAGACGGTGCCACTCCCTTCCATTTTAGGGCCAGTACGGCCGCCGAATGCCTTGCTGCCGAAGGGAACACCCGCAAACCTGCGGCGTTTTGCAGAAAGCCCTGTTCCGCGACGGGCAATCAATGTCATCAAGGATCGTATTGCAAGCATGGACTGGCAGATCCAGTTGCGGCGAGGATACACTCTGGCCGACGTTCCCGATGCCCACGTCAGGATGGAAATACTTCGGAGAACGTTGGAAGAGCCGAACAGTTCAGACTCCTTCCGCTCCGTGGTGGAACAGGCGTTGGAAGACGCGCTGGTCGGTGGCTTCGGCGCCATCGAGATGGAGCGGACGGACGATCCAGAGCGGCCTTTTGCTCTGTGGCCTGTGGATGGAGCGACGATCCAGCTGAATGCCAAGTGGGATGGAGATCAGAATTCGCCGCGCTACGCGCAGAACACAAACAGCGTGGGACCTGGGTCGCAGATTCCTCTCTACGACAGCGAACTGATGTACATCCGACTGAATCCGCGCTCTCATACCCCATTTGGATTGGGGCCACTGGAAGTGGCGTTTGAAACGGTGAACAGCTTTCTGGCGGCGCACCGGTATGCCGGAAGGCTCGCGAGCAACAGTGTCGTGCAGTATGCGCTATGGCTGAATGAGACGACGCCAGATCATCACAATCGCTTGCTTCGTTGGTGGCAGGACGAGATCGAGGGTACCGGTCGGGTACCGCTGCTGACATGCGAGCAGAAGCCTGAGGTGCTGAAATTTACGGGCGGCACAGATGCGGAATTGCGGCTGCAATGGCAGGAGTTTCTCATCCGGATGATCGCGAATGCTTTTGGTCTGCCGCCGATGCTATTGGGGCTGGAGAACGACGTAAATCGCAACACAGCCCAGGAACTTCTAGATGAGTCATTTCGCAGTACGATCGCTCCGGTGGCGCGCATGCTTGCCGAGCATTTCACACGCGACCTGTTTTGCAAGCGGCTTGGATGGCGCGAGTTTGAATTTGTTTTCAATGACCTCGATGTCGGGGATGAGATGGAAACAGTCCAGATTCAAACGGCGCTGCTAAAGGCGGGGATACTGACAGTGGACGAAGTGCGCGCGCAACGCGGATTGCGTCCGCTGGAGCCTACCCTGCAGTTGGAAAGAGCGGCATCGGAATTGAGCAGTACGAATTGATGCGCAAATAAGCGCTGGTGCTGAGCCGGAATTGCGGTGTACAACCACACGCTGTACGACAACAACATCAACTACAAGAATTACGGGAGAGCACATGAAACTGGACGCAATGGCGGTCGAGTTCCCGGCAATCCACGGCCATCCGAACCGAATGCCGTTTGAAGGAGTGCTGACGCTGGTCGACGTGCCCAGCGATCGCGCACCGAGTGGATCACGTGGCCACCGCGTAACACTGAGCCGAACCGCAGCGGAGGCAGCGTTGCCGTCTTTGCTAGGGATGGCAGTGGATTTTCGCCCAGATTGGGACGGTCACGATGCACGCAGCAAATGCGGAATTCTGACCTCTGCCGATATTGTCGGCCAACGGCTGATGGTGGGCGGATATCTTTATGCACGTGACTTTCCTGAGGTCGAAGAGAAACTGCACGATCTCGCAGCCGGGAGCATGGGCATGTCCTACGAACTGGCTGATGCGCATGTGGAAGATATGCGTGCATCGATATGGAAACTGAATCGCGTGACCTTTACCGGGGCTGCGATTCTTCTGCGCGATAAAGCGGCATACCGGCAGACCTCATTCCGCTTGAAACCTCACGGAATGCGCCGTCACGGAGTTTCCCTGGCGGCGTATTGCGGGGCGGCCTGACTCAGTACCGATGAACACTCAAGACAAGAAAACAATCCAGTGCAGGCGGTTGCCTTCCGGCGACAGTTCGGCACCTATAGACAAAGGAGCAATCAGTATGGAACAGGGAGCAGAACGTTCTCTTGAAACATTGGCATTGATGCTGGATCGGCTGGCGGGCGCCGCGAGCCTGTTGGAACAGGCCGTTAGCCGTCTGGAAGAACAGCATCTGACGATGTCGGGACAGGTACAGAAGATTGTTGCGACGGTGGAACAGACGCCGACCGGCGGTCAGGGAGCAGGCAGTGAGCGTATTTACGAGTTGGAACGCAAGCTGCATGAAGCGGTAATGCAGATCGCGGAGTTGCGGGCGCAGAGTGCTTCTTCCGTCCCAACCGGACGCAAGACCGTGACCGCAGCTACGGTGGCTCTGCTGGCCAAGCAGGGAATTTCATCTCTCGAATCGATCGAAGCCGGCTCGCTGGATGCAGCCTTGGCCGGACTTAGCATCGAGCAACGGATCGCAGTAAAGTCACAGTTACTGCGGGCGGGAGTACTCAACTAAACGCGGTTACTCGCCGCGGGAAGCAGGGCGACAGCTTAGCGTCCGGCTGCGGTCAACACTCTGGTACGTGGGACATACGCAGCCTAACCCTTTGCAGACTTCCAGATCGAACTCAACGCCAACTACGGCCCAAGGGCCATTGAAGGGACAGAATGAAAGCCAATTTCCATGACATCCACGCCGCTGCAGACTACATCGGGCCAGGCGCGATAGAAGTTCCAATTTACCAGACAGAGATCACCGACATTGTCCGCCGCCGTGGACTTTTCGGCCAACGCATCAAGCAGGTACCAGCGACGGGCCATCCATCTCGCTTTTTTGAGGAAACCGCCATTCCCGAGGCCACCGCAGCAACGGGTTTCGTCGATCCTCGCAATATCTCCGCTCCGCTGGTCAGCCCAACGCGCATTGAAAGCGCGGTCCCGTTGAAGGCACTGGTGGCCCAGATCAACTACAACCTGTTCGATATCGAACTTGGCAATCAGCAGAGTCAGTTCGCCTACTTACAGGCGAAAGATCTTACCGACACAATTGAGGGCGTGATGCATATTCACGATCTCGCTTTGTGGAATGGTACGGATACTTCCTTGAGTACCCCCACCACAGCGCAATATTTTGGTGCAGCGGCACAGATTGCTGCGAGCGGCAACACGACAACAATCACCACGACGGAGCTGATCGTGGACAATCTGAAGTCGACAATTGCCCAAATGGTGTCAAACAGCAGCTTCGCGGTCCGTCCGACGGCGATTTATGCCAATCCTGTCCTGCTGGATTTGGTCGATCGGGAAATGAAGACGGAGTTTAACGTGGTGCTGGACACGAAAGAGATCAACGGCGGATTCAGAGTCAAAACCTTGATCACGCAGGCGGGTGAATTGCCTCTGATCCCAGACTGGTCTCTGAGTTACACAGGGACACCGGGTTCGGGAAGTGCACAACTGCCAGCCTATATCGTGACGGAAGACCTAATCGAGTATCACTGGCTGAGCGACCCAAATCCTCGCGTGTTTCAACTGGGCGTTCCGGGGTCGTTGGCTTCACAGTATGTTGTCGTCAAGTTCGGCGCTCCGGTGGTCAAGATGACCAATGCAGGCGCTCACTTCCAAGTGATCGTCCAGCGATAGAGGGTGCATGCTACAGTAGTTTGTTTGCTCAACACTTAGCTGGCCTCCTCAAAGGGAGGCCAGTATTTGTTTCTAATTGGCCGCGAACAACGGCCCCTCGAAATGCTTCCGGAGGACACCTTATGGGATACCTGCTGCCGACCGACTATGCGACTTATGGTCTCCCGGCGGATACAACGGACGACTGGATCACGATGGCTTCGGCTTTGATCGATTCCTATTGCCATCGAACCAGCTTGAATCCGACACAGTATGAAGAACGGCTGCGCATAACCACGGGAGCGCAAACCGTGCGGTTGAGCTATCTGCCGCTGGTTGCCGTTGCCCCGAGCGCGTCACCGTTGATTTCTGTGCAGGCCCGTTACAGCCGGCCTCGGCGCGGAGAGATGATCGAACCGGCCTATGAGCAGATTGCCTGGGTTTTTGGTTTGCCGGGCACTTGGAGCACCCTGAATGTTGCAGACGTGGATTTAATTCCCAACACGGGTGAGCTTACTTTTCCGCAGAATATTCTTGGACTGCCATACAACGAAGTCGATGTGGTATACACCGCAGGTCTGGCCACAATTCCCTATACGGTGCAAGTGGCATGTGCACAGATTGTGAAAAATACACAGACTACGCCTGGATTAAACGTGAAGTCCAACAAGATTGACACGATGCAGATGGAGTATTTTTCAAATTCTCTGATCGATCCGCAGGTGGCTGCAATGCTGCAGCCGTATGTGGCGACGATGTTGGGGTGAGCCATGAGCATCGACCTAAGTGTACGGAGTCCCTCGTCAGCACCGCAACGCGCCGCTGACGCCCTCCTGCGTTGCCTGGGAGGAAGGGCTGTCTTACTACGCCTGCCTACAAGCGCAGTGGCTGGTTCTAATGCCGAACAACTGGGAGCAGGCAGTCCGTCCTATGAAGACATTCCGCTATCTCCGGCAATATTCCGCCGGCTACGGCCGAAGTTTCGTGACGGAAATGCCAATCAGTATGAGTTATTGATTTCTGCAGCGGCGGTTTATGCACAGTTGGGGTTGTTGGAGCTAGGGTCGACGGATCAATTATTCGCGATGGCCACGGGCATTTTTGTCGATGGAGAATTAATGCTGATTGAAGCCGCTGCCGAGGCCGAAGCCTTTGGGTGCCCTTATCTCTATAGGCTTATCTTGAGCGCGCCACAAAATCAGACATTGTAAGAGGAGAAAGTGTCATGCAAAATGCAACAAATACTTTCTACATTACATTGCGCAATCGTCTTGCAGCGTTGAATCCGAGCCGTACGATTTATCTGAGGGGAGTCACTAGGCCCGGCATTCTAGTCGAAAGCAATGAATTAGTAGTAGCTCAGCCGCCGTCGGATGTGTTTGTACTGCGATGGATTGGGCTGCACAATGATCCTTATCTATCAGAAGTCTTACTCCAAATGGAGTGTGAAATCAGTTACATGACAGAAGGGACCACTGGAAATCTCGGTATGGATCGCGGTGCGATGCTAACGGAGATGGATGCTGAACTGATGTCTCTGTTGTGGCCGAATACTGCACAAAAGATGAACTACGCGCCAGCAACGGCGGTTCCGATGGAGACTCAGATCTTCTGGTCCGAGGCAACATTCCAACCGGTAAAGATTGAACGAGATCGGCTGTTGCGTAGCGCGACGGTCTCAGTATTCACCTATGAAGAGCCGGGGGAGCAATGAGCACGACTGCAACCACACCACTGCCGTTAACACCACCGATTGTGCGAAGAGTCCGGGCATATTTTGCTCCTGTCAATCGAACCGCGGGTATTCCCACTATCTTCGATCCCGCGCAGAATAGTGGCTTCAATCTGGATGCTCCGCCCGCCCCCTGGCTCGACTTAGGATGGCTGGATTCGTTTGAACGCAAGACGGAGACCAAGGTCAGCCCCTTACGGAGTGGCGCACCAGGATTTCCTTTTTCACAAGTACGAACAGAGATTGATTCCCTTGTTTCCGTCAACTTCGTGAACTGGGGAAAATTGCAAATGGCGGTAACCGCCGGCTCAGAACAGATGAATCTACTGGCCACGGCAACGGGTGCCGCGGCGAATGGATCCGGCGGGACAGCCGGTGCGGCAGTTCCCCTCAGCGCCGGTAGTACGGCAACATTTTTAAACCTACCTGCGAATCAGCTCCCTAATTTTTCTGCGGGACAAATGGTAGTCGTCGACATTGATTACACGGGTCAAACAGGCTACATAGGTAGCGGGATTAGTGCCGCGTTTGTCAGCTCTGCAGGCGCAGTTAATTCTGATGTGAATTTTGTGCGGCGCGTAAGTTTCAATGTGGCTCGCATCATTTCCGTAACTTTGGCCGGGGTACAGCTGGCACAACCGCTGGTTGCCGGACCTCCGACAGTGGGGATGTCGGTGCAACGCATTTGTGGGTTTGTCGACCGCGAGGGAAGCAATTTCTTCCAAGAGTGGTCTGGGTTGTTTGTGGTTCCAGGTGAACAGGGTGACAGAATTCTGTTCCATTATCCGAGGCTGCAAATCTCTTCCAGTGCTGCCGAAGCATTGAAATCACTGGATGCTCCGTTCAGTAAAGTCGACACTCTAGGTCGGATGACGCAGGTAGCTCATTTTCGAGGATTGCCAGTGACGGATACAAATGATGGAGCGCAGGTGGTGTGCTTCCGTAGTTATATCCCAGCTGCAGCAACGAATCTATGGTGATTTGTGGTCGTGTAAAAAACACCACCAGGTCAACCGAAGGAGAAGCTGGATGAAGGTCACGATTGACAATCAAGATGGCAAAGGTCCTATAGACTATTCGCGAGCGGTCTGCGCAGATCAAACCACGGAAAAGGCTGTTGTGATTACGCGAGCCCTGAACCAGCCTACGCTGGCCCAGCTCTCTCTTGACTGCGCAAGCCATGGGTTGGTAACACCCACTACGAACGCCTTCGTCGTAATCACATCAGACAACGGTACATTCTTGTTTACCGGATACCTGCCTTCGGCAGCTGAACCCGTCTTCGCGGGGTATAGCTCCACGGGTCCACAGTACAGGATCATTGTCAACGCACTCAGTGAAGATTGGCTACTAAATCGAGAAGCAGTACCGCAAACAGCCCCTCTGTTAGGGCAAACTGCCGGCGAGATGGTTAGCATACTGACGAATCGAGTCAATCCGACACTCGTTCAGATGAATGGACTCGAAGATGTTGGAACAATCGGATTCTTTGAACCATTGCCCAGTCTGCCTTGGTCAGAAAATGTCGCCGCGCTCGCGAACCAGGCACGTTCTGCTTATCGCGTGCTAAATGGCCAGTTAACTCTGGCCCCTGTGGGCTCAACTGTTCACAATATGAGCGACGCGGTAGGGACACTCGATTATGCTGCGTTGAGTGCAACCAATGCCAGACAGGTCGTCAACGATGTCACGATCACTGGTTTAAGTCAGCCAATGGAATATGTGACTGAGTTGTTTGAAGGCGATGGGGCCACAGTCCTGTTCCAATTGCAGCGGGACCCATATCGAGTCATCCGGCCAATCCTATTGGATGAGGAGTTCACAGCCTCGAGCCTGAATACGTCAATTTGGAATGTGAATGATGCGGGAAGCTATTTAAGCGTTGGCGGTGGTGGTCTCACCTTAACAGGAGGGGCTGGCACCGACGGAACAACAACACTCACCGCCATTGACCCTGTTGAATTAGGTGGAGAAATTGTCATTGAATCAGGCTTCGTCCAGTTGAACAGTGGAAGTGATGGTGTTCTGTGCGGTCTTTATTCCGGCGCCGTAGGAATTGCCAACTGCCTTGCGGGATATAGAGTGCGAACCAGCGGCTCCAATACTGTTCTGGTTCCATTGGTTGAAGGGAACGAAGTTGGAACCGCTTTTACCATCCAAGCGGGGCATAGCTACATTCTCCGTATCCATGTTCACAGTAGCGAATTGCAACGGATGTTGAATAGCTACTTTTCTTATGGAAGCAGTGGGCCCACAGTGTACGGCGGCGGCACAGTACAGTCTCCGCTGCAGCTATTGTTCGAGTTGCAAGACATGGCGTTGCTGCCCTATATAAACATAGGTTCGACCATTTTGTACGATGGGGCTGTCGCCACTTCGCCCGCAATTGCATCCTTTGCCTGCGTCAACAGCTTGAACCTGCAAGGAAACATAGGCTATTTCAAGGTTACAAAGCCAGGTACGACGTGGGCAGTGAGTACCCCTTTCGGAGGTAGCTCCTTCACGCGGAGAATTGGCTCCAATACGCAAGGCGCAGACTGCAATGTGCTGAGGAATGGATGTCTTCATTTCTACAAGCTTGCAATACCTCAGCCAGGCGAAATGCTAGCTGTTACGTATCGTGTGACAGCGCCGTCAGTAGCTCGATTTGCGAACAGCACAGCCCCTCAAGAGGGCGGTACAGGCGCTCCCTCGGTTTCCCAATGGGTTGGACATATCGTTCGGCCGCCGGCACGCAGTTCCATGGACTGTGAAAATGCATGCCAGGCATTGCTGGATTTCTCCTCACCCCCAGCAGCCGCATGGAAAGGAACATACAGTTATCACAATTTGCAAAATCAATCAGATATTTGGCCTGGAGATGCGTTGAACTTTACGTCCTCGGCGGCAGGGTTGAATGTAGATGTCATCGTTCGGAAGGTGACCATCGAGTCGACAAGTAGTTCGCCGGAAGTATTGGACTATGTTGTTGAATTTGCCAATGACTGGGCCGAGACGATCGCGATGAAACTGACGGACGCCATCTCTCCGGACGTTTATTTACCGCAGGAACCAGAGACTGTTCCAGGCGCTTATATTGCAAACCTGAATGCATTGCAAGTAACTTCGATCAGCGCGACTGCAATTGCAGTCAATGCAAATGTCATTCCTCCTGCCAATGGCGGCTTTGAGGTGCGTAGCCGAGACTATACCTTTGGATCGAATATAGATGAGGATCTGGTGCTGCGCACTCCTGTAGCAAACTTCACAATTACCCGGTCCGCCGATGAGGAACAGTTCTATATCCGAATGTACGACGGATCCAAGCCTCCGTTATATTCGCGACTCTCAAGTGCTATTTTTACGAATGTTTCTGCCTCTTAAATGGCCAGCCACAGCCGGTGAAGGATGGTTTTAGATGGACGATTTTGAAGTGACGGTGTTGTCAGATTTGGCGGCGCTGAAGAGCCAAATGGCTTCTTTAATTGGGTTAGGGCAACCGGGACGGCTGACAATGCTTGAACAGCGTATGGAACAGCATGAAGTCTATTTGCAGAGAATGAAGGGCTGGGTCGCAGCGTTTATGGTCGTTCTCACCGTGGCGCATATCGCAATCGACTACTTCAAGCACTAAAATGAGCTTAGAAAGTCGAGATCCAAGACAGTGGCGACGACGTCGCTAGCATTCGACACAGTTTGCCGTGGGGTGTCCGTGTGAGTGCTTGGGCCAACTACCTTCGGATCATAAGCCGACGCATAACTCTTATGCAGGGAGGTTTGAGAACTTGAGGAGAGGGATTATCTCTGCTAGATCCGACACGACAGTATGGCGAGGCGCACCCATACATCCGGCTAATTCAGTTCCGCGCAGCAGCACCAGATTCGAAATCCCTGCCGCTGCGCCGGCTTCGATATCGGAGCATCGATCTCCCACGAGGACAGATTGACTCAGATCGATTCCGTGATCCTTTGAAGCTCGCAGGATCATTCCTGGCTGTGGTTTGCGATCTGCACATTCTTTGCGATAGGGTCCGATCCCATGCTCTGGGTGATGCGGGCAAAAGTAGTAGCCGTCGACGCGAATGTCCGCGTGGAGAAATTCTCCCGACATCCATAGCATAAGCGAATGAAAGTCAGCTTCGGAATATAATCGCCGTGCGATTCCGGACTGATTGGTGATAATAATAAGTCTGTAGCTGCGGGCTTGGGCATACCGGCATAGCTCAAAGATCCCCTTTGTGAACTCCACCTGCTCCGGTTTGTATAAATAACCTATCTCTCGGTTGACAACTCCATCTCGATCGAGAAATAAGGCTGGCTGAAGGTCCTTCATAGAATCTGGCGTCTTTCCTTGAAGTCCGATGAAAGTTATCGAACGACCAATCCCGCAAAATATATCTGCTCTAGGAGCAGGCAAAAGATGTGCTCCAGAGCGAGATGCACCTCCTGGAGGAGCATTGTTAGATTCGACGGAATGCGCAATCAATAATCGCACCACCTCACCATGTGGCCCCCATCTGCGCCCGTCAGGCCGATGGTCACAATCCCGGTTGAACGGGCGAGTTCCAACGCCTGTACGATGTCGGGAGAATTGCCGGAAGTCGATATTGCCAGAAAAACGTCCGAGGGCTGCCCGACAGCTTCGATCTGACGCGCAAATGTGCACTCATATCCGTAGTCATTTCCAACAGGGTCAAAATCGACGCGTCCGTAGTCAACGCGACAGCGCTGAGGGCTGGGCGATCCTTCACTAACCTGCTAACAAATTTTGCTACCAGATTCTGAGCGTCGGCATCGCTTCCTCCATTTCCGACCACCATCAGTTTATGGTCGTTCTGGAGAGATTTCGCTGCCTCCCTCGCCGCATTAACCAAGAGGGCGTGTAATTCGGCATTCTTCTCTACATCACTTAGCACGTCCAGCGTCCGCTGTAGTTGTTCTGCTACGATTTTCTGCATTGGCCTTATCCATTCTTGCCGATCCCATCGACGATCTCCAGTAAATTACTCGAGTTTAAATATTCACTGTGCCCAAGCATTGCACCCCCCCGTACTCCAAAGAGAGGTGTGCATCCATTTCACCCCAAGTGAATTTTGTCTACGACGATATTGTAGTGGTGTTATTGCACCTGCACGGTCAAATTTACGCTCTTGTCGAGTCCGCCAGCTGTCGCCGCGACGGTGACCGTGTATGTTCCCGGAGGGGTCGTTGAGTTGGTGGGCAGCGGAGTAGGAGTTCCCGCCCCGAGAATTCCACCGCCGTTTCCGCAAGCTCCCATTCCACCGATCAGTCCAGCTACAAGGACGAGTAGCATGAGCCGACGAATCGCTGGCTGCAGGTTGAGACGCCCGCGGCGAATTCCGCAGAGCGTGGCGAGAAGCAGGGCCCATCCAAGAGGCCAAGGTAACCACCCCAGAATGCTAGCGCGGCGCATTTGCGCTGAGCTTCCAACGCCTGTGCCCACTGCCACCTGGATATTCGACGGAATAGTCAACGCGGCATTTGTGGGCGTCACCGTGCAGGTTGAATTCGGCGGAAGATTGGCACACGTGATCGTCGCACTGCCAGCTGAGCCGTTCACAGGTGTCAGCTCTAAAGAATAGCTGGCTGCATTCCCGCTGGTTACGGTGGTACTCGTCGGACTGGTCGGAGCCAATGTAAAAGCGATACCCGTACCCGTCAACTGCGTCGTCATCGATGCACCATTGTTGCTGTTGACGGTTGCTGTTCCGCTTTGGCTCCCTGTGGCAGTCGGTGAAAACGTCAAAGAAAGCGTGCATGTCCCCCCTGCTGGCAAGGTTGTTCCACAATTGTTTGTTTCGGAAAACGGCCCACTGATCGCGATCGAAATTCCAGTCAACGTGCCCGCGCTTCCGTTGCTCAGCAGGAGCGTTTGCACAGCAGAAGAAACCTGGACACCGGTAACTCCGAAATTCAAGCTTCCAGGAGTCAGGGTTATATTGGCCAATTCCCCAGTTCCAATTAACGCCACCTGCTGCGTCCTGTCTGAATCGACGACGGTGAGAGTTCCGCTATCGGCTCCGCTTGTATGAGGTTCAAATTCAACTTGGATCTCGCAGGAACCGCCCGCCGGTAACATCGTCCCACAGGCCGTTGTAAACATGAAATCCGGGTTGCCAGATTGTACGTGAATCCCGGACAGTGTTGTTTGCCCGCCATTGTTGAGCAGAATCGTCTGCGGCGTACTGATTGTGCCTACCACCTGTCCGCCAAAGTTGAGTGACAACGGAGAAAGATCGTCTTCCCCTGGGGTTTCTCCTGAAGCAGTCAAAGGAATTACCTGAGATCGAACCACGTCGGATACATCGATTTGTCCGGTCGTATTTCCAGCGGATATAGCTTGGAAGGTCACGGTGATCGTGCAAGCGGATTGTGCCGCAAGCGTGGCGCCGCAATTATTGCTCTCACCGAATCCTGCGCCCACCGACTGAATGCTGAGTTGCGTTAAGGCTGTGCCGCCGGAATTCGTCAGCGTGACCGTTTGTGCTGGTGCGCTTTGCCCGATCGGGGTCACAGGGAAAGCCAAAGAAGCCGGCGACAAGGTGTCCGTCGCCGGAGCAACTCCAGTTCCGCTCAACGAAACAACCTGACTGCGGATGCTGTCTGTAACCGTAATGCTCCCAGTCTCTGCGCCAACCGCGTGCGGGGTGTATTGCACTGTCAGTGTGCATGCAGATTGCGCATTCAGCGAGGCGCCGCATCCATTTGTAACTTCGAAATCGCCAGTTGCCTGCACTTGAATTCCTGTCAACGGAGTTCCACCACTGTTTGTCAGCGTGACAGTCTGCGGCGCACTCGCCGCACTTTCCGGCGTCGCTGGAAAAGTCAGCGATGTTGGCGATAGCGTGTCCGTTGCTGGATTTTCTCCATTTCCATCCAGGCCGATCGATTCCGTTCCCTGCCCTGTCACAACCGTCAGTACGCCGCTGGCAGATCCAGCCGCGGTGGGTTGAAATACAACGGCAAGCGTACAGGCAGAATTTGTGACCAGTGTGGAGGAACACGTATTGGTTTGAATTGCAAACGGTCCGGTAACGTTTTCTGAGGTGAATGCGATAGAGACAGCGCTGGTATTTGAAATCGTCACCTGTTGTGCAGCAGAGGTTGTAGCAACCTGCTGTCCGCCGAAATTCAAGCTATTCGGCAGCAGAACAATAGGAGACTGCGTGGTGCCGGTCCCGGTAAGGTCCACACTCTCCTGACCGTCTGCGACGTTGCCGGAGACCGTGAGTGTTCCTGTGCGCGTTCCGGCGGCCGAAGGACTGAACGTCACGGAAATCTGGCAGGTCCCGTTCTGAGCAATCACGCTGCTGCAATTGTCGGTTTCAAGGAAGTCTCCCGCGACTGAAATATTGCTTACCGTAAGACTCGTGTTTCCGGTGTTGGTCACAGTCACGGTTTGCGGACTACTCGAACTCTGTACCGGTTGCCCGCTGAAAATCAGCGTTGTGGGCGTCAGAGTCATCGTGGTTTGCGGCACGCCACTCAGCAGCGGGACCTGCCATACTCCTCGCCCGTATGTACCCACGCGCAGAAACCCTCCATCGGCAAGTGTCGATGTAAGTGTGACAGCAGGGGCCATGGGCAGACCTGTTCCCAAAATATTCCAACATTGTCCGCCGCTTCCTTCGCAGTTTGCCACATTCTGCGTTACAAACACGCCGCCGTCGGAAGCAACATAAACCACGCTCGCATTGTTTGGATCGACCAGGACATCGTTCAGCGGTAGGTCCGGAAGATTTTTTGAGATGTTGTTCCAGTCCGCTCCGCCGTCGGTTGACAGATACAGATGCGGAACGCCAAAACCTTGGATTGTCGCATAAATAGTATTACCGGTGGCATCATGCGGATCTGCGTACAACGACGATACGTCGAAAAAGTAAGGATTAAAGATGCCGTTATAGAGCTGTTCATTGGCGACAGGTGAAAGCGCCAGGTCCGTCCACTTGGTAGTCCCGTTGGCAAGGTTGGCGGTTTGTGTGGAGAACACGTGACCCCCAACGATGGCGCCACCGCCATCCAGAAGCCCTGCCATCCCTGCGTAGATCACCTGCGAGCCACTGTTCTGCGTGCCCGTACCCGACTGCACATTGGCACCGCCAGCCGCCAGGGAGCGCACCAATGCGTTTCCATTGCAGTTCGGCTCCGCAACACCATCCAGCATGGGACTGATGGCATTGGCTGTGCTCCACGCATTCCCTCCGCTTACCGGTCCCCGCCAGACCCGGCAGGTTCCGACGATCATATTTGCGCTGTCTGCCGGGTCCAATATATAGGGTGTGAAGAGTAACGCCTGGTCGCTGCTGGTTTCTGTCGCGCCGATCGCAGGCGAAAAATCTGTGGCCGTGCAATTGACACCCTGAATACATTGTCCGATGGCGACATACGGACCCAGGGTCGCATACCAATTGTCAGGATTGACGGGGTCAATGGCTGTTAGTCCGCCTTCACTGCTCAAAATCTGTGGCCATGCGCTCTGACCGCTGCTAGTCATCGCCGCGCTGCCGCTTACTCCAAATCCTGCCAGCACCACATTCGGATCGCTTTGGCTGTTTGCCAGACCGGTTACCTCCGCCAGCGATCCCAATCCACTATTCAGATTCTGAAAATGTGCAGCATCGCTAGCAGCGCACGTTGCTCCGGTCTGGTTCACGTCATCCGTCGAGCGCCACAGCCCTCCGTCGTTGCCAAAATACAACAGCGGTTGCGTCGGCCCTAGAAACGCGATCGCATGCTGCGCTGGAGCCACTCGACCCGAAACACACGTCGTCGTGTTCGTCGTGTTTCGCCACGCGCAGCCCGCTGCCAAACTGCATCGAAATATATCCTGTGTCCCTGCAAAAAGTAGAGTGTCCGTACCGTTGGGAACCGCAGCCAGAGTTAAGTTGTACGTTCCGTCAGGAATGGTCCCATTCGCAGCATCCAGCGCGGCGTCGGAAATCTCCGCCCCAAATTGCACGGTTGGGTTCGCACATCCGTTTGCGCCTGCATTGCAGACATCCCGCCACAATCCCTCATCCACATTGTTCAAGCCCAAAGCGTTTGTACCTACGGTCAGAGCGAACATATCGCCTGTGACCGGCTGCACTGCCAGCACGCCGCGAAAGATCGTGCAGGAATTGCTGCCGTTCACACCCGGGTTCGCTGGACAATTCCCCGTGGTCAGTCCGGCGCCAGGCTGGTTCGCCATCCGCGTCCACGTCACCCCGTCCGGGGACTGGTAATACCCGTGATATTGCAGGGCAGCGTAAAACATGGCCCGCACTCGGTTCCACACGACGGCCGTCGCCGGCACTCCGGGGAATACGCTTGGCAACGTGGTCTGAGAGGACTGGATCACCTGGTTCGGTCCATCTTCAATGGTAGAAAGATGCCAGGTCTGTCCCGCGTCGGTCGAGTAATAAAGGCCCGCTTCCGCCACGTTGGCCGCGCCACCGTGGAAGCTGATATTGTTCACGTTGTTGATGAAACCATCGTAGGAATCCGTTACGGCTGCAACCACCACGCTGGTGTTGGCCGTGCTCCAGGCAAATCCCGCGAATGCATCTCCGGCGAAGCTGTAATTGGTGAGCCCACCAGAGAATCCGTCGCTGCTCTGCGTGATCAGGTTCCAGGTAGTACCGCCGTCGCTGGAACGTAGAATCCCAGCTCCGTAGTAGGAATCGAGCACATCGTTTGGGTCGCCGGTCCCGGCCAGCACAACACCATCGGGACTCGAGCCGGGCTGAACGCTGACCGCGCCGATACTTAGAGAAGTGATGTTGATGCCGGAGTATGCGGGAGGATCATCCGTGAGCGGCTGCCATTTCACTGCGGTTGGATCGCTGGCAGCGGCATTGGTTGACCGCCAGACACCTCCGCCGGTTGACCCAACATAGACCGTGTTTCCGGACGCGTTCCACGGAGCGATGGCGATGGATGTGATGCGTCCTGTCACATCGCCAAATTGCGGTGTAATAATTTGTCCCGGTCCCAGCGGTTGCCACGGCTGGTCACTCGATTGCAAGTGCGGCATGGCCAGCTGCTGCTGCATGCCCCGCAGACGCAGCACAGCTGGGGATTGTCCAGGGATGACCCGGGGTAATAAAAAGGACTGGGCGCGCCGCTGGCCCACGTTTCCTCGCAAGACAAATGAGCGATATTTGGGCGCACTTGACGGCGCAGGCGCTTGCGCGTCGAGAAGCATCGGCAGGAAAAGCGTCAGGCAACAGGCCAGACGCCTGGGGAGTGAGAACATCCAACACCCGGAGGGGCGATTGAGACCCGTTTTCTCAATCATTGGAGTGTTGTACGCCAGAGTCAAAACACTTTAGTAACTTGACAATCCTAAAATGGGCTTTCGCTATCCGGAGAGTGCTTTTCCGCTCCGTTGACTGCGAAAAGAGGAGCGAGCGAAACCCCTGCAATCGTCTTATGTCAGGCTGGTTCTCCTACGTCCGTGCGCCGACCGTCTTTCGCGATTGCGCCCTGTGCTGCTCCCGATACCAGTCCACTGTGCGCTGCAACCCCTCCAGAAAGCCGATTTTCGGGTCGTAATCGAAAGCCTCACGCGCTGCCGAAATATCGGCATAGGAATGCCGGATGTCGCCTTCCCGCGGCGGCCCATATTGCGGCGGGTTTTTGTAGCCGGTCAACTCGGCGATCAATTTGTAGGTCTGGTTCAGCGTGTACGGCTCGCCGCAGGCGCAGTTGAACATGCGTCCGGCCACTTTTTCCGCCGGAGCGGAAGCAGCCTTCAGGTTCGCCTGGACAACATTTTCAATGTAGGTAAAATCCCGGCTCTGCTCGCCGTCTCCGTGGATCGTTGGCTGTTCGCCTTCCAGCATCATCTTCGCGAACTTCGCCATCACGCCGCTGTAGGGAGAATCCGGGGCTTGACGCGGGCCAAAAATATTGAAGTATCGCAGCGAGACTGCCTCCAGCCCGTACACCTCCCAATAGCTGCGAAAATACATCTCACCTAACAATTTCTGCACCGCATACGGGGAAAGCGGCCCCGGCAGCATCGACTCCCGCTGGGGTAGCGAATTGCGATTGCCATAGGCGGAAGATGAGGCGGCGTAGATCACGCGCTTCACTCCGGCATGGCGAGCGCCTTCCAACAGATTGAAGGTGCCGTCAATGTTAACGGTGTGGCTGGTGCGCGGATCTTTCACTGAAAGGGGGACCGACGGCAACGCGCCCTCGTGGAAGACAATTTCCACACCTTTGCATGCCTTGGCAACGTCGTCAGCATCGCGCAAGTCGATTTCGAGTATCTCGATATCGTCTCGCCAGGGCTCCAGATTCTCGCGCTTGCCAGTAGAAAAGTTATCAAGAGCGCGGACTGTCTCGCCTCGCTCCACCAGCGCCTGCGTCAACCAGGAGCCAATAAAGCCAGCAGCTCCTGTAACCAAATAGGTGGCCATACTTCTCCTTCGCGTAGGGGGGTTGCGTTGGGTTTTGCGGCCGATGTTCTACCCGAGCCTCCATCATAGCAATGGAGCATCCGAATTTGCCCCAAAATTGAACTCTTATTTCTCGATCGTTCCGTTACGATTCAGATACCATAGAACATGGCAGGCGGCTGGGCGATCGCTGCCGGGGAGCTCTTCATAAGCTCGCCGGGAGAGGAAAGTCCGAACTCCGCAGGGCAGTGTGCCGGATAACGTCCGGGACCGGAGCGTCAAGGCTTCGGGACGGCAAGTGCCACAGAGAATATACCGCCGCATCCCACAAGGATGAGGTAAGGGTGAAAAGGTGCGGTAAGAGCGCACCGCTCCGGCTGTAAAGCCGGGGGCATGGTAAACCCCACACGGAGCAAGACCAAATAGGCGGGAAGCTTTGCGGCGCTAGTTGCAAAGCGCGTGCTGGCCCGGTGCGCCAAACCCGCGGGTAGGTCGCTAAGAGCGTCCGCAGTAATGCGGCGCCTAGAGGAATGATCGTCCTCGACAAAATTCGGCTTACAGGCCGCCTGCCAAATTTCTATTCTTCGAAATGTCCGAAGATCACGTCCAACGACTCCGATAAGGTCGGATGGGCGAAAATTCCTTCCTGCAATACCGGGTAAGGCAGTTTGCCCGTCGTTGCCGGCTGCACCATCGCGGCCACTTCGCCACCCTCCATGCCTAGAATTGCCGCTCCAAGAATCTGCTTGGATTTTGCGTCGACGATGATTTTCATCATCCCGCGCGTTTCACCGAATTCGCGGGCCCGAGCCCAGAATGATGGCGTCGTAATGGTTTGTTACAGTTTCTGGAGACATAT
The DNA here is from genome assembly GCA_052142955.1 of Acidobacteriaceae bacterium. GTDB lineage: Bacteria > Acidobacteriota > Terriglobia > Terriglobales > Acidobacteriaceae > JAKAAZ01. Next base: position 22,057 of record JBKQVW010000089.1, on the reverse strand, counting down.
CGCCTTGGATTTTCGTGATTTGCCGGAACTGTGCTGTCGGCCGCTAATATGCCAGAAATACCGCGCGCGAAACCACCAGGATGCTACCGCCGATGGCCACCAGATCTTCAATCAGCGCGACAGGCAGGTCATGCCAGTGGAATGTGCGGACCCATCCCTTCCGCACTTCATAACCCAGCAACGCGCCGAGGATCGCGCCCACCAGGCCGATGACCGCCGCAGTCTCCCAGTTCGCGCCCCAGGCTTGTCCGCTGATCATGCCACAAATAAAACCAAAGATGACACGGCCAATCATCCCCGGTGGCTTCAGTCGGCTCGGTGTGGAGGGCAGCTTATCCATGACGATTTCTCCCAGCGCAAGGACCGTCAGGATTACGACTGCGGCCCACGTATGCAGGAAGTGGAGGGAGCTACCGGGAATATGCATGTAACGGAGATGCAATGCCCAAGCCAGAATGGCGATGGGAGTGAACGTGCGCAGTCCGGTCAATCCTCCCAGGCAAACTGCAACCAGAAGCACCGGTAAAATACTGTTCGCCATAGACACCTCCACGCAAGTTCGATGACGCGCGAGCGAGAAACAATCACCCCACACCATCTTTTCCTGTTGGAAATGAATTGTAAATGGGGTCGAGGATACAACCGGCTGCAATTTTCTCGCACTTACTTGTCCCTTGCGGCGTTCCGGGTGCCCACATCTCTCGCGCAACACAGGGTAGGAGTGAAAACTATCGCGCTCCGACGCCCGCAGGCTCGCGCAGCCACCCATACAGCGGAAACTGCTCGGCCATGTCCAACACCTGCGCGCGAATCTTCGCCAGATGCGCGGCGTCCGTACGGTGTTCCAGGGCTTCGACAATCCAGCGGCCAATCACGCGCATTTCCTCTTCGCGCATGCCGCGAGTTGTCAGCGCGGGTGTGCCTACCCGAATGCCACTCGGCTTCATGGGCGGGTTCGTATCGAAGGGAATCGCATTCTTATTGACCGTAATTCCGGCTTCGCCCAACGCTTTCTCCGCTTCGCTGCCGAACATGCCTTTCACAAACACATCCACCAGCATCAGGTGCGTGTCCGTTCCGCCGGAAACGACGCGATAGCCTTCCGCCATCAGCGATTCGGCCAGCGCTTTCGCATTCGACACAATCTGCTTCGCATACACCTTGAATTCCGGCTGCAGCGCTTCTTTAAAGGCGACTGCCTTTGCCGCGATGATGTGGATCAATGGGCCGCCCTGCTGACCGGGAAACACACTGCGATCCACCGCAGTCGCCAGGTCTTGCTGGCAGAGGATCATTCCCGCGCGAGGCCCGCGCAACGTTTTGTGCGTTGTTGTGGTGACAATGTGCGCGTGCGGCACCGGCGACGGATGTACGCCCGCCGCCACCAGTCCGGCAAAGTGCGCCATGTCGACCACAAGAAACGCACCCACTTTGTCGGCAATCTGTCGCATCCGCGGAAAGTCGAAGGTCCTGGGATAGGCGCTACCGCCGCCGATAATCATCTTTGGCTTTTCGCGCTCGGCAATCTGCTCCAGCTCGTCGTAGTCGACAACCTCAGTATCCTTGCGGACGCCATAGCTGGCCACGCGGTACAACTTGCCGGAAAAATTCAGCCTGTGCCCGTGCGTCAAGTGGCCGCCATGCGCCAGGTCAAGACCAAGGATCGTGTCGCCCGGTTGAATGATCGCCATATACGCCGCGGCATTCGCCTGCGAGCCGGAGTGCGGTTGCACATTCGCATGGTCCGCACCGAAAAGCTGTTTTGCGCGGTCGCGCGCCAGATTTTCGACCACGTCGGCATACTCGCAGCCGCCGTAGTAGCGCTTGCCCGGATAACCCTCCGCATATTTGTTGGTGAAAACCGAACCGGCAGCTTCCAGCACCGCCTGGCTGACAAAGTTCTCCGAGGCAATCATCTCCAGGCCATCATGCTGGCGCTGGATTTCATGCTGCACGGCGGCGGAAATTTCGGGGTCGGACTGGGCGAGCGGCAGGTGCATGCGGTCGGATGCCATACTGAAATTCTAACCCACCCGCATGGGAACCATACGGCGCCGCTCTGCCGTGCGATCTCGACATTTCTTGTGCTACAATGTAGCCCATGAAGAGACATGGAACAGCCAATACCGTGGTGCGGGCAAGAATCAACGAAAAGGTCAAAAATCAGGCGGCTGCCGTTTTGGAGTCGATGGGGCTGACCGTATCCGACGCTTTCCGCTTGCTCCTGGTCAAAGTCGCTTCGGAAAAGACCCTTCCTTTTGAAATTCATGCGCCGAACGCAGCCACCATCGAGGCGATGAAGGCGGGAAAACGAGGCGAGGTCGCAAAATTCAAGACTGTGAAAGAGTTGATGGCAGACCTGAATGCGGACGATTGAACGGACTTCCGCCTTCAAGAAGGACTACAAACGGGTGAAAGCGACCCCTCGTCACAAAAACATCGACCCGTTGCTCGAAGAAATTTTGCGATCCATAGCCTTGGATCGTGCCTTGGGGGAAAGACATTCCGATCATGCTTTGGCGGGTAACTGGAAGGACCACCGGGAATGCCATCTCAAACCCGATCTTCTGTTGATCTACACGAAGCCCGATGCCGAAACACTGCGTCTTGTCCGCCTCGGCTCGCATAGCGATCTCTTTTAATGTTGACGATGAAATTCTAACCCACCCGCATGGCTTGATACTGGGCCATCAACTCCCGCGCAATATCTTCGTTCTTCCGTTCCACCATGCCCGGAATGCGAAAGAGGTCGATGAGCATCCAGAGGCCGAATCCGCCGACCGTCAGCCAGTAAATCAGCTGAATCCCAATGCGTCCCAGGTATAGGTAATGAAAGCCGAAAAAGAACCAAAGGATATACGCAATCAACCCGGACTTTTTGCGTAGTTCATAATCCCGCCCGACGAGCGCTTGCGTATTTGCGGGTAGGCTCTGAAAGACACCTTGCAAGGCATACGGTATGGGCACATTTCACCTGGAAACAGCATCTGGATCATTGCCGGGTATAGATAGAGGTTCAGTGTGACGTAGATCCACTATAAGACAATTGTTCATACGATATTACTGCGGGATTAGTTCATTTTCCGTCTGTAGCTTCGTCAGTGAAATCTCTTCCCCCGCCAGCTTCTTGAAGCTGTTGTACACGAACGATCCCAGGTACCAGCCATCGATATATTTATAAGGAGTTTCGCCGGTGGTGTAGTGGCCGCAGGGTAGCATTTTCGCATCGAAGTCCACGCCTCGCGAGCGAAATTCGCGCAGCACGTCCTCAGAAAATTCCCGCAGAAACGTCAGATCGTAGGGCGCGTAAATCACTCGCACCCGCTTCTTCGGCCAGCCGGACGCCTTCTGCCTGGGAGTAATTCCCGCAAAGCGATCCATGTAGGCCATGGGACTAACGCCGCTCCACAGCATGCGCAAATCCTGCTGCGTCAAGCCGGCTTGCTCGCAAGCAGCGCGAACATGGCGCGTGCTCTGGCCAGTCCACACCACCTCCCCAACCCAGGTGGAGGCATGGTTGAAGGCATTCACGCGTAACCGGGCATCGTGCGCGCTGGCAATAAATGCGTAGCAGGAGCCCAGACTGGTGCCCAGCACTCCGAATTGCTCGTACCCCTGCTGCTCCAGCCAATCGAGGCAGCTGCGAATATCGACGACCGCCTGGCGGCAGGAGGCAATGGTCCGCCCAATGTTGGCGCTGACGGCGTAGTCGGACCGTTCCAGTTCCGCCGGACGGCGAATATCGTGGAATGGCTTGCTGAGTCGGAGCGCAGAAATTCCAAAGCGATTGAAAAGCCTGCACAAAACGTTGTGGCTGAAGGCATCCGCATTCCACTGCGGCATTACCACGATGGCCTGTTTCGGTCCCCGCGGCGACCCTGCCTGCTTCTCTGGCGAAGCGGGATACCAGCGCGCGTTTACCTGATCGTTCTCGGGATAGGGAGTCCGCAGCGGAGAAGTAAATCGCAGAAACCGCGCCTTGGGCAGCTTGCCTTCGGCGGCCAATCGCTTTAACTCTGCGTCCTGACGCAATGTCTCCGGCCGCACATTCGTCGGAAACAGTAGCGGAGGACGTTCTTCCAGCCGGAAATCTTTCGGCGTCGTATAGCCGTAGAATCCATCGGAGTCGGCAATGATGCTTTCATTCAGCGCCAGCATCGCGCCGTGCAGTTGCGCTTCGTCTTCGCTGGCTACCGCGTTGCGGATGGGCAGGTTGCGCGACGCGATCCAGTCCTCCAGCCAGTCGAATCCCCATTCCAGCGGGCGAACAATCCGGTTCGTGTCCCGCATGGTCAGCTTGGTTTCCCACGCGTACATCCATCGTGCGTACAGCTTTTTCAGCATGCTCATTCAATGCTAGCAGCGAAGTCCCGCGTGAAGTCGCAGGCGCGCACCTCAGCGCGGGACTTCACACGTGGTCCAGCTCTATTGCGCAGCACGTTGTTTTGGCTTGCCCAATCGCATATTGAACCCAAATATTGGGCCCCAGACATTGATTCCGAAATTCTCATGCTTCGGTTCCGACAAGTCCCCATTGGATATGTGCATATAGGTTGCTCCGGCTGAAATGCTATATCGAGGATTGAAGTTGTACCGCACTCCGCTGCCCATCATGTTAGTGAATGTCAGGTCCTGTCCCTGCGCGTATTCCACCCCGTCAGGCCCCTTGGCGTTGATGTCCCCCACGCCACCCCGCATTTCAAAGTAGGGCACAGCCCTCCAGTTAGGCCGGATAAAGTTGCGCCGCATGCCAAAGTCGAAGGCCGCATACCGTGTTTCGGCCCCTCTCGGAATCGCAGTGAACGAGCCGCTGAATGTAAGGTCGGTATTGCCGCGCAGAATCCAAGGTTCCCCTATATCGTCCACGTGCCATCGCAGAGAAGCGATGTTAGGCACCAGGGTGTATTTCAGCGGCCATGCCGTATAGGCGCTGCCCAGGAAAATGTCGTATACAAGGGGGATATTGATGGGAAGCCATCCCACTTCATAGGAAAATTCGAGCTTGTTTTTGTAATAGATATCTCTGTTGAAATCAGCCGATTTAGGGTGGCGTAGAGTTTTATCCGCAGGCCGACTTTCCGTAGGTCGGCTTTCCGAATCCTGGCCACGCGCGGGATAGGTGAGAGCTGTCAGTATAAGCGCAAACAACACTGGGTTATTGACACGCATGTACCAGTCACCACCCCGGCGGCAAGAGTCGGATTTTCGTTGGCATCCGCATCATACACAGGTTGCGGGCGGCTTATACATTGAATCCAGAGTCACTCTATCGCAAGCGACGGTGGTGTAGTGTATCTCCGGGCGCCCCAGGTTCGCGCCGCCAACGTGGGCTTGCCGGCGGCCAACCGTTTCTTCGGGTGCCCCAGCCTTCGCGCTTTTGCGAAGGGTGGGATTCAATCTCTATTCGCACGCGATCCGGGGCACACGCGCGCCGATGGCGCAAAGAATTTCGTAGGGAATGGTTCCGGCCCAGCGGGCATGATCGTCGGCGGTGACGCGCTGACCGTTCTGTTCACCCCCGCTTTGTTCACCCCCGCTTTGTTCACCAAGGATCACCACTTCATCGCCGGTCGTTGCATTCGGTACGCGGCTGATGTCTACCACCGTCAGGTCCATCGATACCCGACCCACAATGGGCACCGGCACTCCATGGATCAGCACATGGCCGCCTGGGGATGAGTTGCTGCCGGACAGTTTTCGATTCAATCCATCCGCATATCCAACGGGCAACAGCGCCAGCCGCATTTCCACCGGAGCTACGAATATGGCGTTATAGCCGACGGCAGCCCCCGGTTTCACAGTTCGCGTGGACGCAATCGCGGTTTTCCACGTCAGCACCGGTTGCAGTCGAGCACGGGCCTCTTCGGCAGCTTTACTGCCTGCCCCTGAAAACACGGGAGCGTACCCATACAACGCAATTCCAGGGCGTATCAGGAACTTTGCGCCCTCTGCATGCGGCAGACCGCTCTTGTCTTGATACTGCCGCGCAAGAAGTGTCGACGAATTTCCCGCGTGAATCCACTGCGGATGAAATCCGGCAGCGAAGATCTGTTCCAGAGCCTGCCGAAATGCGGTCCGCTGCAGCCGATTCTGCTCGGCATCCAGCATGTCGGCAGAGGCAAAGTGGGTATACACACCAGCCAGCCGCAGCGCAGGCAAATTCTGCAATGTACCCAGCAGCTCCGCCAACTTTGCCAAGCCAACTCCCTGGCGGCTCATGCCACTATCAATTTCCAGGTGGACCGGCACGCTGCCTAGAGCCAGCTCGCGTTTTTGCGCAGCGTCGGCGAGCCAAACGAGCTGCTCCGGTTCCCATACGGTCGGAGTCAGCTGCGCGTCGATTAGCGCATCGGATTCCCCATACTGTAGGCCGCGCATCACAAGAATGCCCACTTTAGGGCAAAGTCGCCGGAGCGCAACACCTTCTTCCACAGAGGTAATGCCCAGCCATTTTGCTCCCGCCTGCACCAGCCATGGAGCGCAGGGCGACAGGCCATGCCCGTAGGCGTTGGCCTTGACCACAGCCAGCAAATCGTGCGCGTTGCCGCCCCCGTTGTTCGGGAGCAACGACCGCAGATATTCGAAATTGCCACTCAACCGCGAACGGGAAATCTCTACCCTAGTAACTGGGGACGGAAACATCTTCACCTTTGTAAGGATTTTCAAATCGAGTGAATTCGGGCATATACATCAGATGGACAACTCCAGTGGGACCATTACGCTGCTTGGCGATAATAATTTCCGCCTGATTCTTCGATTCGGCATCTTCGCCACCTTCATCATCACGATTGTAGTAGCTGTCTCGATGGATGAAGGCGACTACGTCGGCATCCTGTTCGATGGAACCCGATTCTCGCAAGTCGGACAGCATTGGCTTCTTGTCGCCGCCGCGTTGCTCGCTGGCACGGCTCAACTGCGAAAGTGCGATTACCGGTACACGCATTTCCTTTGCCAGGGCCTTCAGCCCGCGAGAGATTGTCGATACTTCCTGGGTGCGGTTTTCCGGCCGGCGTCCATTCGGTCCGCCGCTGCTGGCGCTCATCAGTTGCAGATAGTCAACGACAATTAAATCGAGCCGCCCGCCTCCCTGCTGGCGCAGGCGTCGCGCCTTGGCGCGCATTTCGGCCAGAGAAATGCCCGGGGTATCGTCGATAAAGACCTTCGCCTCAGCCAAACGCTCCAGGCCGCTGACCAGCTTGTCGCGGTCGTCCCGCGTCAAAAACCCTGTCTGGATGTGGCGCATGTTCACCATCGACTGCGAAGCCAGCATACGGCGCAGCAACGCTTCCTTCGACATTTCCAGCGAAAATACTCCCACTACTTTGCCGTCGCGCACCGCGGCATTTTCCGCGATGTTGATGGCCCAGGCCGTTTTGCCCATGGAAGGCCGCGCCGCAATGATAATCAGCTCCGACGGTTGCAGCCCGCTTGTCATGCGGTCGAACTCATGATAGTGCGTGGCCAGGCCGGTAACCTCGCGGCCTTCTTTATACAGATTGTCGATCGAACCGAAGGAACCCTTGACGATCTCTGGAATGCTGGAGAATCCCTGCGTGATGCCGCGTTCGGAAACCTCCAACAGCGCGGTTTCCGTTGCATTCAGCACTTCCAGCGCGTCTTCACTTTGATCGGCACAGCGCGCCTGCGCCGTCGAACAAATGCCCATCATCTGCCGCAGGATGGACTTGTCTTTGACGATGCGGACATAATCTTCAATGCTCAGGCGCCGAGGAAGATTTTCGGTCAACGAAAAGATGTACGCCCGATTGCCGATCGACTCCAGTTCTTTCTGGCGATCCAGTTCTTCGCTTAGGGTAATAATATCGACGGCGCGGTTGGCATCGATCAACTCCCCCATGCGCGCGTAAATTCTGCGATGCGAGTCCAGTGAAAAGTCATCCGCAATCAGACGTTCCGCCGCTTCGCTGTATGCGGCATTGTCCAGCAGGATGGCCCCCAGAATGGTGCGCTCCGCCTCCACGCTTGCGGGCAGTCCATGTTCGAGCGAGATTTGGGAAAGAGTGGCCACTGTCTATGAGTGTAGCTTTCGCCGGCTTCGACCCGCTCGAACAATCGCCCGTGGATATCCAGGGCCCAAAGTGGAAAAAACATGCTCGCGCAGTATCATATTAAGAGTGTCTGGCAACTGAGTGAACCGACAGATTCCCCGATCCGTTGGCTCCATTGCGGCATGAGGAGTTTTCGATTTGACGATTCAGCGGTGTTTCTCTTCTCTCCGGCATTTTGTTTTGTCCGGACTCGTACTTGCGCTCATTCTCGTATTCTCGTCAACCTCACGCGCGCAATTGCCCATGGAGTCGAACGCGGCTGAGTCGTCGGCGCTGATGTCTCAGCAAATCGCGGAATTGCAGAAGGTCGCGGATCGCTGGGACGAAGCCGTCTACCAGCACGATCAGTATGCGCTGGAGCTGGTACTTGCGCCTCAATTCATCAACATTTCTGACACTGGCGAGGTCACGAATCGCGATCAGCAGATTTCTGAAATGATGATGAAGGATGCACCACATTTTTCGTTGACCCAGAAGGTCGTCAGCGTTCGCATCATTGGGGACGTCGCGGTCGTGAATGGCACCTACGATCGCGCATATCAGGGCAACAAACTCAGTCGCACCAAGCCGAAGACCGAAAGAGGCATTTTCAGCCAGGTCTACCTCCGGGCACGGAACAGCTGGGAATGCGTCAATTCTCAGCGCACCATCATCCAGGCGCCCACCCTCAAAGGCAAGAAAAAGTCGAAGAATGATTCGACGGAGAAGCCGTTGAACCATGACCTGGGCTTTCACTTCCCCGGGTTACACCACAGCTCCAATTCGGACTCGCAGCCGCAGCAATAAAAATTGTTGTGTGTGCGGTCTCTATGCCGTTGCCGCTTCGGCGTTGCGGCCTTGAATTTCGATGTAGATGTTGATCAGCGACAGGGCCGCCGGTGTCACTCCTGGAATGCGGCTGGCATGGCCAATAGTTCCCGGACGAACCCGCACCAGCTTTTCCTGCATCTCGCGCGAGAGCCCGCTGACCGCCATGTAATCGAACCACACCGGGATGGCACGGCGCTCGGCGCCCTTCATCCGCTCGATGGACTTTCGTTGCTGGTCGAGATATCCCTCGTACTTGATCTCCGTTTCCACGGCCTTCCACTCATTCCGCACATGTGCCGGCACGTGGCCGTTGGCCATGGCAGTCCGGATGGTCTGTAAGTGGATCGTGTCCACGCTCGTTCCGGTCGCAATCGCTTGCTCCAGACTGTTTGGCAGGACGGCCATTACGGATTCGATTGTCACCTCAGGCCGCTTCATCAACTGCGCGTAGGTCTGTCCGACGGCTCCACTCAACTTCGTCCCCAGGTCCGGCGACATCGCCGCCAGCCGCTCCAGGTCCGGCTTCTGCGCCGCCAGCATTCTCGAGAAGGCTTGCATCCGTGCCTGCTTGGCCTCGTAAACAGCCCATGCGCCGCTGTCGATCAGACCCAGCTTGCGGCCATAGGGAGTCAGGCGCCGGTCAGCATTGTCAATGCGCAGATGCAGACGATACTCCGCGCGCGAGGTAAACATACGATACGGTTCGTTCGTCCCCTTGCTGATCAGGTCGTCAATCAGGATGCCGGTATAGGCTTCGCTTCTGTCCAGCACGAAGGCCGGTTCACCCTTGACGTGTAGCGCGGCATTAATTCCGGCCATCAACCCCTGGCACGCGGCTTCCTCATATCCTGAAGTTCCATTGATCTGGCCAGCGAGATAGAGTCCCTGGATGCTTTTCACCGCCAGGGCGCGGTCCAGCTCGGTTGCATCGATAGCGTCATACTCAATGGCATATCCCGGTCGCAGCATTTCCGCGTACCCCAGGCCGGGAATCGAGCGCAGCACCGCAGCCTGCACATCCATCGGCAACGAGGTGGACATGCCATTGATGTAGACCTCGTGCGTGTGCAGTCCCTCCGGTTCCAGAAAAAGCTGATGTTGCAGCTTCTCCGGGAAGCGGACCACCTTGTCTTCAATCGACGGACAATATCGCGGTCCGGTGGCCTGGATCTGCCCGGAATACATCGGCGAGCGATGCACATTCTCACGAATGACGGCCAGTGTTTCCGGTGTCGTGAACGCGATATGGCAACTGATCTGCGGCCGCGTGATGGCTTCCGTCCGAAAACTGAACGGCGTCGGCTCCGCGTCCCCCGGCTGTTCTTCAAACTTCGACCAGTCAATTGTCCTGCCGTCGATGCGCGGCGGCGTTCCTGTCTTTAGCCGGCAATTGCGCAGCCCCAACCGCTTCAGAGATTCCCCCAGTAATACCGCTGCCGGTTCTCCGCTGCGCCCGGCGGGATAATGTTCCTCGCCACAATGGATCAGACCGTTCAAAAAGGTCCCTGTCGTGATGACCGTTGCACTGGCATAAACAATGCGCCCATCGCGCAGTTTTACCCCGCGCACAACTCGATTCGCCTCTCCGACCTTTACATCCGCCAGGTCTTCCAGCACCACATCGACGACTTCCGCCTGTTTGATATACAGGTTCGGCTGCGACTCTAGAACTTCGCGCATCTTCACGCGGTATTGTTGCTTGTCACACTGCGCCCTCGGCGACCACACGGCCGGCCCGCGGGAAGTGTTCAGCAGGCGAAATTGAATGCCGACCGCATCCGTCACCTCACCCATCACCCCCCCTAGCGCGTCTACTTCCCGTACCAGATGTCCCTTGGCAATGCCGCCCACCGCCGGATTGCATGACATCTGCGCGATCAGGTCCAGGTTCAGGGCGAACAGCGCTGTCCGCAGACCCATGCGTGCGCCCGCCATCGCCGTCTCGCAGCCAGCATGGCCGGCTCCGACGATCACGAGGTCGTATTGTTCTGTAAAGGCCATAGACCCTTGATTGTATCAATCGGCAACCCCCGCAGGGCTCTGCCAGCGTTGCTCGCGCCGCTTTAAAATCGAACCATGCCAACGTATTTTTCTCCGCAAGCTATCCAGTTTTTGCGCGGTCTGGCGCGCAACAATCGCCGCGACTGGTTTGACGCCCGCAAGGACGTGTACGAAAGGGAACTGAAGGAACCGTTGCTCGCGCTGATTGAAGAAATTAACGGCGAGCTGATAGATTTTGCACCGGAACACATTCGCCCTGCCCCAAAATGCATGTTCCGCATCTACCGCGATACGCGTTTTTCGCCGGATAAAACACCGTACAAAAAACATGTCTCCGCGTGGTGGGCACGCCAGGGCCTGGAAAAGAAATCCGGGGGCGGTTTCTACTTCCACTTGTCAGGAAAAGAACTGGTCATTGCCGCCGGCGTTTACATGCCGGAGCGGGAGCAGTTGCTCGCTATTCGCAGCCACCTGCTCGAACACCACGAAGAGTTTCGCCGGCTATCGAAATCGCGCAAACTCCGGCAGCTTATGAACGAATTCGACGGACTGCGTCTGAGTCGCCCGCCGAAAGGCTTTCCCAAAGACCATCCGGCCATGGACCTGATTGCCTGCCGCCAGTGGGGAGTTTCAGCCACATTGTCCGCCGAAATCGCCCTCAAGCCAACGCTGCGCAAAGAAATCGTCTCGCGCTTCCGCGCTGCCGCACCGTTGATCGAATTCCTCAATCGGCCGCTGACGATCCAATCTTCGGCGAAGCCAACCCACCTGCTCGACTTGTTTTAACCTTGGAGCGCGTTCTTTGGTAGTGAAGGCGGATACGTGGCGTGGGGATTGCAGATGTAAGTTCAACGTTCGGAATGCGATAAAAATTACGCAACTTTTCTCCGCAACAGGCGTTCCTATGGGTAGAGGAATTCAGACACCCTGCCTGGCCTGAATCTCTTCGGCAGTGATGCAACTGCCATAGGGTTTGATGAGGAGGTTGAATATGCGTTTCTTACGCTACGTTGCGTTACTCGGGGTTTTTCTGATTCCCGCTGCATATGCGCGGGCCCAAGTGTCCCTCGGCTTCAGTTACGGTGGACCTGCTTACGGCGGCTACTACGACAATGGCGGGTACTACGCGCCTCCTAACTGCGTGTATGGCTATTACAACTACTACCCGTACGCGTGCGCGCCCTATGGATATTACGGTCCAGAATGGTTCAATAATGGCATCTTTCTCGGCATCGGCCCGTGGTATGGCTGGGGCTGGGGACGTGGATACGGCTGGGGCCGCGGTTACGGCTATGGCCGCGGAGGCTACTACGGACGCGGCGGTTATGGCTATGGTCGAGGAGGCTATGGATATCGCGGCGGATACGGTGGACGCGGTGGCTACGGTGGACGTGGTGGATATGGCGGTCGCGCCTATGCGGGTGGTGGCTACCGCGGTGGTGGCGGCTATGCACGCGGCGGCGGTGGCTATGCACGCGGTGGCGGTGGCTATCGCGGTGGCGGTGGCGGTGGCGGCTTCCATGGTGGTGGCGGTGGTGGCTTCCATGGTGGTGGAGGCGGTGGCTTCCACGGTGGCGGTGGTGGTCACGGCGGCGGACACAGATAGTCCGCGCACACCGAACTTCTACGATTCATCCTTCGATTTCGCGGCTGTCGGCTCCAAGCTGGCAGCCGCTTTCTTGTGGAGAAGGAATCGGATACTGTTCCTAACTTACCCCTAACGCCAAAAATTCCCCTCGTGAACGGACCTCTCGCAGCGACGACTGTCTGCGGCAAAATCGTATAATCAGCGGATGAAGCGAGCTCCGCTGGTCGGCGTGGTCATGGGCAGCCGAAGCGATTATGAAATCCTTCAGCCTGCCATTGAGATTCTGCAGGAATTCTCTGTTCCCCACGAATCGCGTGTCGTCTCGGCGCATCGCACGCCGGATTGGCTCTTCGAATATGCTACGACCGCTGAGGAGCGGGGTCTGCGGGTACTGATTGCCGGGGCCGGCGGCGCCGCACACCTACCCGGAATGCTGGCTGCCAAAACGCATCTGCCTGTCCTGGGAGTGCCCATTCCGGCGACCATGCTTGCCGGTGTTGACTCCCTGCTTTCCATCGTGCAAATGCCGAAGGGCGTTCCGGTAGGCACCCTCGCCATTGGCAAGCCGGGTGCCGCGAACGCCGCATTGCTGGCAATTTCCATCCTCGCTTTGGAAGATCGAGCTCTGCGCGATCGCCTTCTCGCCTGGCGGGAAGCGCGCAAAGAAGAAGTGCTGGCCCAAACGCTCCCGCCGAAACAGACCCTTCCGTCGTCGGAGTCTCCCGCTTGATGCAGAACCCTACCCAGGAAGTCATCCTGCCCGGCGCGACCATCGGCATCCTTGGCGGCGGCCAGCTGGGCCGCATGATGGCCATGGCGGCTCGCTCGCTCGGCTACCGCATCCAGGTGCTTGATCCGGATCCCTCCTGTCCAGCCCGGTTCGTCGTCGATGCCTGTTTTGAGGCAGCCTGGAACGATGCGCGCGCGGCGGCGGACCTTGCTCGCGGCTGCGATGTCGTCACGCTTGAAATCGAGCAGATTTCTGTGCCTGCAATCGAAGCTGCTGAGCGTCACGCGCCCGTTCGCCCCAGTTCCCGGATGCTTGCGATCATTCAGGACCGCATCCTGCAAAAAGATTGGCTGGTTGCGCATGGATTGCCGGTGGGCGACTATCGAGCGGTATACGATCTGCCACAATTTCATGCAGCTATTCAGGAACTCGGTGGTCGCTGCTTTGTGAAAAGTGCCCACGGCGGCTATGACGGTCGTAGCCAGGAAAAACTTGGATTTTCAGAGCCTGCGGACACAGCAGTGATCGACGCAGCCTGGAAATCGCGCGGCCGGCGGCCTCTCGTCGTGGAGCAAGCTGTCGACCTCGCCATGGAAATCTCCGTGATGGTCGCACGCTCTCCTCGCGGAGAAATGAAAGCCTATCCTGCCGCCGTCAATCATCATCTTCAGCAAATCCTGGTGTGGAGTGCGATCCCCGCCAGCATTCCCAGCGCCGTCGCAAGACACGCGAGAGAATTGGCGCTCTCAATTGCGGAACAGTTCCAGCTTGAAGGATTGCTGGCAGTGGAGATGTTTATCGCACAGGATGGCCGCTTGTTGGTCAATGAGCTGGCTCCGCGTCCGCACAACAGTTATCACTCCAGCGAGCGCGCCTGCGTCACCAGCCAGTTTGAACAGGCCGTGCGCGCCGTCTGCAATCTTCCCCTTGGAGATGTGGAGGTGGTTCAGCCCGCGGCCATCGTCAATCTGTTGGGGGATGTGTGGCTGGATACGCGTTCGGAGATTGGTCCGCGCTTCGATCTGGCCCTGGCAGTTCCAGGCGTGCGGCTGCATCTCTATGAAAAACATGTTCCGCGTGCAGGCCGGAAGATGGGCCATTTATCCGCGGTCGGCAAAACTGCGGAAGAAGCTGTGCAGCATGTACTCGACGCGAAGAGCAGATTGTAATCGCGATAATTGTATGCATCTCATTGACAGGACACGACTACGGGTTGGTAGCCTGGAGCTTTTGTTTTGTGCATTAAAGCGAGCGGATTAGTCGCTATTTGCAGGAACACCATCTCTCGATGTTGGCAAATATTCCATATTCTCTACTGGAACCCATGGAGTGAAGTTTTTAGATGCTTGCATTCCCTCTGGAAAATTTGTTACACTTGCTTCCGTCAGAGGTATCTAACTATGGCATATGAGGTCTTCGAGAAAAAAGCACCCCGGTTAGGGAGTCCATTAATGTCATTCTCTAAGCTGGGACAAATCACATTCAACATGCCCGCTGCACGAGTTCTTCAAAAGGAAACGTACGAAACCATCCTTGTAATGTGGGATGCTGCGGAGAAGAAGCTGGCACTGAAAGCGACCTCCAACAAGAAAGACCCACGGGCCTATACGATTCGCTACAACGATAAGGGGAACGGGGCGAGCTTTTCTGCTAAGACCTTCTTGGATTACGTAGGGATTGACTATTCCGAGCGGAGAGGTCTCCCGATTGTTATCAACCCCAATGGAGAGTATTTCGTCGAGGTCGCGATTCCGGATAAGTATTTCAAGAAAGAGGGAATGCAGCGAGTTCCACTGCGAGCAATAGGGTCGTAGGGAACTGCCGCAGTTTGAGATTCACCGGGTAGCTCAGCGGATAGAGCACCTAAAGCGGAAAGGCTAGGTCTCCCCCCAAGGAAGTTGCCTAGCCAATCCCGGCAGGAGGTCGGAGGTTCGAGTCCTTCCCCGGTGTACCCGTTTTACAGACGTTGAGGACTGTCATGAAACTTGTCGAGAGCCGAAGGACAGTTCCAACTGAAAAGGGGGTGAGTAGAATGCCCCTCTTTCTTAAGGAAAGGTGTCAAAATGACGGTACTCTGTTCGATTCTGAACGGGTGCCGTCAAAGGCATATATGAAAGTTTAACTCCCTATCCGCAATTTCGCAAGCATTGGTTTCCTGCTAACTAACTGGTAAAGTCGGGATACGTAAGTTTCGTCAATCTCAACTGAGCAACAGTCCAGCCTCCGACATCAGCGCGTGGATCTGCTTGAAACATGCGCCACGCGGTTTTGTAGGTGACGCCCATTTCGCGCTGTACCTGTTTTGTGGAGATATCGCAACCTGCGGTGGACATCAGGTACATGTCATAGAACGAAAGACGCAAAGGCTTCTGGGATTTGTGGAAAATCGAACCTACTGTGGGGAAATCATGGAACTACGGTGATCACACGACAACGCCCGACCTTCGCGATGCGGTGGTGCTTACGGCCAGACTTGCGTTCCTCACAGAATGCCTCACTGCCCAGATAACGCTGTTGCATCATCCGAGACAGGCGTTATCCGTTATCTGCCAGGAATAGAGCATTGAACTGGTCTACGGTGAACCGCAACTCTTTCGGTAGGGATTGTTTGACTCTCATAATTAGGAGAAGATGTTGTTAGGGGATAATTACCTTAGAAAGCGAAAGCAGGCCAGGCGGCCTGCTTTTTCCAGTCGATAGGAACCTTTCTCAGTTAATATCGCCGTCCCAGTTTTCCAACGTCTTTTTCAACTCGGCCATAAATTTGCCGGCATCGGCGCCATCAATCACGCGATGGTCGAAGCCCAATGTCAGCCGCATGATGTGGCGGACAGCAATGCTGTCGTTTCCGTCGGCATCCGTCACGACCGTCGGCTCCTTGAACAGTCCACCGACTCCAAGAATCGCCGTTTCCGGCTGATTGATTACCGGAGTGCCGAATTGCTCGCCAAAGATGCCGGGATTGGTGATGGTAAACGTGCCTTCCGCCACCTCCTCCGGCTTCAATTTCTTCGCGCGTGCCCGTGCTGCCAGATCCGCGATTCCGCGCGCGATCCCGAGAAAGCTGCGTTCCTCCGCATGCTTGATGACCGGAACAATCAATCCCCAATCAAGCGCAACGGCAATGCCGATGTTGATGTTCTTGTGGTATCGAATGGCGTTGCCTTCCAGCGACGCATTTACAATTGGCATCTTGCGCAGGCAACTGACAACCGCGCTGGCGATAAATGGCATGTACGTCAGCTTGACGCCGTTCCGCTGTTCGTACTTCGTCTTTTCGCGTTCGCGAATCTTTACGATGCGTGTCATGTCGATCTTAAAGACGCTGTGGACATGCGCGCTGGTGTGTTTTGACTCCACCATGCGCTGCGCGATAATGGAACGCATTTTTGTCAACGGAACCAGTTCTCCGGGGATCGAAACTTCCGCAAGAGCAGACGCAGCCGGAGACGACGCGACCGACGGCGCCCCCGTGCCCGCCTGTCGGACGGTCGTCGCGGTTCCTGAGCCTTTGCCATGTTGTCCCAGGTATGCAAGAGCATCGTCCTTCGTGATGCGACCTCCGGGTCCCGTGCCGCTGATCTGGGAAAGATCGAGGTTATTGTCTTTTGCAATCCGCCGAACTAGCGGAGACGAACGTTGTCGCTCTCCAGCCGTCGTTGCGCTTTCCCGCGCCGCAGAAGGAGTCGCAGGCTGCGCACTGGCTTGCGAAGCCGACGCTTTTCTTTCTGCTGGCGGTACGGCGGGTGCTACCGCAGAGGCTCCCGCGCCGCTTCCGCCGATCACCGCTACCACCGTGTTGATCTCGACCGTCGCGCCTTCGGCTACCTTGATGGCAGTCAAAACCCCAGCCGCAGGTGCGGGAATTTCCGCATCCACCTTATCGGTGGAAATCTCGAACAACGGTTCGTCCCGTTCCACCGTATCGCCAACCTTTTTCAACCACTTCGTAATCGTTCCCTCAAAGATCGACTCGCCCATCTGCGGCATCACTACATTGGTGCCACCCGTCACCTGGGTTGGGCCGAATGGCGTAGGCTCGCCCTTCTGCATTGCGTCCGGCTTCGCTGGCGCAGATTTTGGAGCCGGGACGGGTTCCTTCGCCTTTTCCGGTGCCGTGGCAACCGCGGCCTGCTCGGCTACTTTTGCCGCACCGACAGTCGTTGCACCATTCGGTGCCGCCGCGCTCCCGCTTTCTCCAATTACAGCGACGATGGTGTTGATTTCCACCGTGGCGCCCTCCGCGACCTTGATCTCCGTCAACACTCCGGACGCTGGTGCAGGAATTTCCGCGTCCACCTTGTCGGTCGAAATCTCGAACAAAGGTTCGTCTCGCTGCACAGCCTCGCCGGCCTTCTTCAGCCACTTCGTAATCGTCCCCTCGAAGATTGACTCACCCATCTGCGGCATCACTACGTTGGTTGGCATGGATTCCTTCCTGCTTTCATTTCGTTTTCAGTTTTTCCTGGTTTCAAATCGTTCGGTACGGCGTTTGCTATCTACTTGTGCGAGCGCAACTTTGTGTCCACTGGCAGGCTTCAATGCAGAGATAGTCTGGGATGGAATTTCTGTTTTCCTTGTCGCCATGAGACGATTTTTTCTGCCAAATTGCACCAAACCCACCATTCTATATGACAAGATGCCGAACAGCGATCTCGCGGCTACCAACGGCAGTGCCGGTTCGTTGGGTACACCAAGCCATCGTCCTCCGGAAGGCGCGCTACGAAAGCGACCCTGATATTGTGCCTTGCCTGGATTCCTGCATCAACCCTTCCACCGAATCCGTCCACAGCATTTGTTTTCCAAAAATACGACCGAAATTTCGCGCGACTGCATGTATCGCCTGTTCCATCGTTGGCATGGCCTGGGATCGTGTGTCGATCTCCTCTTCCAGGCTAGTCACGGCACCGTCCACAATTCCGCAGGGGACAATCAAGCGAAAATCCCGTAGATCGGTGGTCACGTTCCACGCAAATCCATGGGAAGTAATTCCCTGCGAAATATGCACCCCGATCGCCGCGATCTTTTTTTCTGGAATGCTGCCTCCGGCCAGCGTCCACACGCCGGTGCGACCCGGGATGCGCTGAGTCAACACACCATATTCTGCGCAAGTGCGGATCAGAGCTTCTTCCAACCATCGCACGTATTCGACTGCACCGAGGTGCGGTCCCTTCTTGCCCGGAAATTCTCCGCGCAAATCCAGGATTGGATAGCCGACAATCTGCCCGGGCCCGTGATACGTCACATCGCCGCCGCGATCGATCTCATGCACGCCGATCCCGCGCCGCCCCAGCTCATCATCGCTGGCCAGGATATTCGCGCGATGCGCGTTTCTTCCCAGCGTCAGCACCGGCGGATGTTCCAACAACAGCAGCACATCGCCGATCTGCTGCTGCTTGCGTCGCGCTACCAGTTCCTGCTGCAGCTCCAGCGCTTCCGCATAGCCGATGCGCCCCAGATGAATCAGATGCAGCAAATTTGCCATTACGCGGCGTCCGCTGACCCAATGCACGCGCGGAAGCGAAGCCGCACGTAGTCGGCAATCCAATTGCCGTCGCGGCCGCGTAGGGCAGGTTCGAGATGCTCTAGTGTTTCCTTCAGGATCGTCTCGCGCAGATCCTCCGGCACGGCATTGAAAACGCCGCGGCGAAACATCATGAGCCATGCCCGCATGCCGCTGGGCAGCGGAGTAGGGCGGGGAACCAGATCCATCGCATTCACGGCAAAACCGTGCGTTTGCAGCAGGCTGCGGTACTCCGCGACCGTAGGAAAATAGTTGTTGCCTGCCATGTAATCGGCCAGTCCATGATGAGTTAGCGCGGCATGCAGGGCGACGCGAATCGCAGCGATGTTTCCATGTCCACCCATTTCCGCCACGAATCGACCGCCGGGTTTCAGTGCGCGCGCGACGCCACGCAACAGGGCTGGCTGGTCGTGGATCCAATGCAGCGCGGCATTGGAAAACACCGCATCAAACCGCCGCGGAAAGTCCATTCGCGTCGCATCCATCAATTCCACGGGCACGCCGCGATTGCGCGCTGCGTCGATCATCTCCGGGGATGCATCGACACCTAGAACGTGCGCACCGCGCTGCGCGATTTGCTCCGTCAGCATGCCGTCGCCGCAGCCAAGGTCGAGCACCTCTTCGCCCGGCTTAGGATCGAGCCACTCCAGGATGTTGGCGCCCAGGTCAGTCACAAATCGGCCATGCGCAGAGTACTCAGAAGGGTTCCATGGCTGCGCAATGGCAGTTTGCGAGGCCATATTGGACGAGGCGTCATTATGTGCGGACATAGGTTTCCACGTAGAAGACAGAAGCCGGATATTTCGCCGGGCCTTAGTTTGTTCTTGAAGCAGCTACGCGTTGATGGCCATATTCTCGACGCTGCCAAAACCATCCAACATCGCCTCGGCCAGCGTCGGATGCGCGTGAATGATAAACATCATCTCTTCCACCGTCGCCTCCAGTTCCATCGCCGTCACCGCTTCGGCAATCAACTCCGTGGCCTGCGGTCCGATGATGTGGACGCCCAGAATTTCCCCGTACTTTGCGTCCGCCACAATCTTCACAAAGCCATCGTGCGAATCCACAATCGACGCCTTCGAGTTGGCCGTAAACGGGAACTTGCCTACCTTCACCTGGAAGCCCTTTTCCTTCGCCGCCGCTTCCGTCAGACCCACGCTGCCAATCTGCGGCTCGCAATAGGTACAGGCAGGCACCCGGTCACTCCGTACCGGTCGCGCATATTTACCTGCAATTTTGGCCGCGACCACCATGCCGCACATCGCGCCCACATGCGCCAACTGTGGCAGTCCAGCCACGATGTCGCCAATCGCGTAGACACCCGGCTCCTCCGTCTGCATCCACTCGTTCACTTGGATGAAACCCCGATCCGGCTTGATCTTTGTCTTTTCCAGGCCAACATTGTCGGTGCGGGGCGCGCGGCCCACCGCCACCAGCACTTTCTCTGCTTCCTTCACCATCTGCTTGCCGTCAGAGCCGGTCGCCGTCACCTTGACGCCATTCTTGGTCTTCTCCAGCTTGTCGAACTTGGTGCCTGGAAACGATTCAATCCCGCGCTTGCGGAAGGCCCGCGCCAGCTCTTTGCTGATGTCTTCATCTTCATTCGGCACCAGACGCGGCAGGAATTCGATGATGGTGATCTCCGCGCCAAAGCTCTTGAAGATCGACCCAAACTCGACCCCCACCGCACCTGCGCCAATGATGACCAGGGACTTGGGAATCTCTTTCAGCGACAGAATTTCGATGTTCGTCAGCACCCTCGAGTCCGGCTCCAGTCCCGGCAGCATCTTCGCGTCCGACCCCGTCGCCAGGATCACATTCTTCGCCTTCACAAAGCTGCGCTCGCCGTCCGCCCCGCCGCCGCCCTCGGTATACACCTCGACCGAGTGCACGCCGTCCCTGGCTGGCCCGATCAACCGCCCGTGGCCTTCGTAGACGTTCACCTTGTTCTTCTTCATCAGGAACACCAGGCCTTTGGCATGCTTGTCGATGATGCCCTGCTTGCGCTTTTGGATGGTGCCCCAGTTCAGCTTGCCTTCGCCCAGTCCCTCAATGCCATACTCCACCGCATGTTTCAGGTGGTCATACACTTCGGCGTTGAACAGCAAGGACTTGGTCGGGATGCAGCCCCAATGCAGGCAAGTCCCGCCCAGCTTGCTTTCTTTTTCAATCAACGCGACTTTCAGGCCGTACTGCCCGGCGCGAATCGCCGCGGTGTAACCAGCCGGGCCGCCGCCAATAATGGCGACGTCATAGATCGTTTCAGCCAAAGGAGTGCTCCATTCCGTTGCAATGTTGGGATTATTGGATGCTCGGCGACACGTGCTCGATCCAAACACTTAATTTTACGGGAAGCTGAGGGATCGAGGCGAATGCTGCAACCACGACGTCGTGTATGCCGCCTGAGCTTGTGAGCGACTCCGACTCTATTCGAGCGCATTCCCAGACTCATTCAGTAGTTTTTTGATTTGGGCAGCAGTTTCGGGCGCAATCTCCGGCGAAGAGGAAGCAAGGAGTTGTAAGGCTTTCCTGTTCTCCATCGAATAATCAAAATTTTCCTTGATGAATTGGAGATGCTTGTCCAGAGCATCTATGATCCCTCCGGTATTTTTCAGGTTTCGCCCCATTAATCTAAACGCAAGATATATCGTTACACCCCAGCCAATCGTGGCCAGCCCAACGAAATCCAATGCGATTCCAAACACGGTATTAATTGTCGGCGGTGGTGGCGTTCGCCAAAAATGGATGAGGGAAACAATGAAGACGATAGCCGCCGCGCCGTCCCAAATAACGGCCGCCCAAAACAACGAACGTCTGAGATGCTGCCTTTGTACCTCGATCGGAACGAGCCGGGCATAAAACCCAATTGCAATATTGAGCAGGCAAACCACTATAGTGACACCAATAGGCACCCATGGTGACATAGTTTTCTAACCTCTAAGGAGAAGTGCTACCAGCGTACCCTATGCACTATAGGAGCGCGATGTCGTAGGTGCCCTGATCTTCCCAACTTTATGCCGCATCCGTCCGGCGCGGCGCAATGCTCTCGACAATTTTGCGATTGGCATTCTCCGCTTCGCGCAGCTCATACGACGACTGCATATTCATCCAGAACTGCGCGGTGGTTCCAAAATACTTGGCGAGACGGATCGCGGTGTCGGCGGTGATGGCCCGACGTTCCAGAACAATGTCATTTAGACGTGGGCGCGTCAGCTTCAATTCCTTCGCCAGGGCATACACACTCAGCCCGAGCGGTTTCATATATTCCTCGCGCAGAATCTCTCCTGGATGGATGTTCCATCCCCACGCGGGTTTTGTTTTCTTCGCCGAATCGG
>JBKQVW010000088.1:0-69179 GCA_052142955.1 Acidobacteriaceae bacterium | reverse complement strand
GTGCGGCCGACGCGATGGACAAAGTCCTCCGCCATTTTCGGCATGTCGTAGTTCACAACATGGGCGATGTGGGCCACATCAATGCCGCGGGCCGCGACATCGGTGGCAACCAGCACGCGATGCTGCCCCTGCGTAAAGCTGCGCAGGGCTGCGCTACGTTGTGCCTGGGTGCGATCGCCGTGGATGCTGGTCGCATTCCAACCGGACATGCTGAGCTTCCTGGCCACGCGGTCGGCACCGTGCTTGGTGCGAACGAAGACCAGAAAACTGCCTGTTTCCGAGCGCAGCAGGTGCTCGAGCAGCGGCATTTTCTTTTCGGTCGTCACTTCGAAGGTCTGAAGGCGAACATTCTCGGCCGGTTTTAGCGCTGAACCGATCTCGATGCGGACTGGATTGTTCACGTAATCGCGAACGATTTCTTTCACTGGGGATTCCAGCGTTGCCGAATAGCAAAGCGTCTGGTGCTGCGCCGGCAATGCGGCCACGATACGCTTGATGGCGGGCTTGAAACCCATATCCAACATGCGATCGACTTCATCGAGCACGAGCACTTGCACCTGATCCAACTGGACCAGCTTGCGGCGAAGATAATCTTCCAGGCGGCCGGGAGTGGCCACGATCAAACGCGCTCCACGGCGAATGGCCTGAAGCTGCGGGCCTTCGGAAAGGCCACCTACGACCAGCGCGGCCTGCGAGGACGCATCCAGGGAAATATTGCGGTATGCCTGCTCGACCTGCATGGCCAGCTCGCGGGTCGGCAAAAGAATCAAAGCAAACGGA
Organism: Acidobacteriaceae bacterium; assembly: GCA_052142955.1. Classification (GTDB taxonomy): domain Bacteria; phylum Acidobacteriota; class Terriglobia; order Terriglobales; family Acidobacteriaceae; genus JAKAAZ01. Next base: position 68,399 of record JBKQVW010000088.1, on the reverse strand, counting down.
CTTTTGCCCCTGCCCTGGGAGCCCTGCCGTTGGCCTTGGTAAGGGTCAGGCGTCTTGGCGGACTTTTGCAAGCCTTCGACGATCGGAATGAGAAAGCTGAGCGTCTTGCCGGTGCCGGTTTGTGCCGTTGCCAAAACATCGCGACCTTCGAGGGCCGGCGGAATTGCACTCACCTGGACCGGAGTTGGAGTAATGAATTTGGATTGCGCGAGCCTGCTCTGAAGCGCGGGCAAAAGAGTGAAATCTGTAAATTGAGTCAATGTTTTCCTTCGTTTCCGGGCCTGCTTGCCTAGCACCCACATGCAGACAGACCGGAACACATAGCTAGCCTTTGCGGTCTTCGCGCCGCTGAAGGGTAGGGATGAAACCGCAGGGGATACCGGAGTCTCAAAGGAAAACGCTGCTTATAATTGCGTTTTAGAAACTCTAGAACAGATTTCCAGGAAATCTGCTCGGGGTCGACACGAAGAACTGAGTTCGACCTCGGATGCCGCATGACAGCTGATAGGGCGGAAGCAATCGCTTCGCCTCATCGCAACGCAAACATTCGCGAAGCGATCACGCTGTAGAGGCTTGGGAGGGTGCAACTGCGGACCACTTGCCGTTAGGCTGGCAAGAACGGCTCACAACCAAATCACTGAGCGTAACTGAATGGTAACACAGGGGCGGCGGCCGCAGTACAAAAAAGCCCACTGCCTTGACCAGCCATGGTCGTCTCGCAAACCGGGCGGAGGCCGGATGTTTCCATCGCGCACCCGGAAAATGAAGGAATTACCTACGGGCCGCCGTCGCGCTGCGGGGCGAACCCTTACGGCGATCTTTGCCTGCCGAGCTAACCAGGCCCGGGACCTTTTCTACCGGCCGCTTGCGATCTTCATGGGCCACCAACAGGGCTTCCAGTTGTTGGATGAGGGCGGAGCTGTTCATCGGCTTGACCAGCATCTCGTCCGCGCCATCGTCGCGCCAGGCATCGTCGCTCGCAGGGAATGCGGTCAAAAGCGCAACGGCGGGCCGATACGAGGCTTCCTTCGCCGCTCGCGCCACTTCCAGACCGGCCTGATCGTTCTCCATCCGCATATCGGTGATGACCATAACAAAACTGGAGCTGCGCAGCTTGGACTTGGCATCGCGGGCGGAGGTGGCAGTTTCTACCTCAAAGCCATGGATTTCGAGGAGAGCCTTCAGGGTGAGCAGGATTGCAGGTTCATCGTCTACCAAAAGAATGCGGCGCTTCATGGATGGAGTTCCCTTCTCTACACGCATACTGTAAGCCAAGCCAGGCAAGAATGTCGATTCGCAAGGAAGAGAATCCGCCGTTTGCATCGCGCTTGGCCGTCGCGCGATTGCTACACTGGCAGGGTGACAGGATATCACGTGGAAAACTTCGGCTGCCGTGCCAGCCAGGCAGATGGAGACGCGATTGCCGCGCGTTTGGAAGCCCTGGGCACCCGCCCTGCGAAGGGCATGTCCCAGACCGGCGTGGTGGTGGTGAACACCTGTACGGTGACGGCCGAGGCGGACCGGGACGCACGCGCCTATATTCGCCGCATCCAGCGCGCCAATCCTTTGGTTCGCATCGTTGTGACCGGCTGCTACGCGCAACGGGCGCCCCAGGAGGTGGCTGCGCTGCCGGGGGTGTTCGCGGTGGTCGGGAACAGCCACAAAAACGAGGTGGCCGCCATCGCCCTTGGGCCTGGACGGGCGGTGACCGGGCAGACGCTTCCGTCGGGGGCGATTTCCGCCCCTGGGTTTGTGCCGGTGTCCCGGTTGGAATCGGCTTCGGCGGCGAGCGCAGCGCGATTGACCGGCGGTCCGGCGTTTGTGCTGGCCGGAGACATTTTTGCCCATAGCGACTTTCAGTTGCCGTCGCTGCCCGCATCCGCGATCGATCGGCTGGCGGAGAATCCAGCGGCCTATCGAACGCGGCCGACCTTGAAAATTCAGGATGGATGCGGCAACCGGTGCACGTTTTGCGTGATTCCTTCGACGCGCGGCAACAGCCGTTCGCTGCCCAAGCGGCAGGTGCAGGATTCTGTGCAACAATTCGTCGCCGCGGGCGGCCAGGAACTCGTGATCTCCGGCATCAACCTTGGACGCTGGGGCCGAGACATGGTTCCGCAGGACCGACTGGAAGATCTGCTGGCGGAAATTTTTGAGACGACGGAGATTCCGCGCCTGCGCATCAGCTCAGTCGAGCCGATGGACTGGACCGATGGGCTGATTGCCCTGCTGCGCCGCTGGGGGCAAGGCCCCTATCCACGCCTGGCCCGGCATGTCCACATGCCGCTGCAATCCGGATCGGACCGCGTGCTGCGACGGATGCATCGTCGCTATCGACCCTGGCATTATGCCGACCGGCTGGCGAAGGTTCGCGCTGCCTGCCCGGACGCGGCCATCGGCGCGGACGTGATGGTGGGCTTTCCCGGCGAGACGGAGGAAGAGTTCCGCGAGAGCTATGATTTCATCGCAGCCCAGCCGTTCACGTATCTGCACTTGTTTCCATTTTCAGCACGTCCCGGCACGCCTGGGTGGGAACTCCATCGGCAGCAATCGGTGGCGACGGCAGCGGTCCGGGACCGCATGGCCGCCTTGCGTGGCCTGATCCAGCAGAAGAATCTGGCGTTCCGAACAAGATTCATCGGAAAACAACTGAGTGCTGTGACACTGGTTTCGACGAAGGAAATGTCCGATCACCAACGCAGCGAGAACCGACAAACCGCCGGGATGACGGACAACTTTCTTTCCCTCGAGATGGCCGGAAATCTGGAGCCGAACACGCTGGTTCGAGTTGAAATTGCTGGGCTGACGGACCATGGCCTGTCTGGAAAAATCGTAAGGGGGATGCGCTCCATCGCGTGAAGGTTTGGCAACCACAAGCGCACGCGGCTCATCTGCTGGATCAGGGATTGGCTTGCGGTCTGCCGGTCGCGTTCGCGCGAAATGTTATACTTACGAGGCGAGGTATATCCTCGCTTACCTTGGAGGCGGCACATCGATAAGCGTTCGGCGAAACAGTTTATTCGCATCAATGATCGGATACGCGCGCGTGAAATTCGCGTGATTGACGAAAATGGAGAACAGCTCGGCGTTCTTCCACCTTTCGAAGCCCTGAAAATTGCCCGCGAGCGCGGTCTCGACCTGGTAGAGATCTCTCCCAACGCCGTGCCGCCGGTTTGCCGCATTCAGGATTACGGCAAATATCTCTACGAAAAAGACAAGAGCGAACGGGCGGCGCGTAAAAAGCAAAAGGTCATCACCATCAAGGAAGTCAAGCTCTCGGTCACGGTCGACGAGCACGACTACCAGACCAAAAAGAACCAGGCCATCCGCTTTCTGCAGGACGGCGACAAGGTGAAGGCCTCGCTGCGTTTTCGCGGCCGTCAGATGGCCCATCGCGAGCTGGGATACCAGATCATTAACCGGCTGATTCAAGACGTCGGTGACGGCGGCATTGTCGAATTTCATCCTCGGATGGAAGGTACCACCCTGCACGCCATTCTTGCCCCCGGCAAGAAGGTCGAGCCGGCCAAGAAGCCCGAACCTGCCAGGAAGGCGGTCGCGGCAAAACCGGTGGAAGCAGCGGAGCCTGAACAGACTCCAGCGGCGCAAGCCTGAGGAAAGAATCCATGTGGCGTGGAAAACTCAACGTCGCATGGATTACTGACCGGTTTGGCCACCAATTTTTGGCTAAGTGTACAGTTCTTCCCTATGGAGAACCGGTTCCAAGTGCTCCACTGGTAGTGAACGGAAGTACCGCGCCCTTATTCGCAGTCATCTCGGATGCCATCATTACAATGGCGCTAACACAGACCCCGAACAATACTTGGGCATCTTCTGGTGTGAGAGTAACTTCGGGGTGAAGAACCGGATTGCGGTAGTGCTCACGAATGTGATCCAGATACCCAGTCACTTTCGTGCTGGCTCCCCTTGCCTTTAACCCTTTTATATAAGCCCCCCAATTCCGGGACTTCTTTGCGGGGGACATGCCTATCACCTTCTCATAGTATTTTCGGATGACTGCTTCAGTCGCACGGAACAAGTGAAAACCAACTGCGGTTGGAACATCGAAAAGTAGACACTTCCCAGCTTCGTCCAGTTCCACGGCCGCCTCTTCGGGAATTTCCTTTAAGACACTAGGTGGAAGCTCAAGGCGGGCTGACTGCATCAGGATTGATGTTTTGTGCGTTCCCTTCGGAGAAATCCAGTATGTATCCGAGTTTGATAACTCGGCAGACAAGACGGTCTCAAATTTGTTGGCTGCTTCGCGGATAGAGTAGGACACAAAGCCGAGTGATGGTTCTTCTGCTGCGGGATCGGTATGCAATTTCGCTGCTGCCTCGGAGAAATCATCTGGAGCGACTTCGCGAAGTGTCCCGTACAACTCGCTAGCCGCATTGAAGCAGACCTCTAAGGAGCGTTGCTTGAATATCGTCTGCAATGCTGTTTTGGCATTCATCAGACTAAGCCACACATCACTGTACTTCGTCTCGTCGCTAATCTGGGTCAATGGGTGCACCACCGTTGCCAGTTCGTAAAGCTGGAACTCGTTTACACGCAACACAGTCAATACCCCCTCGCGGACAAGCCAGTTTATGTCATCTGCTTACGAGAAAAATGCATGATGAGCTTTTCATTCTCTGGCAACAAACTGATCCTGATCCTAGCGCAGCGGATCAGCCAAGTCACTTAATCAAGCCAATCTAATATGGCAGCAGCAAGACGCCCCATCATGCACGATAATTCTTCCTAGAGGAGAATCCATGGGTCGTACGATTCGCGCCGGTTTGGTTGGATTTGGACACGGCGGAAGCATCTTTCATGCGCCATTTTTGCACGCCATCGATGGCTGGGAACTGGCGGCGATCCTGCAGCGGCATGGGGATACTGCCGCGCGAGCCTATCCCGGCGTTGCCATCGCGCGCAGCATGGACGAGTTGCTGGCGCAGCCGGAGCTCGATCTCGTCGTCATCAGCACACCGCCTTCCACACATTTTGAACTGGCGCGTCAGGCCCTGGAAGCAGGGAAGCACGTCGTTTTGGACAAGCCTTTCGTCGCCACCAGTGACGAGGGGCGCCAGTTGATCGAACTGGCACGGGCGCGGAAGCGGGTGCTCTCCGTCTACCAAAACTGCCGCTGGGATGGAGATTTCATGACGCTGCGGCAGGTGCTGGACTCGAAGGAACTGGGGCGTGTGGTCACTGTGGAGTCGCGCAATGACCGGTACTGGCCCGCACCGCGCCGCAAGCCATGGCAGGAAAAGACTCTCGCCGGCAACGGCATCCTGCACGACCTGGGTTCGCATCTTGTCGACCAGGCGCTGGTGCTGTTCGGCACGCCGGAAGCAATCTTTGCCGATGTGCGGCAGGACCGCGACGCGGTCGCTGTCAACGATGCTTTTACGATCTACCTGTTCTATCCGCGTCTGCGGGTGGTGCTGCATTCGACGCTGCTAGCCCGCACGGCTGGCCCGCGCTTTGTGGCCCACGGAACGCTGGGATCGTACGTGAAGTACGGCGTCGACCCGCAGGAGCAGGAGCTGAAGGACGGCGCGACCCTAGGAGGTCCGCATTGGGGAGAAGAGCCCGAAGCCAACTGGGGCAAGCTGACGACGATGCGGGATGGTGAGGCGGTCGAACGACGAGTACCGACGTTGCCCGGCGATTATCGCAAATATTACGAAAATGTTCGCAACACGATTTGGGGGGTTGCGCCGCTAGCCGTAACCGCGGAACAGGGCTGGCGCAGCATACGCCTGCTGGAGATGGCGCTGGAAAGCAGCCAGAGGCGGTGTGCGCTGTCCTGCAAGCCGCTGGATGCAACGCCGTAAAGAATCGCCAAGACACACAATGCGGCGCGAAGGTAATCCATGGCAGGACACAAGGACCGTACCGCAGGACTTAAAGCGGAAAATGAAACCGGCTAGCTCTTTTGCAGGCCGTGGATGGCGGCCAGGACTTCGGCGCTGTGGTGGCTGGGATCGACGCCAATCCATTCCTTCACGATTTTGCCTTCCGGATCGATCAGGAAGGTGTTGCGCTTGGCCATCTTGAAGCCCATGGTATTGCCCAGCGAGCCGTACTGCGCGATCACGTTGCCGTTCGGATCGGCGAGCAGCTTGAAGTGCAAGCTGTCTTTCGCGCAAAATTCCTGATGGCTTTTCACCGTGTCCACGCTGACGCCCAGCACCACGGCGTTGGCCGCGTCATATTTGCCGAGGTCCTTCTGGAAACCCCGGGCTTCAATGGTGCAGCCGGAGGTCATGTCCTTGGGGTAGAAGTAGAGGACGACCCACTTGCCGCGATAGTGGCCCAGGCTGATGTCGGTGCCTTCCTGGGATGGGAGCGTGAAGGTAGGCGCTGTCTGTCCGACCTGAGGGATCGAGTCGGAAGCCGCGAACACGCGCGCTCCCAGATACAGGACGGCAACAGCCAGCAAAACTCCTAGAGAAATACGGGTCAGGTTCATAGCGGAAATCTCCCGGCTCGATTATACGGACGAGTAGATGAGAATGGCGACGGGCGAGTCGACAACGAGCGCAGTTATTTCGTTTCGCGAGGATGCTCTGCGGAATCCGCAACAATGGTGATTCCAGCTTGATTGGCGGCCGCGGTTACAGCCTCGAGATCGAAAATGAGCGTGCGGCCAGCCTCGATGGCCAGGCATGTCGCTCCTGCCTGCTGCATGGTTGTGATGGTGCCCATGCCGATGACGGGCACATCGAAGCGCATGTCCTGTTTCGGCTTGGCTACCTTGACCACAGTCAGGGACCGCTCCAGCGTGGACGCGTCCCCTGCTTCCGCAAGCGACCGCAGGATGGTTCCGGCGCGCGCGATGACCACATCCGTACCTTCCATCGCCTCGACCGCAACACATGCCTGCGCTGCGATGACAACCGTCTGGCCAATATCGTAGGCGGCCAATGCATGGGCCACGCCGCGGCCGTAAGCAATATCGCGTTGCTCGCTTTGGTTGGGAGTTCGCGCCGTGAGAACTCCAGGACGGGCCAGCAGAGGCTCCAGAAATGTGGTCGAAGAGATTAGTTCAATCCCCTCCTCCCGCAGCACGTTCGCGATTGCACCCAACAGCCCATCAGTGTTGCGGGCCGAGAGCGAAAGCAGCAGCTTTGCCAGACGCCAGTCCGGCCGAATGCCGGAAAAAATCTGCTTGTGCTTCACCTGCCCAGCCATTACGGCCTGGGTGACACCTTCGCGATGGAACATCTCAATCAGACGCGAGAGTTCCCCAAGAGAGAGCCAATGGACGCGAACGCCAGAGTCGCCGGCAGCGCGCGCGTCCATCTCCGCGTCTGTCTCTTCGCGAATCGCGGCGACAATCACCTCAGTCCCATGGGCACGCGCCGCATCCAGCAGGAGAAACGGAAATCGTCCGTTGCCCGCGATCAGGCCGAGCCTTGCGGGACGATCAGCGGCGGGATGGACAGATGCAGACATGTTCGATTGAATTGTCGCTTACTTGAGTACGCCGCGCGAAGAGCTCTCAATGAACTCGATCAAATAGCGGACTTCTTCCGTGGATGCGTCTTCCGCCTTCAATTTCTCCAGCGCCTGCGTGGTGTTCAATTTTGCAGCCCGCAGAATACGGTAGGCATGATGCAACTTGCGCATCTGGTCGGAGGAAAATCCCCGGCGCTGCAGGCCCACCCGGTTCAGGCCGAACGCATGGGCATCGCGTTTTGCCGAAGTAAGCGAATACGGCAGCACATCCTGGATAATGATGGAACCTCCGCCGACAAATGCGTAGCGGCCGATGCGGCAGAACTGATGCGCCGCGGAGAGAGCGCCCAGGGTTGCGTAATCTTCAATGGTGACGTGGCCGGCGAGTGTGGCGCCGTTGGCGAGAATGCACTGGTTCCCGATCTGGCTGTCATGGCCGATGTGGGCATAAGCCATGATGAGGCAGTCGTCGCCGAGGCGTGTGGTTCCGCCCCCACCTGTCGTTCCGCGCGAGATGGTGATGAATTCACGGATGACGTTGCGGTCGCCGATTTCAAGCCGGGTCGGCTCGCCTTGATATTTCAAATCCTGCGGAGGCACGCCCACCGCAGTGAAGGGAAAGACGCGGTTGCCGTTGCCCAGGCGCGTGTGGCCGTCGAGCACGACGTGCGACACCAGCTCGCAGTCTTCCCCAAGCTCGACATTCGGACCGACCGTGCAAAATGGGCCGACGCTGCTGCGCGCGCCGACGATCGCTGTTTCCGCAACGATGGCGGATGGGTGAATGCGCGCCGTGGAGTGGATGCTCACGCTTCGACAGCGGCCTCAATCGCCGCACCCGGCGAACCACTGGATCCGGATGCGCCAGCTTTGGGATTGCGCGGCACCATCTGCGAAGTCACGATTCCCTCGCAAACCAGCTTGCCGTCGACGAACGCCTTGCCTTGCATCCGCATCAGGCGGCTGCGCCAGTTCAGCACGTCGATTTCCAGCCGCACCTGATCTCCGGGGAGCGCGGGACGGCGAAAACGCGCGTGTTCCACCCCAGTGAAGACGATCAGTTTTTCCGTTGGATCCGGCAATTCCACCATCACCAGGATGCAGCCCGTCTGCGCCAGCGCCTCCAGAAGCAACACCCCAGGCATGATGGGAAAACCGGGGAAGTGGCCTTGGAAAAAAGGTTCGTTGATGGTGACGTTCTTGATGGCGACAATTCGCTTTTTGCGTTCCATCTCGACGACGCGGTCGACCAGCAAAAAAGGGTAACGATGGGGCAGGATTTCCATGATCTCGACAACGTCGAGGGGAGCCTTCCAAGAGGGTGCTTCGGGATTTACGTGCTCGCTGTTTTCCATAGCTGTCCAGCAGATTATAAAACGCCGACGCGACCGAGCGCCGCCCTTCTAGGATTTCGCTGCGTTTTCGTAGCGGCCTTTCAAATCTTTGTAGCGGCTGGGCCTCGAACTCCCGGTCAGATGGTCTTCCAATTGATCCAGGAATGCGTGCCAACCTGCGCCCAGCCCCGCCAACAACTCCGGACGCACGCCCACATGAGAAAAGTGCAGTTTGGTCCCGGTCGCGTCTGCTTCCAGCTTCCAGTTCACCAGGGAATCTCCCCAGGTATAGATCAATAGGTGCGGAGGCTCGAAGTTGCAGACGGTCCCTTCGAGCGATCCCTGGGACGAGAAGTCGATGTGGATGGCGCCTCCGACCCACGGCTCCAGTTGGGCGGGGAATTTCATCCACGCCGTAATCTCATCCGGATTGGAGATGGCCTTCCACACTCGCTCCAAACCCTGAGGATACGTCCGTTCCCAATCCAGCCGATAGATGAGTTCGACTGCTGCGATGGAGTCGTTCGCATCTTCTTTTCCCGCGTCCGCATGCTGCGCAAAAAGGTCCTTCATCGTTCCTCCGTCAGTTTTGCGGCCATCATTTCAAGTGCGCGGCGGCATAGTTCGGATCAAAGAAATTGTATTGCAAGCCGATGTTGTATTCGGCCTGCAATCCATAGGTCTGATGAATAGTTTCGCCGTTGTGAGTTTCCGTCAAGGTGAACGGCGTAGCGATGCCGTCGATCTCGTGATAGTTGTCGTACTCGATGGCGTCCACATTCTTGTCGTGAAACTGCGGATCGCGCCAGGAAAAGCTCAGTCGCAACGGGAGATGGCTATCCGCATCGACTTCAAGCGTCACCGCGTCGTTCGATGAGTCGATCAGCATGATCTTCTCCGCCGGATGCCGTTCCACCTGCGACGGGCCTTCATCGATCAGGACCGTGGACGGATCGTTGTACCAATGGCCGAGGACCGACCGGAGCGAATGATTCCGCCAGCGCAGATACTCTTCCAGTTTTTCCGGCGGCAGGTCCTTCTTGCCCTTGTAGGTGATCTCCCAGCCGCGCGATCCGGAAAAAATCCGCACGACGCGGCCGTTGTCCAACTCAATGCGCTCCTTGTCAGGAAACTCGGAACGGATGGTCGCGTCCGCAACTTCGCCCGTAGGAGTTCCCTGAAAGAACGACGCAATTCGAACGCGACAACGGCTGGTGCGGAGATGGGTCCATGCCGGACCGCCCAGCGCTTGAATGGTTGCCGCCAGGATTGCGTGCGCCTTTTGCCGGTTCGCCCGCGCGATGGTATCCGTGGCCTGACTCATCAGCAGGGAGGGCCACAGCAGGCAAGCGATCGCCGCCAACGCCAATCCGGTCCTTCGACGCGCCGGGGACTTAGCCGACCAGGACCGAACCGCCGTTGACATTGAAGACCTCTCCGCTGACGAAACCGGCGAACGGAGTGCACAGGAACAATACCGGCCCGGCAATTTCCGTCACCGTGGCGGCGCGACCCATGGGGATGCCGGAAACCACCTGTTCGCATTTTTGGGGATCGCGCAAGGTGGCCGCGGACATGTCGGTGTCGACCCAGCCGGGAGCCACGCAGTTGACGTGGATGCCTTCGCGGACCAGCTCGCTCGACAGGCTTTTAGTGAAGCTGATGAGTGCGCCTTTCGAGGCGGCATAGTCGGAGTGCATGGCTTCTCCCCGCTGGCCGGCGGTCGAGCTGATGAGCACGATGCACCCGGCAGCCGCATGTTTGGATGGCCTGCCTTGCTTCTTGAACTGGGCGACGGCGGCCTGCACCACGCCAAACATGCTGTCAAGATTGACATGCATCGTGCGATGCCACTGCGTATCGGCCATCGACTCAACGGGTGCGTCGTTCGGCGGCCAAATGCCGTGATTGCCCACCAGGCAGTCGAGCCTGCCGAAAACACGAACCGTTTCTTCGACCAGTTCCCTGCCGTGCGCTGGGGTGGTCAGTTCCCGATGCAACGCGATGCAGTGTTCCGGACCGCCGCATTCGGCGGCAAGCTTCTCGGCTTCCTTGGCAGCGCTGCGGTAATTGAAAACCACTTTTGCGCCCGCCTGCACAAACAGCCGCACGGTGGCCGCGCCAATTCCACGCGATCCGCCTGTGATGAGCGCAACTTTTCCGGAGAGGGAGAGCACGACTCCCTGCTGAGGTTCCTTATCTGTCATAGTCTTGACGCTAAAAGAAGGCACGCGATCATGCAACCCCCGCGAACGGATCCCCGGTCAGGAAGCCATCTCCGGCTAAACACAGACGGAGGGCTGAGTCAATGTGCCGAGGTTCGAATTCCGGGGCACGGCGGAGGAACGTAGTGCGGCTCAGAAGCCTGCTGGCGCGTGAGCGCGGCATCCAATGCCCGGAGCGCCGCGGCATTGCGTGGGTCCAGCAAAGACTGCGAACACGCGACCGAATGGGCGGCGACCGCCTTCTGAAAGAACTGGCGGCTCCAGGGCAGGTACAGCACCGCACCGTAGTTGTTGGCGCAATTCTGGGCATCGCATCCGCTAAAGCTGACTCCAAAGTTGGTCCCCACGCGAGGTATTAGGACGAAGTTGTCTGTGCTGGCCGCCTGGAACGGCCGTTTCAGAAACCCGGAATCCCAGTCCACATTGGTCACTCCACCGTCGCGCAGAAACACAACGATCCTCCAGCCATGCTTGCCGCTGGTCAGCGCCGCCGCATAGGGCGAAGCATAGCCTGGAATTTCCAGCCGATAGAGGTCCAGTTGATAGAACTTGAGCCACTGGCCCATCCGCTCAAGGTCCGCGCCGGTGTAGCCTTTCTGGCCGAGCGCCGGGGTTGCTGGCGCGAGGCATACCGCCGCCAGCAAGGTCGTAAGAACAAGCGAAACTATGGATCGTCGTGACATCCGTCCTTCTTGTGACGCGCTTGTGTCCAGTTGGATAGACTGACAGTTCAGAAATCTCGAACGTCTGCCTACAATTCGTGGATGGCCTGAGCAAAGCGCGAGATTTCTTCCTCTGTGTTGTAGTAGTGCACGGAAGCGCGGACCATTTCCGTCAGCCCGCGTTGCTCCATATCGATCCGCGTGGAACCCACTCCCGTCACACGCACATTGATTCCCTGATCGCGCATCCGTTCAAAAACGGTTGCGGCGGCGAACCGTTCATGCGTCAACGTCACAATACCGCAGCGGGGCTGGCTGCCACTGCCGGGCATGTCTCGCACCGTCACTCCTGGAATGCCCGCCAGTTGATCGCGCAATTGCTCCGCCAGCATGGTGACACGATCGGCAATGTTTTCCAGGCCGATCGTCCTTGCATACTCCACAGCAACGCCCAGCCCCAGGCGGCACGCGATGGAACTTTCCCAGATCTCAAATCGGCGGGCATCGCTGCGCAGTTTGTACTGACTGCGTGCTGTCCACTCCGCCGAGTGCATATCGAGCGGCGTCGGCTCCAACTGCTTCAGCCCCATCCGCTCCAACAACGATTGCCTCACGTACAGAAATCCCGTTCCGCGCGGCCCGCGCAGGTACTTCCTTCCCGTAGCGGCCAGCATGTCGCAGCCAAGCTGCTCCACATGCAGCGGCATCTGGCCCGCGGACTGGCAGGCGTCCAGCAAAAATGGAATATGGTTGGCCCGCGCGATGCGTCCCACCGCAGCCGCCGGTTGCACCAGCCCGCCGTTAGAAGGCACATGGGTCAGTGCGATCAGTTTCACCCGCGCACCGTGCCGGCGGATGGCTGCTTCGAGCGCGGTCAGGGAAATTTCTCCGCCCGGCCCGTTCGGCACCACGACAATTTCTGCCGCGCGCTTGCGAGCCACTTGAAGCAACGCCAGATAATTGCTGGCGTACTCGTTCGCAGCAGTAAGAATTTTGTCGCCCGGCTGGAATCCCTCCGCCAGTGCGTAGAACGCCGCATCCCAGGCGCGGGTAGCATTTTCGACCAACGCGATTTCGTTCGCCGCGCAACCCAGCATCCCCGCGATCGATGCATACACGCGCTCGTATTCTTCCTCCGCGCGATCGGCAGCTTCATAGCCGCCAATCCTGGCTTCCAGGTCGAGATGCGCCTTCACCCGCTCCAACACGACCGTTGGCGGCAAGCTGGCGCCCGCATTGTTCAAGTGCAGCACGTGCTCGCACCCCGGCGTATCCGCCCGGACCGATGCAATATCGATGGCCACAATTCACCCCGCTCCAAGGGGACCCGCCGCAGCGGGCCACGCACTCTTTATACTAGGGATCAACATGTCCAATTTTGATGTCCGCGGCAATTTTGCTCCAGTCGACGAGCAACTGGAATATCTCAAGAAAGGCACGGCGGAAATTATTCCGCTGGCGGAGCTGCGCGCGCGCCTGGAACAGTCTCGCGCGACGGGCCGTCCGCTGCGCATCAAGGCCGGCTTCGATCCGACGGCGCCCGATCTGCATCTGGGCCACACCGTCTTGATTCGCAAGCTGAAGCATTTTCAGGACCTGGGCCATACCGTCATCTTTCTGATCGGCGACTTCACCAGCCTGATTGGCGACCCTACTGGACGCTCCGCGACCCGCAAGCCGCTGACGCGCGAAGAGATCGACCAAAACTCCCAGACGTACACGGAGCAGGTCTTCAAGATTCTCGATCGAGAGAAGACGGAAGTCCGATTCAATTCCGAATGGCTGGGCAAGCTGGGATTTGAAGGCATCATTCGCCTGGCGGCGAAATTCACGGTCTCGCAAATGCTGGAACGCGACGATTTTCACAAGCGCTTTCAGGCCGAGCAGCCCATCTCTCTGCACGAACTGCTGTATCCGCTGGCGCAGGGATACGATTCCGTCGCGCTGGAGGCGGACGTGGAGCTGGGCGGGACCGATCAAAAATTCAATCTGCTGGTGGGACGCGAACTACAACGGCAAACCGGCAAGCCGGCGCAGATTGTTCTGATGATGCCGATTATCGAAGGTCTTGACGGCGTGCAGAAAATGTCGAAGTCGCTCGGCAATGCCATCGGCATTCACGAGCCGCCGCAGGAAATGTACGGCAAGCTGATGTCCATCTCCGATGAACTGATGTGGCGCTATTGGACGCTGCTGACAGACCTGCGAGCCGGTGAAATCGAAGCGATGAGAAATGATGTTGCCAGCGGTGCGCTGCACCCGATGGCAGCGAAGAAGCGGCTGGCGCGCACGATTACCGCCGGATTTCATAGCGAGGCAGATGCGCAACAAGCAGACGAGGATTGGGCAAAGCAGTTTCAGCGCAAGGAAATTCCGGCGAATGCTGAGGAAGTCCGCGTGAGCAGGGACCTGCTGAGCTGGATCGCGCAAACGCAGAGCATCCGAGCCGATAAGCTGCTGGTCCAGTGCGGACTGGCGGAATCCGGTGCGGACGCCAACCGTAAGCTGAAGAGCGGCGCCGTTGCGATTGATGGCGCGTCGCACTCTGCACCATGGCTGCGGATCGATACAGTGCCCGTGCGCCTGGCACTTCGCGTTGGCAAGCGCGCCAAAATCGCCATCATCGAATAGCGTGCTCGAATAAAATGACGAGTCATTCTGAACGACGCACAGCGAAATGAAGAATCCTGAGGATAATCGCGGCGCTTACGAAGCGGATATTGTCTGGATTCTTCACTTCGGTCGCCATGGCGATTTGCATTCAGAATGACTCTTTCACAGAACCGGCTTGTATCTCGGCTTACGCTCGGCTACGCTCAATCCCATGGCCATCCCCAAGCCGCTCGGCGTTTGCGCCACACTGCTCTTGCTATGTCTTCCGGTTGCCGCCAAGGCCCACTCGGTCGGACTGGGTGGGTGGTGCAAGGTCCCCTATACACCCCCCTCTGCAAGCTCCGGCATACCTGCCGATGAACCCACCAGCCTGCGGGTGCGCCCGCTGGTTGTCGATGGCCAGGTGAAGGACTGGACCACCGGCGAGATCCACGAAATAACCGATCGCACCTTCGTCGCCCGCCGCGCCGTCAAGCTGAACGATTCCCTGCCGAATGAAGCCGGCGCGCACTGGATATGGGTATTGGGACCGTGGCTGCTGGTCGATCGCAGTTCGGCGCATATCTCCGTGCTGCATCTGCCGGACTTCGATCCTGCTGTGTCGGAGGTGGTCTGGTTTCGCGACTATGCCGCTTATTGCGGGGTCAACGCCACCGGCAAACATCTCTACGCGGTGGTTTCGCAATTGGGCGTCCGGCGACCGCTGGTGGCCAAGGCGCTGGCCGAGTGGACGGTGGACGATCATCCCACGCCAGCCTGCGCTCCGGCAACATGGCAGCGCCAGCCGCTGCAGGTTGTCTTTCATCCAACCAACGGCACGGCGGTCAGCTATCACATCTTCGGACTGGCATCGGCGCTGGTGGAAGAGGGAGAATCCCCGGACGAAGAATAGCGGGTTGGAGAGGAAACTTATTGCTCGACTATCGTCGGGCGACCGGTCGGTCTCGCTTGATAACGCTTATGGAAACGCGGGGACCACGGGCCGGTTGGCGGATACCTGGTTGACCGGCTTCAACTCGAGGATGACAAACCCACCCGGCACGTCAAAGACGACCTTCTGGAATTGGTCGAGCAGCGAGGTGCCGATCATTCCGACGGAATCTTTCCTCGAGCCGGCGGCGGGCGCGCTTTGCAACTGGAAAATCGCCAGATGGCTGGCCTCGGTGCGCCCCATCAGCAAGGACTGGAGGAGCCCCGATCGCATGAGGAAGTATCCGCCGAGACCGTACGACTGGAAGTTTGGCATGGCCACAAAAGCTCCGTCCAAGTGAGCGCCGCGCACGTAATCCGGGTAGAGAAGAAGCGTCACATCGCTTCCGGTGTCGATTTCCACCGTGGCGCGACGCTGCGGCTGGCCGAGGGTCCCCAGCATGACAGGAATGGAGGTCGATTTGGATTTGCTGGTAAGCCAAAGCCTGTCTCCCGGACCGCTATACGTGTATCTGTTGGAAGGCAGCAAAGTGAGCAAGTGTTTGTCGAAGTCCAGCACGACAGCAAAATGTTGCAGGAATGGAAAGCCAAGAATCCCATCGAGGGGATGGTCAAGGTGTTCCCCCAGCCCCCGCAAATCGATCACAGCCATCAGGTTCGCCACCTGGACGTTGCCGATCCTCGCATCGATGTCCTTCGCCGCGGCTACGTAGACCTTTCCCGAACCCAGGCCCAGGCCCTTTTTCTGCTGGACGCTGATCGGTTTTAATCCTAGCGCCTCAGAGGTGCGCATATTCAGGATGTTGCTGCTGGTGCCGCTGTCGACCAGGAAGACCATCCCCGGATTACCGTTCAGAGTAAGACTGATATAAATGTGCCGGTTGAAATACTCAAACGGCACAGTGACCGGGGAAAAGCGCTTGGGAGAGACGAACGGGGAGACGCGCTGACTCTGGGATCCTGGCGAAAGCAGCGTGGTGGATAACGCTAGAAGAAGACAGCCCAGCATGGCGGCGCCCTCCTATGTGACAGCCATCATATACCAGGTTTGCGGAACTGGTTCTTCGGTCCTGGACCCGCCTGCGGATACTCTAGTTGTATGCAGAATCTGGACGAACTGTTGCGGGAAGCGGAGATCGCACACGGGCATCTTTGTGCCGGACAAGTGCTCGGCGTGCGCATGGCGATGCTGGGATGCGTCCGTCTTGGCATCGCGGACCCGCGCGGAAAAGATCGCAAGCGCCTGGTGACGTTCGTGGAAATCGACCGTTGCGCGACCGATGCGATTGGGGTTGTCACCGGCTGCCGCCTGGGCAAGCGCGCGCTGAAGTTTCGCGATTGGGGAAAAATGGTGCGACGTTTCTGGATCTTGAGAGCGGACGCGCCGTGCGCATCTCCGCGCGGGAGTCCTCAAAAGAAGCCGCGCGTCAACTTCACCCGGAGATTGAGAACAAGAATCAGCAGCAGATGCTGGCCTATCGCGAGTTGCCTGAGGAGGTTCTATTCGCCGAACAGTGGGTGCGGGTCACGCTGGACCAAAAGGAACTCCCCGGTTACAAAGGTGACCGCACGGTTTGTTCAATCTGCGGGGAAGGCATCAACTACGAGCGATACACGATACGCGACGGCCAAAAACTATGCCAGGGCTGCGCTTCGCCGGAAGCGCGATACTATCAGCCGCTTGCGAACGAGCCGGGGAAAGCGGGATAAGAGGATTTTCTATCGAGGCCCCGCAGGCGCAAAAATGCCCGGCACATGTGCCGGGCATTTTTGCTTGCCTTGTATTGCGTTACTTCTTTTTTGCAGCTTTCTTGACCGCTTTCTTTGCGGACTTCTTTGCGGGTGACTTCGTTGCCGCAGCCTTCTTGGCTGGAGCCTTCTTTGCTGCCTTTTTGGTTGCCTTTTTAACTGCCAATGTATTCCCCCTTGATGGTTTTGAACTACGGTGCTGCTTGACCGCTTTCTTTGCGGACTTCTTTACGGCCGGTCTGGCCGAAACTTTTTTCGCTGCCTTCTTCGCAGGAGCCTTCTTCACTGCAGCCTTTTTCACCGCAGCTTTTTTTGCCGGAGATTTTTTGGCTGCAGCTTTCTTTGCTGGAGCTTTCCTCGCGGATTTCCTCGCGCTGGCCTTCTTCACAACTGGCTTGGCGACTGCAGGGGCGCTGGCTGCTTTCTTCGCCGGCGTCTTTGCAGCGGGCTTCGGCTTCGCCACGGGTTTGGCAACGGGCCGTTGATACTCGACCACCGGCTGCGACGGAATCAAGACCGACTCATTTTCATCAGGATGGTCTTCATCGTCATCCGACGTGATGGAAATCGTTACTTCCTCTTCCTCTTCGAAGCCGTCATTGGCGTCCTCGCCAAATTCATTCGCTTCCGCCTCATACTCATTTTCATCGGACATTCGTTTGAATTGATCGTCGATCATGCTCGTCTCCCCATTTCCTGTTACCGCTCATGGCCGTATCTTACATCTTCGACGATGAAGCCGCAGCAGGGAATCCAATGCATACCAGCATAAGGATGCTACGAGTTCGCCGGAAACACAAGCGCGAAGTTTCGGCGGCAAATTATTTTTGGCCGACGATCGCGCGGTTCAATGGACTTTTTTCTTATGGTGCGCGCGCGACGAAACCTTCGCATGGCTCGATGATCCGGCACTGCGCCCGGCGCTTTTTCCGGACGGATGCGGATCGGAATGCCTGCGAGAACGCGAGTGTGCGCTCGTCCGGGCAGAGGTATGCGGATGCCGTTCCCGGCGATGGCGCCTTCGGACCGGCTCGGATACGTAGATCAACCGTCCGATCGGAAGACGATGTCCGCGAATTCCATTCCAGCGGCGCAACTGGCTGGTGGTCACACCAAACCGGTCCGCCAAGGTCACCATTGTGTCGCCTCGCCGTACGCGATAGCGCCTATGGGCGGAAGAGATTGCCGGCGGCGGAACGGGGATGACCAGCGCTTCTCCAGCAGAAAGAGGGTCGTCAGTTTCCAGATGATTGGCCTCTTCCAGTTCTCGGGTCTTCACATGAAATGTCTGGGCGATGCCGGCCAGGGTGTCGTCCTGGGTGGCGATGTGAAAGCGCCATGCGTCCCGGTGCTCTTCCGGCACCAACGCCAGCCGTTGCTGGAACAACGACACCGTTCCAGCCGGCAGATGCAGATCGAAGGCCATGTCCTCGGGAGTGCTCATTCGCAGCAGGCTTGGATTGAGTTGCTGGATTTCATCCGCAGTGGTCCCGACCAGGTCCGCCACCAGGTAAAGATTGATGCTGGAATTCGTTGTCACGGTGTCGAAACGCAGCGGCGGATCCATGGGAATGTCGGAGAGACCGTACTGGGTTGGATTCTTCGCCATGATGGCGGCGGCCAGGATGATCGGCACGTAATTCTTCGTCTCGGCGGGCAGCACGTTGCGCTGATACAGCTCCCAGAAATCTGCGTACCCGGTGCGTTGCACAGCGCGCTGCACCTTGCCTGCGCCCCAGTCGTAGGCAGCCATGGCCAGGTACCAGTCGCCGAACTGCTCATGCAATTCCTTGATATAGCGGGCATAGGCCTCGGTGGATTTCAGCGGGTCGAAGCGTTCATCGACCCAGGCATTCCGCACCAATCCGTAATCTCCGTAGGGCATAAACTGCCACATTCCGCCGGCTCCGCTTCGCGAGTTGACAGCCCGCGGCCTGAACCCCGATTCCGCGATGGCAAGATAGATCAGGTCTTTGGGCACACCCGCGTCGGTAAGAATTTTCTCCACCATGGCGCGATACTGTCCCTCGCGCGCCAATGAGTTTTCAATGGTGTTATGACCTTTTCTTGTGTTGGTGAAGTAATTGATGTAACCGGCGACATAGTTGTTCACCACCAGGGGCAAGTCGGAATGGGTAATCTTCAAATCGGCCTGGGCCCGCGCTAAGAGGTTCGGGTCAACCGGGAAGGTCACATCGTTGGCCACCCCGACGGGCGTCTGGTCCTGCTGGCTGAAGCCGTTGCTCTGCTGCAGGGAGTCGAGTTCAAGCGCATTGATCAAATCGACCGTCTGCTCAAATGCATCGTTGAGGACGGGATCGCGCTTCAGGTCTCGTCCGCTGGTAAGAAAGATATCGACCGCACGGTTAAAATCTTCGCGGGCCGGCTGATACTGGCCAGCCTGGTAGAGCGAAATCCCAGAGTCGTAGGCCTGCTTGGAGGCGGCGATGAGGGTCTGGTCCTGCTGGGCATGATCTGTCGTCGCAGGGGATGAGGTTGCCGATTCGGGTTTTTTCTCCGCCGTGGCGGGAGCTTTGTCGCTGCTCAGCGTCGGCGCGGTGGCGTGCGGAGATATGCCTGCGGGTGCGCCGGGCTGCTGCGCCGGGCATCCGCAAAGCAAAAGGAGCAAGCCGCTCGCAATCGGGAGGAGCAAATATTTCATCGATAGCAATCAGGACGTTCGCTTTCCATTGTATGGCCATCGCCTGCAAACTGTGTCACCGGATCTTTTGGAATTGCTGCCGGGACCACTGTCAAAAGAAATGCTGCTCATAAAGGATGGTATGGGCGACTCAATGAGTGACTTGCCCTGTTACGCCAGTTACAATCTTGCGCGGAGGGACTGTGCCGGAGAATGAGATTCATGTTGCCGGGTAGCACGGTTTTCCCGCACTCTTCGCTTTGCAGCATCTTGCATTTCCGTAGCCGATTTCATCCCAGACAGCAAGAGACCAGGGAAACGAAACGGGAGCCTTTCGATGGATGGCATGAGCACTGCCGATGCAGGTCTGGAAATGCTGCGCGGCCAGGTCGTGGACATTGTGTTGGGAACGATCTTCTTGTCCATTGGAGCGACCGCTTGTGCGATCGCAGCGCTCCGCTGGCGCAGGGGCGTTCGCATCCTGGTATGGTGGGGAATCTGGAGCGGGATGTACGGCCTCCAAACGCTTGGCGAGACGCCCGCCGTTTTGGCGGTTCTGCCGCACGCCCTAAAATCTGCCGCGCCCTACGTGAATACGGCGGTCATGTACCTGCTTCTGGTTTCTGCATTGTTCGCATGGCGGGAACTGACTCTGGGTAGACTCAGACTTCTGATTCAGTTGGAAATTGTAGTGGGACTGGCGATTGCCTTGATCGGTATTGGCACGTTCGTGCTCGGCGGCCCGGCCGACAAGTGGATGTTCTATAACAACCTGCTTGCAGTTTTTGCTATGGTCGTCCTCTTAGCTGTCGTGCTGCTGCCAAAGTTTTCCACGTTTCTCGTGATACCCAATCACCGCGTTCTCACCGTCGCTACGCTCATTTTTGCCTTGGAGGTGCTGTACACCAACCTGTCGAGCGTGTTGCACTACCGCGTTCTGCCAATGGTGGCCTCCCTGGGCTTTGGCGCTCTGCTGTTTTCGCTGGGGTACGTTGCCCTGGAGATCATGTTTACGAACGAGCGCCGTCTTCTCTCCATCGAGACGGAATTAGAGACGGCCCACCAGATACAGTCCTCCATTCTTCCGGCCAGCGTTCCTGAGCTTCACGACCTCCGCATTGCCGCTTTTTACCGTCCCATGACCTCGGTCGCGGGCGATTTCTACCAATTCGTCCGGCCAGACAACAACCACCTGGGCATCCTGGTAGCAGACGTTTCCGGGCATGGTATCCCGGCAGCGCTGATCTCATCCATGATCAAAGTGGCGATGCAATCCGTGGCCAGCTTTGCCGCTGATCCGGCGCAGGTTCTTGGCGGCTTGAACCGCATTCTCTCGACTGAGTTGCGAGGCCAGCTCACTTCCGCAGCTTACCTATGGATAGATACGGAGAGCCACAGCGCGCGGTATTCGGCTGCGGGACATCCGCCGTTGTTGTGCTGGAGGGATCGGTGCGGCGAACTGCAGCACATAGAGAGCAACGGCCTATTGTTCGGAGTCGCGCAGAACTCTGAATATCCGATGTGCAGTCTGGCAGTTGAGTCTGGCGACCGCTTCCTGATTTATACCGACGGGCTGATCGAGCCCGAGAACGCTCGCGGTGAATCATTCGGAGATCGGCAACTTGAACAGGTGGTCCACACCCACCGCTCACAGCCAGCTTCGGAGTTGCTGCAGCAACTGCTTTTCGAACTCCGCAAGTGGCAACCCCCGGCGGCTAGCCAGCAGGACGACATCACGCTGATCGTCGTCGATGTTCTTTAGCTGACGCAGCACCCAATTCAAAACCAAATAGTGATGTGAGTTCTCGATACCGCCATCGCGGCCCGCGCAGTCAGCAACCGATATCGATACGGGACATACATCGCCTGATGGTAAACTCAGCTGGAGAGACTCGGTTCCCGCCGTTGATCGCAATCGGCACAGAGAGCCTTTCTTTTCCGCCAGCCGGCTTTCCCAAATGGATCGTGAACACATCCGCAATTTCGCCATCATCGCTCATATCGACCATGGCAAATCCACGCTTTCCGACCGCCTGCTGGAACTGACCGGCTCGCTGACCGCACGCGAAATGCAGGCCCAGGTGCTGGATGCAATGGACCTGGAACGCGAGCGCGGCATCACCATCAAGGCCCATGCAGTACGGATGGCGTACCAGGCGGAGAATGGCGAAACCTATCAGCTGAATCTGATTGACACGCCGGGCCACGTAGATTTTTCCTATGAGGTTTCGCGTTCGCTGGCTTCCTGCGAGGGCGCCCTGCTGGTGGTGGACGCCACGCAGGGAGTGGAAGCGCAGACGCTGGCGAATGCCCATATCGCCATCAATAACGGCCTGGACATCATCCCCATCATCAACAAAATCGATCTGCCCAGCGCGGACATTGAGCGCAGCAAGGAAATGATCGAGCAAACGATCGGTCTGGACGCCACCGACGCGCTGCCGATCAGCGCCAAGACAGGCCTGGGCGTGGCGGCTGTGCTGGAGGCCATCGTGCATCGCCTGCCGCCTCCTACGGGCGATGCGGAGGCGCCGTTGCAGGCGCTCATCTTCGATTCCTGGTTCGACGCCTACCGTGGAGTCGTGGTGCTGACCCGCGTCATCAACGGCCGCTTGAAGCGTGGAGAAAAAATTCGCCTGATGTCGAACGGCAGGACATTCGAGGTGGAATCGATCGGCGTTCAGACGCCGAAGCCGGTGGTGGCGCAGGAACTTTCCGCGGGCGAGGTTGGATTTTTTGTCGCCACAATCAAGAACGTGGCGGACGCCAAAATCGGCGACACCATTACCCACGATGCGAACCCATGCGCAACCCCGCTGCCCGGCTTTGAAGACATCAAGCCCATGGTCTTTGCCGGCCTGTATACGGTGGAGGCCCACGAGCATACGCTGCTGCGCGAGGCGCTGGAAAAACTTCGTCTCAACGACTCTTCGTTTTTCTTTGAGCCGGAAAGCTCCGTTGCGCTCGGGTTTGGTTTCCGCTGCGGTTTTCTCGGCCTGCTGCACATGGAAATCATTCAGGAGCGCCTGGAGCGCGAGTTCAATCTGAACCTGATCACCACTGCGCCGGGCGTGCGCTATCGTATTACGCTGACGGATGGGAAGGTGCTCGAAGTCGACAATCCATCGCACTGGCCCAACCCCACCAACATCGAGAAAATTCAGGAGCCGGTGATCACCGCGACCATCCTGACCAACGAAGAATATGTGGGCGGCATTCTGAAGCTGGTGGAAGACAAGCGCGGACGCCAGAAGAATTTTGAGTATGTCGGCTCAACCCGCGTGATGCTGACCTATGAGCTGCCCTTGAATGAAATCGTGCTCGATTTCTACGGTCGTCTGAAATCGATCTCCCGCGGATATGCGTCGCTTGACTACCACTTGTCGGACACCTGGGAATCGCCCATGGTCAAGCTCGACATCCTGGTCTCCGGAGAGCCTGTGGACGCGCTTTCCATCATCGTGCACCAGGATTTTGCCTATGAGCGGGGACGAGCGCTGGTATCCAAGATGCGAGAGCTAATCCCACGGCAGATGTTTGAGGTCGCGATTCAGGCGGCCATCGGGGCCAAGGTGATTGCCAGGGAAACGGTAGCAGCGTTGCGCAAGAACGTTCTTGCCAAGTGCTACGGCGGCGATATTTCGCGAAAACGCAAACTGCTCGAGAAGCAAAAAGAGGGCAAGAAGCGGATGAAACGGATCGGGCGAGTGGACATTCCGCAAGAGGCATTCCTGGCGGTCTTAAGGATCGGCGAGGAATCCTAGCAGCATGAAACCGCTTGCTGTTTCTCTGGTTGTTTTGCTCCTCGCGCCTGCGGCATGGGCCCGTAGCTATACAACCAGCTTCCCCCGTACCGAAAATCCTATCTCCGAAAGCGGAAACTGGATCAACGGTGGAACGACCGGGATTGACTGGACAAATGTACAGACCACCCCTGGTCTTGCCTTTGGGACGATGGTTGGAACGGACCCCTCACCGCGAGCGTATGCCGACACGACTGCGATTCTTAGCGGACTGTGGGGCCCGAACCAGACCGTACGCGCGATTGTCGATGCACCCAGGCCTTCCAACTTGCCATTGGTGTATGAGGAAGTGGAGCTTCGCCTGCGGACGACAATCACGCCCAACTCCATTACCGGGTATGAGGTGACCTGCTCGGTGATTGCCGATCCGCACCACGGGAATTACATCCAGATCGTCCGCTGGAACGGTCCGCTTGGATCATTTACGTATTTGGATGGGGCCTCGGGGCAGGGACATTGCGCAACCGGGGATGTGCTGATGGCAACCATCTCAGGTTCCAAGATCGACGTGTATCGGAACGGTACCTGGGTGGAGTCGGCGACGGATTCAACCTACGCATCCGGCTCACCTGGAATCGGGTTCTTTTTGCAAGGAGCGACCGGACTGGACGCGAATTTCGGATTTTCTAGCGTTACGCTTTCGGACGCGCCGGTTGGTTCGGCATCGAAGCATTGAGAGTCCGCACAAGATTTTGCCATCCTGAAGCGAAGTCGATGGATATTCTGTGCGTACGTCTTTGTCGTCTCCACCCGATTGTGCCAAGCCAAACGCCGGGAAATCCCGGGCCGGAATTCATCCGGCCTTCACAACGTATTGTGGAAAGTCGGAACCGCGAACTTCGACGCTGGACGGCGAAATCATTTTGCTGGGCGAAAGTTTGCTCTAAAGAATCATCAACTTAGGAAGCTGCGAAGCGAAACATGCAGGAATGCCGGCGGTCAGCCCCCTGGCGACATTCCCAAGGTCACCTTTCCCACAGCTTTTTCCACAAGAAAAAGGGGCGGCCCGCCGAGTGTCGGCTGGAACCGCCCAATGCAATGCAAATCAGTTGCCGTCTGACCTATCTATCATCGGCAGCCAGTTGCATAACTTTAATGAGACGTGGTGGTGTGGCGGTGCGCCGGCGTCGTGCTGCTATGCGTAGGCGCAGCTGCCGGGGCCGGTACACCGGACTTCTGATTGTATTCCTGCACCACAGCCTCGCTGATGTCCGCAGTCTTGCTGGCCCAAACCACAGGAGTTTGTTGTGTACTCATATCGAGCACCGCGCCATAGCCGTTCGCCTGGCAATAGTCCTGCAGAACGGCGTAAAACTTCTGCGCGACCACCTGGTACGCGTCTGTCAAGGCCTGCTGATAGTCCGACTGGGCATCCTGCGCCTCTCGCTGCAATGTCTTTTCCTTGTCGTCGATGGTGCGCAGCCGGTTCGCGCGTTCATCCGGGCTAAGCGTGTTGCCATCGGCCTGCAATTGCTTTTTCAGGGTATCGATCTGATCGTTCAACTCCTTCAACTCCGCCTGTTTGGGCGCGAATTTCTGTTGGACCCTGGCGATGGCCGCGCGGCCTTCGTTGGTGGCCATGGCTGCGGGCTGAAAGGCGATCACAGCGATTTTGGTGGCTCCCGTGGGCACCACGGCAGCTGATTCCGGTGCGGGCGCGGATGGAGGTTGGCTGGTCTGCGCCTTGGCGCCGACTGCGAAGGTCGCTGCCAGTGCGGCAACCACGAGTAAAGAACTCTTCATAATGATTTGGAACTCCTTTTACTTCCACTCGGATGTCCACCGTGCAGGTGGAACAAAGATTGAAAACTTTCACTATACTTGGACGCTGACTTCTGGTTCGTAACACTGGGCCTGCCCCAGCTTGTAGTAACGGCAGCTAGACCGATTCTCCTGATGCAATCCATTACAAATCTTTTCTATACAGCCGTTCTTTCAGGAACGACTGCGCGTGTTTGCCCCATGAACCATCCCTCGAGAATCGGTTAGGGGGGAAATCAACAACAGGTCCGCTAAGAAGAGGTCTGGGTGCATTATAGGAGCGGCGAAAATCTTCCGTCAAACCGCTCTCCGACTGTCTCCTCCATGGCTTCACCTTGTTCTCATGCCAAGTATCTTGTAGCCGTAATCAGCCTGGCTGCGATCCCAGCGACCATCCGATAACCGCACCGGGCGCGTTTCTCCAACTTAGAACGAGGTACTGACGCTGACACGGAGCGTCTTGCGCGGCTCCCACATGAAGTATTTCGCGCCGTAGTTGGCCTTCGCCTCGTTATAGGTAAAATCTCCTGCCCCGCCGGCGGGAAACATGCTGCGATTGAAGATGATGTTTGAATTCTCGTTCATGTGCAAACGGTTTGGATTGAAGGCGAAGTAGATCCGAACCGGCGCATTGATGATCGGCAGCATCGCGGTAATCTGCGGTCCCACTGAGGTACGCGGAAGAATGTTGGTCCCGGGAATTGCACCCAGCCGCGTGGGGAACGGCCCTGGCCACGGAACGCCGCCCTGACAGGTGCCATTGACCAGTTCGGGACAGCCATACAAGGCGCCGTCGAGGGTCGCTTTGGCCTGCGGGTTCAACTGCAATTGGCTATGGTTCATAGCCATATCCAGTCCGATGTCGGCAAAAAATGAGAAGTCGACCGGGCCACCGAGCGGGATGCGGTACTCAATATTGTTCGTGATCTGGGTGTCGCCGCCGATGGAGGCAACCGAATAGACGGGCAGTGGAATTCGCACCGGGCCCAGGGTTGGATTCGTGGGATCCCTTGGAACTAAGGTTCCGTCCGGATTGGTCAGGTTGTACATGACCTTGGTGGGAACGAACGCATAGGGCGAGGAAGCGCGAACATCGAAGCCGCGCACGTCGTTTTCACCGCCGGCATAGAAGCGATCGAAGGGCGAGGCCACCAATCCCGCGATTCCCTGAATGTAGGCTGCCTGTATGCGGTAGGCAAAGACGTTGCGACCCTCCGGATTGAAGTGGAACTTGGAAATCGGCCTGAAGAACTTATATTCCACCAACGGAGTAATGGAACTGACATTGCCGCCCAGCCCCGACGCCTGGAAGACGACATTGAGGCTTTGACCGTTGCGCGGACGGTAGGGATTGCCAACCGTGCTGTAGGTGTAGCTGAGTGAAAGCTGACTGGTGACGATGCCGTTCAATGCGCTTCTGCCGGTGGTCCCATGGCGGAAGTTCAGGTACTGGAAAAGATTCGTTGTGGCCGGACTGAAGGCCTGGATATTGGAGCGGCTCACGCTGTAGGTAGCGCCAATCCGTTTGAAGGTGCGCGGAATCGGATAGCTGGCCGAAAGACTTATGCCGGTCTTGGTCTGGTTGTAGTTCTGCACAAACGATTGCTGAGCTGTATCGAAGTTCTGGCTCTTTCCGGTCAATGAGAGCGGATTCTTGAAGGCGTTGTACTGAGACTTCTGCGTGGTCAACTGGAAACCCAGGGAAAGAGGATGGTTTCTCACATACGGCACTGTCATCCCGAAGGTGAAGTTGCGTTGCAAGTCGCCCAAGGCCGCCTGCAGGGTCAGGGATTCACCCAAACCAAGGAAGTTGTTGGTTTGATAGTTCAGACCGACGAACGCCCCGGAAAGGCCGCTGAAGCCGCCGTTCAAGCCGATGGAGTTCTTTCCTTTTTCCTTCACATTCAGCAGCAGATTGACCGTACCGTTGTCCGCGTCCTGCTGCGTTTCCGAGTCTTGGTCCACCTTGAGCGGATTGAAGTAACTGAGCTGGTTCAAACGCAGCAAACTCATTTCCCAGAGATGGCTGTTATAGACCTGGCCTTCTTCCAGGAGCAACTCGCGGCGAATGACGCTGTCGCGGGTGGTGGTATTGCCGCGGAACTCAATCCGCGAGACATAGTACGGCTTGCCTTCGTCGATATCCATGTTCAAATAGACAAGCTTTTTGGCTTCATCGATGCGCGGGGTCGGGACCGCGGTGAAATTGATGTAGCCCAGCTCTCCGTAGGCTTTCCGCATGTTCTCCAGGCCCTTGCCAATCAGCGACGAATTGAAAATCTGTCCATCTTTCAGCTTGAACAGCGAGCGCAGCGCTTTTACGTTGGTCACGCGCTTGTTTCCGGTGAAGGTGATGCCGCCGAGCCGGTATCGCGCCCCTTCGTCGACGGGCATGGTAATGTCGATCGCCTTGCCTTTGCGCGAATGAATGAGCGGGATGTAGAGGCCGCCCTGGTTGCGAATGTGCGTCAGCGGTTCATCCACGCTGGCCCGGAAGTAGCCGCGATCTCTGTAGGCCTGTCGGACGCGCTCGGAGTCTTCCTCCAGCTTGCTTTCGTCGTAGGTGCGGGCGAACAGGTCCTCCAAAATAATCGAGTGCGGAATGCCGATCGGGCGCAGGTTCTTCATGGCAGCGCGCAGCGCACGGCTGGAAACCTGTTTGTTCCCTTCAAACCGGATACGGCCCACTTTGACCGTGGGGCCTTCCTTGACATTGAAATTGACGGAGACCGACGCCGGCGGAATCGATTTGACAACCGTATGGATGGTCGCAAACTGATGCCCGTGCTCGGCCAGCAGTTCCTTGATGACGGTTTCCGCCAACTTGATCTTGGTCGGGTCGTACTGGCTGTCCTCGGTCAGGTCCACTTTGAGCTTCTTGAAGCGCTCCAGCACGTCGGACACCGAGACGGAGCTAAGGCCCTTGTAATTGATCTCCCGGATGGTCGGACGCTCGCGGACAATAATCGTCAGGATGACGCCTGCGGGCGTCGTCTCGCGATTGACCTGAACGTTCTCAAAATATCCCGTGTTCCAAAGCGAATTGAAGTCGCGCTCCACAGTTGCGGAATCGTAGGCATCGCCGACATGCGAGAAGATGCGCGCCAGAATCGTTTCCTTGGGAATTCTGCGATTGCCAATCACGCGGATTTCGCTGATGATGCTGCCCTGCGGGGTACTGGCTTCGCCGGCTTGCGGAATGGACTGTAGAGGGGATTGGGACTGGGCCTGGGCGGGAAAGCCTATGCCGAAGAACAACAACACCGCCGCGAAGACCTGGAAAGTCCGGCGGGTCCGTCGAATCCACAGGCGCACGCTCGTGGTCGGTTGGTTTGGGACATGGAAGCCCCCTACACTCGCGGGAAAAATATGCACACCCTCACTGCCAAAAATCGATTCCAGAGGAAAAGACGATTATACGGGAGATGTCCGCTCTATCCTAGCGACCGCACTTTCACCCTGGACCATTTTTCGTTGTGGAGCACGATCGAACTGCGCCCCGGACTCCAAAAACGTCTCCAGACCAGCTAGCTTTCCAACTGGGCCTGGATGACAAATTCCTCTGCCGCACTTTCCCGGCAGATATCCAACACGTTCGGCTTGCAACACACCCGGCAATCTTCCACGTAGCGTTGACTCGCCGCGGCGAGCCGCCGCATCCACTATGAGCACGGCCTTTCAGACGCTTCGGCCCCTGTTCCCGCCGGTTGCGCTCGGCGCACTTCCACCAGCGTGGAGTAAAAGGTCGGTCCTCCACCCAGGTCCGTCAGCGTCTCACTGGTAAGAATGTTGACGCCTTGCCCGTCATGAGTGAGCTTGTTCCATCCTAAACGGGAAGCGGCCACTCCGACAGGGACAGTTGCATTCACTTTGGCACGCAGCGGAATTTTTCCGCGTTCGTTGAAGACCTCAACTGCGTCTCCGTCGGCGATCCCTCGCGCCAGCGCATCCGCCGGATGCATTTCCAGCAGGCCGGAATGCGCCGCTTCCATGGACTGATGGGTCGGCGAAGCGGCGAATGTGGAATTCATGTAGTTGTCGCCCTTGCGCGCCAACAACTCCAGCGGAAACCTACGCGCCAAAGGCGAGTGGCGCGATTCCTCGGCGGGCACATAGCCCGGCAGAGGATCGTGTCCCTGCGCCGCCAGCGTTTCCGAGTAGAACTCCGCCTTGCCGGATGGAGTGCCAAACCATTCCTCGGAAATGAATGGCTGGAATACGCCGCCATTTTCCTCCTGAGGAAATCTCAACCGGATGGAATGCTGCGCTTCCAACTGCTCGCGCGTGATTCCGTTGAGCCACGAAGACTCTGTTCCACTCAGCGCCTGGTCGATCATGTCGTTTTCCGTATCCAGAAAACACGGCTCAGTGAAACCCATGCGTGCCGCCAGTTGGCGAAACAGAGTGACGTTCGATCGCGCTTCTCCAAGCGGCGCGATCGCCTGCTCGGAGAGCTGCAAATGGTAATGGCCGTACGCGCCTTCAAAATCCTTATGCTCAAAAAATGTGGTCGCGGGCAGGACGATGTCAGCGTAGTCGGTGGTGTCGGTGAAAAATTGTTCGTGCACCACCGTGAAGAGATCGGTGCGCCGCAATCCGCGCAATACTGCGTTCTGGTTGGGCGCGATCGCGGCCGGATTGGAATTGTAGACCATCATCGCCTGCACGGGCGGCCCAGGCGAGTGAAAGCCCAGTTCGGTCAGGGCATGGCCGAGGCGGCTCATATTCACGATGCGACTTGGGCGGCCGATTGGGCTGCTGAAGGCAAGATCGGGCCGCTCCAACGCCTGTTTGTTGAACGGAAAAGCACCACTGGTGGAAAGCTGCAGTCCTCCTCCGACGTGTTTCCATGCTCCTGTCAGACAGGGCAGCATCGCGATGGCCCGAGCGGCGGCTCCGCCATTCTGGCCGCGCTGCACCCCGTAATTCATGCGAATGACCGCGGGCGTCGCGGTTGCATATTCCCGTGCCAGACGCACAATATCGTCGACCGCAAGACCCGTCAGCTCCGCCACCCGCGCCGGCGGATATTCCTCCACACGGCGACGCAGCTGCTCAAATCCATGCGTCAGGCGCGCGACATAGTCGGCGTCGTACAGGTCCTCCGCGATCAGGACATGCATCATGGCCAGGGCCAGCGCGGAGTCCGTCCCAGGCCGGATTTGCAAATGCCAGTCGGCGGCCTGCGCGGTGCGGGTCTTGTAGGGATCGATCACAATCAGATGCGCGCCGTTTTGCCGGGCCTCTTGAATAAACGGCCACAGGT
Source organism: Acidobacteriaceae bacterium (assembly GCA_052142955.1). Taxonomy (GTDB): domain Bacteria; phylum Acidobacteriota; class Terriglobia; order Terriglobales; family Acidobacteriaceae; genus JAKAAZ01. The sequence goes on along the minus strand of JBKQVW010000088.1, from coordinate 37,960 downwards.
GAACGTTGGTGCCGAGAATATTCGCTCCCCAGGCCAGGATGGTGCGGGCGTGACGAAAATGTTCCGGATCTGTCCCCAGCTTGGCCCCGTAGACCGACATCAACGCCTCACCGCCGGCGGCGGAACAGATGGTGCGATCGAGCCGCGAAGCTCCCAGACGAGAAAAAAAGCGCCGATCCATGGAGCCATAGCCGAGCGCTGCCATGTTGCCCGCGTAGGAATACGGCAGAATGGATTCCGGGCCGAAGGTTGCGGAGATGTTTTCGAGACGCGCCGCAATCGTATCCAGCGCCTGGTCCCAGGAAATTCGTTCGAAGACCTCCGCGTGTTTCCCGAGAGGGACCGGGCCTTTCGCTACCCCGGATCTGCGGCGCATTGGGTACAGCAGCCTGTCCGGGGAGTAAACGAGGTCAAGATATTTCGTCACCTTGGCACAAAGAAACCCACGCGTGACCGGATGGTTGGGGTTGCCTTGAATTTTCGTGGCGCGGCCATCCTGGTCGACCGAGATGTGCACGCTGCAGGCGTCCGGGCAATCCAACGGACAAGCCGCGTGCACAACCTTCAAGGGATTCATATTGGCATTCTAGGTTCCCAGCGATCAAGAGACAATCGAGACCGGACTGTCTCGGCGATCCTGAGGTTTTGGACGCAACCGCGGCTGAACCCCTGTACCCTTTTGCAGGCTCGACGCATTACAAACGCTCGACGTGTCCGTTAGACCTGCATTACTTCTTTTTCCTTGGCCTTGCAAAGCTCTTCCATGCGTTTGATTTCTTCGTCCGTCAACTTCTGCATCTCTTCCAGCGACCGCTTCTCTTCGTCTTCTGAGATTTTCTTGTCCTTCGTGGCCTTCTTCAGCAGATCGTTGCCGTCGCGGCGAATGTTGCGGACCGCGGTGCGATGGTCCTCCAGCACTTTGTTCAGGTGTTTGACGACTTCCTTGCGGCGTTCTTCGGTCATCGGCGGCACAGGGACCCGCACCACTTTGCCGTCGTTTTGCGGATTGAATCCCTGAGGAAAGGCGCGCAGCGCCTTTTCAATCTCGACAATCAGGCTGGTGTCGTACGGTTGCACCAGTAGCAGTTGCGGCTCCGGAGCGCTGATCTGGCCCACCTGGTTCAGCGGCATTTCCGTTCCGTAGGCCAGGACCTTTACCTGGTCCAGCATGTGCACGGAAGCGCGTCCGGTGCGGATCGACGCAAGACTGGCGCGAAAATCCTCGACCGCCTTGTCCATGCGGCCCTTGAGCAGTTGGTACGTTTCCTTCAGTGCCGGAATGCCGGCCATCGCTGATCCAGCCATAATTTATCTGTCCCTCCCTGCAACACGATATTGTAACCAAGCCGGGTCGAGTCTGTTTCGAGAAACAGATGCAAGATCTGCCGGGCCTCCCCAACGCGCGGGCAAGCGTTCGCCAAAGCCCCCCGTTGGATTCCCCGGGATGCGAAGACGCGATGAAATTGCTGTGAACGCGAGTGCCGTCATCAAGTTAGAATTAACATTGTTGACAGTAGGCCCTTTTTCCAACAAACCTGTATGCATACCTGTCCCGTCTGCACCATGCCTCTGAGTCTTCGACGAGCTTTCTTCCAAGCGGGATGGCGGGGATTCTTTCGCTGTCCAGCCTGCCGCGGGCACTTGCAGATTCACGGGCGCGTGATCCCGATCGCGGCGGCCATCCTTGTCGCTCTCTGCTTTCTGGCGCTCGACTTGAGCGGCAGAACCGATGTCAACGCAACGACCCTGTGGTGGGACGCCTTCCAGATCGGCTCCGTACTTTTCGTTCTATTTGTGATGCTGGGCTGGCTGCTGCGCATCGATCGTCGTCAGCCAATGCGCAAATTCGTACCCTGATCCAAGATGGTTTTCCGCTGGCGCGAGGCAGCAGAACTCAGGCGAGAACCTTCAAGCCTGTCGAGGCAGCCTGTTCGTGGGCGTGGTAGGAAGACCGCACCAGCGGCCCGGACTCGACATGGCGGAAGCCTATCCGCAAGGCCTCTTCTTTCATCCATGCGAATTCCTGTGGCGTATATGTCCGCGCCATCGGAAGATGGTCCTTCGAGGGGCGCAAATATTGGCCGATGGTAAGAATGTCGGTCCCAACTCGCGCCAGGTCGCGAAAAACGTCGAGCAATTCGTGCATCTCTTCGCCCAGCCCAACCATGACACCGGATTTGGTCACCAGCTTCGGATTCACTTCCTTGGCATACTCCAGCAGCCGCAGCGTGCGTTCGTAGCGGGCGCCGGAGCGGACCACGCGATAGAGCCGCGGCACGCTTTCCGTATTGTGATTCAGCACTTCAGGAGCAGCATCCACGACGATGCGAATTGCATCCTCTTTGCCCTGAAAATCCGGGATCAGCACTTCCACCTGGCAGCCGGGCGCCTGGCGGCGAATTTCCTCAATCACCATGGCAAACGCGCGCGCTCCGCCGGTGATATCGTCATCGCGATTCACGCTGGTGATGACGGCATGTTTCAGCCCCAGCGCGGCGACAGCTTCGGCCACGCGTCGCGGCTCGTCAAAATCAATCGCCTCCGGACGTCCCTTCGGCACAGCGCAGAAGCCGCACCTGCGCGTGCATAAGTTGCCCAGCATCATGAACGTCGCCGTTTTGTGGTTCCAGCATTCGCCGATGTTTGGGCAATGCGCCGACTCGCACACCGTGTTCAGGTTCAGGCTGCGGGCCAGCTTCTTCAGGTCGTGAAAGGTCTCGCCCATCGGCGCGCGCGTCTTCAGCCACTCCGGCTTGGACTGCGGCCGTTTGGGCAAAATCTCGATCTGGATCAGTTCAGGAACTGTAGCCATCGGAGCAATCTGGAGCGGACACCACGCTTCTTATTGTACCTGTGACGAACCCATGACAGGATGACTCGCCGTGGGCGGAGCGGCTGAATCCGGCGCTTTGGAGTCGCTGTCGGCGGCGGAAATTCTCCAGACCGTCAGGTAATTCTGGCCTGTCCAAACGATGTTGGAAGGCGGCAGCGAAATGTATCCCGCCGGGGCCAGCGGAAGCCGGGAATACACTTCAACACCCGTGATCATCCACTGCGGCTCGCCTTGCGGCCCTTTCGTCCACGGCTCGCAGGTATATTTCGTGCTCTCCAAAAATAAATGTCCGCAATAGGTATCTTTGGCCCACCTATCAAACGGGACCGTCGGGCCGGCAAAGCCGTCGATATGGTCCCTGCGAATAAAATCTCCAATGCCGCTCTGCGCCAGGTCGGTTTGGAAGTTCCGGTCCGCCATCAGGCCATCCAGCGGCACCACAGCGGCGTCGGTGAAGTAGGCCATCCCGCCCGGTTGATCGTACGCCAGCAGGCGGTGCAGATCGTCGTTTTGCAAAACCTGCCGCATTACCGGGATGGTCGTCTCTTCCGCAACCTGCTCGCGGCTATGCTTCCAGCCCATCTTGTACCAGAGCAGCACAGAGAACACGACTGCAAGCAGCATTCCAACGGAGCGAAGCGTCGCGGCGACCGACGGGGTACGCCCGCGCGCAACCGTGGGAACCGCGTGGAACACACACGCAGCGGCACGTGATGCCGTCAACGCGGCCAATAATGCCCAGCTGACGTAGTACCAGGTCCAGCGAGTTTCGTCGGTCATGCGCAGCGTGATATAGGCAGCGTGCATCAGGATGCCAAGAAAGAACGGAAGCTCCGCGAACCAGAACCAGCGGTCACTCTGCTTGCGCCAAAGAATCAGCAGCGAAATCGCACAGATGACCAGCGAGATGAGAGCTGTGTGCGGCAGATTATGGCCGAGCAGATGGTCGTGGCTGTTGGTCGACTTGAGCAGCCCGCTGATCGGCATCAGAATATGGAACCAGACCAGATTGCTGGCCAGGTAGGCGCCCCACAGCACGGCGTACAGCGGAATGAATGCGAGATGAATGCGGAGGGCAGACGTTTCCTTCCGCAGTTTTTGCAGTTGCAAACACCCCACCAGCAACGCAATCCAAAGGCACGCGATCACGAAGATCGAATCCAGCCGGCTGAGCACTGCCAACGCCGCCAGAAGATTGAAGGCCAATCCGGTGATCCAGGTCGGGCGTTCTAAAAATTTGTAGAGTGCCAACAATGTTCCGGCCAGCATGGCCGCGCTCAAGGAGGATTCGGTCCCAAGCTGCAAGCCGAACAGAAACGGAATCAGGATGGTCCAGGCCACCCAGGCTGGGGCGCGCAGACGGCGAAGCAATTGCGCCGCCGCCACCAGCACCACGATATTTAGCAGCACGATTAAAGCCGCGATGAGATGCAAGCCGGTGGTGCGATTCGGAAACACGCGATACACCGCAGCACAGAGCAGCATCCACAGGGGATGGTAGCCGTTCGTCGGCATTAGTCGGTTGAAGGTGCTGCCATATCCCAGGGCGAAATTGCGTCCCACCACCAGATAAAAAAAGCTGTCATCGGCGAAGAAAGGATTGGGCTGGCGAATGAACAGCACCGCGTAGGCCGTCGTGAGCAACGCAAAAAAAATGTCCAGCCAAAGCGGGTCTCGCTCTCGCCGATTGACGCTTGCTGCCTGGGTTTGCGTCTCTGTCATGGAAGATTTCGTATCCAGCCTTGAGATGCCGAAAAAGGCGATTCCAATTGCACCTGCGGCTCGAAGTGCCAGTATAAGGCGTGGGAAGAACAAAAGCCGACATTGCCGGAGAGGTGAATGACGCTGCCACCTGCGACGAAGTGAATCGCAGTCTACAGCGAAAGAAACGCAACCACGCTCAGTAGTAGAGGTACTTCCTCCAGCGCAGGTCGGAGCTGCCAATCATGCGCATGATGTGGCGGCTGGTATGCAGAGAAAACGGCCGCGGCTCGCGCATCAAACGCATGCCTTCCAATTCCTGAATCAATTGGTTGCCTTTGGTGCGGTTGCAGCTATGGCAGCACGCAACCAGATTTTCCCAGGTGGAGAGTCCGCCGCGCGAACGGGGAACGACGTGGTCGAGCGTCAACTCGCTGGCCGACAGCACAGTCGCGCAGTACTGGCAGGTGTTGCGGTCGCGCAGCAGGATATTTTTCCGCGAAAGCGCCCGTGTCTGGTGCGGAATGCGGCGATATTCCAGCAATCGGATGACTGAAGGGACAGGGATGCGCACCCGCGCCGCATGCAGTAGAGTTGCGTGCTCCTCTTCCGGGCGAGCGACGCCCTTTAGGATCAGCACCAGCGCTCGCCTCGCCCCGCAGATGTTGATCGGCTCGTAGGAGGCATTCAGCACCAGCACCGGCGTATGCATCGGCGAGGCAGCGGAGGTCGACGAGCGCTGCTGCACATTCGGCTCGGTGCGGGTCACGTGGCATTTTGCCGGAGGCTTTTGTTTGCGGGCATAGACCATGGCTCTTCCCGTGGACATCTCATTCCCCCTAATCGCGAACTACAAGACCTTCCACTACATCCGTTGCCAGTCGCCGCGGCGAGTTTGCAGCCGTCATCGTTCCGGCGGACACAGAATCCCAAAATGCGACACCCTCCCGTTGCGAGCGGGCCAGCGTCGCAACATGCACGGAGGCCGCTCCGGCACGCAACAATGTTCGCGTGCATTCGCGGGCGGTTGCTCCCGTGGTGTAAATGTCATCGAGCAGCAAGATTGCGCGTCCAGCGATTTTCTCCGGCTGGGGGACGAAAAACGCGCCGCGCAAATTGCGCCGCCGTTGGTGCGGCGTTAAGCCGGATTGATTTTCTGTCGCCCGTTGGCGGCCCATCGCTTCCAAATCCAGCCGCAATTCGAGATCGGGACGCTGCTTGCGCAGACTCCGGACTGTGTTCTCCGCCAGCAGAACGGTCTGGTTGAACCCGCGTTCGCGCTGCTTGCTGGCGTGCAGCGGGACCGCGACGACGGTCAGGCTGGGAGGTAAATCCTCGCGCCGCGCAAGGGTCTTCGCCAGCAGTTCACCAAGAGGCGCCGCTACCGTGGGGACACGCTCGTACTTCAGCAGATGGATCAGCGCGCGCAGCGTGCCTTCATAGGCGCCATAGGCCACCGCCAGTTGGAAGGGCGGGCGTAATCGTTCGCACAAAGGGCATAAAGATCCCAGCCCCGGCGATTGCCGTGTGGCATTCGCAGCAAAACGAAGACCTCCCACGCTGAGTTGCTCACCGCAAACGGTGCAGAGTTGGGTTGGAATTTGTTCCGGCAGATCGTCCCGGCAAACGGCACAAATCGGCGCGGCGGAAAGATGCAGAAGAGGTTGGTTGCAGAGCCTGCAGAGGGAGGGAAAAATGGCACAACTGACAGCATCCACGGGACTTCGAAGAACGCGCGCAACCGCGCGCCAAGCGGCCATCTCCGATGGCGGAAGTGTACTGGCCGGGTCTAAGGACTTCGGGGACTGCCTAGGGAAGACGCACCTCCCAACCATGGATCGTTCCTGTCAGGAACGTTTCACGTGCCAGGCGTTTCGGCGATGCGCCGCGTTCGACCCGGCTGAGTGCAGTATATTCGGAATTTATGAAACGAACAGTCTGCAGCGACACAATTTTTCGGCTCACACAAATCGGCTGCGACCGAATCGTCTAGATGCTGTCATCGCGGACATGCTGTCAGATCGATTCGAACTATCGCGGACGGCAGCGGATGCACTACACTCAACGATTTGTTGTACTTTGTTTCAGGGAGGCACAACTTTGGCGAGCACTGCCGAACCGACGTCCAGCCAACAAGCCGAATCGCATCCCCAGCCACACGCCGGCCAAGCGCATCTGTCAGGGGAATTTCAACCCTATTTGAAGCCGGAGGATTCGCGCCCCGAATTCACCTTTCGCGCCATATTCCTGGGATGCATCTTCGGCATTCTGTTTGGCGCGGTCACGGTGTATGTGGGCCTGCGCGCCGGACTTACCGTTGCGGCCTCCATTCCCATCGCGGTGCTTTCCATCAGTGTGCTGCGCGCGCTCGGCCGGGCTTCCATTCTGGAAAACAACATTGTGCAGACGACCGGCAACGCCGGTCAGTCCATTGCGGCCGGCGTCATCTTTACACTGCCGGCGCTGATCTTTCTCGGCTTCGATTTGCAGTACTCGCGCATCTTTTTCCTGGCGTTGCTGGGCGGATGGCTTGGTGTCTTCTTCATGATTCCGCTGCGGCGGGAGCTGATCGTGAAAGAACACGGCCACCTCACCTATCCCGAAGGCACCGCCTGCGCCGATGTTCTGCTTGCCGGGGAGCACGGTGGATCCTTTGCCAGCCGCGTCTTTTGGGGCCTTGGGCTGGGCGGCGTCTATACGCTCTTTCAAAATGGCAATCTGTTCAGCGCATGGCCCAGCACGCCGAATTATGAACCCAAGTGGCTGCCCGGCTCCGCGATCCGCGCCGATGCCACGCCGGAATATCTCGGCGTCGGCTATATCATCGGCCCCCGCGTCGCCGGAACCATTTTTGCCGGCGGCGTCTTCTCCTGGCTGGTGCTGATGCCCGCGATTCACTTCTTCGGCACCCACTTCACCGGTCCCATTTATCCGGGAACCCAGCCGATCTCGCAGATGTCTCCCAGCGACCTGTGGGCCGCCTATGTGCGACCGATGGGGGCGGGCGCGGTGGCGGCGGCGGGCATTCTGACCCTGCTGCGCACGGTGCCTACCATCTGGGGAGCCTTCCGCGAGGGCATTGCAACCATCGGAAAATCCCGTGCCGCAGTTGCGGCGGAAAAACGCACCGACCGAGACTTTCCCATGTCGGTGGTAGTCGGCGGTTCTGTTCTGCTGGTGGTGCTGATGTTCCTGTTTCTGACGTTCAAGCCGGTCCCCGGCGCGCAGACCAGCATGCTCGCGAATCTGGCCGCGTCGCTGCTGGTGGTCCTGTTCGGCTTCCTGTTCGTCACCGTCTCGTCGCGCATCGTCGGACTGATCGGCAGTTCGGCGAATCCTATCTCCGGCATGACAATCGCGACTTTGATGGCAACCTCGGCAATCTTTCTGGTGAAAGGATGGACAGCCCCAGCCTTCGGCGCGCTTGCCATTACCATTGGCGGTGTCGTCTGCATCGCTTCCGCGAACGCCGGCGATACTTCGCAGGACCTGAAGACCGGCTTTCTGATCGGGGCCACTCCGTGGAAGCAGCAGTTGGCGCTGCTGATCGGTGTCTGCATTTCGACCGTTTCCATCGGTATCACCTTGACCGCAATGAACCGAGGTCTGGAAAAGTTTCGCCCAGCGAATGAGGTCTACAGCCTGGCCCATCCCGCCGACGGGGTCACTGTGCAGCAGGAGCATTTTTCTCGCCGCGAATTTCGCGTGAAGCTCCCCAACGGCAAGGAAACCATCGACTATGGCAAGAATTATGTCCTGCTGAATGCGCTGGGATCGCACACGCTGGCCGATGGAAAATATCTTTTCAACCCAGCCACCGGCCGCATTGAAGTGCATTGGATTGAAGGCATCGGCAGCGAGCGTGCCGCGGCTCCGCAAGCCCGGCTGATGGCCACCGTCATCAACGGAATCCTGACTCGCCAGCTTCCGTGGGGTCTGATATGGCTGGGCGTTTTTCTGGTGATTGTGGTGGAGTTGCTGGGCGTCCGCTCGCTTTCGTTCGCCGTGGGCGCTTATCTTTCGATCGGCACGACTCTGGCCATTTTCTGCGGAGGCGTGGTGCGTTGGATGGTCGATCGCGCGGTCGAGCGAAGCGGCGCCGCATCCGGCACCTTGGAGGGCGAGATCAGCCCCGGCTCCCTTTATGCCAGCGGGTTGATTGCCGCCGGAGGCATCGTGGGACTGCTAGGGGTAGCGCTCAAGCTGTATGAGTCTGCCACGGGAAGGTTTGACCTGCTGAAAATGTCGCCCCACAACCCCTTCTACCATGACTGGATTTCGGTGCTGATGTTCGCTCTGCTGGCAGCATCGCTCTTCTATTTCGCGCGCCGCCCACTCCGTCTTACGAAAGAAGATGAGGCATCGTAAATCTATGGATCGATGGATGAGAGTTGCCTATATTTATGTCGTATTCGTCGGAGACCCGCTGATGGGTGTATTGGGTTCCCTTATGTTTCGCTACCCGCAGGCGTGGGCTAAAATGAATGCGCGTCTCACTCACAAGGAGCTCCACGTGTTCGATTCCCCGAAACAACTGGCGTCCACTAGACGGCTTGGCATCTTACTAGTGATCCTCGCTGCGTTCTCATTGTTGAGTATGCTCGCCATGAATGCCCTTATCCCATTGAAATGACGTTCGGGGCCGCCCGCGCCCCTGTGGATTCAAAATGACCCACTCCCTAAAGGCGGCCAGTTTGGGCCCCAAGAATTTGGATATACTATGTTCAATGTATATCAGGAGGGTGATTCCATGCAGGTCTCCAAGTGGGGAAACAGTTTGGCGGTGCGTCTGCCCGCAGTGGTGGTTGAGGCCCTGGACCTCAAAGAAGGGGACCAGATCGAAATTCACATCGAAAGCGGCCACCAGTTCAAGGTGAGCCGCGACAGCAGCCGTAAGCGCGCTTTGGATCGCCTGCGAAAATTGCGGAGACCGCTGCCTTCAGGTTTCACGTTCGACCGGGAAGCGGCCAATGAGCGGTGAATTTTTCTTGGATACGACGGTCCTCATCTATGCCGTCGCGCGGAACGATCCCCGAGCGGCGACCGCTGAAGAGTTGTTGGTTAAGGGGGGAACCGTCAGCGTCCAGGTTTTGAACGAGTTCGTTGCCGTGGCGCGGCGCAAACTTCGGATGCCGTGGGAAGAAATCGTCGAGGCATTGACCGCCGTCCGCGTCCTATGTCCCGCGCCCGTTGCAATCACGATCGAGACACATGAGGCTGCGCTGGGGATTGCCCAGCGGTATGGATTTCATATGTACGATTCACTGATCGTGGCGGCGGCGATCGAGGCTGGCTGCACCACGCTCTACTCGGAAGATATGCAGCACGGACAAGTCATCGGCCCAGTCACCATCCGTAATCCATTCCGCAGCGGCAAGGTTCGCCGCCCGCTCAACCTTCAGAAGCCTCGCTCGCCGGAATAGCTTGCCGGCTCGGAATACGGGCGGGGGAAAATTGTCCGCGGGCATGCTTCAGGGCCGGCAGCACCTGGTGCAACCAGTTGCGGGTGGGGCGTTCGATGAAGCGATATGCGACCAGCGCGGCAATTTCCAGCAGGACGTATGAGATCCATGGATCGAAGCGCGCGACGTGCAGACGAACCAGCAATCCGCTGTCATGAATCCAGCGCCACAAGTTGAAGTGGAGGATGTACAGGCAGTAGCTGGCCTCGCCGACTGCGACGAACAGTGGGAGACGCAGGAAGCGAGTGATGGGATGATGCCCGGTCAGACCCAGGATGGAGATGGCGAACAAGGGTGTGATCAGACCGTTATGCATGAGCAGGAATGGCATCTTCTGACCCTGCATCAATACGGTGCAAACGCTGCCCAGCCCCACAATCGCCAGCCAGTAACGGGCACGGTTCGGCAACTGCATCCGATCGTTCAGCCGAGAGAGCACAATGCCAGCGGTGAAGGTAGGCAGATGCGGCAACGGCGTCATCTTGACCGCGCGCAGCCAGTAGCTGTTGGACATGCGGGTGATCGGGCCCAGCCCATCGGGCCGCATCCACATATACACCACTGGAATCACCAGGGACGCCAGCCAGCACCCTGCCAGAATCAGCAGCAGCTTGTGCGTCTGCCGCGGCCACTTGATCGCCAGCAACAGCGGGAACAACAGATAGAAGACCGTCTCACAGGACAGGGTCCATGCCGGCGTGTTCCAGAAGGTACATAGCCTGGGACTCCAGCCCTGCTGCATGATCGTCGTAAGCCCAAGACCCTGAAAAAATTGGGCGTGCGTCCGGTAACGCCACTCCAGAACCAGAATCGGAAAGGAAATTAGCAGGCCCAGCACATAGACCGGATACAGCCGCGAAAAACGAGTCTGCCAGAACTGGCGACGGTCGAACTGGCCGGCATCGGATCGGTCCGCATAGTTGTAGGCAAGGATGAAGCCCGACAGCAGAAAGAAGAAATTCACGCCCACGTAGCCGTTATCCATCATCGGAGCCAGCGGGCCGAACCAGGCTGGGTTCCAAAAATGAAAAAACACGATGTTGGTTGCGGTGAAGGCGCGAAGGCCTGTCAGTGCGGGCATGACGGGCCGGCGAGGAATGGGGATCGAAACTGCCATGATGCCTACGTGGTGACCAGCGAGCCAACTTTTTCGCCGGCGATTGCGCGCCGAATGTTGCCCGGTTGGTTCATGCTGAAAATGATCATCGGCAGATCGTTATCCTTGCAAAGACTCACGGCCGTCATGTCCATCACGCGCAGGTTCCGCTGCAGGATTTCCATGTAGCTGATTTCGTCGAACTTGACCGCATCCTTATGCAGGACGGGATCGGCACTGTAAATACCTTCTACCTTGGTGGCCTTGAGCAACACGTCCGCCTTGATCTCCATGGCCCGCAGCGAGGCTGCGGTGTCGGTGGAAAAATATGGATTGCCGGTGCCGGCGGCAAAGATCACCACTCTTCCTTTTTCTAGATGCCGAATCGCTCGACGACGGATATATGGCTCCGAAACCTGGTTCATTTCAATGGCGCTCATCACACGGCAGAAGACATTCTGTTTTTCCAGCGCATCCTGAATCGCCAGGGCGTTGATAATGGTGGCCAGCATGCCCATGTGGTCGGCCGAGACGCGATCCATCTCCTGTGCCTGTTCCGCCACGCCGCGGAAAAAATTGCCGCCGCCGACAACAATCGCCAGTTCCACGCCCATCGAGTGCACGTCGGCAATTTCTGCGGCGATTTCGTGGACCCGCTTGACGTCGACCCCAAAGCCGCGGTCCGCAGCCAGCGCCTCGCCAGAAATCTTAAGAAGAACCCGTTTGTACATGCCCTTTGAGTATCGCAGAAGTTGGCGCCGCCGGGGAGAGGGAGCCTGCCCTCTCGGAACTTTCTTTCGGAGGCAGGCCAGGAGGAGGAAATCTTGCCCCCCGAGGGTATACTGCGGTTGCCATGCGCCTATCCATCCCACTTTTTCTTCTGCTGATCGGTGTTTGTCTTCTTACGTTTCCCGCACGCGCCCAGGCCCCATCCAAACCGTCGCCCGTGCTGGTGGTGGTGAACCAGGGAGACAAAAATGTCAGCCTTGTCGATCCTGCCAGCGAACAGCAAATTGCAACTATCTCCGAAGGAGTGACGGCATCCATGGCCATGAAGCCGCCGCATCTCCCGATGGCCGCACCGCCTATGTCCCCATCTACGGCAGCACCGGCGTAGGGAAACCAGGGCTCGATGGCCGTACAATGCTGGTCATCGATCTGCCCGCGCGCAAAATCATCGGCCATGTCGACTTTGGCCACGGCGTCCGTCCCCATTGCGTGATCTACAACCGGCATGATGGATTGCTCTACGTCACGACGGAACTCGATCAGGATGTCACCCTCGTTGATCCCCATACGCTCAAAATCGTGGGCACGATTCCGACCGGACAGGAGCAGTCGCACATGCTCGCCATTTCGCCCGATGGCCGCCGCGGGTACACCGCCAACGTCGGCCCGGGAACCGTCTCGGTGCTGGACATGAAGGCGCGCAAGACGCTCGCCGTCATCCCCATCTCTGCGGAGACCCAGCGCATTTCTGTATCCAACGACGGCAGCATGGCCTTCACCTCCGACCAGACAAAACCCCAGCTCGCCGTCATCGACACTGCCGCCGACAAAGTGAAGGCATGGGTTCCGTTGCCGGGAACAGGGTACGGTACAGCGTCCACGAAAGATGGCCGCTCGCTGCTGGTGGCGATTCCAGGCGCCGCTCTGGTGGCCGTGGTCGATCTCCATACACTGCAAGTAGTCCGCACCATCCCGGTTCCCAGCGCGCCGCAGGAGATTCTGGTGCGCCCCGACGGCAAGGTGGCATATGTTTCCTGCAATGTGAAGAACCAGGTCGCCGCCATCGATCTATCGAACTGGAAGGTGCAGAAGTTGATCCACGTCGGCGCGGGCGCCGATGGCCTGGCCTGGGCCCCCTGAGTAGCACTGGACAGTCCGGAAAACAAAAAAGCCCGACAGTTGTCGGGCTTTTACTTGCGAATAGAGCGTTTTCACTTTAGGTGTAGAGCGAAGCAAAAATCGCGGTGCAGCTTTTCCGTTAAGAAAAGATGCACTGAATAGCCCTCAAAAACAACACAGTAAAAGTGAAAATGCTCTAGAAGCGGTTTATGCGGTTGCCTTGATCTGGGCAACGGTCCAGTTAGCATCGCCGACCTTGAAGCGGGCGAAGCGGCGCACCATGATGTTTTCTCCCAGCTTGCCGACCTTCTGCGCGATCAACTGGGCGATGGTCACAGTCTGCTCCTTGATGAACGGCTGCTCCAGCAGGCAGACTTCCTCGTAGAACTTCGACATTTTCCCTTCGACGATTTTCTCGATCACCGGAGCGGGTTTGCCGGTCTGCGCCGCCTGGGCGCGATAAATATCCTTCTCGCGTTCCAGGTCTTCCGCGGTGACATCTTCCTTGCGGATGTAGCGCGGGTCGGTGGCGGCGATATGCATGGCGATGTCTTTCAGCAGTTCCTGAAAGTCCGGCGTGCGCGCGACAAAATCGCTCTCGCAGTTCACCTCAAGCAACACGCCAATCTTGCCGCCGGCGTGGATATAGGTTCCCACCGCGCCTTCGCTGGCGGTACGGCTGGCCTTCTTGGCCGCCGATGCCATGCCTTTCTTGCGCAACACGACCACAGCTTGCTCCATGTCGCCTTTGGCTTCTGCAAGCGCATTGCGGCAGTCCATCATCGGAGCGCCGGTCTTCTCGCGCAGCTCCTTCACCATTGCGGCTGAAATTGTTTCCGTCACGGGTGACATCCTCTTTATGTCCAATCCTTCAACTTGAGCTAGTGTATGAGCGGCCCCGAATCTTGCGATTCAGAGTTTGCGGGCCGTCTCAGGGACGCGGGAAGAAAATCAGTGCGGTGGACTCACTGCGGGAAAAACTTCGCAGCTTGTTTGACTGCAGAATCTAGACGCCGCTCTCGGCAGCCGCAGCTTCCGGTTCATCCGCAATGGCAGAGACCGCAGCCGGAGCCTTGCGGATCCCGCCGCCCAGCGCCTGTTCCAGGTCCACGTCGTCGGCCAGTTCAGGATCGTACTTGGCCGCATTGAAGCTGTCGGGAGTTGCCGCGACAACATCGGCGCCAGCTTCGTCCGCGCTGGCTGTCACGCCGGCAAGCTCCGCCTGCTCCTTGTCGCCGCTCATCTGCACGCCTTCGACGATCGAGTCGGCAACTTTGGAGGTAAACAGGCGAATGGCACGCAGCGCATCGTCGTTGCCCGGAATGATGTAGTCGACCAGCGTGGGATCGCAGTTGGTATCGACCACCGCAACCACCGGAATCCCCAGTTTGCGAGCTTCCTTGACAGCAATCGTTTCATTGTTGGAATCGACAACGAACAGCGCATCCGGCAAGCGACGCATGTTTTTGATGCCGGCCAGGTTCGCCTGCAGGTGCTTGCGCTCGCGTTCCAGCTTGATGACTTCTTTCTTCGTCATCAGGTCGTAGCGGCCGTCGGTGGCCATCTCATCCAGTTCCTGAAGGCGCTTCACAGACTTTTGCACGGTCGTCCAATTCGTCAACAGGCCGCCCAGCCAACGCTGGTTGATGTAGAACATTCCGCAACGGGTGGCCTCTTCGGCGATGGCGTCCTGCGCCTGCCGCTTGGTGCCGACAAAGAGTATCGTCTTGCCTTCAAGCGCCAGATCGGTGACATACTTGCTGGCTTCCTTGAACATCTTCAAGGTCTTTTGCAGATCGATGATGTAAATCCCGTTCCGTTCGCCAAAGATGTATTCCTTCATCTTTGGGTTCCAGCGCTTCGTCTGATGCCCGAAGTGGACTCCCGCTTCGAGCAGTTCCTTCATGGTGATAGTGGCCAAACGACCTCCTTATGATTTGCATCCGGCCAGGTTCGAAACTGGCCCAGATTTATCCCCGTGGGGAAATTTACGTCCAAAACTTGCGATTCAGCTCGCCTTGCAACTTTCACGTGCAAAGGCTGCACTCGCTCGGAGCGCAGCCGTCGCATATCTCAAAAGATGTTGCCAGTCCAAAAGCTGAAAATTACCGCTTGCTGAACTGGAAGCGCTTGCGAGCGCCCTTCTGCCCGTACTTCTTGCGTTCCTTCATGCGGGCATCGCGTGTCAAAAAGCCCTGTTCCTTCAGGCTGGCGCGCAGTTCAATGTTGTATTCCAGCAAGGCGCGAGCAGTGCCCATTTTCACGGCATCCGCCTGCGCGGTCACGCCGCCGCCCTTTACCGTGGTCAATACATCGAACGTCGCTACCAGGTCGGTTGCGACCAGGACCCGCTTGGCCGCGATACGCTGCTGCTCGGTGACAAAATACTCTTCAAAGGCGCGGCCGTTCACCGTGAACTTGCCGCTGCCAGGACGCAGAAACACGCGAGCAATGCTCGTCTTGCGCCGTCCGGTTCCGTAATACTGAATCAACTCTGCCATACGTTTTTCGCTGCCCCGTTACGATGTTTTCCTTGCGGTTGCTGAATCGTTCAGTGTCATCGCAATCGGCTTCTGCGCCTCGTGCGGATGGGTGTCGCCGCGATACACCTTCAACTTGGTGGCCATCTGGCGACCCATCTTGTTCTTCGGCAACATGCCGGTAATTGCCTGTTCCACCACGCGATCGGGCCGCCGCGCCATGAGGCGCACAAACGACTCTTCGCGCATTCCGCCAGGAAACCCAGTGTAGCGGCGATACACCTTCTGCTGGCTCTTCAACCCGGACAGGCGAACCTTCTCCGCGTTCAGCACAATGACGTGGTCGCCGGTGTCGATGTAGGGCGTGTACTGCGGGCTGTTCTTCCCGGTCAGAACCCGCGCAGCCTCGGTGGCCAGCCGTCCCAGCGTTTTGCCGCTGGCATCCAGCACGTACCACTTGCGGTTGATGTCCTGCGGGCGCGGAATAAAGGTAGACATGGTTCCAGTTCTCCCAAACAAAATTCAAAAATAAGTTCAGTCTTCGCGAGCCAATGCACACCGCCAATACAAACCAGGCGTTCAGCTGCCGGAAAACCTGCCAGCAAATCACGCGATGGAGTACAGTGGGCGAACCACATTGCAGCGTCGAGGGGCGATGAAACCGAAAGACGCTTTGCGTGCCGCCAATGCACCGGAGGGTGCAAGCAGACCCACGCAACACTGCACAAGGATTTAAGGATAACCAAAAGAAGGGCCTGAGTCAATGAAACCAAGCCATTTTCGCAATGCACAACCGTCAGGGCATTTCCGCCCAAACCTACAAAAAATCGGTTGACCGACCCTCGAACCTATGTTTACTCTAGGCTTGTTCCTACATAGCCTATGAAACTGAACTCCTCTCAAAAATCGAAACCTGAACCGCGCGACCTCTTTCCCGGCGCGCTGGAAATCATGGTCCTGCAAACTCTCCACTGGCGACCCATGCACGGCTACGCGCTGGTCCAGCATATCCAGCAGCGATCGCGGGACCTGCTCCAGGTGGAGGAGGGATCGCTCTATCCGGCGCTGCAACGCATGCTCAAAGCCGGTCTGGTGGAGGCGGAATGGAAAATTTCGTCCACCAACCGCCGCGTGCGGACCTACAGCATTACACCCAAAGGGGTGAAGCATCTGGAGCGAGAAGTTTCGCGGTTCGAGCAGATGCTCGAAGGCATCTCCCTGGTGCTTGCGCCGGTAAAGGGATAGGAGCGGAGATGAATCCGTTGCAACACCTGCTTCAACGCCGCAGGATGACCGACGATCTTTCGGAAGAGATGCGGCAGCATCTGGAGGAAAAGATCGAAGCGCTGGTCGCCAGCGGGATGCCGCGCGACGAGGCCGTCCATGCCGCGCGCCGCGCCTTCGGCAACATCACGCTGATCGAACAGCGAAGCCGCGAAATCTGGATGTGGCCGCTGGTCGAAAGTATCTGGACCGACATGAAATTTGGCGTGCGACAGTTGCTTAAGACCCTAGGAATGGCACTACTCGCTGTTCTGACTCTCGCACTGGGCGTTGGCGCCAACGCAGCGATGTTTACCGTAATTGAGAGTGTGCTGCTGCGCCCGTTGCCCTACGCGCACTCCAACCGCTTGGTCTTCATCGGCCCACCCAGCGATGAGTCGAGTTTCGGATCCACCTCCTGGTTGAACTATCGTGACATCCGTGCACAGTCGAAACTATTGCAGCAGGTAGCAGGCTATTCGACGGATGTCAGCGTGATGGAGACCAAGGACAGCTCGCTACGCATCGCCGCTCCGCGTGTCACCACGAACCTGTTTTCCATGCTGGGCGTGCGGCCTTTGCTGGGGCGCACGTTTCGCGCTGCCGAGGGCCAAACCGGTGGCCCGGATGTGGTGCTGCTCTCTGAAAATCTATGGCGACGAAGCTTCCATGCCGATCCTGCGATCTTGGGACGCACCGTAAGAATCGGCGGCGAGCCACACACCATCATCGGCGTCATGCCGGATTCGTTTCATTTTCCTGAAGCGGTCGGCCCGGCGATGCGCACGGGAGTTTGGCTGCCATTGCAGCCAACCCGACAGATGCTCACCAACCGGGGCTATATGTTCTTCAATATTGTGGGTGAGCTTCGGCCGGGAGTGAACATTGTGCAACTCCAGCATGAACTCGATGCCATTGCATCGCGGATGCGCCAGACGGACACCGGCACCACGATTGCCTTCCGCGCCATGCCGTACCAGGAAGCTGTGACGGGACGGGTACGCCCGGTTCTCTATTCTCTTTTCGGAGCGCTTGCGTTGGTATTGCTGATCGCCTGCGCCAACGTCTCCAACCTGTTGATTGCGAGGAGCCTGAGTCGTCAGCAGGAATTCGCTGTGCGCGCGGCGCTTGGAGCTGGCCGAATGCGCCTGGCTCGCCAGATACTCTCGGAGGGACTGACGCTGAGCCTGTTGGGTTGCGGCGCAGGGGTTGTGTTTGCGGAAGCGATCCTGGCGGCCGTGCGCAAGCTTCCGCAGGGGACCGTCCCGCGCGCCGATTCCATTGCCATGCACTGGTCGGTGGTGCTGGTGCTGGCTACGATCGCCGTGATCACGACCGTACTTTCGTCGTTACTCCCTGCGCTGCTGGCAGCGGGGGCCAATCCGCAAGCCTCATTGCAGTCAGCCACCGGCGGGACCGGTTCGAGGTCCGTCAAGGGAAGGTTCAGCGGATGGCTGGTTGCGGGCGAAGTCGCGCTTTCCACTCTGCTGCTGGTGGGTACGGGCCTGCTGTTCCACACGCTGTGGAATCTGGAGAAGTCGCAATTGGGATTCGATGCGACTCACTTGACCATGTTTACGGCCATGCCTGCGGACGCAGCAGGATATTCCCATCTGTCCGCAGCAGCGAACAGTCAGAACGCGCCGGTTTCTGTCGCCACTCTCACGTATCTACCAGTCCTCGAGTGCATTCGACATCTGCCCGGCGTCGCCAGCGCGGCTTTGATTACGACTCCGCCACTGTCCACCGCGGGCGTTCAAAGCAACTTTGCAATCGTCGACCGGCCCACCCACTCTCGCGACCAGGCAGCCCTTATGTCCGCAGTCAGCGGCGACTATGCCCGCACCATGGGCACTCCGGTTTTGCGTGGGCGCATGATCGATGACGAGGATGTTGCGTCCACGCCGTTTGTGGCAGTCGTGAACCAGGCCCTGGCCAGGAAATACTTTGCGGGTACGAACCCGCTTGGGAAGCAGATCGATCTAAGTATCATGGACACTCGGATGAACCAGCCTTACACCATCGTCGGCGTGCTTGCCGACCAGGTTGAAGGCAACGTCGGCGCAGAAGTGTTGCCGCTCATCCTGCTTCCGCAGCAGCAGATTCCCACTACTTCGCTCTTCTATCAGGCGCTCTTAAACAATGCAGTCAGCTTCGTGGTGAAGACACGCGGCGATGTTCCTGTTGCGGCCGAGATGCGTTCGGTCTTCCGCCAGATCGCACCCGGTTTCGCACTTGACAGGTTTCAGTCCATGCAGGAGGCCATCGCAAAGAACACCTTCAGCCAGAGATTGGGACTCTATCTTGTGGGCTCCTTTGCAGGGCTTGCGGTCGCCATGGTGTTGGTTGGGTTGTACGGCGTGCTCTCTCAGTTGGCAGGCTATCGCCGTCACGAAATCGGCGTGCGCATGGCACTGGGCGCAACCCGCGGGAACGTCGCGTATCTGATCCTGCGCCAGGGGTCGATCCTCATCGGCTGGGGCCTCGCCGTGGGTCTGCTTCTGGCTCTTCTAATGGGACATTGGGCAAAGAGCTTCCTGTACCAGGTACAGCCGCTGGATGGACTGACCTTTGCAGCGGTTGCGATTGCACTGGCGGCGATCGGACTGGTCGCAATCATTTTCCCCGCACGTCACGCAGCCTCGATCGATCCCATGGCTGCCCTGCGCGCGGAATAGTCCCCGATCTGACCGGATGGCCTAAGCCACGGGGCCAGCTTGACATGGCTACAACGTAAGTTTTCTCGCCTACAACTCCATCGCTTGTTTCTGAATCTCTATATAACCGTGAGACAAACTATGAAAACCAAACTGCTTAGCACCACCCTTGTCGCCGCTGTTCTTTCCATCGGATTTCCGGTCATCGCCCAATCCAGCACCGATCCCGGCTTTAAGCAGGACATGAAGAACACCGGGCACGATACCAAGCAGGCTACCAAGAGCGCCGGTCATCACGTCAAGCACGGAACCAAGAAAAGCTGGCACGCGACCAAGCACACGACCAAAAAGGTCACCCACAAGGTCGCGCACAAAACCGATCAAGGCGCACGCAACGTGGAGCGCAAAACCAGCCCGGATCAGTAGATTTCAAGGGTCTCCGTTATAGGATCTTTTTTCCGAAGGCGGACGAGATCAGTTCCACGGCCAGATCCGCGGTGCGATTGTGTTCATCGATCACGGGGTTGACCTCAACCAGCTCGAAGCTCAACATGCGGCCATGGTCGGCAATGATTTCCATGGCCAGGTGCGCCTCGCGATACGTCGCTCCGCCGCGCACCGGCGTGCCGACACCGGGTGCGTCTTCCGGATCGATCCAGTCCATGTCGAGCGAAATGTGATATCCGGCGGTGCCGCGGCCTGCTGCTCGCAGGGCCTCTTCCATCACCGTGCGCATGCCGCGCTCGTCGATGTCGCGCATGGTGTAGACCTCAGTGATTCCGGCGCGGCGAATATTTTCTTTTTCCGTCGCGTCGATGTCGCGCACTCCCAGTAAAACAACGTTTTCCGGCGCGACCTTGGGAAACCATCCAAAGATTTCCTTCAGTTCGTCCGGTCCCAGTCCCATCAGCGCCGCCACAGGCATGCCATGCACATTGCCGCTGGGCGAAGTTGCCGGCGTATTGATGTCGGCATGGGCATCCATCCAGATCAAACCGATTCTCTGCTTTTTGCGACGATAGAATTCCGCCACGCCCGAAACCGTTCCCACTGCAATCGAGTGATCGCCGCCCAGCACCAGCGGCGTTTGACCGGCGGCCAGCGTTTCCATTACCTGCTCGGCCTCTCGCGTGCAGGTCTCCGTAATGGCGTGGAGGTACTTGGCGTCGTGCGCGCCCATGCTCTGGGTCTCCGCAATGTCGACGGCAATGTTGCCGCTATCCTGCACCCGGTGCCCAAGCGCTTCCAGACGCGCCTGCAACCCGGCTACCCGAACCGCCGACGGGCCCATGTCCACGCCACGCCGGGACTGTCCCAGATCGAGCGGTACGCCAAGGATGCGGATGTTGCGCCCCGGCAGACCTTCTGTTCGGGCGGTGACCGGGGTGCGCGCGTCATGGTGCACGGGGCTGTTTTCTGCCCTGCGGGGTGGCTTCGTGGATTGCTTTGGGTGCGACATGGGATGCTCTACTTCCGGCGCGGCGACGTGGCTTTTTTGTTTCGCAAGCAGGGGCGCAATTACGGATAGATGCGATTCAAGGTCCTGGCGAAGGGGATGGTTTCGCGCACATGATCCAGACCGCAAATCCACGCAACGGCGCGTTCAATCCCCATGCCAAATCCCGCGTGCGGCACTGACCCGTAGCGACGCAGATCAAGATACCACTGAAACGGCGCCAGCGGCAGGCCGTGCTCCTCAATGCGCTGTTTCAGCAGGTCGTAGGAATCGATGCGCTGCGAGCCACCAATGATCTCGCCATAGCCTTCCGGCGCCAGCACATCCACACAGAGCGCAAATTTCGCATCGTCTGGGTCCGGTTCCATGTAGAACGCTTTAATGTCCGCTGGATAACGATGGATCATGACGGGACGATCGAATTGCGATGAAATGTAGGTCTCGTCCGGCGAGCCAAAATCGTTGCCATACTGGAATTCCTGCTCCAGTTTGCCCGCCTTGAAAGCCTCTTCCAGCATCTTCGCTGCTTCCTGATAACTGACGCGAGGAAATGGCGGCCGAATGGCTTCGAGCCCGGTCACGTCGCGGCCAATCACCTTCAAATCCGCGGTCCGATTTTCCAACACCCGCAGCACGATGTGGCTCAGAAATTCCTCCGCCAGCACCATGATGTCGTCGAGGCCGGCAAAGGCAACCTCCGGCTCAATCATCCAGAACTCTGTCAGGTGGCGGCGCGTCTTCGATTTCTCGGCGCGAAACGTCGGCCCGAAGGAGTAGACCTTGCCCAGCGCCATCGCGGTGCTCTCGATATACAACTGGCCGCTCTGCGTCAGGTAGGCTTCGTCGCCAAAATAATCCACCGGAAACAGCGTGCTGGTGCCCTCGCAGGCGGCAGGCGTCAGAATCGGCGGATCGGTGCGGACAAATCCATGGGTATCGAAATACTCCTGCGCGGCGCGCATGATCTCCGCGCGAATCCGCAGGATTGCTGCCTGACGCGGGGTGCGAATCCACAAATGCCGATGCTCCATGAGGAAGTCGACGCCATGTTCTTTCAAAGAGATCGGGAAAGGAACATCCTCGGGCACACGGTCGACGACTTCCAGATCTTCCACGTCCAGCTCAAAACCGCCGGGCGCGCGTGTGTCGGCGCGGACCTTGCCGCGCACGATCACGCTCGACTCCTGTGTCAGCGTCTTGATGCGCTCGAAGACCTCCGGCGACACGGAAGATTTCGGCACGATGCCCTGCACTGTGCCGGTGCCATCGCGAAAGATGGGAAACAGCAGCTTGCCGCTTTCGCGCAGGTTGTAGAGCCAGCCGCGCAGCGTGACCGCCTGGCCTTCATGCTGGCCCAGGCTGGCAATCGTGGTGACGGGGGCGGCGCTGGTCGAACTGGAAGCGGTTTCATCCATAACAATCAAATCTACATCTGGTGTGCGTGGCGCGAAATGCGACTGCTACCGCATGCCTTGATCGGCGGCCGCTCGATCCAGAAACTCCAACGTACGCTGGAACCGGTCGACCAGCGTCCCTTCGGGATTTTCCAGCGTGGGATGGATTTCCAACACCGTCGCCGGCGGCTTCAACAGTGCGCCGAGCGCCCGCATGGTTTCCGGCCACGCGATAGTGCCGTCTCCGGGCCACAGGTGCGCGTCCTTGTCGCCGGCATTGTCATGGACATGGACGGAACGAATGCGTGGACCCATGGTGTCGATCGCAGGCAGAATGCCTTCGTCCAGATGGGCATGGCCCAGGTCGAGGCAGATGCCAATGTCGTCGAAATGGCCGGTGGAGAGAATCTCCATCAGATTTTCCGGCTGCGCCACTTCATTCTTCTCCAGATTTTCCAGCAGGATTTGCACGCCCAGGGGACGCGCGAATGCGCGCAGATGCTCGACCGCTGTCATCGCGTGCTCCAGCGTGCGCGGGCTCCAGGTATCGCCGCGTTCTCCCAGATGCAGGATGAGATGCGTAAACGGAACCTGCTCGGCAGCTTCCAGCGCGCGTTTGACTTCGTCCATGGAATCAATGCGGCGGGATTTTTCTACGTGCACCACGTTGATCGCTGGCGCACTGCTGCGCTCACTGTCGCCTTCGCCCTCCGCCCGCAGCGGCGCATGGAGCGCCCAGGCCGGGGTGGGATTCCCGCGGAACCATTCGCCGATTTCACGCACCTGCGCCCGGCTGGTGTAGTCGAAGTGACGCCGATTGGCGAAAATTTCGATGGTCTCGGCGCCAGCTTTGCTCAAGGTATCCAAATGCCCGGCGTGCAGGCGGTGCTTCAAAAAAATATGCGTCGAAATCGCTCTCAACATAAACAAATCAACCTGTTTCTAAGGTATCCCATTCCACCCGGTTCGCGGTCGAAGGGTACCGCCGACGCCATCGGTATCGTACGAGCATGTCCTAATATCCGGCTGCCTTGCCGTAATGGCTGCGATGATCCTGGCCGCCTTCCAGTTCGCCGGTCTTCGGATCTACCTCGATGCACTCGCCGTTGCTCCAGGTTCGCTGACTGACATGCACGTTGTATTGCATCGCGCGTAGCGCGGCCACTGTGCTGGCTGGAAATCCCGGCTCCAGATAGAGAATGTCCGGCAGGTATTGATGATGGAAGCGCGGGGCATCGACGGCCTGTTGGATGTTCAGGCCGCCATTGGCCACGCTGAGAAAGATGTTCGCGACCGTCGTGGTGATGCGCGGGCCGCCGGGCGATCCCAGCACCATCGCAACCTTGCCGTCCTTTACGACAATTGTAGGGGTCATGGCGGAAAGCGGCCGCTTATAGGGGCCAATCGCGTTGGCCGGTCCCTGGATCAGCCCATACATGTTCGGTACGCCTTGCTTGGAGGCAAAATCGTCCATCTCGTCGTTCAGCAAAAATCCCAGCGCCGGCACGGTGACGCCAGAACCGTAGGAATTGTTGAGCGTCGTCGTCACGGCCACGGCATTTCCCTCGGCATCGACAATGGAAAAGTGGGTGGTCTGGTTCGACTCATGATGGGGCGGAGCCAGCTTGGGCGGCGGAGGCAAAAATCCCGCCGGGCGCTGCAACGTGCTCGACGGGGTGGCTTTGCCATGCAGAATACTGGCGCGAAAGGCAGCCGCATAGGGCAGGCTGATCATCTGGTTCACGGGAATCGGCGTGAAATCCGGGTCGCCGAGATAATCCGTCCGATCCATATAGGCTCGGCGAAACGCTTCCACAATATAGTGCATCTCGCGCGGCGAACGGTCGCCCATCGCCTTCAGGTTGTACGGCGCAAGAATGTTCAGCGTCTCCAGCAGCCCAATGCCGCCGCCTGACGGAGGAGGAGCGGTCAGAATTTCGTACCCGTGGTATTCACCCACCAGCGGCGCGCGGACTTTCGGCTGGTAGTGCGCCAAGTCCTGTGCCGTGATGATGCCGACGCCCTTCTGGATGGCCGCGGCAATCTGCCGCGCCATGGCGCCTCGATAGAAAGTTTCCGGGTTGGCCGCGATGCGTTCCAACGTACGCGTCAACTCCGGCTGGCGAAAGGTCTCGCCGGCACGGTAGAAATTGCCGTCGCGTTGAAAGATACGCCGGGAGGCAGGAAATTTTGTCAGTAGCGGATCGTGCATCTCACTGGCTTCTTCTTCTGTCAGCACAAATCCGTCGCGGGCCAGACGAATGGCCGGCTGCATCACCTGCTTCAGCGTCAGTTTGCCCCATAGTTTTTCGGCGCGTACCAAGCCCGCAACCGCACCGGGAACACCAATGCTGCGATATCCCACTGTGGAGGCACCGGGGATGACATTGCCCTGCGCATCCAGATACATGTTCCTGGTGGCCGCGCCCGGCGCTTCCTCGCGATAGTCGAGAAAGTGCGCTTCCCCGTTTTTGAAGCGGACCAGCATGAACCCACCTCCGCCGAGGTTTCCGGCGTTCGGATGCACCACCGCCAGCGCAAACCCGACAGCAACCGCGGCATCGACCGCATTCCCGCCTTCTTTCAGGATTTCGACTCCCGCATCGGTGGCGTCGTGATGCACGGTGACGACCATCGCATGGCGCGTGCGCACTGGCTGCTCGCTCTTGTAGTCGAGCCCGGCGGCAGGTGTTTGCGCGGCAGCGGCGGTCACAAGAAGGCTGCAGGCTACGAACGTCGAAAACACAGAAGTGAGGAATCGCTGAGTTGGCATATGCTCTTGTCCGGTAGAGAAAGTGTAGCCCGCCGGGTCACCATGCCGGGCCATTGAAATTTTACGGATTGTAGCGTGAGATGCCCATCCATCCGCCGGCCATGGCCTAGGTCATATCAACAAATCTGGGACCTGTTCCCTCGCTCCGCAGTTCCCCATTTAAGATCAATCCAGCCATGCCCACCCGCGTACGTTCGCACGCCAAGATCAATCTCGGACTCGCCATTGGCCCGATGCGGCCGGATGGCTACCACGCGCTGACGACGATCTATCAGACCCTGGCCATCCATGATTTTGTCGACGTTTCCGCCAAGCCTCTCGCAAGGGACGCAGCCAGTTCGATCGCTATTACTTCCAATGAAAAATACGTTCCCTGCGACGACCGAAACACCTGCTGGAAGATCGTCGAGCGGGCGCTGAAGCGGCTGAAAATTTCTGCTCAGGTCAGCATCCACATCGACAAACGGCTGCCCGTCCAGGGCGGCCTGGGAGCCGGCTCGGCCAACGCCGTCGCGGCCTTGATCGGCCTGGAGAAGGAGCTAGGCATCGCTCTCCCCGCCGAGGAAAACCTCGAGATTGCCGCCGAAACCGGCTCCGATGTGCCGCTGTTTCTGGTCGGCGGGACGGTACTGGGCTTGGGTCGCGGGGAACAGGTCTCTCCGCTGCCGGATCTGCCGGAGACCTACTGCGTGCTGGCGGTTCCCGACGTGCGCGTCTCGACGCCGCAGGCCTTCCGCGACCTGGACCAGCTTCTGGCGGAGAAATTTTCCGGGCAAAATACGGGGGATACGCCAGAACACGAATTGACCGGCGGCCCTGCTTCCGATAGGCTGGAACAGTTGGGTCGTACGTGGGCAGCAGCATTGGCAGCTCCCCAAGAAGCTCGTACGAACGCCACCGGTGTCTTTCCTGCAACACCAGAGAAAGACCGGGCCGAGAATCTTCTTCTCGAGCTTGTCCGCGCCGGGATCGTGAACGACTTTGAACAAGTCGTCTTCACTCAGTATCCCTCTCTGCACGGCATCCTCGAAAGATTGAAGCAAAATTCTCCAAGTGGAAACGCTGCGATCTACGCGGCACTTTCCGGTTCCGGCTCGGCGCTGTTCGGTTTGTATCGGACCGCGGAAGACTCTCGGGCGGCGACGGAGCGGCTGGCGGCGCAGGGTGTTGCGGCGTACGAAACCAGGACGGTTGGCCGACAGGAATACTGGCGCACCATGATCGATGGGGTCAGCGAGAGTCGGTAGCGTTGGGCGATCGACTAATGGTAGGTCAAGTGCCTTTGGAGCACTCGGTCTAGGTTCGAATCCTAGTCGCCCAGCCAGTTTGCGGTGTTGCATGTGTGTCGTTGCACCAAAGTAGTCTCGCGGGATTCGCTCTTGAGGCGTCGCAGGATCAAGCAGTTCCTGTGGCAGTTGTTCCCGGGTCCTGGCAGCTTAGTAAAGTCTGTTGCCACGGTCCCAGTTTGCAGTTCGGTACACCAACGCTAACCAGCTTGGGAGGTCCAGAGAACTTATGACGAGTGCGGGCGGGGATGGAAACGTGGACGGAAATTCGACCTTGACGGTAGATGCCGATGCGCCAGCCACCACGGAGGCGATGGCCATGACTACCGAGGCCGACACAACCGGATCTGGCGCGCAGGCAAAGGCCGCGGCCGGACGGAAACGCGCCAAGTCTTATAGCGAGGACAAGCGTTTCAAGATTTTCAGCGGAACTTCCAACCTGCCGCTGGCCGAAGAGATTTGCAAGTTTGTCGGTGTGCCGCTGGGCGAAGTGCGCCTGCAGCGGTTCTCTGACGGGGAAGTGTACTTTCAGCTGTTGGAAAATGTTCGCGGCGCCGATGTTTTTGTGGTGCAGCCGACCTGCTATCCCGTCGACCAGCATTTGCTGGAGTTGTTGATTATGATCGACGCGTTGAAGCGGGCTTCCGCCCGGCGCATCACGGTGGTGGTCCCGTATTACGGCTATGCGCGGCAGGACCGCAAAGACCGTCCGCGGGTGGCGATCTCTTCCAAGCTGGTCGCGGACCTGTTGACGACTGCCGGAGCCAATCGGGCTTTGCTGGTCGATTTGCACGCGGCACAGATTCAGGGATTTTTCAATATTCCGGTGGACCACCTGTTCGCCAGCCCGGTGCTGGTGGGCTATTTTCGAGAACTCAATCTGCCGGACCTGACGGTGGTTTCGCCGGATGCGGGAGGCGTGGAGCGGGCGCGTTTCTTCGCCCAGAAGATGGAAGCCCCGCTGGCCATTGTGGACAAGCGGCGGACCGACATGAACATCACGGAAGTGATGCATGTGATTGGAGATGTGGAGGATCGCACGTGCCTGATCCTCGACGATATTGTCGATACGGCCGGTACCCTGATCAAGACCGTGGATGCACTGCTGGAAGTGGGCGCGAAGAAAGTGTATGCCTGCGCCACGCATCCGGTGCTTTCCGGTCGGGCCATTGAACGGATTGTGGACTCCCGGCTGGAGAAGCTGGTGGTCACGAATACGATTCCGCTGCGGGAAGAAGCGCACCACACGGAAAAGATTAAAGTGCTGTCGATCGCGGGCCTGATAGGGCGCGCCATTGAGAGCATTCATATGGAGACCAGCGTTAGCAGCTTGTTCAACTAACGCCGCTCTGAAGCAACGAAGCCTTCTGTTCGAAGCCGTCGAGGATACCTCGGAAACGGATCTGGACAGAACATCAACAGTGCGGCCGGGCGAGAAACGTCCGGGCCACGAGAAGGGAGCGGCGCTCATCTGCCGTGCCCGAAGGAAAACAGAAACCATGAGCGTACCTGAAGTCGTCACAGCAACGCCCCGCGAGGGCAAGTTCACGAAAAACATAGCGCGCCGCGTGCGCGTCGGGGGAACCATTCCCGCCGTGGTGTATGGAGCCAAGCAGCCCTCCGTGGCCGTCACTGTCGACCCAAAACAGATTCGCCGGATTCTGCATTCCGAGTCTGGACACAACACGATTTTCGATCTGGACGTTGCCGGCTCCGTCGTCAAGGTGATGGTGGTGGATTGGCAGAATGATCCGATCAAAGGCAACCTGATCCACATCGACATGAAACGGATCGCCATGGACAAGGCGATGCGGGTGGAGGTGCCGATCCAGTTGCTGGGAGTTCCGGTCGGTGTACGCACGCAGGGTGGCATTCTCGACCAGGTATTGCGCGAGATCGAGATCGAGTGTTTGCCGGCGGACATTCCGGGACATATTGACGTAGACGTCAGCGAACTGGCGTTTGGCATGGTTATTCGCGTGGCGGATCTGCCGCACAGCGACAAACTGACGTTCATCACCGATGAAGAGACGACGGTCGCCCACATCACGGCGGTGCGTGAGGAAGTGGTTGCCACACCGGATGCTCTGGCAGCGGAGGCTCCAGCAGAACCGGAAATCGCCAAGAAGGGGAAACAGGAAACTCCGGAGACAGCTGAAGACGTCAAGAAGGACGACAAGAAAGATGCCAAGAAGTAGTTTTGGGAGCGCATGGAAACTTCTGGCGGCATAGGTTCGGGGTTGAATTCCGGCGTCGATTCGGGCGTGGTTCTGATCGTCGGTTTAGGGAATCCGGGGATCGAATATCAGTTCACGCCGCATAACGCGGGTTTTTTGGCCATCGATCGGCTGGCGGAACGATGCGGTGCGGCGGTATCGAATCGGCGCTCGAAGGCATTGACGGCTTCAGCGCGGATTGCCGGCAGGCGGGTCCTGCTGGCAAAACCGGAAACCTATATGAACCTGAGCGGTTTATCGGTTGCGGCGCTGGCTGACGAGTTGGAAATCGATCCGCGGCGGGAGTTGATCGTGCTCTATGACGAAGTGGCCCTCCCGCTGGGCAGTATTCGAATCCGTGAGCGTGGAAGCGCGGGCGGGCATAACGGGGTCACCTCCATTTCGAACGCGCTGGGCACGGAAGAGTGGCTGCGGATTCGAATTGGGATTGCTCCGGAAGACGCCATGGCGGCGGAAAGGGCCCGACAAAGGCGCAAGGATTATGTTCTGACACCGTTCCGCAAGCAGGAGCTGGCGGTGCTGGACACAGTTCTGGATGATGTTTCGACGGCGATTGAGTTGCTTTTAACCGAAGGCGCCAGCGTCGCGATGAACCGGTTGAATCGGCGGGCAACTGCCGAAGAGCAAGAGTGAACGAAAAATCTGAACGGTACGACTGGCGACCCTGAAGGTTGCGACAGGCAAGGCCAAGAAGACTTGGCCGGAAACGAGAGACGAATGGAACGGAAATACGAAGTAATGTTTATCCTGCGCCCGGACGTGATTGGGGAAGAAGCGGACAAGCTGATTGCTGGCTTTGAAGCGACCATCAACAAGGGCAACGGCAAGCTGGTATCGAGCGAAAAGCTGGGAAACCGCAAGCTGGCCTACACCGTCCGCAAGTTTAACGAGGGCAACTACAATCTGTTGACCGTGGAAGCGGATGGCAGCCTGGTGGCCGAACTGGAACGCCGCTTGCGCGTCACGGAGCCCGTCATCAAGTTCATCACCGTCCGCATGGACGAGGAAGAAAAGCGGATCAACAAGATCAAGAAGCTGCGCTCCACCAAGATCAAACAGAGCACGGTGAACGCCCAGGCCGCACAGGCTGCTCAAGCGAATGCCGCTGCGGCAGCCCAGGCCGCTGCTGCGTCACAGGCCTCCGCGTCTCAACCCCCAGCACAACCCGTAGCGCCGCAGCCCAGCGTGGAACAGCCTGAGGAAGCAACCGCAGTTCCAGAGGCCATCGCCTAGCGAAGCAACGGACCATTTCGTGGGCGATGCCCACTGCATTTCTAACCGCAGCACAAGTTCACGCGCCAGAGACGCTCTCTGGCAGAAGAGAAGGAGTCGCAGTATGGCAGAAGAAAGATCGCAATCGACAACATCGGAAGCGCCCTCCCGCCCAGGTCCGCGGCCACCGCGCCCGGCTGGCGCAGGCGGTGGTCCCGGCGGACGTAAATTTTTCCGCCGCAAGAAAGTCTGCAAGTTCTGCGTAGAAAAAATCGACGCGATTCCCTACCGGGACGTGCGGTTATTGCAGGGTTTCGTTGCGGAAAGCGGGAAGATCGTTCCCCGCCGCCTGACCGGCGTCTGCACTACGCACCAGCGCCGCGTCACGCGGGCCATCAAGCAGGCCCGCAACATCGCGCTGCTGCCATTTGCGCAGCGCCACTAGCACCGGAGTCGCGGGTATTCGAAGATTTTTCTGGAGATTAGGACATGGAAATCATTTTGAAGGAAGATGTCGAGAACCTCGGTCATCGCGGAGATGTCGTGAAAGTTGCTCAGGGATATGGCCGCAATTTTCTGTTGCCGCGCAACCTGGGCATCGAGGCCACCCCTGGCAACAAAGCGGTCATTGAGCAGATGAAGTCGTCCTCGGTTCGCCGCTCCGCCAAGGAAAAGGCCGACGCAGAATTGTTGCTGCAGCAGTTCGAGAACGTGGAGCTGAATTTCACGCGCAAGACGGGCGACAACGATCACCTGTTTGGCTCGGTCACCGGCCCGGACATTGCACAGGCTCTCGAAGGCAAGGGCTTTCAGATTGACCGCCGCAAGGTGCAGCTGGAAGAGCCGCTGAAATCGCTGGGCGAATTTCTCGTTCCTGTGCGCCTGCATCGGGAAGTGACGGCGCACGTGAAGGTAACGGTCTCGAAAGAAGCCGACACCGAGTAGTTCCGGCCTGCACAAGAGAACCACGGATGCCTCATCCTAGCCGCGTTGTCGCCGCGGCGACCGGCCAGGATGGGAGGGTGAATCAAGTGAGCCTTACCGGCCAACGCCCAGGCGCGACGCCAGCATTTCCGGCAGGCGGGCACGCCGAATCCGCATCTGCGCCAGGCGCACGTCATAGGGAACGCGGAAAAACGTGACCCGCGCAGCCTCATCGTCGTACAACGCGAAGGCCGCCCTCCAATCGCGATCGCGAGGCTGGCCGACGGCGCCGGGATTGATCAGATAGGTCGCGGCGCTCCGCAAATCCAGATCGTAACTTTCCGCTCGGTTGTCGTCGGTATACACCGGCTGCAGCCGAAACCATTCGCCCGCTGCATTCGCGGCGAACCCACCCTGCACATGGGTGTGGCCGAAGAAGGTAATCTGCGTGCGCGCGTAGGCCAGTTGTCCCTCCGCGTCCCACGTGGAGAGCAGGTATTCGTCCTCATCCACAAGCGATCCGTGCACACAGGCGACCTCGGGACCGCTGGTCTGGGACTCGTTCCTCGTAACGGAATCAGGCGGGCCTGGCGAGCTTGCGCCGGGGCGACAATAGATCGGCCCGCGCGGCATTTCCTTCAGCCACTGGATGGATTCCGGATCAAGCTGGCCTTGTGTCCATTGGACAGCCCGAAAGGCCACCGGATTGAAGTTTTCGGCATCGATCAATCCCGCGCAGGCACGGTCGTGATTTCCGCGCACAAACACTCGCCGCGGCGAGCCAATTTCACGCGCTTTTTCGATGACTGCCTGCGGCGCTGCGTTGTAGCCGACCACGTCGCCCAGGTTCCAGACAACATCGTGCTCGGGCGCCGCCTCCAGGACCGCGTCCAGGGCGTCGATGTTCGCGTGCATGTCGGAAAGGATCAGCGCCCGCATCGTTTTAGCAAAACCAGGGATACTATGTCCTGTCTAATTGGCTTCAAGGTCGCCGCTCCCTGGTGGTCGCGTCGACTGGAGTGATGTGGCTCCGGCATACATCTTGCCTGGTTTTGCTGTAGCCGCCCGCGCTGTGGCGAGCGTCAATCCTCATGCTACTCGAAGCGACTCTCGCCTGTGAGCGTATCGTCTCTCTTCGCGCACATCCGTTTCCCGAATCGCCGTACCCAACGGCAACCCGCACCAATTTGGCGCTGGCCTCGTCCACTCGCCGATTTACTACCAAGTGCGGCAAAGGCGTTGGGCGGCCTGGACGATGTCCGGCGCGAAGGTCCAAGTCAGCGAGCGCAGCGTCGGGCGCACGGACCGCAGCATTGGTCGCACAGACCGTAGCGTTGGCGTCAGCGCCTGCCTGGTTCCGATCCGCGCCTGCGGCATGGAAGCCGCGGCACGCAGGGAGGTCGCCTGCGCGCGCAGCGCACGCAGAGTACTGCGGGGTCCGCCCTGCTCCCCATTGCCCAGCGGCAGAAAATACTGCGTGCCCCGGACCGGCTCCTTCAGCCGACGCAGCAGGGTTTTGAGGTCCTGATTATTGCGGACAAAGTCGATGTCGTCCGTATTCACAATCAACAGATCGCTGGCCGTGTAGTGGAAGAAGAAATGTTCGTAGGCCTCCGCCACCTGCTCCAGATAGCGGCCGGAAATCGCCCGCTCCTCGGGCAGGCCTTTGCGTTCGAGGCGCGTGCGCAGCACCTTCGGCGAGGCCTGCAGATAGATGACCAGGTCGGGGGTCGGCAACTGGTCGCGGAAGTACTGGAACTGGCGCTCATAGAGGGCCAGTTCGTTGTCGCTGAGGTTGAGGCAGGCGAACAGCTTGTCTTTCTCGAAGATGTAGTCGGCCACCAGGGGAGCCGATTTCCCCGCTTTCGCATCGCGCTCGGCGGCGGCGCACAGTTGCTCATAGCGCGACATCAGGAACCACATCTGGGCCGGGAAGGCGGCGCTTCTCTCGCCGCGATAGAATTGCGAAAGAAAGGGATTGTGCTGCGGTTCGACGATGCGGGTGGCACCGATTTCATGGGCCAGCAGCGTGGCCAGCGTGGATTTTCCGGCGCGAATCGGCCCTTCAATCGCGATGCAGCGTGGATTTTCAAATAACTTTGCCATGGCGAATTCCTTTCGTAGTAAAAGCGAATTAAAATCGAAGATAGCATGCGCGGGAAGACTCGGCAAGACGTCCGGGGATACTTTGCGGATACCCCTCGCCGGACGGTTCCGTTACACTCAAACGCGATGACCCCGCCGAAAATTATCACCATTCCCGCGCCTGATGGAAGACCTGCTTCGGCCGCCGACCCGGTCGCCTCTCCCAGCGCCGGCATGATTGCCGCGGCCGCCGTGGCGGCGGGCGTACTGGCCGCGGGAGCCTACGCCTACGCCGGAATGTGGCCCACTTCGCAGATCTTTGGCCGCTGCGTCGTGGCTGCCAGAAAACCCACGCAAATTGCCCTGACGTACGACGATGGCCCCAATGATCGCGATACATTGCGACTGTTGGAGGTGCTGGCAAAACACAAGGTTCGCGCGACATTCTTCATGATCGGCAGGTTCGTCCGCCAGCGACCGGAGATTGCCCGCGCGGTCGCCGCCGCCGGGCATCTGATCGGCAACCACACCATGACGCATCCGCTGCTGCTGGTGCGGCCGCCTCACGTCGTCCGGCAGCAACTGAGCGACTGCAATGCGGCGCTCGAAGATGCGCTGGGCACGCCTGTCCGCTGGTTTCGCCCGCCCCATGGCGGACGGCGGCCCGACGTGCTGCGAACAGCCCGCGAACTGGGTTTAACTCCCGTGCTGTGGAATGCGATGGGCTACGACTGGAAGCCGACGACGCCCGAAGCCGTCGAGCGGAACATTCTGCGCAGCTTTCGCAAAAACATTCGGCGTGGGTACGCGACCAACGCCCTGCTGCACGACGGCGGGCAGGCCGGTATTGGGCAGGATCGCCGCCACACGATTGCCGCAACGGACCGGCTGATCTCCCTGTGGAAAGACGAGTTCGCGCGGCGCGGCGAAGTTTGCGAATTTGTCACGCCGGAAGCATGGGTGTAGGTCGTCCCCGGCTTAGTTCCAGCGGTTTTCGCGTGGCCAATCCGGCGTTCGACGCTCCCGTGCATTTCTTGCATTTTTTCCTACAATATTTACCTTCCTCATCCGTTATTCCTGGTAGACCATCGTTCTGAACGATCGATACGGTCGAGATGTCGAGGAACAGAATGCCCAGCCGGGATTGGACGATCGACGAACAAGACCAGTTCATTGCCGAGGCATTCGAGCGCGATGAGCCTCGACTGCGCAGCTTTATTCGCAGGCGCGTGCTGGATAGCGGCGATGCGGAGGACATTCTTCAGGACGTTTTTTACGAACTGATCGAGGCCTACCGGATGATGAAGCCGATCGAGCAGGTGACGGCGTGGCTGTTCCGCGTGGCGCGCAATCGCATTACGGACCGTTTCCGCAGGCAGAAGACGGCATCCTTCAGCGAGCCGATTGGCGAGGACGAATCGTTGTCGCTGGAAGACCTGCTGCCTTCGCCGGATGCGGGCCCGGACGCGGTGTATGCCAGAAACGTGCTGCTTGAGGTGCTGGACGAGGCCCTGGACGAGCTGCCTGCAAATCAGCGGGAGGTGTTTCTCGCCCATGAATGGATGGGCCGCAGCTTCAAGGAACTGTCAGAGGAAACCGGCGTTCGCGTAAATACTCTGCTGTCGCGAAAGCGGTATGCCGTGCTGCATTTGCGGCAGCGGCTGCTGACGGTGGATGAAAATTTTGGAAAGGAATGAGGAAACAACATGAAGGGCAATCGATTCTTGAAGATTTTGAAAATTGCGGTGTTCGTCGTTGTGGCCGTCTTTGTCTTCGGCTTTGTCGTAATGTACCTGTGGAACTGGCTGATGCCTGGGATTTTCGGCTTGCACAGGATCACGTTCTGGCAAGGGCTGGGCATTTTTATCCTCGCCAAGATTCTCTTCGGCGGGTTTCATCGCCATGGCGGCGGCGGTCGCTGGAGACAGCACATGCAAGAGCGCTGGGCCAACATGAGCCCCGAAGAACGCGAGAAATTTCGTGCCGGCATGCGCGGACGCCGGAGGTGCGGGTTTGGACCGTCGGAAGAAACTGCCCCCGATGCGACCCGATGACGCGAGCCGATCTTGACGGAAGGTTTCTCAAGGACCAAGGACTGGAACCACCATGACTCAGCAGATTGCAGAAGAAATTGCGCCGACACTGCTACGCGAACGTGTGCCTCTACTGGACGGCGGGGAATTTTCCCGGCGAGATGGCGACGAAGATACATGCTCGATTCACGCCCGGCTGGTCGAGTTGGAGGCTGAGCATCTTCGTCTGCAACGGTTGGTCGCGGAGTTGCTCATCAAGAACCAGAAATTGCGCGAAATGCTTTGCGAACAAGCGGGTTCTTCTGCCGCCGCAGCGAACTTCTGTGGGCATGGTGCATCGATCGAACGAATGCACATCTCGGCACGCTAGAGCAGTTCCACGATAAGTTTTTCCAGCGGGACTGAATTTTCGCGCAACTCGCCGCAGCGAGCTGCACCTCGTGATTTCTGGCCAGGGTATAGGAATCGCGGAACTGCTCTAAGCCACGCTTGCAGCCGCAGCCATCGCGTCTTTCGCGGCGGCAAGTGTGGCGCGAATCTCTTCTTCCCCATGTGCAATGCCGAGAAACGCCGCCTCAAATTGCGAAGGAGGCAGCCACACACCAGCCTCCAGCATGGCGCGGTGGAAGGCGGCAAATTGCTTTGTATCGGAGCGCGATGCACTTTCGTAGTTTGTGACCGCCTCCCCCGAAAAAAACCACGTAAACATGGAGCCGACGCGGTTGGTTGTCAGGGAAACTCCGGCCTCGCGGGCGATCGTTGCCACGCCGTCGGCAACCGCCGCGGAAGTTTTTTCCAACTGCGGATACACGGCATCGCGATGCTCGATCAGATATCCCACCGTGGCAATGCCAGCGGCCATCGCCAGCGGATTGCCGCTGAGTGTTCCTGCCTGATACACCGGACCCAACGGAGCCAGCATCCGCATAATCTCCGCACGCCCGCCGAAGGCGCCGCAGGGTAGGCCTCCGCCTAGAATCTTGCCCAGGCAGGTCATGTCCGGCTGGATTCCGTAGAGTTCCTGCGCTCCGCCCAGGGCGACCCGAAAGCCCGTCATCACCTCGTCAAAAATGAGGACTGTGCCTTCCCGCTCGGTGATGGTTCGCAGTGCTTCCAGATATTCCGGCTGCGGCGGAATGCAACCCGCGTTGCCCACCACCGGCTCGACAATCACGCACGCGATCTGGCCCTTGTACCGCGCGAAGGCTTCCTCGACTGCGGCAACATTGTTGTATTGGAGCGCCAGCGTGTGCTGGATCGTTTCCTCCGGTACTCCCGCGGAACCGGGAATGCCCAGGGTTGCGATGCCGGAGCCGGCCTTGACCAGCAGCGCATCGGAGTGGCCGTGATAGCAGCCCTCAAATTTCACGAAAAATTTGCGCCCGGTAAAGGCTCGCGCCAGTCGGATGGCCGACATGGTGGCCTCCGTTCCAGAGCTGACAAACCGCAGCATTTCCACCGCCGGAAACGCACGGCGTACCATTTCGGCCAGGTCTGCCTCGCTGGGCGTGGAAGCGCCGAAGCTTACACCCTTCGCGGCGGCCTCCTGAACGGCACGCACCACTGCCGGGGCTGAGTGGCCGAGAATCATCGGCCCCCAGGAACCGAAGTAATCCAAATAGCGGTTGCCATCGGCATCCCACAAATAGGCGCCCTCCGCGCGAACGACAAAAGGCGGGTCTCCACCCACAGCCCGAAAGGCGCGTACCGGAGAATCGACACCTCCGGGCAAGAGATTTTCGGCCCGCTGCTGGAGCTGGCGGGAACGCTGCATGGTGCGCGCGGATTCAGTCATCGACATCCAGTATAGGGGCCGATGCGTGGTTCGGATGGCAACGGTCGGCGAAGACAACCGCCAGCGATGCTACACTGTTGCTTCCCGGTTGGTTCTGTTCTCCCCAATTCACCTGCCCTTCCATTTGGGTCCGAGTGACTGGGCCGAGGCATTCGGAACATTGCCCGCCGATATCCTGCACCTCTGGAACGCGACGCCTGTGCCCAGTAAGCCTTCATCCAAGCCAGCTCCCGCCATTACGTACGCCGATGCAGGCGTGGACATCTCCAGCAGCGACCGCACCAAGCAGCGAATCAAATATCTTGCCCAGCGGACGTTCAACAAACAGGTGTTGAGCGAAATCGGCGGCTTCGGCGGCCTCTTCAAACTCGACACTGCCCGGTATAAAAATCCGGTGCTGGTTTCCAGCGCCGACGGCGTTGGAACCAAACTGAAGATTGCATTCCAGATGAACATGCACCATACCATCGGTGCGGACCTGGTGAACCATTGCGTGAATGACATTGCCGTGCAGGCGGCTACGCCGCTGTTTTTCATGGATTATCTGGCGTCCAGCAAACTGGATGGCGATGTGGCGGAAAAAGTAGTGTCCGGCATGGCAGATGCCTGCCGCGCCAATAGCTGCGCCCTGATTGGCGGAGAAACAGCGCAGATGCCGGGGTTTTATCACGATGGAGAATACGATCTGGCCGGTTTCATCGTTGGGGTGGTGGAGCGCGAAAAAATCATTACCGGGGCCGCAATACGACCGGGCGATTTGCTGGTCGGCCTCCCTTCCACAGGACTGCACACCAACGGATATTCGCTGGCCCGCAAGCTGTTTTTTCAGGTTGCAAAATATTCGCCGGACCAATACATCAACGAACTGCGCGACAAGGCTGGCGTAGCGCTGATGAAAACGCATCGCAGCTATCTCAACATCATTCGCAAACTGACCGCCGCGGACCTGGTCGTCGGCATGGCCCACATCACCGGCGGAGGCATCACGGAAAACCTGCCTCGCATCCTTCCCAAACACGTTTCCGCCACTGTTGAGTTAGGTTCGTGGACGGTGCTGCCGATTTTCGACCACCTACAATCCCTCGGCAATGTGGAACCTGACGAAATGTTGCGGACATTCAATATGGGGATCGGACTGATCTGCGTTGTCCCGGGCGAAAAGTACAAGCGTGTGAAGGCGCTGCTCGACCGCGCGAATGAGCCTCATGCTGTGATTGGCAAGATCGTCAAGGGCGACCGCCGGGTCCTTTATAACTAGGGCCTGCTCACGCTACTGAGGCAGTGGCGCCGGGAGCCAATTTTTAAGAGTTCTAGGAGTGAGGAGTGACGCATACCGGGTGTCTGCTAGCGACGAGCGACAACGAAATCGGGGAATTTGGCCCCGTCCCTTCGGGTTGCGGCCCAAATCCGGCCATACTTTGTTCT
>JBKQVW010000087.1:0-49911 GCA_052142955.1 Acidobacteriaceae bacterium | reverse complement strand
GCTTCGGTCGCCGTGGCGATGCGGACGCCGGTATAGTCGATGACGTTGCGCTTCCTTCGGCACCCTTCAAAATAATCCAACAGGGTTTTGGCCTGGCTTCCCAGCGCAAGGCTGGCAGCTTCAAATGTGAGCGCGTGATGGCCCGGCACAGCGCCGACGCGGTAGCCAGCGCAAGCGATCGCCATCTTCGCGGTTTGAAGAGCGGCGTTGTATGCGGTGGCGAATCTTCGGTCCTCAGACAGGGCAGGGATTGCAGCGTCTTCGAGATCGCGCTCCACAATGGATCGAAGCTCGTCCAACTCCTGCTGGCTGGTCTGGTGCTTATGCACTTTGCGCGTCGCGAGCAACTGCGTCCAACTCATCCTCAGATCCCTTCAGCATGATCTTATCGCCACGCAATACGGTGCGAAGAAAATGGTTCTTCTTCTTCAGCGAATCTCTGAAATCTCTCTCATTGAAAATCGTCTCGTTGATCGGACGACCAACAGCCTTCTCGACGCGGCGAAACACCGGGACAATGTCCATCGTGCTCACGCGGCCAATCAACATCACGTCCACATCGCTCGCGGCATCCGCCTCGCCCCGCGCGACGGAGCCATAAACAAAGGCCCATTGAATTTTGTTCTTGAGCCGGGCAATCTCTTGGCTGAGCAAGGGAATGATGCCGGACGTTTTCTTCATCAACCCATAAAGTTCCGGGAAAATCGGGGAATTTTCATTTGCCTTGACATAAGTTCGACGGCCATCGACACGCCTCTCAAGGATGCCGGCCTGAACCAATGCCTCAATCTCCCGCTGCAGGCTGGAGACCCGCGTTCCGATATGATCGGCGATTTCGCTGAGATACCACCACTTGCCGGGCTGAAGAAAAGTCGCGGCAAGGACGCCCTGACGGGTGGGCGGCATCAATGCATCAAGCAATCCATTGCTACGCACAATACGTTAATAATTACGCAATCTGCGTTGTTTGTCAACTTTAGTTTCGGCTTAGACTGGACCAACCTTTCGGAGGACCGGGCCTTGAGAGTCAGATATTCGATCTGGTCGAAAACAAAGGTCGATGCTGAATTGCACTGAGGAACGCGAGCGGTTTGCCTCACAAGCTTTTCATAGGGTCGATGATTTTCGAATTGAACGCCAGACCAAGCGCTGGGAAGAATTGTTGGTGGACGTAATCGATAGTACTCATGCGAAGTGACCGGCTTTTAACCTCCCCAAGGCCTCCGTCCTTGCTGACACCCAGTCTGCTTCGTGCTGCCGGATCAATAGGAAGTGGATCTTGTTGAGGCCACTTTTTCCAACCCACTTTTGTACCCACACTGAGAAATTCATACCCTGACTTACTGTGAGTTACGGTGCCATCCGTGTCGCTCAAGTTGTTGTAAATACTACCTATATAAGTACTGAAAAGGCTGGCGTCGAGCGGTGAGCACGTGTCTGGTACTGGACGGCGGCGGCAACTGGCAGTGGATAGCAACCTATGACAGTGCGGGAAGACATTTCGCCCTGACGGACTGGCTGGTAAGCAAGCGGATGGAGTTGAACGTGACTGCGCCCTCGACAATGACACCCTTGGATCAGTGCACGAAACTCCCCTTAGAAGATGGGCAGAATTGCACCGGGGGCTCGCGCCGGACATGCAGTTGCGCTGAGGCTGCGGATTCTGCCGTGCTTTGCCTTTTTCGGCCGAACTAAGTTGATTCCTGTTGATACCCAGTTGGCGTTGCGCAACTCATAACTCAAGGTTCTATACCGCAGGTCGCGCCCGCTTCTGCCCTCGGCGGCACCTTACGCCCCACGAGATGGTCCTCGGCTGGCATGCCTCTCATGCACAGTTCATGCACAATAAGGCCGACCTTATTGTGCTCTCTCTGTCTTTTCAATAACTTACAGCTGCGACCCGTGCCATGTAAGTTGTTGATTATAGAGGCAGTGGCGAGATTCACACTATGGTGGCTGTTTGTGTTTTCGGATGGCATGGTTTCG
Source organism: Acidobacteriaceae bacterium (assembly GCA_052142955.1). GTDB lineage: Bacteria > Acidobacteriota > Terriglobia > Terriglobales > Acidobacteriaceae > JAKAAZ01. The sequence goes on along the minus strand of JBKQVW010000087.1, from coordinate 47,925 downwards.
CAAATCCGATGTGTATCCTGGTGCATGTTCTGGTGCATGTTGGTTTGCGACTTTTCAGCTACATCATGCAGCATAGTGCATTCATCAGTTAGCTTATAAGTGATGTATATAAACGAGATATACGCGTGCATGCAGCGTAATGCAAAACTGCGCAAAGTGGCTAGAATCGGACTCAAAATCCGCCGACCTTCGGGTCATGGGGGTTCGACCCCCCCTCCCGGCACCATGGACAATACAAGATTTACGTGAGAAAACGGCTGCTCACGAAGAGTGTCCGTTTTCTGTCGGCGACTGGTGGAGGTATCTGTTCACTCGCCACGCTACGCTAACTCTTCACTACGCAAAAGATCGGACCATCCAGCGAGCAAAACAGGTACCCACGGATTGGCCGCGCACCGGCAACTCCGCGGACTCGTCAGTCCCAGTTGGTTTTGGTATGCTCCTGACGACGACCTTTCCGTGATTTTTGTCTCCGCATCTTGAGAGATGCGGCGCCAGTCGTTCCCTGGCGCAGAATCTATTGGAGATTGCATGACTCTCTGTCAAACGAAGTTGCCTGCCGCGCGGGCCACGACGGCCGTATTCGCGCTTGCGGCAGCGGTACTTACCTGGTTCAATGGGATACCGTCTTCGGCACAAACTCATTCCTCCTCCGTCCACTCGCCACGAGTGACCATCGACGGTGGAACGCTGGAAGGAAATCCTCTCGGTCCTCACGGTGCGGCTTTCCTGGGAATCCCGTATGCCAGTCAGCCGGTGGGGAATCTGCGTTGGAAATCGCCGCAACTCCCGCCGAAATGGTCCGGAATCCGGGACGCAAAGGCCTACGGCCCCGCCTGCCCGCAAGCTCCCAGCGGGTGGTTGCCGGAGATGCTGGGCATCCAGAAAATGACGACCGACGAAGCTTGTCTGTACCTGAACGTATGGACGCCCGACCTTACGGGAAAGGCCAAGCTTCCTGTCTTTGTGTGGGTGCATGGCGGCGGAAACGTGGAAGGCTCAGGGGAATGGCCGCCGCTGGGCGCAACTCTCGCGCGCCAGGGCATCGTTGTCGTCAGCCTCAACTATCGTCTTGGGGCATTCGGTTTTTTTGCGTATCCGGCCCTGTCCGCGGAATCGAGGCATCATGTCTCCGGTAATTACGGTCATCTGGATCAGGTGGCGGCGCTGCGCTGGGTGCGGCGCAATATCGCTCGCTTTGGAGGAGATCCAAACCAGGTGACGATCGGCGGGCAGTCTTCCGGAGCGCTCGATGTTTGTAACCTGATGGCATCGCCGATTGCCGCCGGACTGTTTCAGCGCGCGGTTCTCGAAAGCGGAGTCTGCGTCGATTCTGTGTATCCGACGCTTCGTGCCGCGGAGGCCAATGGCGCGCTGCTGGTGAAAGATTTGGGCGTTCAACCCGGCCCGCATGCCTTGGCGGAACTGCGGGCGATTCCCGCACAAAAGATTCTGGAAACTGCAGCCGCGGACCAGCAGGTCGATCTGGAACCGAACATCGATGGCTGGTTTTTCTCCCAACAGCCGGCAATTACCTTTGCCAAGGGACAGCAGGCGAAAGTCGCTGTCCTGGATGGAAGCAATGAGGACGAGGTTTCGATATTCGCCAGCCCCATCGTCGGAGGAGAATCGCACCGGCCGAAAACGGTCGCCGCCTACAAAAAATGGCTGCAACAGGAATTCGGCAGTTATGCAAACCAGGTGTTCGCGGAGTATCCCGCGCATTCCGACGCGGAAGTCCCGGAGATTTTCAGAAAAATGTTTTCAGATTTCGACTTCGGTTTCGGCGCGCGATTGCTGGCCGGCGACACGGCCCGAATCGGACAACCGGCATTTCTCTATCACTTTACGTATGTCGGCGCGGGAGAGTTCGCCCCACTGGGTGCATTCCACAGCGAAGAATTGATGTTTCTCAGCAAGAAATACTGGACCACCTGGGTTCACCGCCCGTACGATGAGACGCTTTCCAACGCCATCATCGGATATTGGGTACAGTTCGTGAAAACGGGCAATCCCAATGGGCACCGTTTGCCTGCGTGGCCGGCCTATCATCCGCGGACCGACCTCTGCCAGGAGCTGGGCCGGCGGATTGGCCCCGAGCCTGTACCTCGCGCAAAACGGTTTGAAGTTTTCCAGCAGGTTTTGACGTCGCGACTGCAAAAAGCCGGAAAGTAAGTTTGTTGGAAGGGCGGTTGTCCTCCGAAGACGGTTTACACTCTGTTTTTCGCGAGGTCCGGCCGCACTATCGCCGCTTCTTCCCATGACCCTTGAGAAAATTGCTCACTTCACGGTCGGTGGGCATCGCGGGCTGGGCCCCCGCGCGCGTAACGGACAGGGCCCCGACTGCTGCGCCAAATCGCACCGCCTCCTCCAGCCCCATTCCCCGCATTCGAGCGACAGCGAACCCGCCGTTGAAAGCATCGCCCGCGGCAGTGGAGTCCACAACCCGAACCTTAAAGGGCGGCACCCTCCGCCGCAATCCGTCAGCGCCAGCCACGTACACTCCGTGGCTTCCCATCTTCACAATTACGTTGGCGGCGCCGCTGGCCTGCAAGCTCTGCGCGATTTCGGCAACGGTGGCGAGGGTCAAATCGCCGGAAGAGATACCACACAGAACGCAGATCTCGGTTTCATTGGGTGTCAGGTAGGTCACCTGGCGCAGCATTTTGCGTGGGAGGACGCGCGCCGGCGCGGGATCCAACATCAATGGGACCCGAAAACGATGCGCGACCGCGCAAAGATACTCCACCGTCTCCATGGGAATTTCCAGTTGCGTCAGAATCATTCCGGCGGACCGCAACTGCGGCAGCGACTTCTCCAAATCTCGCGGCAGCAGCTCCGCATTCGCTCCCGGAATTACGGTGATGCTGTTCTGTCCTTGCCCATCGACCGTAATCAGCGCCACGCCGGACGCCGTGCCTTTCGCGGTGCCCACCGCTCGCACATTCACCCCTGCAGCCCGCAGGCCTTGCCGCAAGCGGCTGCCGAACTCATCCTCTCCGACCTTGGCAATCATGCTGACGGGATAGCCGAGCCGCCCCACGGCAACGGCTTGATTCGCTCCCTTGCCACCATGGAAGGTTTGAAAGCGATCTCCCGTCACCGTTTCTCCGGGTGCGGGGATTCGCTTCCCAGTACAGACCAGGTCAAGGTTGACGCTTCCTACAACGACAATAGATCGATGCATTCAATCACCCAAAATTGATGATGGCGGCACGGCGATGCCGCGAGCCTCGCGATGGGGAACAGACAACGGACCGAAGTATGGAAACAGGAACCATAACGACGCTGTAGTGTACAGCATTTGGGGTCAGCAGATTTGCAGGCGGCGCGTTCCCTGTGCGCACCGCAGGACGCAGCACGCCAGCCAATTCCAGGATCGTTCAAATCGAGACCCGGATTGCGGCAGACCATAAGGGAAGAACCGTTTTGTCGTGCTCCGACGCTTCGCAGGTTTCATTCGCCTTTGCGAGCTACCGCGGACAAAGGTCTCCGGTGATGGATAGGGCGAGCGTTTCGCTATCTGGAGAGGCAGGTCACCTGCATGTCTACTCCACCCGATAGAGCATCGAGGCATGGGGCGCCAGCGTCACCTTCATCCCGCTCATGGTGCCAAGATTCTTATGCAGCCACAGATCGCGCACAACATGATTGCCGGGAGGAAGCCCAAGTTCCTGCCACGTGTAATTCATGTCGAGCGGGCTGTCGGTGATGTTGAACAGCGCCACATATTCTCCTTTTGCCGAGGTCGCCCGGGCGGTCCAAACCCAGGTTCCTGGTGTATGGATCAACGCTTTGTTGCTGGTGGAATGCTGGTCGACCGCAATTACCTCTCGGTTGGTTATCAAGGCTTCGGTCGTGCCGTCCATTCGGGTTAGATTTGCGCCAAGAATCAGCGGCGAACGTGCAATCGACCAAAGCGTAAAAACGGTTCGCATCTCGTCTGCCGTCAGACGCGACTTGCGCGCCTGCAGCCATCCCGGACGCGGCCCCAGCCAACCGAAGGGCAGCATGTCGGCGTCCGGCCAGTGTCCTGGACTGGCGTAGCGTTCCCACTGCTCTAGCAACGGAAACTGATGCACCACGTTTTGCGCGAAATCGCCCGATGTGGCTGGGCGGTTCCAGAGATCCCAGAAGTCACCCGAGATGCGCCACATTTGCGCTTGTGTCGCCACATCGGCCGCATCCGCGAGCGGTGTCGGCCCCGGTGACAGGCTCAGCACGAAGGGTCTTCCGGTCTTTTTCAGCGCGGTGCTCACCATGTGAATGGATGCCTTCTTGTAAGGCTCCGAGATGCAATCCACCTTGACGAAATCGACTCCCCACCCCGCGTAGAGTTTCGCAATCGAGTCGTAATAGGCCTGACCGGCGGCGTTGTCCTTCACGCCGTAGTTGTCACGGTTCCATCGGCAGGTGTCGGAGGTGTCGGCAGCGTCGGCGGCATGGTAGATCGATCCGGCAATGGGCAGATTGCGCTCGACCGCCTGCTTGGGAATTCCGCGGATAATGTGGATGCCGAACTTCAGCCCGAGCGAGTGAACATAGTCCGCGAGCGGCTTGAATCCGCGATCATTACCGGCGGAAGGGAAGCGGTCGATTGCGGGAATGTAACGTCCGTTCGCGTCCATGGTGTAGCCTTGGTCGGTCTTTTCCGGGTGGGCCAGGTACCAGCCTTCGTCAATCACCACATATCGCCAGCCATCTGGCTGAAGGTGCGCGTGAAACCAACGTACGTTCTGCTTGAACTCAGGCTCGGTGATCGTTAATCCATAGGAGTCCCAGCTATTCCAACCCATTGGCGGGGTGGTTGCAACCTGGGGATAGCAGAGAATTGGCAGTGCAGAAAATAGGGCGAGCAACCAGACGGAGCGGCGCATTCAGGGATTCTCCAAGGACGATTGTCTAACGGCGAGAAGTATATCGAAATTTACGCTGCAAATGGGAGGATCACGCGGCGACACGAAAAATTCAGCACTCGAAAGAAGCCCTATGCCAGCAGTTGAGTCACCGCTCGCTGCGCTTCGGCGATGGATGCCCGATGGTCCATGATGCCTGAAAGGTCGGAGTTGGCGAATGCGATGCGGTTGAAGGCAGCGCGGCGCAGAATCTCGCGGGGAGCCGGTTTGCCCTCTGTACCTAAGAAGAAGCCAGGTTGTGCACAGAGGTACGCGTGACCCCACCGGTTCAAAATAACGCTGGCGATGTCCTTTCGTGCGTCAAAACCCCAGCGCGCAAACATCCAACTGAACTGCTCGCGAAGCGACCGCTCGTATTCTGAGAACGGCGTACTCAGCATCTTCATTCGCCCGCGTATAGCCTGCTGCTGCAGCGGGAGCCCCGGTTCGGTAAATAGAATCTTCAGGGTCAATACGATCGGTGAATCCGGAGTGATCGTCGGTCCGGCGGGCGCAAACACAGGCATTCTCCGGACCGCGAACGACTCTCCCAGTCCTTCGTACCACGTACATTCGCTCAAGCCATTTTTCGCGAGAAAGCGCCAATTCGTCAGCGCGATGCTTGCCACCAGACACGGCATTCGGAAGAACTGCCGATACGCTTCGCGATGACTCTCAGGAAGGTTCTGGACGACGCGCCAGGTTGTCCACCCGCCGGCCATCACCACGGAATGAGCTCGGACGCGACGGATCTTTCCTTCGCGGATATAGGCCACCGTTACGCTGTTCGCCGTTTCGGGATTGCCGTCATGCTTTACCCCAAACACCGTGGCGCCCAGGCGGATTCGGACGGATTGATGCGGCCGATCAAGTGCTCCAAAATCGATGCTCGCACGGTAAAGACCACTCAATGTCAAAGGTCCGGGGAGTGCATCCGGAACCAACGCCTTCACCTGATAGCGCGCGATGCCGGCGTTGCCCCCTGGAAACATCTGAGGCCCCTGCTTTGTGTCCCACGGAAACAGCAGGTCCGGAATAAAGTCGGCGAGGGCAGAAATGGCATCGGCGGATGCCCCGGCCCCACTCGACGCATAGGGCATATACGCGCGAATGGTGTCGCGGCTCAGGCCATCTCTCTTGATAAAAAGTTCTTCCTGGGTCATGCGATCCAGCTCACGGGACGCGGCATCGCCGTATACCTTCGGCTGCGGTACGCCGGTTTCCGACGGCTTCGTCAACCCCAGAAGTTGGCGCTTCACATCCGCGGGAAAAGGCGTTCCCTCCAATTGCTTGCCCCACGGGTCCGTGACCCACAGGCCTTCCGGATGCCCAAATCGTTGGCCGAAGAACATGCCCAGGTTTTTTCCCTCTCCCGCGTATGTCGTATTCGATACAGGGATGTTTTTCGCGCCTCCAGCTACTTGCTGATACTCGAGGCCCCTTCCGTCGAAACCCATGGATTCGTAAAACGACAGTAGGGAAGAGCCCTTGAGAGGCGGGAAGAACATGGCCGAGCCTTGCGGTGCAATCAAACGCTGACCATTCACCTCAAATTCATTTCTTCGCGCTTCTCCCCCAAAGATTGCGTGGTCCTCGAGCACCAGGCACGAGTTTCCCGGCGCCTGCTGAACAAAAGTCTGCGCCGCAGCCAGGCCGCTGATGCCCCCTCCAACGACGACGCAATCGTAGGTCTCATCCACGCTGTGCGTACCGCGCAGAGCCGCGTCATACAGCCCATCGCGAATGCCGTGGCCGGCCACCATGGTTCCGTGGGTATTGCCGTTGGCTCGGCTGTAGTCGCCGACGCCGCCGTAGCCGTCCCAGTCCTCTGCCGCAAGCCCGTGGATGCGGCGATCGTCTCCGCCATCCTCCGCCAACGCCGGTTCAGAAGAGGCGTAGTCCTCACGCACAATTTTCCGGTCCATTCCGAGCAGCTTATCGTCGGATTTCCCTGGCAACGGAGACTTCATTCTTGATCCACCATTCTTTTTTGCGACGCAACCTGGAATCATCCGCGAGATCGATCGATCCGATACTCACGCATACTCGATCATCTGCATGAAGCCGAAGTCCATGTGCAACTGCGGATGACGGTGGAAGAGAGTCGGACCGGGCAGGTTCGCCACCAGGTCCACATCCACGACGCCGTACTCAGGAAGCTTCACTGTATCTTTCAGGATTCCGGACATCGGCACCTCCGCCACGCGCTTCAACTCGAAGCTATGGCGATGAATGTGAATCGGATGCGCGCAAGCTGTCGCATTCACAAAACGCAGTCGATATCGCTGCCCGTCTCTCACTTCAAGCGCGGGAACGTCAGGAAAAGACTTCCCGTTGGTGGTCCAGGTATCCTTGCCGCCTGCGGGTGCAGCCTTTTTCTCAAACAGCATGGTCACAAGCTTGGCAGGCTCGGGCGAAGTTGGCTGCTGACTGGAAAACAGGCCGTAGTGCCAATCGATGGCGTTGGGAGCCTCCCATTGTGGTTCGCCCGCGCGGTCCGCATATTCAATTACCAGGCCCAATCCTTTTTTGCGTTCGACAGCGCTGGTCGAACCCAAAACCCATTTCCCTGGCTGCGTCATTTCAACATAGGCATCCACGCGTTCGGCGACCCCGAGCGAAAGAACCTCCACCTCGGCAGGGTGCGGCACGGGATTTCCATCCAAGGCAACGACGGTGAATCTGTGCCGCGGGAACGACAGGAAAACATCTTCAGTAGGGCTGGCATTCAGAAAATGAAACAAGACGCGCTGGCCCTTTTTCACGCGAAGCGGCTCGCTTGCGCCGAGAAGCTTGTCATTCATGGAAGCATACCGATACGAGATGTCCGGGCAATTCCTCCAGGTATCGCGCATCTCTGTGAAGCGCGGCTCCCAGTGATGCACCGCGAGAAAAACCTCTTGATCGTAGTTTCCCGGCTCATGTTTTGGATCGATGTAGAGGAAACCGAACTGGCCGGTGCAGGTCGCCAGTTCAAGGTCGCGTCCCGATCGAGTATGGGCGTGATACCACCGCGAGCCCGAAGGAGATGGAATGAAATTGTAGCTCAGAGATTTTCCCGGTGGGATAAAAGGAGAACCTTCTTCTGAAGGTCCATCGACCCGTGACGGAATGTGCAGGCCGTGCCAGTGAACCAATTCCTTGTGCGCGGTGAAATTCGTGACATCCACCTGTACGGGGACTCCTTCGCGCATGCGAAGCAATGGACCCGGCACATGTCCGTTATAACCCACCGTGTGGATTGTATGTCCCGGAGCCAATTCCACCGCGACTCGCCGGATGTCGAGCTTGAAAGTCTCGACCGGCGCTGTTGTCGGGCCACTGCCTGGCCGAGGCGAATTCAGAGCGCCCAGGGGTGAATCCAGAGCGTACCCGGCGGCCACCGCTCCGGAAACCCTCATGAACTGCCTGCGATTCATCATGACTCCTACCGGGCGATTCCGCGGAGATTGCCGGGTGTGCGCATTTGCGCAGGATGCCGTTCGCGAACATGGACCTAACTATTTCATAGATACCATCTCGTGATTGCTCGGTCTACCTGCTCTGGAATCCAAGCTGTTCGCAGTTGTCGAACGCTCTCTCTTAAGAAGAACGCCACTCACATCAGCAAAAGGCTTTGTTCAATCAAGTGCTTGGTGTCGATCACGGGATCGACGTCTGAGTCCGACTCCATAGAATAGTAGCCGCGATATCGCGCCGCTTTTGCGATACCGAAGAGCTCAGGCAGCGAGACAGTCTCGCGCTTGCCATGGATAACTTCCGCGTCTTTTACGTGTGCGATGTTCCAGGCGTGAGCAAACATACGTTTCACCGCTTGCGCGTTGAACCGTTCATCGCCGCCCATCAGGGAATTTGCAAAATCCGGCAGCGCTCTCAAGTACGGAGTGTTTGCCAGCCGGATCGCGGCGAGGATGCGCGCGTCCGAGGAGAGAACGGGGTCATCGTTCTCCAGGTTGACGACGATGTTCTGTGCGCTTGCGTAGTCGAGGGTGGGCTTGAGAGCGTGCACCGCCTTTGGCAGATCGGAAGTGTCGGAGCACTTCGGAATCCAGATGCGGATACTTGGCGACCCAAGGATCACCGCGATATCGATCCAGGTGCGATAGCGCGCATTGCCCGCATTTCGCTTCGCTTTGTTGACGCTGCAGAGCTCAACCCTGTCGTCGACCGGAATGTCCACGGTGTGCACACCGGCCGCATCAAATGCCGCGCGGAGCTTGAGAATTTCGCGGCGTTCGGTGGAAGGAAAGTGGAAGGAGAGCGGCTCGATCCCGCGCACATGAAACTCCGTTCGCACAAAACGGGCGAATGCGGCCAGATCCATTCCCGGCTTCGAAGGATCGCGATCCTGGTTTGTCGGCGCGAGGATGATTTTCCGGAAGGGGTACGTTGCCACTGCGATGCGCGCGCGCGGGTCCGTGGGAAAGTTTGCATGCGGCGACCTCATCGTACCCGCGAAGACGGCATTCGCCGAGCAAAGCATTGCTCCCTTGACGAAGGTACGGCGTGTGAGCGGTATCATTCGGACTCTCCCATAGGGACGAAATCAAAACAGGCCGCACCTGACGCTCCTGACCAGTCTGACCTGATTGTTAGCATAGTCGACTCCATCGCTTGAATTCACCGCCCACATAGAAAATCCGCCGTTGACACCGGAGTATTTGGCGCAGCGGCAGTGTCGCGCAACCTCTGCGGTGGGTCCCGTGTGATCACTGACACAGACGCACAGTCGCGCCGGTCATACTCTGGATCGTCGCTTCCGTTGTCTCCCACAAGGGAGGCGTGTGGCCATGACAACGCTGCTCGAGAGGCCCCAGGTTGACTCTTCTGCGGCGCAGGCCGCGGCTCCGCTCTCGCCAGCCCAGCGTCTGACCCAGGCGCCAATTCCTTCCGTCAATCCTTGGATTGTGGCCATTTCGGTCATGCTGGCCACGTTCATGGAGGTACTCGACACCGCCATTGCTTCGGTTGCCCTGCCGTATATTGCGGGCTCTTTGGCCGCGTCAACTTCCGAAGCGACCTGGGTGCTGACCAGCTACCTGATCGCCAACGCGGTTGTGTTGCCGGCCAGCAACTGGTTCGCACTGCGCTTCGGACGAAAGCGTTTCCTGATTTCCTGTGTCATTCTCTTCACCATTTCCTCGTTCTTTTGCGGGGCGGCGCCCTCGCTCGCCTTTTTGCTGATCGCTCGAGTAATGCAAGGTGCAGGCGGCGGCGCGTTGCAGCCGTTATCCCAGGCGATTTTGCTGGAAAGCTTTCCCCCGAAAAAACGTGGCGCGGCGATGGCGCTCTTCGGCTTCGGTGTGGTCGTTGCTCCGGTGCTGGGCCCTACACTCGGCGGCTGGCTTACGGACTCCTACAGCTGGCGGTACGCCTTCTATATCAATATCCCGATCGGCATTCTGGCGGTCTTTATGATCAGCCGCTTCGTCCATGACCCGATCTACATTCGAGATGCAAAACCCGGCCCCTTCGACAACCTTGGTTTCGGCCTGCTGTGCCTGTGGACGGGGTGTCTTCAGGTCATCCTCGACAAGGGCCAGGAGGTTGACTGGTTCGGTGCCGTTTGGGTCCGCTGGGCAGCCCTCATCCTGGGCGTCTCGCTCTGCTGGTTCATCGTCCATTCGTGGCGTGCGCGCCATCCGCTGGTCGATGTTCGCATTGTTCTGCGCGATTGGAATTTCGGCATTAGTTGTCTGCTGATCTTCGTGCTCGGGTTTATTCTCTATATCCAAATCACTGTCCTGCCGCTCTTTTATCAGGAGGTACTGGGCTATACGGCGTTCGCCGCCGGCATCGTGGTTGCTCCGCGCGGTGTTGGCTCCATGATCGGCCTGCCCATCGTCGGCATCATCAGTCAGAAGATGGACAATCGCTGGCTGCTCTCGATTGGATTTGCAGTGTTCGGGGTCTGCTCGATTCTCTTCTCGTTTGTAGACCTGGAGATTTCTCCGACCACGCTGCTGATTCCCATTGTCGTCACCGGGTTCGGAATGAGTTTTCTCTTTGTCCCGATTGCCAGTGTAGGAACAGCCACTTTGAGCAACCGGGAGATGGGCAACGCGACCGGTATTTTTAATCTCATGCGCAACATCGGCGGTTCCATTGGAATCTCATTGGCGCAGACAGAACTTGTTCGTCGTGCCGACTTTCACCAGACGCGCATTGCCGCGGCCGCTCCGCAAAGCGGCTATTGGCTCCAGCAGCACCTGGGGATGATGAACGGCTATTTTGGGCGCCTGCTCGGACACGCCGCTGGTGAGCCCGCCGCTCTGCTTGCCATGTATGTCCAGTTGCAGCGACAGGCGCTCCTCTGGGCGTTCATCGATGTTTTTCGCTGGACCGCGCTGTTTGCGTTTCTTGCGGCCGCCCTGACATGGCTCTTTCACAAGGTCAATTTGCAGAAGGACAGTCCCGTCGGTCGGCGATAAGCGCGCCCCTGCAGTGCCGCGGAGCTTCGATATCGGCATCTTCCAATTTGTTCGCTGAACAGGGCCGCAGATTTCTTCTGACGCCGACGGAAAGAAATCCTTGGCCGAGGAGCGGGACCTCTTTCTATCGCGCGCGACGTCGATCCAAGACAATAAGTCGTTAGAATAGAGAAAAGGGCAAGTTCAGGCCCAGGGGACATACAATCCCGCACGCGGAAGACTTTGCGTTTCCGTGCATGGCCTGGCACCGCTCATTGTGATCTTCCTATGACCATAGACTCGACCTATTCTCCAGCCTTCGACACGACGCGGCAATTCCCGCATATCATGCTGCGCGAGATTTTTGAACAACCGCAGGCGCTCGCCGACACGCTCGCCTATTACACGCGAGACGGCAGTCTGGCTCGCGAGCCCATGGCGGCAGCCTATAGCGCGCTGCTGGGTCATGAACGCATCGTTGTCGCAGCCAGCGGTTCCAGCCGCCATGCCGGATTGGCCGGTGAGATCATGCTGGAAGATATTGCCGGCCTCGCTGTCGATGTCGAATATGCCAGCGAGTATTGCTATCGCTCGACGCATACTCTCCACAATCCGGCTGTCATCGTCATTTCGCAATCCGGAGAGACCGCCGATACTTTGGCCGCCTTGCGCGAGGCACGCTCGCGTGGGATGCAGACTGCGGCCATCACCAATAGCGACGACTCCTCCATGGCGAAAGAAGCGCGGGCGAGCCTTCCGGTTTGCGCCGGGCCGGAGAAAGCGATTCCTGCCACCAAAAGCTTCACCGGGCAGCTGCTGGTCCTTTATTTGCTTTCGCTCTCGCTGGCCCATCAGCGCGGCCGCATGACGCGAAACCTTGCCGATTCCATGTGTGCTGAGGCGCTTGCACTTCCGGACATGGTTGCGAAAGCCTTGCCTGCCTGGGAGCAACAAGTGCAAGAGCTGGCGGTAAGTTATCGCGAAGCCAACGCCTTCTTGTTCTTAGGCCGTGGTATCCATTACGCCATTGCGCGGGAGGGCGCGCTGAAGCTGAAGGAATCGTCCTATACCCATGCCGAGGGTTATCCTGCGGGCGAACTGAAGCATGGACCGAATGCGCTGGTGGGGCCGGAAACGCCGCTGGTCGTCCTGGCAACGCACGATCCGGACGACCGCGATTCACTCCTGCGTTATTCCAAAGTGTTGCAACTGCTGAAAGATATGCGTCAGCAGGGTGCGCTCGTGTTTGCATTGGCGAACGAGGGCGACAGGGAAGTGCCGCAGTTCAGCCAGCATTGTGTTTTCGTTCCGCGATGCAGTGAATACCTGCTGCCCATCTGTGAGGTCATTCCGCTCCAGTTTTTTGCCTACCAGATTGCCCTGCTGCATGGACGCAATGTCGACCACCCGCGCAACCTGGTGAAAGCCGTTGTTCAGGAATAGGTCCGCGGATGGTTCCGACGCTCCAACTGCACGCAAAAGATGACGGTCCTTCATAAGGATTCGCCTGGAACCCAGAAATAGCTGGGTTGCGCCTCAATAGGTGCGGCAAAGGGGGCTTCCTACGTCCGAAATGAAGAAGGGTCATCTGGTCCGAATTTCCGCTGTTGCACTTTGCCTGGCAATCTGTCCTGCGTTCCCGCTCGCGAATGCAACTGCCTCCGCTGCGGGGTCGAACCCCGGGAAAACGGTGGACTGGCCGAGATATGGCGGCGAAGCGACGAACGACCATGATTCCGTTCTGTCTCAAATCAATCGCCGGAATGTCGGCAAACTGCGGATCGCGTGGAAGTTTGACACAGGAGAAAAGGGCGCCCTGGAAACGAGTCCACTGGTCGTCGGGCACGTGCTCTATGCGTATACGCCGACACAAAAAGTGATTGCGCTCGATGCCGCGACTGGAACATTGCTTTGGAAGTTTGATTCGGGCGTTACCGGTACTTCGCCGATGCGCGGCCTTGCCTATTGGACGAATGGCAAGCAGAGCAGGATTCTTGCCGGTGTCATGAACTTTCTCTATGCGCTGGATCCGGCCACGGGCAAGCCGATCCCTTCATTTGGCGAACACGGCAGAATCGATCTGCGCAAGGGCCTGGGAGGCGATTATCGTAAGCAGTCGCTTGCGATCACCACCCCCGGTACCGTCTACAAAAACCTGATCATCATGGGAGCGATGGAGCCGGAGACGTATCCCGCGCCGCCCGGAGACATTCGCGCCTTCGACGTTCGTACCGGAGCTCTCGTCTGGCGATTCCGCACCATTCCGCACCCCGGCGAGTTTGGATACAACACCTGGCCGAAAGGCGCATGGAAGACGGCGGGGTCCGCGAACAACTGGGGCGGTATGACGGTGGATACCAAGCGAGGCATCGTGTACGTGCCCACCGGTTCGGCGGTATTCGACTTTTACGGCGGCGATCGCATCGGCAATGATTTGTTTGCCGACACACTGCTCGCGCTCGACGCCAATACGGGCAAGCGCCTCTGGTACTTCCAGGGGGTCCATCATGATATTTGGGACCGCGATTTTCCAGCGGCCCCGGCGCTGGTGACGGTGGAGCATGATGGCAAACGCGTGGACGCGGTCGCGCAGACAACCAAGCAGGGATTTGTCTACCTGTTCAATCGCGTCACCGGCCAGTCTCTGTTTCCAATTGAGGAGCACAAGTATCCGCCCAGCACGGTGCCGGGTGAAGTAGCTTCGCCGACCCAACCCCTGCCCACGGCACCGAAGCCGTATGCCCGGCAGTTCCTTACTGCGAATATGCTGACAAATCGCACCCCGGAGGCACATGCGTGGGCGGAGAAACAGTTCAAGACATTCATCAGCGATGGCCAGTTTGTCCCACTCAGCCTGGATAAACAGACCATTGTCTTTCCCGGTTTCGATGGCGGTGCGGAGTGGGGTGGGCCAGCGGTCGATCCGTCTACCGGCGTGATCTACATCAACTCCAATGAAATGGCATGGACTGGAGGATTGGTCCGCAGCCAACCGGCCACCAGTCAGGGCGAGAAAATCTATCAGCAGCAATGCGGCATCTGCCACGGTTCTGACCGGGCCGGCTCTCCACCGGCCTTTCCTTCGCTGATTGGCATTGACCAGCGCCTGGCGAAACAGCGGATTGTGAGCACGATTCATCAGGGCGGCGGCAGGATGCCTCCATTTCCCAATGTGACTGGAAGCGACCTCGATGCGTTGCTTCAATATTTGAAGAACGGTCCGCAGGCGCCCTCTGCGAAGCCGGCTGAAGCAGTCGAAACTGAATCGGCGCGTGCGCCGGGCTCGGATCAGGGCGGCGGCGGATACATGTTTACCGGGTATCGCAGGTTCCTCGATCCGGACGGCTATCCTGCGATCACCCCACCCTGGGGTACGCTGAATGCGATTGATCTGAACACAGGAAAATATCTCTGGAAGGTTCCGCTGGGAGAATATCCGGCGCTCGCAGCCAAGGGAATGACGAATACAGGTTCCGAAAATTATGGCGGTCCCGTGGTTACGGCGGGCGGCCTGCTCTTCATCGGAGCCACTGCGTATGACAAGAAATTCCGTGCGTTCAATAGCCAGTCGGGTGCGTTACTTTGGCAGGGCGACTTGCCCGCTCCGGGCGTAGCGACGCCCGCTACGTATATGGTCGACGGAAAGCAATATGTAGCGATTGCCGCTGCCGGAAGCAAACTAGATACAGTGCCGTACGAGGCCTTCTACGTTGCATTTGCGCTGCCGTGACGTCGCGACATGGTCAGTCGACAAATGGCGCTGCGATTTCGGAGTCCGGTTTCCATGCAGTGAGTATAAATATCAATTCAAAGCGCGTCACGAGTTGAGGGCGGTTCACTCCTACAGAGACTGCTATGCTCGGGCGCACATGAAAGGGAAAGTTATGAGCATACCCACAGAACCGACAAGCTCCAAACTTCAGCACATATGCCTCAAGGACATGCCAGTCGAGCACCTGAATTCACTGATCGATCGTCAGTTTGTTGCGGGCGAGCGAAGCATGCTCGCCCGGCTGATTCTGCACAGAGGCTCGATCGTGCCGCTGCATAGCCACGAGAATGAACAGATCACCTACGTCCTGGAGGGCGCATTAAAATTTGTCATCCAGGGCAGGGAAATCGTCGTGCGCGGAGGGGAAGTGCTCGTCATCCCTTCGCACGTGCCGCACAGCGCAGAAGCCTTGGAAGATACGATCGATCTGGACATCTTCTGTCCGCCGCGTGCCGACTGGATCAACGGAACGGACGCCTATCTGCGCAAGTAGTCGGAAGACTTTGCACCTCGCCAGTTGCTACGTGGGCTGTTTTGCATGAACTGCAGCAATCGGCCGCGAATATGTATCTGTTACTGTTGCAATCTGGAGTTGATCCATGAAATACGCGCGACAGCTGTTTTCTCTCGCAGTGGCCGGTTCCCTGCTGTCTGCCGGTTCTTCTGTTGCCCAACAGACGACTCCGGAGATCGATTCCCTAGTTGCTGTTGAATGCCTTTGCTTCGAATGGAGAAGCCGGTAGGTTCGCGCCGTTATAGAGATTGCAGTCGGGATTGGCTGCCCATCCATATCGCACGGCAACCGGGACTGGCACGGAAGGACTGGAGACCATCACCGTGTCGCCATCGATCGCCGCCTTGGCAGGGAAGTACTTCTGATCGGCGCCTGCCACTTCAAATCCGCGAAGCATTCCGTTCTTGCTTGTCAGGCCGCCCCCCGTGTGGTCGAACCAGATGCGCAAGCTACCGCTCTCTTCTGTCACCTGGCGAAACATCGGGCCAGAATATTCGATCGGTTCCCCATAGGCGATTGCGCGAGCCGCCAAACTCAAGCGCGACGCCACATCCTCCTTGTCCTTGGGATGAATGTTATCGGGGTCTCCAACGTCGATGGTGACGGCCATCCCTGTGTTTTTCAGGCTAAGAGCTTCGGCCTGCTGTGCGCGAAGTTCAGGCCACGTCGCACCAAAATTCCAGTTCGGAAGCTGGACGAACAGAAACGGAAAAGCTCCCTCCGCCCAATGATTTCTCCAGTCCTGAATCATCGTTGTAAAAAGCTTTCCATAAATAGGGACGGATTCTGGATCGCCGTTCGATTCTCCCTGATACCAGATCACTCCCTTGATCGCAAACGGCGTCAGGGGCGCAATCATTGCGTTATAGAGTCCGGCCGGCTTCCAGGAATCTGGATCCGGACGCCACGGAGACTCCGGGATCGGTTTTCCTGCCGCTTTTGCACTCTCCGCTTCCTGTTGCTCTTTCTTCTCTTCAAGAAGAACAGTCGGCAGCGCATCCATTAACTTGGCGCGCCACGCGAACACGGGCATCAGCGACGCATTGGCAGAAAGAGCATCCAGACTGGTCCAAGCCTCGGCGATGGTTCCGCCCCAGGTGTCGTCAATCACTCCAATGGGAATGTGTTCGTGCTGTTGAATATCTCTGGCAAACAGATATCCAACCGCGGAGAACTGTGCCACCGACGCCGGTGTGCATGCGCTCCAGGTGTGCCGGATGGCTTCATCGCTGAGCGGATAGTCGGACGACCGCGGCTCAATATCCAGCAGGCGAATCTGCGGATAATTCGCGGCGGCAATTTCGGCCTTCGCGTTGTTCACGCCCAGGTTCATTCCCTCCGCCACGGGAAACTCCATGTTGGACTGGCCCGACGCGACCCAGACATCGCCGACCAGCACATCTTCCAGGGTGATCGTATTGGTGCCCCGCACCATCATGGAAAAAGGTCCGCCGGCCTTCCCCGGTTTCAGATAGACGCTCCATCGTCCCAGCGGATCGGTCGTGGCCTGTTGCGTCGCACCACGAAACGTAACCGATACAGTTTCATTTGCACCCGCCACTCCCCACACATGGACGGGGAGATTCCGCTGCACCACCATATGGTCCGCGAAAATCGATGGCAGGCGTACCTCCGCGCGGGACAGTGCCGCAGAAGAAATGAGGATTGCGAGGACCGCTACGCATGCCCTTTTAAAGCCGTTGGAAGAGATCGAGAGTTTCACGATGGGCCTTTCCTGATGGAAGCTTGCCGAATTGTCTGGGAGAAGCGCATCGCACTCACCCCTTTAGTTTGACTCGCTGTTTCATGGGCGCGTCCAGTTGTTTCCGCCGGCGACCGGTCTCGATCAGTCCATCGGATGGGGATGCGGTACCACGGTAATGGTGATCTCCGACGGATATGCGGTCGAATGATGCACCTCATTGTGGGCCACTACGCCCTTTGTTTCATCGTAATTGTTGCCGCCGGTATTCAAGTTCCGATCGAAGCGCGGAAAGTTGCTGCTCGATACTTCAATACGCAAGAAATGGCCGGCGGCAATATAGTCGCTGGTCTGCATCGGCTGAAATGTGACTTTGTAAACTTTACCAGGCTCCACCCATGCCAGCGGCTTGTCATATCCATTGCGATAGCGCATCCGCTGAATATTTTCATCCAGATTGTAGGCTGGACCGTTGGGTGCGACGTCGATCAGCTTCACCGTGAAATCCGTGTCCTTCGCGTCGGAGGATACGTAGAGGGTCACGTTGATCGGGCCGCTGACCTCGGTACCTTCCTTGAAGGGTTCCGTGGTATAGACCAGGATGTCGTTGCGAGTTTCCATCCCGCGCTGGTCGTATGCGCCCGGGTGGACAGCGTTCCCTTCGCAACAAAGATTGCCGCCATGCGAGGGCACCGGGTTCATGGGATCGTAGGTGAACTGGTCCCCGATATCGCGCTTTGGAGGAGCCAGGGCCAGAGCGCCGTCTCCGTAAAGGCTGTTCGCTTTGCCTGCGCTGGATAAATAGAAGCTCATCTGCTGGGCGCCTTCCGGTGGCCAGGTGTTCGATGTCTCCCATCGGTTCTCTCCCATCACGTAGTAGCGGACCTTCGGCATCGTTTCCAGCACATGGTTGTCCTCTCCCTTCAGGAAGTGGTCGAACCAGCCATAGGTGAGGGCGTCGACATCGATGCGGGCATCGCCCATATCGCGTTCGCCGACCACAGTATGGTCGGTGGCCCGCCAATAGCCGCAATGGCCGGTCGGCGCAATCACCGCGTATTGCTCGTTGGCAATCTCCGGCTGCGCCGTCTTGCGCACGAAGTTATAGGCCGCCAGGTTGGGTCCGATCGACACGTCGTACCACGACATCCACCAGAAGCCGGGCACATTGATCTTCATGCTGTCGTTCCAAAGGCCGCCTTTGTACCAGGCAGGATCGTTGGGCGCGCGCTCGATCATGGCGCCGCCGGTCGCAATCCCCGGCATGTGATCGGCGAAAATTCCTTTCGGCCCATTGACAGCCTTGATAATGTCCATCTCCGGCAGGTGCCACAGCGCCTTCGACCAATCCGCGGGCGGGAAATGCGGCGCAAGATCGAAGGCTCTGGATTCTTTGATCAGATCGGCCTGTGAGGTGTTCGCTGGAAACATCGGCCGAACTGCATTCTGCACTCCATACAGCCAATCGATAAACAACATCTGGACCGCGCCGCCGCGGTACCAGTTTCCTTGCTCGTAATAGGGGCCAACACGGCCCACACCGGCGCCAAACCCCATCGGGATAAAAGCCGCATCCGCTGGATTTCCCATGGCCGTTACCGCAAGCTGCCATTCCGCGGTGGAAGAGCATCCGATCGTTCCGACTTTTCCGTTCGACCACGGTTGCTTCGCAACCCATGAAAATTCGTCGTACCCGTCGCTGAGCGGCGGTCCCAGAATGTCGTAATTTCCCTGAGAGAAGAACTGACCGCGCTCGTTGATCTCCACGTACGCATAACCGCGCTTCACCGCGTTCAGTTCCGCGCTCATGTTGCGCGGCGCACCCAGTTCAATGTCCCAATAGTTAAAGTTGTACGGGGTGCGTACAAAGATGGTTCCGTACTTTTTCGACTCATCTTTCGGGCGATAGATATCGGCCGCCATGAGTTTGCCGTCGCGCATCGGAATCATCACCTTGCGGTCGATGATCGCGACGGACTCCAGCTCTTTTTCCAGAGCGTTGTTCTGGGCGATCTGCGCTTCCTGGGAGCGGCTTCCATCCTGGGCAAACAGGCTTGGAAGAACGCAAAAGGTTGTTGTCAGAACAACCGCGGCAAGCAAAGTGCGGGCAAAATTCTTTCGCATTTCGATTTCTCCGTGACGGGGCATCCGCGAACGTCTGCCCAAAGAGGATAGTAATCTAAGCGTCTTCCGGCGGTAGCTCGAAATTGATGAGGTTCTTGCGGAACCCATGCGTTTTCCAGGCGCCAAAGCTGATTCCAACTGTCATCCAAATGACACCCGCGAGGATCGCCGTATGGCTGAGATTCAGCCAAAGCAGCAGGCAGACACAGAACCCCGTAACTGGCGGAATGAAGTGAGTCAGCTTCTTTTCCGATGCGCGAACAAAGTAGTGGACGAAGGCCGCGGCGTTGACGCCCATGAACGCGATGAGCGCGCCAAAATTCAGCATCTCCGCACCCAGTTCATAACTCATGATGAAGGCCCCGGCCAGCGCAATCGCGCCGACGAAGAGGACGTTGTTGCGGGGCACATGCCGTTGGGGATCTACTTTGCCAAAGAAGGATTTTGGGATTGCTTCGCTTCTGCCCATGCCATACAGCAGCCGGGCCGCGCCCAATTGAGCCCCCATACCGGAGCCGAAGTTGGCCACCAGCAACGTGAACCCGACAATGATAAACATGGGGTGCCAGGCACGCGCGGCGACGTGAACGAAAGCCGTATCCACGTTCGGAAAAGCCTGCGAAGCCGGCCAGATCAACTGGGCCGCATAGACCTGGATGGCCGAAAGAATGCCAATGACCAGGCAGGTAAGCACCGTTGCCAGCAGAATGTTTCTTCGCGGGTTCTCCACTTCTTCTGACAACGTCGAAATGCCGTCGAAGCCGATGTACGTTAGCACCGCAATCGAGGTCCCGCCGAGGACCGCTTTGGTGTTCCAGGTACTGGGATCGTAAAAGGGGTGCATGAAGAAATCGGCCCCGCCATGATGGCCGAAAATATAACGTGCCGCTACCACGAAAAAAATTGCGATGACCACGCCCATTGCCACCGCTAAACCGAAATTTACGTGGGCGGAACTCTTGACGCCCTGGATATTCAACCCTGTAAAGAGCGCCGCAAAACAAATGGCCCACGCCCAGTAGGCAACGTGAGGCGCAAAGACGTGTGCCTGCTGACTGCACCAGATAATGCAGATCATGGGATTCAGCAGGTAGTCCATCACCATGCCCCATCCGGTGATGTAGCCCAGCGCTGGGTTGATTTCCTGGCCGACATAGGTGAAAGCGGAACCGGCGCTGGGATAGACCCGCGCCATGCGGCCGTAGCTGATGGCCGTAAATAGCATGGCCACCATCGCGATCAGAATGGTGGTGACCGCATACCCGTGGCTGCGGTCGGTCAACACGCCGAACACAGACATGGGAGCGACGGGCTGTACCACAATCACGCCATAAAGAACCAGATCCCACAGGGTGAGCGTGCGACGCAGACGAGCAGCGCTGCTGGCCGGAGCGCTGGTAGTGTTCTCCATGGATACTCCTCACATAATTTTTCTATTCATTCCAATGTAAATGTTGAACGAGGAGTTTTAGAGCGGTTCTCCTTCTTATATATCCTTTTAAGCACTGACATGCCGCCATTTCTTAAGGAAATGGCGGGTTGAGAGAAATGCTCCGGTTTACATCTGAAGGAGAACCGCTCTACTGCTGAATCTTTGTTTCTGCCGCGGTTGGACTTTTCGCAACCTGGGAGGGGGTCGGCAGTTGAGAGGTGTCCCATCCCCCGCCGAGAGAGCCCACCAATCCCACCGCGCCTGTCATCTGCTCAATTTGCAAATTGGCCAGAGTCTGTTGACCGGTCAGCAAGGTCGTCTGCAATGTAACGACATCGATATAAGGATCGACGCCGGTTTGATAGCGCGCCATTTCCAGGTCCAGCGCTGTCTGCTCAGAGGCGACGGCCTGCTGCTGCTGCTGGATTTGCTGCGACAAAATCCGGACCTCAGCGAGATAGTTTTCCACCTGCTCGAATGCGGTAAGCACCGTCTGACGATAGTTGGCGAGATCGGCGTTATAGATTGCGACGTACTGATGAAGCGTTGGGTTCAGAGCGGCGTTAAAGAGGGGCTGGGAGATCGAGGGTCCGATGGCCCAAAAGCGGCTCGGCCAGTCGAGCAGGTGAGAAAACGCAGAGCTTTCCGTGCCTCCGCTCGCGGAGAGCGTCAGGTTGGGAAAGAAAGCGGCATGGGCCACGCCGATTTCAGCATTTTCCGCCGCCATGGTGCGTTCCGCCGCAGCAATGTCCGGCCTGCGCTGTAGCAGTTGCGACGGCACGCCAATTGGAATCGGCGGTGGCGCGGTCGTCAGAGGTCTCTCCGGAATGGAGAAATTCGACGCCTGTTTGCCGACCAGCACCGCGATGGCATGTTCATATTGCGCCCGCAAGATGCCAAGGTTCGTGGCGTTTGCCTGGGCACTCTCCAGCGTGCTTTCCGCCTCGACCACGGAAATTTTGTCGCCCATGCCTGTTTCATATTGGGTCTGTGTCAGTTGCAGTGCGTTCTTGTCCGCCGCTACGGTGGCCGCATACAAGTGGATCAAGGCATCCTGTCCGCGGATCTCGAAGTAATACTCTGCCAGGCTGACCTGCTCACTTAACCGCTCATTCTCCAAATCGGCTGCGCTGACCTGCGCGTTGTATTGGGCCGCGCGTACCTCATTCCGGATTTTCCCCCAAAGGTCCGGTTCCCACGAGATGGTGGCCGGAAGAGCATAAAGAGTGGATAGTTTCCCTGGGTTGGCGTTGGTAGAGTTCGTCAGGTTACCGGAAGAGCGCGAACGGCTAAAGGACGGGGTCGCCGTAGCGGTGGGGAAGTATTGTGCGCGGGCTTCGCCAACCAGGGCGCGTGCCTCCATGAAATCCTCGAAATATTCTTTGATTGTCTGGTTATTGATGCTCAGCTGATCTTCCAAGGCATTCAATTCCGGTTCGTGGAATATCTCCCACCAGTTGCCGCGCAACATCGCATCCTGCGGCTGTGCAACTGTCCACGTCCATGTATTCCGCGGCTGTTGTGTCGGCGACTCTTTATACGCGGTTGGCGCCTGGGTCGCGGGAGGGTGATACTTTGGCCCCACCACGCAGCCGGTGACCGCGCAACTGAGGAGTGCCGCTCCCCAGACAGAGAATCCTCGGAACCTGTAATGGAACCTGCAATGCGCGGCGGTCGGTTGCCGATTCGCTGTTTTCTTCGTGTTGGTTGTTTTCTTCATAAGGAGCTTCCTGCTCGGCTTCATTCTTTCGACCTTGCAATGTCACATCCGTGCGAATGGATGCGTCTTTCTATGTTGCTTCGCCCATCGCGGCAGGCAGAGTGTCGGAACCTTTCCCCAACATGCGCAGCCGCAATCGGTCCATATACAGATAAATGACCGGTGTCGTGTACAGTGTCAGCGCCTGGCTGACGATCAAACCTCCCACAATGGTGATACCCAGCGGGCGCCGCAATTCTGAGCCGGTACCCGTGCCAAACGCAAGCGGCAGCGCGCCGAACAGGGCCGCCATGGTTGTCATCAGAATGGGACGGAAACGCATCATGCAGGCTTCAAAGATCGCATCGGCTGTGCTCATGCCCTCGCGCTCCGCCACCAAGGCAAAGTCGATCATCATGATCGCGTTCTTCTTCACAATGCCGATCAGAAGCACAATCCCGATAATCGAAATTACGTTCAGATCGATCTTGAACAGCATCAGCGCCAGCATTGCGCCAACGCTGGCCGAAGGCAGCGTGGAGATGATGGTCAGGGGATGGATCAGACTCTCGTAGAGCATGCCAAGCACGATATACACAGCCAGCAGCGCCGCCAGCACCAGGATCGGTTCTGTCTTTAGCGATTGCTGATATGCCTCGACTGTGCCGGAAAAAAACCCGCGCAGGCTCGACGGTGTATTCAGCCGCGCCTGCATCTGGTCGACCAGACGGGTAGCATCACTGAGAGACATCCCTGGCGCCATATTGAACGAGACCGTGACAGAGGGGAACAAGCCGGTATGGTTTACTTGCAGGGGCGTGCTGCCCGCCTGGGCCGTGGCAACAGCGTTCAACGGCACGGTGCCGTTAGTGTTTGCAGATGGATAGATGTAATTCAGTCCTTCTGGAGATTGCCAGTACTGGGGCGCTGCTTCCAGTACCACATAATACTGATTCAACTCCGTATAGATGATCGAGACTTCCGACTGGCCAAATGCGCTGTACAGGCTTGAATCCAACGACTGCGAGGTAAGGCCGAGCCGGGCCGCGGTGGCGCGGTCATAGGTTACATACTCTTCCAGGCCGCCATTTTGCTGGTCGGTGTTGACATCCTGGAAGCCTGGGATCTTCCTCATATTCGCCAGCAGGATGGGACCCCACTTGGTCAAGTCCTGTACATTGTCCGACTGCAGCGTGTATTGATAAAGCGCTGCGCTCGATCGGCCCCCAATGCGTAAATCCTGAGCTGCCTGAAGAAATGCCGATGCCACAGGGAGCCGGTCCAGCTTTGGCCGGAGCCGGTTGATGATCTGCGCCGCGCTGACCTTTCTCACGTTCAGCGGTTTCAGGGCGATGTAAATAAAACCGCCATTGCCGGAGCCACAGTACGCATTCACGTTCGCGACCGCTGGATCAGCCTTGATTACCCGCACTAGCTGCTTGATGGAGTTGTTCATCACCGCAAAGGACGCGTCCTGTGGCCCCTGGACGTGGCCCACGATCGATCCTGTGTCCTGCTGCGGGAAAAATCCCTTGGGAATTTTGACAATCAGCACAACATTCAGCGCGATCACCAATAGAAGCACAACCAGCGTCAAAAACGGATTGTCCAGTACCCATGTGAGGGAGTGACGATAGGTCGCCAGCATCCCTTCGAAGAACTTCTCGCTGGTCCGGTACATGGTCCCATGTTTCTCCGTCTTGTGTTCCTTCAAAATGTACGCGCACATCATGGGAGTGGTGGTTAGCGAAATGACCATGGAGATGACGATGGCGGTCGAAAGAGTGACGGCAAACTCGCGAAAGAGACGACCCACAATCCCGCCCATCAACAATATGGGAATAAAGACTGCGATCAGCGACATGCTGATGGTGAAGATGGTCGATCCTATTTCCTGCGAGCCCTTCAACGCCGCGGCAAACGGAGACATCCCCCGCTCCAGATGGCGCGAGATGTTTTCCATCACCACAATGGCGTCGTCCACCACAAACCCGGTGGAAATGGTCAGCGCCATCAGCGAAAGATTGTCCAGGCTGTAGCCAAACAGATACATCACCGCGAAGGTGCCAATCAGAGAAACCGGCACGGCAACGGTGGGTATCAGTGTCGAGTGCCAGTTTCGCAGAAACACGAAAACAACAAGGATCACCAGCAGTACAGAGATGATCAGAGTTTGTTCCACGTTGCTGACGGAGGCTCGGATCGTCGTCGTCCGATCCAGGACAACCGTCGTTTTGATGCCTTGCGGAAGGACGGACTGCAGGAATGGAAGTTGACTGCGAATCAACTCGTTCGTCGCAATAATGTTCGCGCCGGGCTGACGAAAGATAATGACAGTCACGGACGGAATGCCATTCAGATACCCGGCATTGCGGATGTCCTGGGCGGAGTCCGTGACTTGAGCGACATCGGACAGCCGGACCGCCTGTCCATTGTGATAGCCGATGATCAGCGGCCTATATTGGGCCGCTTTCGAGATCTGATCGTTGTCCAGGATGTCCGCAGTCACCGCGCCATCGGAAAGCTGGCCCTTCGCCAGATCGGAATTCTGCAGGCTCAAGACCGAGCGAACATTGTTCAGCGTAAGACCATAGCTGTTCAGCTGGGTAGGGTTCACATCCACGCGAACGGCCGGCAGCGAAGCTCCGCCGACGATCACTTCGCCCACTCCTGGGATCTGGGAAAGCTTCTGCTCCATCACCGTGGACGCTTCGTCGTACAGCTTTTCCTTGTCGTATTTGTTCGATGTCAGGCCAAGGATCATGACGGGCGCGTCGGCCGGATTCGATTTGCGCCAGGTTGGATTGGACGGCAGGTTTGCCGGGAGATAGGTGCGCGCCGCGTTGATCGCTGCTTCCACATCGCGCGCGGCGCCGTCAATATTGCGGCTCAGATCAAATTGCAGCGTGATGGAGGTGCTTCCAAGCTGGCTGGACGAGGTCATCTCGGTGATGCCGGCAATATGACCGAGTTGTCGCTCCAGCGGAGTGGCGACAGAGGATGCCATGATTTGCGCGCTAGCGCCCGGTAGACCCGATCGAACCACGATGGTAGGGAAATCGATTTGCGGCAATGGAGAAACCGGCAGGACGCTGAAAGCAATGGCTCCGGCAAGCGCGATGGCGACCGTGAGCAGCGTGGTCGCGACCGGTCGGCGAATGAAGGGTTCAGAGATGTTCATGCCGGCCCTGCCTGCGGCTCGTTGCCGCTGTTGGGCTGTTTTCGGGAGTGCGCGACACGCTGCGCCAGGTTGTCGAAGAAAATATAAATGACGGGGGTCGTGTAGAGCGTCAATACCTGGCTCAACAGCAGGCCGCCAACCATGGCAATGCCCAAAGGCCGGCGGATTTCCGATCCATAACCATGGCCAAAGGCCAACGGGATTCCCGCCAGCAAGGCTGCCATGGTGGTCATCATGATGGGGCGGAACCGCAGCAGGCAAGCATCATAGATGGCGTCGGTAGCATTCTTTCCGTGTTGTCGCTCTCCTTCCAGCGCAAAATCGACCATCATAATGCCGTTCTTCTTCACAATGCCGATCAACAGAATGATCCCGATGATCGCCACCACGCTCAGGTTCTCCCGAAACAGGATGAGCGCCAATAACGCGCCAACGCCCGCCGACGGCAGCGTGGAGAGAATGGTAATCGGATGGATGAAGCTTTCGTACAGCACCCCGAGGACGATGTACACCGCCACCAGTGCGGCCAGGATCAGCAGCGCCTCATTCGAAAGCGAACCCTCAAACGCTGCCGCCGTTCCCTGAAAGGCTGCTTGCACCGTGAGAGGCATGTGCAGATTTTTCTGCGCTTTTTCAATGGCTGTGATGGCGCTGCCCAGGGCTGCGTTCGGCGCCAGATTGAATGAAACCGTGACTGCCGGGAATTGTCCCTGATGGTTGATCGAGAGCGCTTCCGTGGTCTTTACAAAATGGCTGAAGGCGCTCAGCGGAACCGCATTGCTGAGGGTGGTGCTGGTCACCGTGTTCGGCGAGCTTGTCCCGGTGGAACTGGTGCTTTTTCCCGTCAATGGGTTCGTTGGCGGGTTCAGGATGCCGGACGACGGCGTATAGAGGACGCCCGTCGTCGTCGCATTCGATCCAGCCGACGCCGATGCGGAAGATGAATACGAAGAGGAAGCTCCTGCACCCGACGCGCCCGTGGAGGCATTCGCCTGGATGTAGATTTTGCTCAGCTTCTCCGGGTCTTTCTGGAACTGCGGCTGTGCCTCCAGGATCACGTGATACTGGTTCAGCTGCGTGTACATGGTGTTGATCTGGCGCTGGCCAAAGTTGTCATACAGTGTGTTATCGATGGTTGCCGGCGCAAGGCCCAGCCGCGAAGCCGTGACACGATCGATCGCCAGCGTGACCGCGAGGCCTCCGGTCTGCTGGTCGGTGGCCACATCTTCCAGCTCCGGCAGTTGGTCCAGTTTGGCGACGAAGCGGTTCGTCCATAGATTCAGCTCATCGACGTTGGGATCTTCCAGCGTGTATTGATACTGGGTGCGGCTCACCCGGTCGTCCACCGTGATGTCCTGCACCGGCTGCATGTACAGCTTGATTCCGTTCACCTTCTGCAACTTCGCGTTGAGCCGCCGGATCACGTCGGACGCACTCAGACTGCGCTCGGACAGGGGTTTCAGGTTGATCGACATGCGCCCGCTGTTCAGCGTCGTATTCGTGCCGTCGGCGCCGATAAAGGAGGAGAGGCTTTCGACCGCCGGGTCCTGCAGCACAACCTTGGCCACTTCTTTCTGTTTTTTGGCCATCGCGGAAAATGAGATGCTCTGTGGCGCTTGCGAAATGCCCTGGATCACCCCGGTGTCCTGCACAGGGAAAAATCCCTTGGGAATGATGATGTAGAGGAAGATGGTCAGGACCAGCGTTCCAACCGCCACCAGCAGCGTGAGCGTCTGAAATTCCAGAACAACTTTGAGCGTTCTGCCGTAAAACGCGATCATGCGGTCGAATAAACGTTCCGACGCCAGGTAAAAACGGCCCTGCTGCGACGGCGGCTTGTGTTGCAAAATGCGGGAGCACATCATCGGCGTCAGGGTGAGGGAAACGGCGGCGGAGATGATGATGGTGACAGCCAGGGTGACCGCGAATTCGCGAAACAGCCGGCCGACAATTCCGCCCATAAACAGCAGTGGGATCAGGACAGCAATCAACGATACGGTCAACGAAAGAATCGTGAAGCCGATTTGTTCCGAGCCTTCCAGGGCCGCCTGCATGGGCGTGTGGCCTTCTTCCAGAAAGCGGGAAATGTTTTCGATCATCACGATGGCGTCGTCCACGACGAATCCAGTGGAGATAGTCAGGGCCATCAGGGACAGGTTGTCCAGGCTGTAGCCCAGCACGTACATGGCGGCGAACGTACCCACGATCGACAGCGGCACAGCCACGCTGGGGATGACCGTCGCCGACAAATTGCGAAGGAACAAAAAGATGACCAGAACGACCAGGACAATCGTCAGCATCAGCTCGAATTCCACATCGGAGACAGAAGCCTTGATGCCCGTGGTCAGATCGGTCAGCGTGGTGACATTGATTCCGGCCGGAAGGGTCGCCTTGAGTTGCGGCATCAGCTTCGTAATGCTTTTGACCACGCTGATGGTGTTTGCACCCGGCTGGCGCTGGATATTCACAATCACCGCCGGCGTCTCGTTCATCCAGGCCGCTTCTTTTGAGTTTTCGACCCCGTTGATGACGTTCGCCACGTCTTTCAGGAGCACCGGCGCATTGTTACGGTAGGCAATGACAATGTTCTGGTAGTCACCGCTGGTGACCAACTGGTCGTTCGCGTCGATCTGGTAGTCCTTCTTGGGCCCGTCGAAGTTGCCCTTGGCTGCGTTGACGCTGGCCTGGGTCAGGGCCGTGCGCAGCGCTTCCATATCGATCCCATAGGATTCCAGTTGCGCAGCATTCACCTGGATGCGCACTGCCGGCTTTTGGCCGCCGCTGATGCTGACCAGACCTACGCCGCTTAACTGTGAAATTTTCGGGACCAGCCGCGTGTCCACCAGGTCTTCTACCTGCGGCAACGGCACCGTTTTCGAAGTTACGGCCAAGGTAAGGACAGGCGCATCCGCAGGGTTCGTCTTGTTGTAGATGGGCGGCGCGGGCAGGTTGGAAGGCAGATAGCTCTGGGCCGCGTTGATGGCCGACTGCACCTCCTCTTCGGCGATGTCCATCTCCAAACTCAGGTCGAACTGCAGCACAATCACGGAGGTGGCGCCGGAGCTGGTGGAGGTCATCTGGCTGAGGCCCTGCATCTCGCCAAATTGCCGCTCCAGCGGAGCAGTCACGGTGGTCGCCATCACATCCGGGCTGGCGCCGGGATAAAACGTTACCACCTGAATGGTTGGGTAGTCCACCTCGGGCAGGGCAGAGACTGGCAGCTGGGTATAGCCGACGATACCGACAAGCATGATGGCGGCCATCAGCAGCGAGGTCGCGACTGGCCGCAAAATGAAAGGACGAGACGGGTTCACGGAGCGTTTGTCCCGCTGGGGTTGCGCGGAATCGGCGTCTTGGACAGCACCACCTTCGAGTTATCTTGCAGCTTTTGGAAGCTGCTGTCCGCGATGACATCTCCCGGATTGACCCCTTCGACCGCTGTCTCCTCGGATTCTGAAACTCCCGGCTTCACATCCTGCATATGGGCTGTGCCGTTGCGGATCACAAATACATACGAGACGTCGCCATTCTGCTGAATGGTCGAACTGGGCACCAGCGTCACGCCTTGCAGGGTGTTCACCAGTAGTTTGGTGTTGACGAATTGGTTCGGAAACAGTGCGCGATTCGTATTCGCGAACAACGCCCGCAGCTTCACCGTACCCGTGGTGGTATCGATCTGGTTGTCGACGGTCTGTAAAGTTCCGCTGGCAATCTTTGCCTCGGCGTCGTCGTACGCCGTCACTGGCAACTTCCTGTCATGGCGCATTTGCGCCATTACCTGGTCCACGCTGTCTTCTGCAATGGTAAACACCACCGTAATCGGCTCAATCT
Source organism: Acidobacteriaceae bacterium (assembly GCA_052142955.1). Taxonomy (GTDB): domain Bacteria; phylum Acidobacteriota; class Terriglobia; order Terriglobales; family Acidobacteriaceae; genus JAKAAZ01. The sequence continues at coordinate 18,365 of JBKQVW010000087.1, read as the reverse complement.
GCGTGATGACTACCAGGGGCGTTGTGCTGTTGGCTTGCACTACGTTGCCCGGATCGACCAGCCGTAAACCCACGCGGCCAGAGATCGGCGCTGTGATATGGCAGAAGCCAACTTGCACCTGGTCGTAGTCCACCGCCCCCTGGTCAACCTTTACCGTTCCCTGCTCCTGGAGCACGAGCTTTTCCTGGTCCTCCACCGTCTGCCGGGCAATGGCATTGCGCACCCATGCCGCTTGATATCGTGCCAGGTCCATCTTTGCCTGCGCCAGCAGATTAGTGTCCCGCTCCAACGCTCCCTGGGCTTGCAGCAGCTGGGCCTGATAGGGTCGCGCATCGACCTCGATCAGCGGATCTCCGCGGCGCACCATCTGACCTTCCCGGTAATGGACTGCGGAGACCAGCCCGGTCACCTGGCTGGTAATGGCGTCGGTGTAGACAGGCGTCACCGTCCCAATGGCATTCAGGTAGACGCCGATGTCGCCCTTTTTGGCGGTCGCGGTCGTCACCGTGACCGGCCCGGTCATTGCGCCTCTTCCGGATGCCGCCTTCTTCGCTGCCTGGTGATGCAGGATCACCCAGAAGAGGATGCCAAACAGCAGCAGAATCAACACCCATGCCAGAATGCGAACGCTATGGGAGCGATGCGATTCGGGTCTCGGCGGGGGCAGCTGGTGTTCCGGCCCAACGTGCGAAGCAGGAGCTTCCTGTGCCAATTCGTCCTTTTCCATGCGGATAATTTTCGCCTTCCAGCCTATTTTTCATGCCGCTGTAACGCATACACGTCAAAGCGTGATGTAAGTGTACTGAACAGTTTTTCAACAGTGAATAAATAGACGGAATTCACGCCGAATAAGATTCAGCCCTGGGCCATCGAATGAAAGTGGCCAGTCTGAAGCAAAATCAGGCCTATAGGCTGGATGCGCAGAAGCACGTTCGCGATGGATGAGAGATGGCGAAAACCTTTCCGTAGCTGGCTATACTAGAAGCTGTCTCATAAACTCGAAATCGCTCGATACCTCTGGTGTGAGACCCGCAACCAAAGCGGGTCTCAGGTCGATGGCCGGAGTCGCGACGCCAGATATGAGACAGCTTCTAGAGACTCGGGACTGCGATTGTCGATGGCCACGCATTTAGAGGAAATTCTGGCAAGTACGCGGCGCGATCTGGCGCTCCGCAAGCAGTCTGCGGACCTTGCTGTGCTGGAAAGACGTGCCGGCGCCCACACTCCGCGCGGATTTGCCGCGGCCTTGCGTCATCATTCCGCGGTCCAGCTGGCGATCGTCGCGGAACTGAAAAAGGCGTCGCCTTCCCGGGGGCTGATCCGCGCGGATTTTCAGGTGGCCTCACTGGCCGCCAGCTTTGCCAAGGCGGGTGCAGCCGCTCTCTCCGTCTTGACGGAAGAACATTTTTTTCAGGGAAGTCTTGCCAATCTGCAACTGGCTTCTCAGTCGGTTGCGATTCCATGCCTGCGCAAAGATTTCATCGTGGATGAATTTCAAATTCTGGAGGCGCGCGCGGCCTCGGCCGATGCCATCTTGCTGATTGCCGCCGCCCTGGACGATGCCGCGCTGAAGAATTTGACGCGTGCCGCCCACGCGCAGCAGTTGGATGTGCTGTGCGAGGTGCACAATGCCGAAGAGCTGGCGCGTGTGCTCGAACTGGGCTGCGATGCGATCGGCGTGAACAACCGCAATCTGCGTACGTTTGAAGTTCGCCTGGAGACTTCGCTCGAACTTGCGCCCGGCTTGCCGTCGAACGCCGTGCGTGTTGCGGAAAGCGGAATCCACACGGCTGCCGATATCGCGCGGCTCCGGGCAGCCGGTTTCGATGCGTTCTTGGTTGGAGAATCGCTGATGCGGCACTCCGATCCCGCGCAGGCTCTCATGAATCTGTTGGCTGAATCGGCCGCGCAACCCGAGGTTCCCGCTTGAAGCGGTCGTCATGTGGATAAAAATCTGCGGGATCACGTCGCTGGAAGATGCACAGTTCGCCATTCGTGCGGGGGCCGACGCGGTTGGTTTCGTCTTTGCATCCAGCCCGCGCCGCATCACACCGGAAGCTGTCCGCGCGATTACGAAAGAACTCTCTTCCTCGGTTGAGAGGATTGGCGTTTTCGTGGATGCTGCCGCGGAAGAAATCATTGCTGCCTGCGAAACGGCAGGGTTGAGCGGAGTGCAATTGCATGACGAATGTTCTGTTGATCGTGCATCGGATTTGCGCGTGCGGCTGAAGAAGTTTTCCCCGCGCCTGCGCGTAGTCCAGGTGGTGCACTACGACGGGGACCTCACCAATTTCGCGGATCAGTTGCGCGCTCTGAATGCGCAACCAGGAACCCATGACGATCTGCGTGCAATCCTGGTGGATACGCGCCTGTCAGGCAAGCTCGGCGGTACGGGCATTCCGTTCGATTGGCGCGCGGCGCAGGACAGCTTTCTTCAGCAAGCTGCGCATCTTCGCTTGATCGCCGCCGGAGGATTGCGCCCGGAGAATGTCCGCCTGGCCATCCAAACGCTGCGGCCCTGGGGAGTGGATGTATCCAGCGGAGTGGAGATTGTTCCAGGTCGTAAGGATCACCAGCGAGTGACGGAATTTATCCGTGCGGCGCGCGCGGCAGCCATGGAATTTGCGGAATCGGCACAAAGGTAGAAGGATCGAATGGTGGAACAGAATCGAACTGAGATTGAAATGCCGGAAGCTGTAGCCGTTCCCGGACGCTTCGACGCCTATGGCGGGCGCTATGTCCCGGAGACATTGATGGCCGCTCTGCAGGAACTCGAGGTTGCCTACGCTGAAGCGCAGCGCGATCCCGCGTTCGCCAGCGAGCTTTCCTACTTGTTGCATCATTATGCGGGCCGCCCCACGCCGCTCTACTTCGCGTCCCGGCTGACCGAAGCGCTGGGCGGAGCGAAAATCTATTTGAAGCGCGAAGACCTGCTGCACACCGGCGCTCACAAGATCAACAACTGCCTGGGCCAGGGCTTGCTCGCGCGTCGCATGGGCAAGCGTCGCATCATCGCGGAAACCGGCGCGGGCCAGCACGGCGTGGCCACCGCCACCGTGTGCGCGCTGTTCGGGATGGAATGCATCGTCTACATGGGTCAGGAAGACATGCGCCGTCAGGAGCTGAACGTCTATCGCATGCGGCTGCTGGGCGCCGAAGTGCGCAGTGTCAGTGCCGGTTCCGCTACCCTGAAAGATGCCATCAATGAAGCCATGCGCGACTGGGTGGTAAATGTCCGCACCACGCATTATCTTCTGGGCAGCGTTCTGGGCGCGCATCCCTATCCCACCATGGTCCGCGATTTTCAACGTGTCATTGGCGTCGAAGCGCGCCGGCAAATCCTCGAAGCGGAAGGTCGTCTTCCTCATGCCGTGCTGGCTTGTGTCGGCGGCGGTTCGAACGCCATCGGCGTGTTCTATGAATTCATCCCCGACAAAAATGTCCGCCTCATAGGTGTAGAAGCCGGCGGTCGCGGTCCCGCGCTCGGCGACCACGCGGCCAGATTTCAGGGCGGCTCGCCCGGCGTGCTGCAGGGAACCTACTCCTACGTGCTGCAGGATGATGCGGGCCAGATTGCCAAGACACATTCCGTCTCCGCGGGACTCGACTATGCTTCCATCGGCCCGGAACATGCTGCGCTCCATGATTCAGGCCGCGCTGAGTATGTCTCGGCTTCGGATGAAGCAGCCTTGCAGGCCACTGTCCGGCTGGCCCGCATGGAAGGGATTTTGCCTGCGCTGGAAAGTGCGCATGCCGTTGCGGAGGCAATCCGCATCGCTCCGACAATGGACCGAAACGATATTTTGCTGGTTAACGTCTCCGGACGCGGCGACAAGGACATGGGCATTCTGGCGCGCGAACTGAAGTTGCAGGGAGCTTAATCGATGGCCATTCACTTTCGTAATCGACCCGGGCTGGTCGTCTATTTGACTATTGGCGATCCCGACCTCGCCACCAGCGAGCGGATTGCCTTGGCTGCCATCGATGCAGGCGCCGATGTCCTGGAACTCGGCGTGCCGTTCAGCGATCCGCTGGCGGACGGCCCTGTCATCCAGCGCGCCAGCGAACGCGCGGTGCACAATGGAACTCGCCTCGACGATGTCCTCACATTGGCGAACTCGCTGCGAAAAATGCGTCCCGCAGTCGGCCTGGTCGTCTTTTCGTATCTCAATCCCATTCTTCGCATGGGTCTGGAAAGATTTGCGGCCGCCGCGGAAAAAGCAGGCGTGGACGCTGTCCTGGTGACCGATTTGATCGCGGAAGAGTCGGAGGAATATCGCGCCGCCATGCGGAAACACCGTTTGCAGCCGATTTTTCTGGCTGCGCCTACCAGCCCGGACGACCGTCTGGCCCGCATTGCCGAGATTTCCGAAGGATTTGTCTACGCCATTTCCCGCGTCGGCATCACCGGCACGCAGCAGCAGGTGGCGGGCGATGCCCGCGAGCTTGTCACCCGCCTGCGTCGCTTTACCAGGCTGCCGATTGCACTGGGCTTCGGCATTTCGAACGCCGCGCACGTTGCCGCAGTCGCAGAATTTGCCGATGCCGCCGTGGTTGGCAGCGCGATTGTGGCCCTCATTGAGCAGTCCGGCGCCGAGCAGGCGCCCGCTGCGGTAGGCAAATTTATCGCTGCGCTGCGTTCACCCGTTGCCAGCGAAACTGCGGTAGTGGGTCAGTTTTGAAGGGTACGGGCTTCAGCCGTACATAAACGGCGGTTTCCTGAAAAATTTCGCGCAGTCAATTAGGATGAACATCATTAACTTTATTCAGGCCTGAGGGTGCTACTACATGGAAATTGCAGATTGGCGTCGGAAAATCGATGAACTCGATCGCCAGATCGTCCGGTTGATCAGCGAGCGTGCTACGGCCGCGCAGGCCATCGGCCGCCTGAAACGCGCAACCGACTTGCCGATTTATGAGCCGACTCGGGAAATGACGATTTTCGAGAATGTGCGCAAAACAAATCCCGGTCCGCTGCCGGACATGGAGTTGACTCATATTTACGAGCGGATCATCGACGTCATGCGCACCTTGCAAAAAGATGAACTGGTGGCGGCGTTGGCGGACGATCCGCTGAAGGATAACAAAACAGAAAATACGACGAAACGAGAACTGAAATGATTGTCGCTATGCAACACGATGCCACCGAGGAGCAGATCCAGCATGTGCTGGCGCGGATGGTAGAAATCGGTTTCAACGTCCATCGCACCACGGGTACGCAGCAAACAGTTCTCGCGGGCGTCGGCCAGCCTGCAGTCTTCGATGTGCAGGATTTTCAGGTGATGGCTGGGGTCGCCGAAGCGCACCGCATCACCTCCCCGTACAAACTTGCGGGTCGAGGGTTTCGACCCTCAGGGACAATGATTCGCTTTCCCAATGGAGTGACTGTGGGCGGCGAAGAAGTGATGGTCATGGCCGGACCGTGTTCGGTCGAGTCGCGGGAACAGCTCTTTACGGTTGCGCGTCAGGTAGGAGATGCCGGCGCAAAGTTTCTGCGCGGCGGCGCGTTCAAACCTCGCAGCTCCCCATATTCCTTCCAGGGCATGGGTCTGGACGGTCTGCGGCTGTTGCGCGAAGTCGGCGATGCCACCGGCCTGCTGATCGTCAGCGAGGTCATGGAGATTTCTCAGATTGAATTGATGTTGCCCTACATCGACTGCTTTCAGGTCGGCGCCCGCAACATGCAGAACTTCAATCTGCTGCGCGAACTGGGACTGGTGCGCAAACCTGTTTTGCTGAAGCGCGGTATTGCGGCCACCATTGAAGAACTGCTGCTCTCCGCGGAATACATTTTGTCCGGCGGAAATTACGATGTGATGTTGTGCGAGCGCGGCATTCGCACCTTTGAGACCTACACCCGCAACACCATGGATATTTCCGCGATCCCGGTCTTGAAGCATCTTTCTCATCTGCCGGTGCTCGGCGATCCGTCCCATGGAACGGGACGTCGCGATATGGTTCCGCCCATGGCCCGTGCCTCGGTCGCCGCCGGTTGCGATGGCCTGCTGATGGAGGTGCATCCCAACCCGGACAAGGCCGTTTCCGACGGTGCGCAATCGCTGTTTCCGCAGCAGTTTGAACAATTGATGGATGAGCTGCGCATCATCGCCACCGCGGTCGGTCGCAGCATCGGCCCGCGCGCCCACGAAGCTGCACTGCACGCCGAAGTGTAGACAAAGGAACCTCCGATTGGGTGCGTTTTGTATCAGGACACGGCTTTGCTGCGGGGAAAACGTTGCTTTGTATCAGGGCACGACTTGAGTCGTGCCATAAGTGCGGCAAAATTCAAGCGGCTTTAGCCGCTGAGAGACGTATTCCGAGGTCCCCAAATCGTGGCCGAATCCATCCAGAGCATCGCCATTCTCGGCACCGGCCTCATCGGTTCTTCCGTGGGACTGGCGCTGCGTGCCAATGGATTCGCCGGCAGCATCACGGGCTGGGACCGCGCTCCTGAAGAGGCGGAGATTGCCCGGGAAAAAGGCGCCATCGACTCCGTCGCTTCTGACCCGTTGGCAGCCGCGCGTGCCGGCGATACCGTCCTGCTGGCCACGCCGGTCTTTGGCATTCTGGAATGGATCGAGCGGCTGGCTCCGGTCCTGCACCCCGATCAATTGGTGACCGATGTCGGCAGCACCAAGCGCAAAATCTGCGCCCTCGCTGCCGAGGCTTTTTCTTCCCCCGGCGCTGCATACTTTCTTCCCGGCCATCCCATGGCGGGTAAAGAAGTCTTCGGCGCAGCCAACGCCGACGCGAACCTGTTTCAGGGTGCGGTGTGGCTGTTCACGTCTCCCGATAGAGAACACCAACCGCGCGAGAATGCCACGATGGGTCAGCAGCGTGCCGAGAAATGGCGTCATTGGGTGGCGCGGATGGGTTGCCGCATGTTGGATCTCGATCCCGCCCGCCATGATGAAATCTGCGCCTGGGCCAGCCATCTGCCGCAGATGCTGGGAACGGCGCTGGCTGCGCTTTTTGAAGATACATTTCCTGAAGATTCCGGCGGCGCAGATTTGGACAACGCCTCGGCACAACTGCGGGCCATCGGCGGCCGCGCCATGCATGAGATGACGCGCCTCGGCGCAAGCCCATACTCGATGTGGCGAGATATCGCCCAGACCAATGACGAGGCCATCGCAGCCGCCCTGCTGGCGCTCGAACAGCGCCTCGCCTCCATCCGCGAAAACCTCAAGCAGCCCGAGTTGCGCGACGAATTCCTCCGCGCCAACCAATTCCGCGAGAGATTTTAGAGAACGCCCACCTGGGCGCTCCAGACGTACTGCATACTCTATGGACAAGGCACTCCGCATGGATCATAATGATCATATTGGTCATTATGTCTGGAGGTTCCAAATGATTACAGAAGTCTCCGCCGTCAACTTCCGCCAAAATCTGGGCGAGATGCTCAATCAGGTTCAATATCGGAGCGACAGCATCGTCATCAACAAGGATGGCAAGCCGGTGGCCGTTCTCGTTGACGCGGAGCTTTTTGCCCGCATTCGCCGCATGCGCGAGCGATTCGATGAACTGAGCAGCCGGATTGCCGAGGCCTACGCGGATGTGCCGCCCGAGCAGGGCATGGCGGAGATCGATACGGCGGTAGCGCGGCAACGGCGACCACAGAAACGGCAACCACGGAAACGGCGATCTTGACCGCGCGAATGCGAGTGGTTCTGGACACCAATGTTCTGGTGTCCGGCCTGGCCTATCCCGGCAGCATTCCGGGGCGAATCCTCGGCATCTGGCGGCAGGGAGGGCTGGACGTCGTCCTGTCGCGGTACATTCTGGATGAGATGGTCCGGGTGCTGCCGCGGCTTTCCCGGATTTTGCTGAGTTCCGCGGAGATTCGCGACCTTGCCGACAACTTCATGTTCCTGGCGGACATCGTCGAACCCGCCGCCGAACCGGAGGAAGCATTGCGTGACCGGGCCGATTGGCCGGTTCTGGGGACCCTGCGGGCGGCGCAGGCCGACTACCTCATCACTGGCGACAAAGACCTGCTCGCGCTTGCCGGGCGATACCCCATCGTCACGCCCGCCGTCTTCTGGGAACGCCACGGCACCTAGCCGAAAGCGTCCGCGTGGGTGCGAGTTCCGGATGTATCGCGCACTCTGCGGCTAATCTGGGAGGAGATAGCCGTCCCCTAACGTGCGACTCAGATATTTGTCTGTTAGCCACGCAATAAAATCATTGCGCGGAATTGGGGCGGACATCCATGATGTATCTGGCTCTGGAAATCGCAACGCTTCTTTTACGGTGACCCACCCATGCATAAGGGGCATTGAACCAATAGTTCCTCTACGTGTTATCCACTCCAGGCTTCGACGCTGCTCACAAGCCTGTGCGACCTGCAGTGCAATCCGCACGTCCTGAGCGACATAATCTAGAACTTTACTGCGTTCACCTTCCGCCCAAAGCTTAGGTGCCTTGATTCCACTCATGCCGGGGGGCTTTCCGGGTAAGCCCATGCCCAGCGCGACCTTTTCCAGAGCTATCGGGTAGCCTAGGACACAAAATGCGTGAAACATCATGTCCACATGCCCGACTGCACATTCTTTGCAACTCGCGGTAGCGCAGGACTCTTCTGCGAGAATGTCGAAATCAAAACCCAATCCATTCCAGGTCAGGATTTTGTAGCCCTCGGCAGCCATTTGCACTAGATATCTGGCCAACTTCTGAGCATCATCCCGACTCATGCGACCTGCCGGGGATCCATCCTCTGTTTTGCCGTGCCAAAGAACTGGCTCGGCCATGTCGCTTGCCAATGTTGCCGCGCAGGATATGCCAAGTGGCCGATGCGGCCGCCAATTAAAATCTTCACCCGGAACGTCTTTCGCAGTTTCAATGTCAAACGCCAAATATCGGTTTGTCATTTTATTTCACCTCAGGCAGTTCAATTTTTGTCAGGTCGACCCAACTAGATCGCAGTTGCGAGTGGCCTTAAGTAATATCGCTCATCATTGCTTTGAAATTTAAATTGGGTGCAATCCTATCAGTTAGTTGAACCTCTGTATATCTGCTTTGATATTTCTTCCGAATCGCTCTCCACTTAGAAATTCGCTCGCAGCCAAGGTTTTGTTTTTCGTTCGCACTCGCCGATTGCATAATTCACAGCCCTTCCGGTACAACGGCAACATGGATGTTTTGACCGCAGCGGAAATGCGCCAGTGCGATGAACGCACCGTCGAGCGCGTGGGCGTCTCCTGGCAGACCCTGATGGAAGCAGCCGGTTCCCGGGTCGCCGAGTTTGTCGTGCTCCAGTTTCCTTCGGCGCAACGCATCCTCGTACTCTGCGGCAAAGGCAACAACGGCGGCGACGGCCTCGTGGCTGCGCGGCATCTGGAGGCTGGCGGTAAGCAGGTGCGCCTCATCTTGCTGTCGCCGTTCGAACAACTGAGCGAGGATGCTCGATCGATGTTTGAGAAGCTGCCGCAGCCACTCAAAAAGTCCAGTATGCTGCTGGCGACCGAAGAAGATCTGCACCGCATTCCATTCGAAGACTGTTTTCATGAGACAGACCTGTTTCTTGACGCAATCCTCGGCACCGGCTTTCATCCACCGTTGCGCGGGCTCGCCGCAGCCCTGAAAAACAAAATTGCCGGTCATCCCGCACCCGTGGTTTCCGTCGATCTTCCCACCGGATGGGACGCCGACTCCACCGCAATGTCCGCGCCGGACGCCTTCCGTTCCGATGCGGTGGTTACGTTTACGGCCCCGAAACTGGCCCACGTCTTTGGCGCGTTGACGCGCGGGCCCATCGCGGTCGCGCAGATCGGCTCGCCGGCCGAGCTAGCTATTTCCGGCGGAAGTCGAACGGCAACCGATGGAAACTTGTGCTCCATCCGATGGACCGGCGCATCGAAAACAATCATCGAGCAGCCGCGCGCGCTCGACGCCAACAAAGGCCGCTTCGGCCATGTGCTGGTGGTCGGCGGATCGCCCGGTAAAGGTGGCGCTGCCGCCATGGCGTCGTTGGCAGCCATGCGTGCAGGCGCGGGCCTTACCACAGCGGCCATTCCCCGCAGCATTGTGGGTATCGTCGCCGGCTTCGCTCCCGAGATGATGACACTGTTGCTGGAAGAATCCCAATCCGGCGCCCTCTCGTTAGAAAGATTCGACGCCAAACAGTGGACCGGTCTGTTTCACGGGATCACCACGCTCGCCATCGGACCTGGTCTTGGCCGCGAGCCTGAGACAGCAGAATTCATTCGCGAACTGGTGCGCCGGACAGAACTCCCCACTGTGTTGCTGCCAACCGTACTCGACGCCGATGGGCTGAACGCGTTTGAAGGCCACACCGAGCTGCTCGACGGACGCAAGCGCCCGCTGGTGCTGACGCCCCATCCGGGAGAGATGGCGCGGCTGTTGGGTTGCACGGTCGCCGATGTCGAGCGTGATCGCCTCGCCACCGCGCGAAACTTTGCCATGGAACATCATGTGACCCTGGTGCTGAAGGGATGGCGCACGCTGGTCGCGCATCCGGATGGCGGCATCGCGGTGAATACCAGCGGCAATCCTGCCATGGCCAAGGGCGGCAGCGGTGATATTCTTACCGGCATCGTAGCGGCGCTGATCGCGCAATTTCCGCAGCGCATCCAGGAAGCGGTGGAATGCGCGGTGTGGCTGCACGGGGCCGCGGCGGACCTGTTCGTGCGCGACCGCGACGAGCATACGATGCTGGCGACGGAGATGCTGCAACATCTTTCGCAGGCCATCCAGACGCCCGTCGACCGCGACAACTTTACCTGGTTGCAGGAGGCACAGCGGTGAGCGAACTCGAACGCCTGGACGACACAGTTCGCGTCTTCACCACGCATTCTGCCGAGGAGACCATCGAGGTGGGTCGCGAGCTCGCCAAGTTCCTCGACCCTCCACGAGTGGTGCTGCTGCGCGGGGATTTAGGTGCGGGCAAAACCACGCTGGTGAAGGGAATTGCCGCGGCTCTCGGCGCGGCCGAGCCGGAGGAAGTCACCAGCCCTACCTTTACCCTGATCCATGAATATGCCGGTCGCAGCGTGGAGCACGCGAACCTGGGCGAAACCATCCTGCTGTACCACCTGGATTTGTACCGGATTGAAAATCAGCGGCAGCTGGATACGCTCGGCATGGAAGAACTGATGACGCCGCAAAGCGTGCTGCTGATCGAGTGGGGCGAAAAATTTCCCTCCGTCACAGCGCGGTGCGACGGAGAAATTGTCATCGAAACCCTGCACGGCGACGAGCGCAGAATCACGCTGGCTCTGCGATCTGCGAAAGCCGCCTCTTAAAATCCCATAATGTTGTAGCCGCTGTCGACATGGATCACCTCGCCGGTGATGCCGGAAGCGAGATCCGACGCCAGAAACACGGCGGCCCCGCCTACCTCCGCCTGTTCCGTATTGCGATGCAGCGGGGAACGGTCGGCGTGCAGCTTCAACAAGTCACCCAGGCCGCCAATGCCGCGCGCCGCAAGCGTTTTGATCGGGCCCGCGGAAATGGCATTCACGCGAATGTTCTGTCTGCCAAGGTCGGAAGCAAGGTACCGCACGGTTGCTTCCAGCGCCGCTTTGGCCACGCCCATCACGTTATAGTGCGGCACTACTTTTTCCGCGCCGTAGTAGGTCAGAGTCAGGATGCTGCCGCCCTCTGTCATCAGCGGCGCAGCGGCGCGCGACAGGGCAATCAGCGAATAGACGCTGATGTCATGGGCAATCCGAAACCCTTCCCTGGTCGTCTGGACAAAGTCGTTTCTCAGCTCTTCCGCTGGAGCGTACGCGACGGAATGTACTAGGACGTGCAGTTTTCCGTGCCGCTCTTTCAGGTCGGCAAAGACGCTTGCAATCTCGGTATCGTTCGACACGTCGCATTGCAGCGCCTCCGCGCCGGGCAACTCCGTCAGCAGACCCTCGGCTTCCTGTTTCATCCGGTCATTTTGATAGCCGATGATCAGCTTGCAGCCCGACTCGTGCAGCTTTTGCGCAATTGCCCACGCTATGGAGCGCTTGTTCGCCAGACCAAAAACAACCGCGATGCGACCTTCCAGTTGCAACATGCTTCCTCCATCATCTGATGTTCGGTCGCCGAGGCGACTGCCTTACGCAGGATACCAGTGCTCGCTTTCATCCGCCGAGATCGATCAGTTCGACCTTCTCGATGGGCTGGCCCAGAAAACGGCTTCCCAGGGTGCGAAACTTGTCCACCGAGTCTGTCGCAAAAAAGTGGCAGACGGGGGATTTCGCACTCGTTGCGTGCGGTGCGGCTGCGGGCAACGACTTCATGCTCTGCAGTTGCTGACGCACCCGGTGGGCCGTACTTTCCGCTGAATCCAAAATTGTTATTTCCTGGGGTAGCGTTTCCTGCAGTAACCCGCGCAGCAACGGGTAATGCGTGCAGCCCAGCAGCACCGTGTCGAACGCCAGTCCACCCGCCTTCGCTTCCGCCTGCGCTTGCTCCAAATAGATGCGCAGCACCTCGCGCGTCACCGCATGATCGGTCCAGCCCTCCTCGATCAAAGGGACCAGCAGAGGACAGGCCTTTTCGATACTTCGCAGACCGTGCCCGGCACATGCGCGCGCGTAGGCATGGCTCTCGACCGTCGCCTGGGTGGCCAGCACCAGCACATCGCGGCTCACGCTGGCAGCAGCAGCGCTGTCGGCGCCTGTTTCAATCACGCCCAGTACCGGAACATGCGCCGCCAAGCGAATTGCCTCCAGTGCCAGTGCGCTGGCGGTGTTGCATGCGATGACGAGATAGTCCGCGCCATAGGATTCCAGCAGCTGCGCGCTCTCGACGGCATAGCGGGCCACCGTCGCCTGCGACTTGGAGCCATAGGGCAGCCGTGCCGTATCGCCAAGGTAGAAAAATTCCGCCAAAGGAATTTCGGGCAGCAGCGCTCGCAGCACTGTCAATCCGCCAAATCCAGAATCGAACACGCCGATGCGAATCGGGCCGGCTGTCTTCTCATTGTTCATGGCTGGCCCTCGGCTGTTTTTTTCTGGGACGGGTCTGCGTCTGTCGGACTGGCTGCATCGGAAGCATCGACCGCTGGAACATCGTTGGCCGTCAGATACGTTCGGGTCAAGTCTGCATGGCCGGCCAGCGTCTCTCTGGGCTGGCCATCGACCAGAAACCGCACCTGCGTGATTTGTGGGAAATTCGCGTGCAGCGTTCCCAGGATGGAAAGCAATGTCAGGTTCTCCACCAGAATGCCCGAAGGATGATGGTCGACAAAACTTCCATTCAGGTTGACGACGGCCATTTGAGGAGGATTCGCGGACGTGGACTCCGGCACCGGCAACAGGAAAACGTCATCGACAGCGGGGATGGGCGCGAGCGGATGGGGAGAACCGGGCGTGGCGTACTCGGCGAAAAGGTCGTTCAGCAACGTTCGCGCCCGCGTGGTCGTTTCCGTGGGCAACGCAAACTGCTGTTCGAAAGGCGCCAGCGATCCATCTTCGTCATTCGCGATCAAAAGGGTCGCTTGCACCGGCGCAGCCTCCACAGGAGCCGGCATGGGCGCCGCATCGGGCACGGCGGCAAGCTGGTCCTGCGCCCGGGCACGCATCCGGATTAGATACGCAGCCATCAGGACGGAGGTGACCAGCAGCAGCCACAAAATAACTTTCTGATAGCGCGGGATCATGGCTGCAGCCTCCAATCGCTGCGCCATGCGGCCAGCGCGGCATCGAGGGCGTCGACGATCTTCTGTTGATAGCCTGGGTCGCTCAGCGGTGTATTCGCATCGAGCGGAGCAATTTCGATGGCCACCGCAGGGCAGGTCATGCTGTCCAGCGGCATCAGCGAAGTTCTCGCCAGCAGCGCCGGGATGTGCTGCTGCGTCAGGGCTGCGTCCACATCCGACTCCAGTCGCAAGCTGGATGTTTCGTAGGCCGCCTGTGCTGTTTGCCAGGGCAGAAATGCCCGCCGGGGATCGGCGACGGCAGCGGCCGGCAGGGAAGAGGTAAACAAGTGCACGCCGTTCCCTGTCGACGTTGCATGCAGCAGGATGCAAGCGGCGGCATGGGAACGATTGGCAATTGTGGCGCGTGCGGTGTTATCGAGCGCAACATCCGAATCGCGGGTCAGGATCGAACGAATTCCGCGCGCGTTCAGCGCCGCATGCAATTCGACGGCAAGCGCAAGCGTGTAGCTCTTCTCCGCCGTTGTAGCATTCAGCATGGCGCCCGTGTCCGCGCCGCCGTGGGCCGGATCCAGGAGAACGAGAAATCGCAACTCCGGCGGTCGCGGCTGGGTTGCCGTTGGAATGCCGGGTGGGACCGTAGCAGACTGCGGGATGGATGACGGCGATTGAGACGTCGTGGAAGGCTGGGTTGCTGTTGTCTGGGTGCCGGACTGCGCCGGCGACTGCAGCGCGTTGGCTGCGGCAAGACCAAACAAGCAGAAAATTCCGATCGGCAGCAAATTGGATGGCCCCGGCCATCGGCCGCATCGCGGCTTCCGTGCTTCGAGCGCCCGCAGGTTCGTTGCCGTCGTCTTTCGCCTGCTCGAGCAGTTCCACGGTAAAGCAGTTCGCCTCCAGGTGTAGACCGAAGGGATGATCTGGACTGGCCTTTTCCCCAAGAAAAGGCCAACCTGTACATCTTCTGAAACGCCACAGTATGAGGCGCACTGCTCTAGGTATATCCAGCGGGACTGGATCTTCGCGCAGCTCGCCGCGGCGAGCTGCGCCTTGCGATTTTGGCCGGGACACAGGAACCGTGGAACTGCTCTAATCCAACGCATAGATGGTCAGACCGCTCAGCAGTTTAGGATAAAAGTCGGTCGACTTCTGCGGCATCACATCGCCCGCGAACGCTACTTCCCGCAACTGGTCCAGGGTGACAGGATTCATCAGGAACGCGATATCCGCGTCTCCGGTCCGCACCTGCTGCATGGCCTCCGCCGCCTCGCGCACATAACGCAGATGGCTCTGGTCGAGTACCGCTTGCGCGGAAATACCAAGCACGTCCTCCAGCACCACCGAGTGCAACTGCACCACGTCCAGGCGTCTCTGGCGCTCTGGCTGGTCCTTCAGGCGAGCGTCGATCGCCGCTTTCTTCCCGGTCAGCAGATAGTTGCCCGCCCGCGTGACCGCGATGAAGCTGGTGCCTGTCTTTCCCGCCTCTGCAAGCTGGCGCGGCATTTCAGTAACATCGCTGGCGGGTGGCACTGACTGGACCTCAAAATACTCTGTCGCGCGCTTCAGAAAAGCAGCCGCATCGAAATCCTTCAATCCATGGACGACCCGGTGCGTAGGCAGGATGGTCAGGCCCTTGGCATCCATATTGACAAACGTCATCATGGTCGCTGCTTCCGGATATGGGGGCTGCGGCAAATTTCCCGCCGGGCGCTCCACGGGTGCGCTCGGCGCCTGCGGAGCACGTTCGCGACTGTAGTTCAGCGCGGTCTCGTAGCGGTGATGACCGTCCGCGATAATCAGCTTCTTATTCTGCATGGCGCTCAACAGCAGGTTGATTTTGCCCGGTTCTGAAACCTTCCAGACCCGATGCAGCACTCCATATTCATCCGTCACTTCAATGTCGGGAGTGGGCGGATTGTCAAAGAGAAGCTGTTCCGCCGTCAGTCCTGGATCGGAGTAGAGCATAAAAATCTGGCCGAAGTGCGCGCGTGTGGCCCGCAGCAGGTTCAAGCGGTCCGACTTCGGCTTGGCCAGTGTCCGCTCATGTCGGAAAACGATGCCCTGGCTGTAGTCGGCCAGCTCGCCCAGCGCAATAAAACCGCGCCGCTCCTGCGTCCTACCGGGCGCACCGGGAACCTCGTAGCGTTGTGAGTACGCATAGATGGCCGATTCATTGTCCTGGGCCAGCACTCCCTCTTTACGCCAGTCGCGCAGGTTTTCTGCTGCCCTCGTATAGACATTGTTTTCTTCGGAATCGAACAATTCCGGAAGTCCAAGGATCACGCGAACCAGATTGTAGGGGCTGCGGTGGTAATACGACTGCTGCATCGCCGGCGTAATTTTGTCGTACGGCTGGGTCACAACGTCTTCGGCGCGGACCAGTGCTGGATTGTAGCGGAAAGCGCGAAACGGATAAATGCGGGCCATGGTGGTGGCGAACTCCTGTCAATTCAGGCGCAGCCTGCAATCAGGCGGAATGATGTGCGACTCTGTTATTCCCGATTCTATCGCAGCGTGCGGTCGCTCCCTCGCCGGCAGCTCGCTCCGCATGTGAAAAGAAAGGGCCAATGAGACAGGTTGAACGCTTGCCCACTGGTTGTGCAACGTAAGACTATGGTGGAAGAAGCTTCACGGACATACTCATGGTCACGCCTCGGCTTTCTTTCAGTGCATTCTAAATGTGCATCCCCTTTGGGGCCGCTTCTCCGCAGAAGGGACCGTATGCTCATTCGTAATTCGAAGCCGTTCTTGCTGGCGTTGCTGCTGGCGGCCGTTGCATCGATATCGCCCGTCGTTACGCCAGCATTCGCGCAGCAGAATCCGAATTCCGCAGCACAACCGGTGCAAAATGCGCCCAATCCAGGCTCCACGCCCCAGCCAGCGGTCCAGGCCGGACCGAACGGGCCGTTTACCTTCAAGACTTCGGTCAGCGAGGTGGTCCTGTATGCCACTGTCATTGATAGCCACCAGCATCTGGTGACCACCCTGCAGAAACAGGACTTCACCGTGTATGAAAATAACGTCCGGCAGACGATCGCTTCCTTCAGTCAGGAAGATGTCCCGGTTTCGATGGCCATCCTGATCGACAACTCCGCTTCCATGGCGCAGAAACGGACGGCGGTGAATCGCGCCGCCATCGACCTTGTGCAGGCGTCAAATCCGCAGGACGAAGCCTTCATCGTGAATTTCTCCGACGAAGCTTTTCTCGATCAGGATTTCACCTCGAACGTCAGCCTTTTGAAAAAAGGTCTCTCTCACATCGACTCCCAGGGAGGCACTGCTCTCTACGATGCGGTCATCGCCGCTGCGGACCATCTGGCGAAACACGCCAAGCATCCCAAGCAGGTGATCCTGATCATTACCGACGGGGAGGACAATAGCTCCAGCGCCACCCTGGCGGAGACCGTTCGGCGAATCCAGGACCTGAGCGGCCCGATCGTGTACTCGATCGGCTTGCTCTACGATGAGTCGAACCACGCTCAGGGGCACCGCGCTCGCAAGGCCCTGGAAACGCTGAGCGAGCAGACCGGCGGGATCGCGTTCTTTCCCAAGTCTCTCCATCAGGTCGATACCATCGCAGCGGAAGTGGCGCGCGATATTCGCGAGCAATACATCCTGGGCTATCACCCTACCCAGCCTATCCGCCAGGGCGGCTATCGCGCCATCCGCGTCGAGGCCAAAGCCAAAGGCTTTGGCAAGCTCACCGTGCGCACCCGAGCCGGCTATTTTGCCAATCCCCATCCCTAACCGGGTGCTTCCAATCCGTCCCCGCTCCTGCCAAATCAACTCACCCTTGATCCGCCAAAATGCCCGTTGCAGTGAATATGAGCTCTATTTCTATAGGACTAAGTGCTATACTTCAAAAGTGAGATGGACTTCTTCAAGGATGCTGTTGGTTTACAAGAACAAGGCTTTTGCCCGCTTCGCTAAGAAAGCCCGCATCACCGATGCTGATCTTTGGAAGACTGCTCAACTGGCAAACGAGGGCTTGATCGATGCTGACTTGGGTGGAGGAGTCGTCAAGCAACGCATCGCACGCGCCGGGGGAGGGAAGTCGGGCGGATCACGATCCATCATCCTCTTCAGGAAGAATGACCGCGCCGTCTATGTTTACGGCTTTGAGAAAAGGGACCTCGCCAACATCAGGCCGAACGAGCTGGAGGCCTTTCGAGAACTGGCACGAGTGATTCTCGGATACACGACCGCCGAGATCGCAAAACGAGTCGAAGACGGAGCGCTCTTCGACGTGAAAAATCCGGAGGAAGAAAACAATGCCGAAAAGGTATCGTAGCAATGTTATGGCCGCCATCCACGAAACGGCAGCCGATCTGCACCGGGTCGGTGGGATGGACAAGAAGACCATGCGCAAGTTCGACGCGCTTTGCCTGACGCCCATTCAGCAGATGACGCCCAAAAAAATACGCGCGCTGCGCGCTCGTGAAAAGGCGAGCCAAACCGTCTTCGCGGCCTATTTGAATGTGACGCCGAGCCTGGTCAGCAAATGGGAACGCGGAGAAAAGCATCCCCAGGGCGCCTCGCTGAAACTTCTTTCTCTCGTAGACAAAAAGGGCCTGGAGATCGTGGCCTGATACAGCACGTTATAGAGAGCGGTCGTTTCGGGGATCGGTACCGCCCAATCCGCCCCCGCTCATGCTGGATCAACTCACCCTTGATCCGCTGCCGCCCGCAAGCATTGTCATCCTGGACGGGTGAGTAGATTTTTAGAAATCGCTGATTTATCGAGAGATAA
>JBKQVW010000086.1:0-38128 GCA_052142955.1 Acidobacteriaceae bacterium | reverse complement strand
CAACTGGTCGATGACGTTGTACAAGGGCTCGATTACGTTTGAGACGCCGATGCTCTACGCCTTCGGCTTTATCGGGCTTTTCACGATCGGCGGCCTGACGGGACCGCAACCAGCATCGTCATCAGAGAGAAAACCAGCGCCGAGTATTGGCTGACGCCCATGATGAACATGTGATGCTCCCAAACCAGAAAGCCAAAGACCGCAATCGCGACGGAAGAAAATGCGACCGCGGTATACCCGAACACTCGCTTTCGAGAAAATGTGCTGATCACTTCCGAGATGACCGCCATCCCGGGCAGGATCATGATGTAGACCGCGGGATGAGAATAAAACCAGAACAAATGCTGAAACAGCAGCGGATCGCCGCCCTTCGTCGGGTCGAACACGCCGATGTTCATCGTACGTTCCAGTGCCACCAGCACCAGCGTGATGGCAAGCACCGGCGTGCCCAGAATCATAATGATGGAAGTTGCATAGTGGCCCCACACAAACAGCGGCAAACGGAACCACGTCATCCCCGGACAACGCATGCGGTGGACGGTGACGATAAAATTCAGGCCGGTAAAGATGGAAGAGAATCCCGCAAGGAAAATTCCCATCGCGGCTGTCACCACATGCGTATTCAAGTAATGCGTCGAGAGCGGAGTCGTGAAGGTCCATCCTGTGTCCACTCCGCCCAGCACCATCGCTGCCAGCACAAACAGGCCGCCGCCCATATATAGGTACCAGCTCAGCAGGTTGATTTTCGGGAACGCCAGGTCTCTCGCTCCAACCATCAGAGGAATCAAGAAATTCCCGATCGTGGCCGGCACCGACGGCACCAGAAACAGAAAAATCATGATGATGCCGTGCATGCTGAACACCTTGTTATAGGTGTCCGTCGCCATCAGATCGCTGGGCGGCGTCAGCAGTTCCAGCCGGATCAAGCCCGCAAGCACTCCGCCGATGATGAAAAAGAACGTGATCGAAAACAGGTACAGCATCGCGATCCGCTTATGGTCGCCGGTCAGCAGCCAACTCTTCAGCCCATACTCCTGATTGAGGTAGCTTTTCGCCGGCAGCTTCGCTGTCGACTGGTCGGGTAGCGATACGATGGTGCTCATGGCTTTGCCGCTCCTTGTGCTGGGACCGTCTTTCCTTCGGTTGAGGCTTGCGCGGAGGATATCTGAGATTTGTTCAACGTCTGCTGGATGCGGTAATTGGAACCCAGGCTCTTGATGTACTCCACCAGATCGATCAATCCATCTTCGCTGATTTGGCCCTGGTAGGTGGGCATAATCGGCGCATATCCCGCCGGCACGTGCGTCGACGGATTCAGAATGGTTTCGCGAATGTAGGCCTCGTTCGCAATCGCGGTGGAACCGTCCGTCAGACGGATCCGGGTGTTGTAGACATTGGCAAGGTTCGGGCCGCGCGCCGACGCGGTGCCATTGTGACAGGCATTGCATCCCACACTGGCAAACAGACGCTCACCGTTTTGCGCCAGCGAAGCGCCGCTGGTATTGCTCGCTTCCCATTCGCTGTATTTTTCCGGCGTCATTACGTAGACCCATCCAATCATGGCCGAATGGTCCGTACCGCAGTATTGCGTGCAGAACAGATGATATTTTCCCGGCTTGGTGGCCTCAAAGTAAACGGTGGTGTAGCGCCCGGGAATGGCTTCGCGCTTCACCCGAAATGCAGGGATGGAGAAGCTATGGAACACATCCTGCGAAATCAACGTCACCTGGATCGGCACGCCTTCCGGAATATGCAGAGCGTCGATCTCGTG
The DNA here is from genome assembly GCA_052142955.1 of Acidobacteriaceae bacterium. GTDB lineage: Bacteria > Acidobacteriota > Terriglobia > Terriglobales > Acidobacteriaceae > JAKAAZ01. The sequence goes on along the minus strand of JBKQVW010000086.1, from coordinate 36,357 downwards.
CTGGCCGCCCGCATGCTCCACTTTCCACATCCACTGCTTGCCCACCACATAGATATTCATGGCGTTCGGCGGCGGGTTGAATACGCGGAAATACAGCAGCGCCCCCCATACGAAAAACACCAGAAAAATCCCCAGCGGTATCAGCGTCCAGGTAGCTTCCAGCAGCGTCGAGCCCTCAATCTGGACTGCCTCCGGATGCCGCTCCTTGCGATAGCGTAGAGAAAAAACCAGGACCATGGTCATCACCAGCACCAGGCCCGTCACCGTCATCCCGACCAGCGCAAAATACAAGGCATCCGCGTACGGAGCGATCGTCGATGCCTCCGGCGGAAAGATCGCAGAGTGCTGGAGCCAGTGAACTAAAAACTGCCAAAGTACAGGACTGATGTGCGACATGTATGTTTTACCCGTTCGCCTTTTTCGTAGTTGCGGCGTTGCCGCCCTGCATAGCTTCCTGCCGCAGCGAAATCAAAATAAATGCGCCTAATGCCAGCACCGTCAGAATGCAACCCAATTGCACGATGCGGACCACGATCATGCTGTTCTTTGCCATGTGGGGATCGTAGTGATAGCAGTAGGTATAGATCAGGTCCACTGGAGTGCCGATCCGGCCATGCGAGGCCTCCACCAACCCGGCACGCATGTCGCGGGCGGAATACTCCACACCCAGGTAATATTGCGAAATCATGCCCTCGGTCGTGATCAGTTCAATGGCGCTGGGATGGGCATACTGATTGATCTTCCCATCCGGCCCGGGAACGCTGACATATCCAAAGCCCACCGCCTTGGTAAGGGCTTCGATGGACGATTCAGTGCCGGTAAGAAAATGCCATCCATTGGCCGTGTCCGGCCTGCCGTAACGTTTTACATAGAGCGCTTTCTGCGACGCCGCTTCCGCCGGCGTGTCGCTGGGGTCAAAACTGACCACGATCACGTTGAAATCTTTTCCCGGCGTAAATTTCAACATCTCCAGCGCGCCCACAAGTCCGTTCATTTCCTCAGGGCAAAGCATGTTGCAGCGGTAGTAGACCAACGCGAGGATGGCGGGGCGTTTGCCGAAATAGTCGCCTAGATGAACGGTGCGCCCAGTCTCATCCCGAAACTCGGCGTTCAGCGGGAGCGGCTGATCGAGATTCTGGTGGATCGTCGTCTTTTGCAAGATTGCCGGCAGCTTCGTCCCGGCCGGATCTCCCATGGACTTTTCGCCAATCGGGGCCACTTGCCCACGGGCCATCGCAGACACAAACACAGCCATCAGAAATGCAAACAGCACCGCCATCGGCGCCGAAGAGGACGCGGCGTGAAATCGAATTGTGGAAGCAGTTCTCATAAATCCTAGTGGGCCGGATGCAACTCCGCTCGCGTTTCGAAATACGGCCCGATTTCCAGGCGCTGGTCTCGTGCCTGGATCATCTGCAACTCAGGTCCGGTGCGCGCAAATCCATTCGTCAGAGGCGCGGTCACGGTCTTCGGGCTGTCTCCAAACATCGCCTGTTCCTGCGGCCCTTGTTGGCTTTCGACCGGCAGTCCCTTCTGGGCGATGATTTCCATTGCGCGTTCAATCGGAATTCTCACGATTTCTTTTTTCTCGTCGACCCACGTGTAATGCTCCAGCAGCATGTCCTCGCGAGCATGCATGTCCGCGACTTCCATGTTGCCGTCGTCCGATTGCAGCCGAGGAGTCGGAAATCGTTTCACCAGCTGCTGCAACTGCTGCTGCTCAATCCGCGGGTTCGATTCCATGTTGCCCGGCTTGACGCCGGCCATTTGACTCCACTTGTTGGCCTTGCCATCCTCCTGATTCAGCTCGTGGTAGATCAGCTTCCCGATGCCGAATGCAAGGACGAATACCACCGCGATCGAGGCTGCCATCACCACCAGAAAGCCTGCGATATCCGTGATATTGGCGTCCGTCAGCTCGTACCCGATCTTCCTGCTTTCAGGATCGGACTGCTGATGCAGCGTCATAAAGTCGCCGGACCCCGCCTCCGGCTCATCATCCGGCGAGTGCGGGCCGCCCGGCCGGTTCAGATCGTTGGGATCGTCGGGTCTATGCGTGGGCATGTTCGGGCTCCAGAATTTCAGGCAAGTGCGGATCGTTCAACGCCACCAGGCCGCGTGTCCGCAAGGTCGTAAAGTAATAGGTCAGCCAAAGCCCGACCATCGCCGCCGGAACAAAAATGTACTGCAGCATGCCAAAGGTGAAATGGAGATTGCGACGCTCGTCCGCAAAGTTCGGCGCAATCAGCCACCACGTGTCCCAGAAACGCGCAAACAGCATAATGCAGCAGACCGTGGCCAGCTTTCTCTTATTGCGCTTCAGATCGCGCGACAGCAGCAGAAAGAACGGAAGCACCCAGTGGAACAGGAAGTCCAATCCGGCAATGGGCCCCCATCCTCCGGTAATGCGGTCCATATACCAGTGAATCTCGATGGGCAGATTGCCGGACCAGATAATCAGATACTGCGAAAACGCCATGTAGATGTTCAGCATGACAAACGCCAGCAGCAACTTGCCCAGGTCATGCTGCTCGGTGACCCGGAAAATGGACTCGATAGGCTCATACTGCGACAGCGCCAGCGCCATCAGCACCGCCAGGGCAAGCGCCGCATATCCCTGCGACACGATGAAAAGGAAGCCGTACATGGAGGAGAACCAGGTCGGATCCAGCGACATCACCCAATCCACGCACATGCCGGTCAGCACCAGCGAATACACCACCAGGCCCGGACCGCTGAGATTTTCAAAGCGCTTCTGCCAGAACCAGTTGCCGTGCACGGTGTCGGAGTCGCGCTGCAACGACCAGCGGTTCAAGAAATATACAAAAATTCCAAAAATGATGAAGTACGCAATCCCGCGAATCCAGAAACCTTCCAGGTTCAGATACGGCCGCTTATACGCGATGGCGTGCGCCTGCATGGCGTCAATCAGACCCGCGTGCAAGGCCGCCTGCGGATCGGTGAACCGCGCCCAGATATACAAACGCTTGGCAAAGATCGCGATCGGCAGGAACATCAGAAACACCAGCGGCAGGGTGCGGCTCATCGCTTCCAGCGGCCTGCGGATCAGCAGACCCCACTTGCCGCCCGAGCACCATTGCACCATCAATAACGCCAGACCGCCGGTGCAGAAACTCAGGCAGACCATCAACCCCATCAGCCAGCCGCGCAGAACGTAATCGAAGCTATGGCTGATGAAAAGATCGATCGCCGCCAGCACCGCAAAAACCGCTGCCGCGGACATCGCGCGCAGGCGCCAGCGCAGGACCGAAGGCGGAGCGCTCAGATCGGCGGGCAAGTGATGTGCGTGATTTTCGTATTCCATGCTTGTGTCCGTCACCGTTTACTTTGCTCCCTTGCGCGGGGAGTTGTTCTTGGGTGCGTTTCTTGTTCCTGCCGGCATGTTCTTTTTCCTGGCCTCGATCGCGGCCTTCATGTTGTAGGTGCTGGGCACGTTCGTCAACTCTGGAATGGTCCAGTCAGCCGCGAAGTTTGGCGAATATCCCATCTCCTGCGAGACCTCGGCCAGCGTTTGGATATTCTTGCCCGGCGGAACATCTGCCAGCGTGGCATTCTGACTCAGCTGCAAGGCGCGAATGTAGGATGCGACCGCCCATCGGTCCTGGGGAGCGATCTGCGCCGCATAATCCGGCATCCCGCCAAATCCATAAGTCATCACGCGGAAGTAGTGGCTGAGCGGTTTCTTCAGGATCGCCGGATTCATGTAGTTGCCGGCCGGCTTGTAGCCGCGCTCGACAATCATCCCGCGACCGTTTCCCACGCGGGAATGGCAAGGCGTGCAATAGATGTCGAAACGCTCCTGGCCCCGCCGAAGCACCGTCATGGTAACCGGGAACGGCATCGCGTCTTGTTCCTTTTTATCGATCAACCCGGTATAGAAATACGTATTGGCGTCGAGCTGGCCGCGCGCCACGGTGCCTAACACTTGCGGCCGCACGGAACGGCCGCTGGCAAAGAACCGGGTCCCGCGTTGGGGAATCATCTTGGGCTGGTTTTGCATGTCTTGCCGGCAACCGGCGACCGGCATCAGCACAGCGACAGCGGCAGCGGCGATCGTCCAGCGAAACAGTGAATGGGTCGAATGCTTTGGCATGAATTTAATGCTCCACCTCGACGACGGAGACTGGGTGCAGCGACTCCAGCAGAGAACGCGTGTCCGTGACGGAGAACCGCGGATCGTCGGCCTCCAGGCAGAGAAAAAATTTGTCGGATGTTGCCCCGTTGCGAAAATTGGGCGCATTGAACAGTGGATGGTACGGTGCCGGCAGCCGATTCAGCGCCAACATGCCGAATCCCGCGCAAAGACCAGCCCATAGGATCGTCCACTCATACGCCGGAATGATGAATGCCACCCAGGAAAACTTGCCGCGACCGGCAATGTCCAGCGGATAGGCCCAAATGGAGATCCAGGATTCGAGCGTGAACATGGCCAACCCGCCCAGGATGCCTCCCAGCAGGCAGACCCTGGACACACCCTTCTCCTTCGGCTCGTCGAAGCCCATCGCTTCGGCGGCCTCTTCCACCGGATACGGCGTATAGCAGTCCATACGCCGGTATCCGGCGTTGTACGAAGCCTTCGCCGCCACCACCAGCTCCGTCGGCGTATCGAATTCGGCCAGCAATCCGTAAATCCCTTCGCGCACTGGCATCAGTCACCACCCGTGGGCGCAACGAATTCGGCCAGCAATCCGTAAATCCCTTTGCGCACTGGCATCAGTCACCACCCTTGTGCTGAAGTTCTGCTTCATTGATCTTGGCGCCAGGCAAAATCTGGCGAAGTTCCGACATTGGAATCATGGGCAACAATCGAATAAACAGGAAGAACAGGAAGGTGAACAGTCCCAGCGTTCCCACAAACGTCATGTAATCCCAGCGAGTCGCGCGGTACGTTCCCCAGGAAGACGGCAGATAATCGCGCGTCAGACTGGTCACCACAATCACGAAACGCTCAAACCACATCCCCGTGTTCACGATCAGCGACAGCACAAACAGGTAGGCGACGTTGTGCCGCAAGCGCCGCGACCAGAGCGTCGTGAGCGGAAACGCGATATTGGAAAAGATCAGAATCCAGTACGACCAGCCCATGGGGCCGAAGATGCGGTTCCAGGCCATGAAGAATTCCCATTTGTCCGCCGAGTACCAGGCATAGGCGATGTCGGTCATGTAGCCGTAGGCGACAATGAAGCCGGTGGCCAGCATGACCTTGCCGCAGTTGTCGAGATGCCGAATCGTAATCAGGTCTTCCAGGTGATAGAACTTGCGGATCGGGATCGCCAGGGTCAACACCATCGCAAATCCGGAGTAGATGGCGCCGGCGACAAAATACGGCGGGAAGATGGTGGTGTGCCAGCCCGGCATGATCGCCACGGCAAAGTCGAAGCTGATGACCGTATGCACGGAAAGAACCAGCGGCGTCGCCAAACCGGCCAGCAGCAGCGATGCGGTTTCATACCGCATCCAATGCCGCGTGGAACCCCGCCAGCCGAGCGCCATCTGTCCATAGATAAAGCGGCCGAACTTCGACTTCGCACGGTCCCGCATCGTGCCTAGATCGGGAATCATCCCGATATACCAGAAGACGACGGAAATCGTCGCGTAGGTCGAAACCGCAAATACGTCCCACATCAGCGGGGAACGGAACTGCGGCCAGTAGTTCATCGTGTTCGGATAAGGGAACAGCCAGTAAATCACCAGCCAGGGTCGCCCAGCGTGGATCACCGGGAACATGGCCGCGCAGACGACGGCAAACAGCGTCATCGCTTCGGCAAAGCGATTGATGGAGTTGCGCCATTTCTGCTTGAACAGCAAAAGGATGGCGGAAATCAACGTGCCGGCGTGGCCGATCCCAATCCACCATACAAAGTTGATGATGGCAAAGCCCCACGCAACCGGAATGGTGATCGCCCAGATGCCGGTGCCTTTCAGAAACAACCAGGTCACCGCCACCATCAGCATCACGACGAAACTGCCGGCAAAGGCCGCACCGAAAAACCACCCCAGCGGCGTGTGCGGCGTCAGCACAATGCGCGTCAGCTTCTCGGTGACCGAACGGAACGTATGTCCGGGCGCAATGACCCGCTGCTCTCCTGTTACCGGGTCGACCATAGGGTCCACGCCCGGCGCCATTTTTGGATCCGGCGGCGAAATACCTGGTGTAACCATGCTTCGTGCGACCTCATCAGTGGGCTGAGATTTCGATTGCCGGCTCAGCCGTATGGAATCTTTCCGTCATTGCCTGGTTCAGGCGTTTTCCATCAAGTCCGGGTTGGGATTCACCACCCCGGCAATGTACGACGTGCGTGGGCGCGTGTTGAGATCCGCCAGGACCGTATAGTTGCGCGTCTGCGCTTTCATCCTGGACACGCGGCTGTTCTTGTCGTTGATATTTCCGAACGTAATCGCTTGGGTCGGACACGCCTCCTGGCAGGCGGTCACAATTTCTCCATCCCGAACGGTGCGGTTTTCCTTGTCAGCGCGAATCTTGGCTTTGCTGATTCTCTGCACGCAATAGGTGCACTTTTCCATCACGCCGCGGCTGCGAACCGTCACTTCCGGATTGCGCATCAGCTTGAGAGACGGTGTCTCATAATCCGAATACAGCAGCCAGTTGAATCGGCGCACCTTATAAGGACAATTGTTCGAACAGTAGCGCGTGCCCACGCAGCGGTTGTAAATCATTGCGTTCAGACCCTCGGGAGTATGAACGGTTGCGCCCACCGGACATACCTGTTCGCAAGGCGCGTTCTCGCACTGCTGGCAGGTCATCGGCTGGAAGTATGCCTTCGGCGCATTCATATCGCCTTCAAAATAGGTGTCGATGCGAATCCACTGCATATCGCGGCCAATCTGGACCTGATGCTTGCCGACCACCGCAATGTTGTTCTCCGCATAGCAGCTGATGATGCAGGCATTGCAGCCCACGCAGGAGTTCATATCGATCGACAGGCCCCATTGATAGCCCTTGCTGTAATCCCACACCGGAAACAGCGTTGTACCCTTCGACGGCGCGTTGAATTCCGCATTCTCCGCGGCAAAGCTCGGGTTCTGCCTGTACTGTTCCAGCGTGGCCACCCGGACGATGCCGCGCTGTTCCGCCTCGCGCCCTTCCAGCGAATGCGGCGTTGTGTCCGGCTTGGCCTCTTTCGCTTCCTTCACGTCGCCGTACTCGCGCGCAAACAGGCTGCGATGGTCGATGTAATGGCTCTTGGTGACCGCGCACTGGTAGGTTTCGCCGGTCTTTTTCGCCGTCGCGCCCACTGCGAACAACGGCGACGAAGCCAGCCGGATCGGGAATGCATCGAATCCCGCTCCGGTGCCAACGCGCCCGGCATTGCGCCGGCCGTACCCGAGATAAAGGGTGATGCTTTGGTCCGGATGTCCCGGCGCGACCAGGGCCGAAGCCTTGATCTTTCTGCCTTGATACTCGATTTCGATCACGTCGCTTTCGCTGGCGTTCAGCTTCACCAGCGTTTGAATGCTCATCAGCGCGGCATTGTCCCAGGAGAGATTGGTGATCGGCTTCGGCAGCTCCTGCATCCAGCCCAGGTTCGAATAGCGACCATCATAGATGGTCGGATCGGGCCGGAAAATCACCTCCAGCGCCGTCGCGTCCGGCACGGTCGCCCCAGCAGAAGCTGTATTTTTCGCAGTCACCTGCTTGGGAACAAAGGCGGTGTCGGCGATCCATCCATCGTGCAACGCCTTCCGCCACGGCAAGTCCGCCTCGGCGTCGACCGGCTTGGCTTCGCCCGGCTTGCCCTTGTCTTGCTGGCCTGCGCCGCCCAGTACCGATTTCCAGTTCTCGCGCACGGCATCCATCGCGGACAGATCGGGCTGGTCCAGCATGGCTTGAATCACGTGATGCGCGGATTTCCCTCCATACAGCGGGTCAATCATCGGCTGCACAATGCTGACGGTCCCATCGTAGGCGCGCACATCCGACCAGCTTTCCAGATAGTGCGCCGCGTGGATGTGCCAGTCCGCGATCTGGGCCGTTTCGTCCACGTATAAGCCCAGGTGCGCCACCGTCTTGGCATGGCCCATGGCGTGTTCAAAATTCAGGTCCGCCGGCGCACTGTACACAGGATTGGTGTCCAGGATGACCAGCCAATCGACCTTCCCGGCATTCAAATCCGCAACCAACTGCTTCAGGTCCTCGATCTCAACCGTCGGCATCGGGTTCACGGTCTCCGTATAGACCACCGTTTTGCCCACATTCCCCAGCGCCTGGTTGATCGCGATCGCGGCCAGATGAACTCCCGCCGTGGCCTGCTCTCCAGGAATCGCCAGGCACTTGCCGGCATTCGCCTTCAGGTCCTTCACCACGGCGTTCAGATAGGCCGTCTGCTCGTCGGTCCACGCAGCGCCACTTGCAGCCGCACCCGCGCCCAGTCCCGCCGCCACTGCCATCGCAAACGCTTCCACCTGGCTGGCGCGCATGCGCAGCCGATGGTCCGCTTTAAATCCTGTCGTGGAGGGAGTGCTTTCCACCGCATACAGACGGTTCATTTCCACGCCAGGCTGCAGCGAGCGCCGGTGGGAATAATCCGCTGCCAGCTTCAGGAATCCCGGCTGCCACAGGCCCGAGAGAAAATCCGCGTCGAGCGCAAGGACTACATCCGCCGCATCCAGCTTGTACTGCGGATCAAAATAGTCGCCGAAGGCCTGCTTCGACGCGATCCGGGACGAGTCGCGATTTACCGGGTCGTACTGGAACCACTTGGCATTCGGGTACTTTGCGCTGGCACTCTTCCACTGCGCCGCCAGCGTTGGCGAAACCACGGTCCCACTCAGGAAATACAGTCCCTCGCCGCCGCTCGGCGCCTTCGACTCCAGCATGGCGGTAAAGTCTGCCAGAAAATTTGGATAGTCGCGCGTTTCGCCTCGGTATAGAGGGCCCTTGGAACGGTCAGGATCGTACATTCCCAGCAGCGTTCCCTGGGTATACGCATCCGAGGTGCCGTGATTCATCGGATGTTCCGGATTGCCCGCGAGTTTGATCGGCCGATAGGCTTCGCTCTTGACCAGAAGCGGGACGGATCCCATCGGAAACGGGTGCGCCGTCGCAAAATAAATCGGCTCTCCCAGCACCAGGTCTTCCGGTTGCTTCACGTAGGGATAAATGGGCTCGTCGGGTTGCTTGGTGCACCCGGTCAACCCCGCCAGCGCAATCGAGGCCCCCATCAGCTTCATGAATCCGCGGCGAGACACCGAATCCACCCACTCCGTCGCATGTTGAGGAAATTCGCGACCCACCGCCTCCTGGAAATCCGGTGTATCGGCCAATTCATCGAGGGTCTGCCAATAGCGCTTGCCCGTCATGCCTGCCAGACGTGCCTGCGCCGCCTCAATCAATTGCGCCGATTTTGACTTCTCAACCGAATCCATTGCCATGGTTTCGTGGGTCACGGTCTTATGCTCGTTTTCCATCTTCGAATCTTGACCTTTACGGTTGTCTTTCGTTGCTGCGTTCGGAACCGGCTGCGCTTTCGCTGGCAGATCGCGGTTCATCGATGACAGGTGTCGCAGCTGGTCAGCTGTCGCGGCGGACGAATGTGGTATTGCACCAACAGGTAATTCCCCAGGGCTTTCTGGTCCGTAAATTTGATGAAGTGCGGGTTCACCGGGACCTGCGCATGGACCGACCCATTCCCCGGAGAAGACCAGTTGCGGTTGTCGGCAAACGTCGGAGAATCGGGACCGCTCTGCGGAAGCGGCGGCATGTCCAGCGCGGCCATCTGGGCGTCATCGTTGTCAGGATTTTGCAGGGTGCAATCCACCAGCTGCGCCGTCGGAACGCCCGGAGTGGTGGGTTGATTCGTGCACCAGACCGGATGCAGCGTCGACGGGCCTTCCCACGCCATCTGGTAGATTTCCGAGGTCGGACGAAGGTTCTTCACTGGATTGCGATGACAGTTCAGGCACCATTCCATCTGCAGCGTGGCCGCCTGATAGGTCAACGGCATCTCGTCGACCCGGCCATGACAGGTGGAGCAGCCGATGCCCTTGTTCACATGGATGGAATGGTCGAAATACACATAATCCGGCAGATCGTGCACCTTGATCCAGACAATGGAATTGCCGGTCGCCCAACTGTTCCGCACCGGGGCCAGCAGGTCGGCATTGGTCCAGATTTGTGCATGACAATTAATGCAGGTCTTGGTCGGAGGAATGCCTGCATAGCTCGATTTCTCCACCGATGTGTGGCAGTACTGGCATTGCAGACCCAGCCCCTGCACATGGTGCTTGTGGCTGAACGGAACAGGCTGCTCCGGGCGTTGCCCCTGGCGGGTCACCCACGGAGACCGTTGCAGGTAATTCAGCGTCACGCCTACGCCGATCAGGACAACCCCATATAGGACCAGCGTAATCCGCGTCAGCGAATTGGAACTACGATCGAAAATCTGCGCCATGTTTAGGTGCTTCCCTGCCTGCTTGCCCGGCGTTACGCCAAGCTTGTTGAATTGCCCCGAACCCACCGCCGTAGGCTTTCTCGATAGCGATGAGCGATCACGGGTTTGGATTGCAAAAAAAAGAGTTTGGTGCTGTGGAAGTTCGGCGAACCGAAAAAAGAGTACAGGAGCGCAATACGAAAAAAAGAGTACAGGAGCAATGGAAACTTCGGCAACCCTAAATAAACATTTCTAGGAGATTTTTTCTTCCAAAGGGAAAAAGTTTTCTGCGAATCGGTGCAATCCTCCGCCAATTCGCGTCGCCTCCGCGCCCGATCCCAATGTCTGCTGAACGACAAATTCACCTTAGGATGGAGACTTCAGTGCCATCACCAGCAGACGCCGTTCTGTCATTTCATCGATGGCGTAACGAACGCCTTCCCGTCCCTCGCCGGAATCCTTCACGCCACCGTACGGCATGGAGTCCAACCGCCAGGTTGGCGCGTCCCCCACAATCAACGCTCCCACTTCCAGCGCCCGGTACGCCTCCAGAATGTGTCCCGCATCGCGCGTCAACAAGCCCGCCTGTAGGCCGTAGCGGGAAGCGTTCACGGCCGCCAGCGCGTCCGAAAAATGCTCGTACGGTTCCACCGTAATCACCGGTCCGAAGATTTCCTCATCGTTCACTTTCATGGGCGAGTGTGTTCCCGTCAAAACAGTCGGGCGCATCATCGCGCCCGTCCGCTTTCCCCCGGCCAGCAGCGTTGCGCCGCCGCGCATCGCCTCCTCGATCCAGCGCTCCACTCGCTCCGCATCGCTCTCGCGGACCAAGGGACCCACGTCGGTCTCCTCCAACGCTGGATCTCCCGTACGGAGGTTCTCAACCAGGCGCAGCAGGGCCTCGCAAAACGATTGGAAGATCGACTGCTGCACATAGACCCGTTGCACCGAAATGCAGCTTTGGCCCGCATATCCAAATCCACCCTTCACCGCCGATTGGGCAGCGCCTTCAAGATCGGGCCAATCGCCGGCCACGATCATGGCCGCATTGCCGCCCAGCTCCAGCAACACGCGCTTCTTTTTCGCCCACGCCTTCAACTCCCAGCCGACGCGCGCGCTGCCGGTAAAACTCACCACGCGAATGCGATCTTCCTCGGCTACCAGTCGCGTCGTGTCCTCATTCGAAAGTGGAAGAAACGCGAGCGCCTCCGCGGGCCATCCTGCTTCCAGAATTGCCTTCACCAACAGCCGCGCACTGAATGGCGTCTGCGGCGCAGGCTTCAAAATCACTGAACATCCGCAGGCAATGGCGGGAGCAAGTTTGTGCGCGACCAGATTTAACGGAAAATTGAACGGTGTGATCGCCAGCACCGGGCCCATGGGAAATCTGCGCGAGATGCCCCATCGCCCGGCTGCGGATGGAATCAAATCGAGCGGCAGCACATCTCCGCCGATCCGGGTGGCCTCTTCCGCTGCAACCCGAAACGTCAAAACCGCCCGATCGACTTCGGCCCGGGCGGCTGTGATCGGCTTGCCTGCTTCTCGCTGTATCGTCTGGGCATACAGTTCATGTTCCGCCTGCAGATGCGCGGCGACCGCGTTCAAAATGTCTTGTCGCTCCCATGATCCCAGCGCAGAGGTGCGAGCGAATCCCGCAACGGCGGCCTCGACCGCCTCGACCGCATCCGTCCACGAAGCCTGCCAAACATGGCCGATCAAGGATTGATCGAACGGCGCCCGCACCTCCAGCCGCGTGCCTTCGCGGCGTTCCTGTCCGCGAACGGTCCATCCAATTTCCTCGGAAAGAATTTTTTCGCTTTTCCTCTGCATGGCTCACCTCGCCTGTTACGCAACAGTGTATAGACTGGAAACAGTGACTGGCGGTCTTCGAAAAGTTCGTTACGACCACGCGCTTGCCTGTCGGCAATTGACGGCAGCTGATGCGCGCCTCGCCAAATTGATGGTTCGTTCCGGGCCCTTCGCCATGCGGCTGAAACCCACCCATTCCACCTTTGAAGCGCTGCTGGAATCGATCATCTACCAGCAGCTGCACGGCCGTGCCGCCAAGGCCATCCATGGCCGCGTTCTCGACTTGTTTCCAGATCGGACCCCGACCGCACCGGCGCTGCTCCGGCTGAACGAACAAGTACTCCGATCCGCCGGGCTCTCCGCCAGCAAGCAGCTTGCCATCCGCGATCTTGCCGAGAAGAGTGTGGCTGGAATTGTGCCGCCGCTAACCAAGCTGCATCGAATGGCCGATGATGAGATTTGCGCGCGACTCACAACAGTACGCGGGATTGGAGTCTGGACAGTGCAAATGCTCCTCATCTTCCGCATGGGGCGGCCCAACGTATTGCCGGTTTCCGATTACGGCGTCCGCAAAGGTTTCGCGCTGACCTTCGGTAAGCTGCGCCCGGGAATGCCCGTCACTCTGGCGGACCTTCCCGCTCCCGACATCATGAAACGCCGGGCCGAGCGCTGGCATCCGTGGCATTCGGTGGCCAGCTGGTACTTGTGGCGTGCCTGCGACCTCGCAGTCGATGGCGAAATCCCCCCGGCACGGAAAAATCGATGACTGCGCCCCAAAGATTCGTCTGTGTTCACGGCCATTTCTACCAGCCTCCACGAGAAAATGCCTGGCTGGAGGCGATTGAGGTCCAGGACTCCGCGGCCCCGTATCACGACTGGAACGTTCGCATCGATCATGAGTGTTATGCCGCCAACGGCAGCTCGCGCATCCTGAACACGCAAAACAAAATTGTGCGGGTCGTCAACAATTACTCCCGCATCAGTTTCAATTTCGGCCCCACGCTGCTGGCCTGGATGGAAAAGTCCGCTCCTCTCAGCTATCAAAAGGTGTTGGATGCCGACCGCATCAGCATGGACAGGTTCGGCGGGCACGGCTCGGCCATCGCGCAGGTCTTCAACCACATCATTCTTCCTCTCGCCTCCACCCAGGACCGGATGACGCAAATCCGGTGGGGCATCGCCGACTTCGAAACCCGCTTTGGCCGCAAGCCGGAAGGTATGTGGCTACCCGAGACCGCGGTCGATTTGGAAAGTCTGGATCTGCTGGCGCGGCACGGCATACTTTTTACCATTCTGGCGCCGCATCAGTGTGCGCGGGTGCGGGACATCGCCACCGAGAATGATCCCGAAGGTCCCACCTGGCGCGAAACCCCGAATGCGAGCGTCGACCCAACCCAGCCCTACCTTGTCCGCACATCGGAGGGACGCAGCATTACCGTGTTTTTCTACGATGGCCCCACTTCACGCGCCATCGCATTTGAAGGACTGCTGAACAATGGCGGCAACATGGCCAAGCGCCTGCTGAATGGCTACCGCGCCAACGGCCAGGATGCGCAGCTGGTTCATATCGCAACCGACGGCGAAAGCTACGGGCACCACCATCGACATGGCGACATGGCCCTGGCCTACGCCCTGCAAACGATCGAGCAGCACCCTGAAGTTCATCTGACGAACTACGGACAGTTTCTGGAAAAATTCCCTCCCACCTCCGAAGCGGAAATTTACGACGATTCTTCGTGGAGTTGCAGCCATGGGATCGAAAGATGGCGCTCCAACTGCGGCTGCAACACCGGGCAGCATCCGGAATGGAACCAGAATTGGCGCACCCCTCTGCGCAGTGCCCTCGATGGGTTACGCGATGCGGCACGGCCCCTGTGGCGACAAGCGGCACAATCGCTGTTTCACGATCCGGCTGCCGCGCGCGATGCCTACATCCACGTGCTGCTCAACCGAAATGACGCTTCGCAGCAGGCATTCTTGGACGCCCATGGCCGGCATCCCCTCTCCGCCGAAGAACGGACCACCGCTCTCAAGTTGATGGAGCTGGAGCGCCACCTCCAGTTGATGTATACCAGCTGCGGCTGGTTCTTCGACGACCTGGCGGGAATCGAGACGGTCCAGGTGATTTCCTACGCGGGACGCGTGCTGCAGTTGGCGGCGGAGTTGTTCGGCAGCGCTGGCACGGCGCTCGAACCGGCCTTCCTGTCGCGCCTCGCGGAAGCGGAAAGCAACGGCCCGGAACCGGCCAACGGCGCCGACATCTATCGCAAAAGCGTATTGGCGCAGAAGATTGGCCTGAAACAGGTGGGCGCCCATTACGCCATCATTTCGCTGTTTGAGGCCCAGCCCGAAACCACCCCCCTGTTCTGCTATGACGTGCGGCGCAAGTCGGGCGAACTTCTCAGCATCGGGCGCCGCCGCTTTGCCTACGGCCGGGCGGAAATCTCTTCGCGGATCACGCTCGATCAGGAAGATGTTTTGTTCGCGGTGTTGTATGGAGGCGATCAAAATCTTTCAGCGACCGTGCGCCGCGCCGACCCAGCCAACGAAAGCGCGTTTCAGGATTTCACCGGCAAGATGCAGGAGGCGCTCCTCAGTGCCGACGTCGCCGAAGGGCTGCGCCTCTTTCTCCACGAGTTCGATTCCAATGGCTATTCGCTGCGGTCCCTGTTTCGAGATGAACAGCGACGCATTCTCCAACTCCTGCTCGATACCACCCTGGCGGAGATGGAAGGCACGCTGCGGACCATGTATGACGATCACATTTCGCTGCTGCACTACCTGAGCATGAGCGGAATGCCCAAGCCCCGGGTGCTGATGTTGGCCGCCGAATTCAGCCTGAACGCGGACCTCCGCCAGGAGCTTGCCAACGATCCCTTCGATGCCGCCCGCCTGCGCGGACTGCTCACCCAGATACGCGCCGACCAAATTGAAATCGATACCGTCTCGATGCCCTTCGTGGCCAGCCAGCGAATGTTGCGCGCCGTGCAGGAGCTGGAGTTGCATCTGGATCGCAAATATCTCGATACAGCGCTGCAAATCTGCGATGTTCTGCAGGAATTGCCGTTCCCCGTCGATCGATGGGAAGCGCAAAATCTTTGGTACATCATCTCGCGCCAGTCTCAGTCCGCCGACGCGATCGACGCGGAGTGGATCCAGAAATTTCGCGAACTTGGAACCAAGCTGGAGATTGACGTGGACCAGCTGGCCGTCGACAAATAACGGCTGAAAATGCTCTAGCTGCGCCAGTGCAACAGCACAGGCTCGGTCAGCGGATGCTCGAATTTGCCCGTGGCAGCCATCTGCTGGCGCGCCTGCTTCAGCGCAAAATACCATTTCGCGGGGCGATCGGCGTCATCGATCAACATCAGCGGCGGATTGAACTGCAGACCCTGCGCCTGCTCCACCATCGTCTGGCGATCCTGCTCCACAAACCTTCGCCCAAAAGCTTTCGCAATTTGGGTCACAAGGGGGATGTAATAAAAAACGTTCCACGCGGCACACACATCGATGCGGCATGTCGTCGCCGTCGTTGGCGTCACTGTGGTCAGGCTGGACAACCATTTGTCTCCGCAACGGATCGTCTCGTAGCGCCGGTTCGGCAACACAAAATCGATGGTGGTCGTCACCGCCTGGCCATACACGCCCAGCAATTTATACGGTGCGCTGTTCATGGAGGGCGCGTGCGCGGTCATGCGAAACCCCTGGGGAATCGGTTCGAATTGCTTCTGTTTCACATGGATGCTGCCGCCGCTGCGCCACCACCACGACTGATGCACAAACGGACCGTGCGCGGGATCCATCAGGCCGATGATTCCGTGATCGACGTTGCACGGCAGGTCCGCCGCCAGATGCGCCCAGCGATAACGCGGGCCGAATTTCTGCAGTTCCGGCACCGGCGGCAACGCGCTTGCATCCTCCGGCCGCACGCGACCCGAGCCGGGCGCGGGCACATAGACCCACGCATAGCCATCGCGTTCCTCGCAGGGGAAGGCAGTCGCATAGATCCGGGCGCAATCCAGCGTGTCCTCGGGCGTTAGCGAAGGAATTTCTTTGCACTGGCCACTGACCGGATCGAACTTCCAGCCGTGATATTTGCAGGTGACGCCCGAAGCGTCAAAGGAACCGTAGGAAAGCGGAATGCCGCGATGCGGGCAGCTGTCGCGCATGGCAAACAACTTGTCCTCCCCAGTCTTGCCATCCCTGGTCCGGCCCAGTAGAAGAGGAATCCCAAGCAGCATGGCCGTTGCCGTCTGACCGCGGTGCAGCCCGCCGCTGCGCATCGCCGGATACCAATCGTCATAGATCGGCGCCGCAGGCGGGGTCGCAGGCTGCTGCACCGGCGCATTGCTCAACGACGTAGGAGAAACCATATTCATCGCGATCGACTCTTCAAAAACACTCATTCACCCTAAAACTGGTCTCATAAACCCCAAGCTCACGGTGGGGCCAGGTATGAGACCCGCCATCAAAGCGGGGCTCATGGTGCTGGCCAGGGCCCATGCTGTATCTATGAGACCAGTTCTAACTATATGCCCGGAAATCCTTGCGACGGCGACCCATTCCCGTCACTTCTCTTCGCGCACCAATTTTCCCCGGCGCAGGTGAAAACGTTCGCCCCGCCAAACAATGGCATCGTCCGCGAAGCTCCAAAACCACACCCCAAGAGCCACCAGATCGCGCAAGGGCAGCAGCCACAGGTCGCGCAGCGTTCCCCGGTCGCCCAGCACACCCACTCCTACACTCAGCGCCATCGTGAACCGAACGCACACCATCACGCTCAGTAACGCGATGCTGTCCAGCGAGGCGGCGGATGCGACCACGTTCGCCAGCGCCCACGGCAATCCGAATGTCATCAGCAAGCCGACATAGCCAAACGGGCGAGCATCGCGCACCCCACGCGCCCAGCGCAGCTGATGCGCCAGAAACTCAGAAAACGTATAGGCCGGAATCGAGGTTTCAACGACTTCGCGGCCCAGCTCGACGCGATAGCCTGCCCGAAAGATACGCGCGCCCAGTTCGTAATCGTCGGCCAGATGGTCTACCAGCGGGCGCAGACCGCCGATCGCATCCAGCGCTTCGCGGGTCATCGCCAGCGTGGAACCGAGACCGAAATGCAGGCCCTTTTCCAGCCAGCGCGCCGTCAGCGCCCCGGGCATAAAGTCGGTGGCGATGCCGAGCGCCTCCAGTCGCGAGCCCAATGTCTTGTGAGAGTGGCCGCGGTAGAGCGCGGTCACCATTCCCACCGGCCTGCCCGTATCGCTGGAAGTCGCAAATGCCGGCAAGCCAAGGCGCAGGTAGCGCGGAGACACCCGAATATCGCTGTCATTGATCAGCAGATGATCGTACCGCGCCTCTGCCACCATTTGTACCAGATTTCCAACCTTCCCATTCGCGCCAAGAATTTCCGGACAAATCAGCAGGCGAATCGGCTGCTCCGGAAATTCGCGCTGCAACCGTTGGATCAGCGCAACGGCGGGGTCCTCCATGCTGCTGGCGCCGAAAAGGATTTCATACTCGCCCGGATAATCCTGCCCGCAGTGACTGGCAAACGCGGCGTACATCTCCGGGTCGACGCCTTTCACCGGCTTCAGAATGCTGACTGCGGGATAGAAGCCTGGTAACGGCAAACGACAGCTTCTTACATACGCGCGCGCCGCGCGAAAAACAAACATCGCATACACCAGCGCCGCCAGCGTCAACGCAGTGAACAGCACGGCGATAGCTTGCGCCGCAAGAGATACGGGATGGGTCGGCATCATGAGGGCTGGGAGTATTGTCGCTCAGATCCAGGCTGGAAAGATCGACTGCACAAGATTCATTCGTACCGCAGCGCATCGATAGGATTGAGGTTCGCCGCTTTCCAGGCAGGATAGATTCCGAAAATCAGGCCAATCGCGCACGAAACGCTGAAGCCTGTAATGGCCCAAACCGTGGAGACAAACGCCGGAACGCTGGGAAAGATTAACCGCACCGCCAGCGTCAGCAGGCCGCCAGCGAACACGCCGATCACGCCGCCAACGGCGCAAAGGGTGATCGCCTCGATGGTGAACTGCAACAGGATTGTGCGTTTGGTGGCTCCGATGGCTTTGCGAACGCCGATTTCGCGCGTCCGCTCGGTAACGGAAACCAGCATGATATTCATCACGCCGACCCCTCCAACCATCAGGCCGACGCTGGCAACGCCAATCATAAAGATGAAGATGCCGCCGGTCAGCTGGTTCCAGATGCGGGTGATCGCGTCCGGCGCGAAGATGGCAAAGTTGTCCGGCTGATTGAAGCGGACTTTCCGCTGGATGCGAAGCGTTTGCTCAATCTCGTCGTACACCAGCTGCTTGTTGGCTTCGTCGTCGTATTTTACTGAAATCCAGTAGTCGAGAATCTCCGGGTGAATCTTGTGGAAGGTCCCAACTGGGAAATATGCGGCATTGTCCTCGGGATTCTTCCCCCCGCCGAACGCGGTCTTCCGTTTTTCCATCACACCGATCACGCGGAAAAGGTCTCCGCCAATCTCCACTTCCTTCCCCAGCGGGTCGTCTCCGCGAAACAATTCGTCCGCCGTATCGTGGCCCAGCACCACCACGTCGGAATGTTGGTCCTGTTCATACTGTGAGAAAAAACGCCCCACGGGAATGTTCACGGTGTCCACTTCCGGCTCGGCAACCGTGTCTCCTTCCAGGATCGTGTGCTGCACCGCGCGCCCCTTGTATTTCACGGCGACATTGCCGAAACCCAGATCGAAGTTCTGATACCGCAGTTGCGGAGAGACAGCCACCACATGGGGCAGCTTCGCAAGCGCCTCGACATCGTCCATCGTCAGTTGCTTCCGTGCCAGCATTTCTGCAGTTGGGCGCACGTTGATCACAGGAAAGCGAAACACCCAATACACATTGGTGCCGAAGGACGCTACCATGTTGGCGACATTCTGATTCAGCCCGTTGATAAACGACGACAGCGCAATCACCGTCGTCACGCCGATCACAATTCCCAGGATGGTGAGGCCGGAGCGCAATTTATTGGCCCGCAGCGTCTCCATCGCCATGCGAACGGACTCTCCAAACCTGCTGGAACGCATCCCTCGTTTCACAGTTCCGACCTCAGAGCATCGATTGGATCGAGCATCGCGGCCTTATGTGCCGGATACACGCCGAAGAAGATGCCTACGGAGGTCGCCAGCAGTAAACTCACCAGCACGGACCACAGGGCAATCGTTGTTGGGAACCCGATAATGGCAGTAATCAGTTTGGCGATGGCAATCCCTCCAACCACGCCAATCAATCCTCCCGTCAAAGCCATCGTGGCGGCCTCAATCAGGAACTGCATCATCACATCGCTGCGGCGCGCGCCCAGCGCCTTGCGGATGCCAATCTCGCGCGTTCGTTCCGTGACGGAAACCAGCATGATGTTCATGATGACGATGCCGCCGATGACCAGCGAGATGGTCGCGATGCCAATGGCGACGCCGAAAAAGCTTTGCGTGAAGCTCTTGAAAAGACCGACAAAGCTCGCATTGGTATCGATGCTGAAACTGTCATCCTGGCCTGGGGCATCGTGCCGCTGCGCGCGAAGGATCGCGCGCATCTGGTCGGAGGCCAGTTCCAGCCTTTCTCCCACCCCTCCGGCCTTCCCATAGATGGTGACCGAGTCGTTCGAGCCATACACGGCCTGATAGGTGGAGATGGGAATGCCAACAAAGTTGTCCTGGCTCTGCCCCAGTGTCGTTCCCTGGCGCTCCACCACCCCAATCACGGTGTACGGGACCCCATCCACGCGAATTTCCTTGCCGATGGGATCGCCGATGCCCAGCACATTGTCCATGATGTCGTACCCGATCACGGCGACATGAGCGTCGTGCTGCGCCTCGGTCGGCGTAAAGGACCGCCCTTCGGCGATGTTGAAGTTGTACATCGTCAGCATGTCCGGGGTCCAACCGCGGATGCTGACATTCGTGGCGGACTGATGCTGCGAGACGACGCTGCCGGACGTGGAGATTTCGGCCCCGACCAGCGTACACGCCGTGCATTGCTGTTCGACTGCTTCGTAATCCTCCATGCGCAGAATCTTGCGCTTCTGATACTTCAGATACTGTTCGCTGCTTAAGATCACTTGCGGCATCTGGCTGGCGGTAAACACGTCGGCCCCATAGCCATAAACCTTGGTGGCTACATATTTGTTCACCCCATTGATCATGGTGACAATCATGATGACAGAAGCCACGCCGATGACCACACCAATCAGCGTCAGAATCGAACGCATCTTGTTCGCCCACAGCGATTGCAGCGCGATTTTCAGCGACTCCCGGAATCCCATGCGTCTTCTCGCTCTTCAGCCCGTGCCCTGACTCAATGATACGAATTCGTCGCAACATTCGTTCCCGCGCGCGTTCGTCGAATACGGATCGTTCGTCCGAATACAGACCGCTCGTCCGAATTCGACCAGATCGTCCGCGAACTACAAATCCATCTTCTTGAATTTCCATTCCGGAATCGCGCGGACGATGGCCATGATCCAGCGCCAGAACCAGGGAGTGTAGAGGACATCCCGGCGATGCTCGATCGCACTTAGGATGTCCCGCGCCACGGCGTCGGGCGTGGCAAACAGCGGACCCTGCGGCAGGTGCGCCGTCATCGGGGTCGCAACAAATCCTGGGCGGACGGTCAGCACCTGCACCCCGTCGCAATCCAGCCGGTTCCGAACGCCATCCAGAAACGCATTCAGCCCAGCCTTGGCGCTGCCGTAGATGTAGTTGCTCTTGCGACCGCGATCTCCCGCCACGGAAGAAATCACCACAAGGCTGCCGTGATATTGCCCCGCAAAATAGTTGGCAAGCCACGTCGCCAGCGAAACGATGGAAAGAAAATTTGTTTGCAGGCTGGCGGCGGCAACGGCGAAATCCCGTTCGCCCGCGGCCTGATCTCCAAGCACCCCATGCGCAATCAGCGCACAATCCAGATTTCCCAGCGCCGCAACCGCGCGTTCCAGCAGACCCGTATGGAGAGCAGTCTGGTCCAGATCGGCAGTCTCAACATAGACTGCGTTGGCCCCGCGCGTGACCAGGTCTTTCGCCACAGAATCCAGATGCGCGGCGTTGCGCGCCACCAGGAAAAAGCTCGCCCCCGCGGGCGCCAACAGACGCATCCACGCCTGCGCAATTGCAGAGGTGGCGCCCAGAACCAGAATCGTCTTCGGCATCGTCCGTTTGGATCGACTGGGCCGCTCCCGCTGCGCGCTTCGGACCTGGCTCGGCTTCTCTTCCAGGCTTTCCGTCTGGCTCTGTCGTCTACGCATCGGCAGTCACCCGCTCCCAGAACGCCGACGTAAAGGCGGGATCGCGGTACTCCTCAAATTGCTCCCACTGCGGATAAAAAGACCGAAACTGATGCCCGGTCATGCACGCGTCCTTGGCCGGATACAGGCGTCCGCCGAGTTCCCGCGTCATCTCCGCCAGCCGCTCGAACAGCGGAAAGGTCACCTCGGGCTTGAGTGCGATATCGAGCGCCAGCGTGATTCCCGGCTGAGGAAACGACATCAGCCCGAGCGACGGACGTTCTCCCATCACCTTCAGCACAGCCAGGAACGACGCCATGCCGGATTCGGCGATCGTCTCCAGAATCGCGACGATCCCGTCTCTTCCATAACGCCAGGGAATGACACACTGGAACTGCAGAAAGCCGCGCTTGCCGTAAATACGGTTCCAATGCAGGATGCTGTCGAGGGGATAAAAAAACGGCTCGTAGTCGATCAGTCCGGTCACCTGCCGCTTGACCTGCTTGCGATAATACAGTTCATTGAAGATTCGCATCGAAGTGCGATTCAGCACCCACGCCGGAAAATCGAACGGCACCGAAAGATGCGGCTTGGCGGAGACCTTCTTCGGTTCCAATACCTCCGAGTAGTCTCCCTGCATGTAAATGCCGCGAGCAAAGGCTCGTCCTTGCGAAATGCAGTCAATCCAGGCCATCGTGCACTCGGAACGGCTGCTGCCGGAGATGGCAAGAAATTCATCGATCCCACTGAACTTGATGGCGGTATAGCGAATTTTGCGGGAAGCGATCGGTCGCAGCTGCACCTCCGCCCATGTGATCAGCCCCGTCAGCCCCATGCCGCCGATGGTGGCTCGATACATTTCCGGATTTTCCTCGACGGAACAAATCGCTCGTGTCCCGTCGGAGCGAACTAATTCGAAGCGCGGAACATGGTTGCCGAACGAGGCCGCGACGTGATGGTTCTTGCCATGCACATCGTTCGCAATCGCTCCGCCCACACTCACGTATTTTGTGCCGGGCGTGACCGGCAGAAACCAGCCCCGCGGGACGGCGAACTGCAGAATCTGGTCCAGCGTGACGCCGCTCTCGCACCGCAGCAATCCGGTGGCCGGCTCGAAGTGTACAAAACGGTCCAGCCCGCGCGTGGAAAGCATCGTCCCGCCTTCCAGCAGGCAAACATCACCGTAACTGCGTCCCATACCAACCGCCAGCACCGATGGCGGAAGGCGCGTTCCACGGGGATAGTCATCGGTCCAGAACAGCGGTTCCACGCAAACATCCAGCTTCGGATAGCGCCCCCACGACTCAAACACCGGCGGTTTCGATTGCATTGTCATTGCCTCTCGTTATATTGCAGCGGAAAGAGCAATCAGAAATATCGCTACGCCGGCCAGCAAACTGGCCCGGTCCGTCAACGCGAAAATTACCGGATCTTCATGCATCTGCCCGCGCGATGCCCGCAGCCAGACCCGGCTCATCCACCAGATCAACAGCGGCGTCAACAGCCACAAACGCTGCGGATGATGATAGAGCTGGCGTACCTCCGGGTTGTTGATGTAAAGGGTAAACACAACAATGGAGGCAAAGGCGCTGCCGGTGCCGAAGGCCCGCAGTTGCTCCATATCGTGCACCAGGTAGCCGCGTCCATTGCTCGGCGCCGCGCCCCGCGCGCGCAGGTTTTCCAGCTCGCTGAAGCGCTTCACCAGCGCCAGGCTGAAAAAGAAAAAGATGGAAAACCCGGCCATCCAATCGGAAATCGGTACCCTGGCTGCCGCCGCGCCCGCCAGGATGCGCAGCGTATACAGCGCGGAAAGGATAATGACATCGACAATCACAACCCGCTTGCAATAGAGCGAGTAGGCCAGTGTCACCGCACAATAGATCAGCAGCCAGGACGTGAACCGTGGCGCCATCGGGATGGAGATCAGCACGCCCGCGGCAAATAACACGAACGCCAGGCTGAAGCCGGCAAGTACGGATAGGTCTCCGGCGGCGAACGGACGGCGGCGCTTGGTCGCGTGATTGCGGTCGGACGCAAGATCCAGCAGGTCGTTCACAATATAGGTGCTGGAAGCGACCGTGCTGAAGCTGAGGAATGCAAGCGCGGACTGGATCAATGCGCCCATGCCCAGCGCGTGCGCCAGCAGGAGCGGCAAAAAAATCAGTACGTTCTTGGCCCACTGATGCACCCGCAAAGCGCGCCACATCGATCGCGCCGCCGGCGCGCGGTCGCGAAAGACATTCTGCACAGGGATCTTTCTGCGCTTCAGCGATCTCTCCAGGCCCGCCGTCGGATTGGCCAGCATCGCGCCTTCCGACGCGGTCAGCAGCGGAAGGTCTTTGCGGCTGTTGCCGACGTAGACAAAGCCGCCGGGACCGAAACGCTCTTCCAGTAAACGCAGTTTCTGCGCACCCGTAAGGTTCGTGGCGCCGTCGCTGGAAAATACTTCCTGGAAGAGTCCGAAGTGCTTGGCAACTCGTTCCGCCACATGCCAGTCCGCTCCTGTGGTCAAAAAAAGGCGTCGCCCGCTCGCCGATTGCTCTCGCAGATACACGATCAAGGCTTCGTTATACGGAAGATGCGCCGCATCCAGGGTGGCTCGGACTGTCACTTCCCGCTTCAGCCGGGCCTTGCCATGGGCCAGCCAAGCCGGCAAACGCAGCAAATCTGCCGGATGCGTTCGCGCCAGCACGCACAGCGAATCGGCCAGCGTGTCCGACTTGACCAGGGTCCCATCCAGATCGACGCACAGCGGCAGAAGGGGACGAGTGTCGCCGGACAAGGTTCCGGACGAACTTTCCTCGCGCGGAAGCGCATCGGACACAGCCGAATCCTCGGTTGCCATCACTGTACTCTCGACTGGTGCGTGGGCCCGGCCCTCTGCGGTCATCCCTGTAGACTCCAGCAGGTCGCCGCGGCGACCCGCTTCCATCATTCTGGTTCGAATTTGCTTTGATGCTACAACAGTTCGACCCAACTGCACTCGGTCGGCACGTTGAACACGGCGTGACAGAGAAGTATACGAAATCGACACCCTCGAAAAAATGAAACGGACCTCGCCTCCATCGCGACTGTTTTGATCCGGCGCGTTGCGCTGAGCCTTGATATCTTTACTATGGACATGAAAGCTTTTTGGGCGGGATGACAACCGGCAGAGCGTTGTTTCGACCCGGTTGCACGTTTGCTTGCGCGCAGAAAGCTTCACAGAAGGGACAGCAAACCGTGATTACAGTATTGACAGCAGCGAAATTGTTGACTCCGCTGACAGAGATCGAAGCGCCTCAGGTCACCATCGAAGACGGTTACATCACCAGCATCGAGTCCCGCGGCGCGCTCGCCGCACCGGAGGGAGCGCAACACCTGGACTTTCCCGAGGCCACCCTGGTTCCCGGCTATTTCGATGTTCATATCCACGGCGCCGTGGGCCATAACTCCATGGAGGGCACCGAGCAGGCATTCGATGCCATCGGAAAATTTCTTTCCAGCCGCGGTGTGGCCGCCTATTTGCCAACGACCGTGACCGCGCCCGTAGACATGACATTGCGCGCCCTCGAAGGCATGGCCCGGCAGATCGAGCGGACGGACAAGGCGCCAGGCGACTCGGTCAGTCTGCACGGCGCGAAACCGCTCGGCATCCATCTGGAAGGCCCGTTCCTGTCTCACAGCAAGCGCGGCGTTCAGCCGGCGGAGTACCTGCAGGAACCCTCCATCGACCTGCTGCGGCGCTTCTGGGAGGCCGCCCGCGGCCACATCGTTCTCATGACCGTCGCGCCCGAGTTGCCGGGGGCCATCCCGTTCATTCAGGAAGCTGTCCGGCTCGGCATTCGTGTCAGCCTGGGGCACAGCAACGCCACCACTCCGGAAGCCGAGGCCGGCATTGCCGCCGGGGCCGTCAGCGCAACCCACACCTTCAATGCCATGCGGCCGCTCGACCATCGCGAACCCGGCCTGCTGGGGGTCGTGCTCGACGAGCCCAATCTCTACGCCGAATTGATCTGCGACGGCATCCACGTCGATCCTCTCCTGGTGCGCCTGTTCCATAAGGCGAAAACACCCGACCGCGGCATGCTCGTCACCGACGCCATTGCCGCCACCGGAATGCCGGATGGCGTGTACAAGCTGGGCACCATGGATGTCACCGTGGCCAACGGAAAATGTATGTTTGAGGGACATTTGGCGGGCAGCGTGTTGACCCTGGACCGCGCCGTCCGCAACTTCGTGAAATTCACCCACGCTTCCTATGCGGCCGCCGTGCACTACGCCTCCACAAACCCGGCCCGCATGGCAGGCTTCGCCGACACCTACGGAGAGCTTGCGCCCAGCCGCAGGGCCGACATCACGGTGCTGTCGCCCGCCGGCGAGGTCCTCAGCACGCTTCTCAACGGCCAGGTTTTCTCCGCTTAGGAAATCGCCCCTGACGTCTGGACGGTTGGGCCCGGCTCCGCGGCATGGTCCAAACCGCCATGCTGCCGTGCCCGCCAAAGCGCTCCCAGCAACGGATCCACGCCTTCCGACTGGATCCGGATTCCCGGCAGTTCCCGCCGGAGGAAGGCGAACATCGCTTCTCTCACCGGCGCAATCCGGCTCAAAATGCTGCCGGTAAATGCAACCTCCGGCAGCTCGGCGCCCTTGCCCTCCAGTTTCTCCACCCTCCGGACAACAAGCGCCGCATACTGCCCCAGAAAGTGTCCCGCCTGCTCCAGGATGCATGCGGCATCGGGATCGCCCTGCTGAGCGCATTCGACCACGACGGGCGTAAGGTTCGAGAATTCCGGCCCCGGGATTCGATTCGCCACGTCGACCAGGCTCCCGATACTTGGCAGCGCCCACGCTTCCTGAATTTTTTTCATCAACAGCGTCTCTTTATCGTGATCGAGCGCATCGAAAACGGCGCGAACGGCCCGCTTTCCAATCCAGGTCCCTGACCCTTCATCGGCCACCACCGGACCCCAGCCGCCCACATGCACCAGTTGTCCGTTACCGGTCCTCCCAACCAGGTTCGATCCGGTTCCAGCCGCGACCATCACGCCTGCGCCGCCGGAAAAGGCCGCATCCAGCGCAATCTCTTCATCGCCGGCCAGCAAAATATCGCCGCTAACGCGGGCATGCAATGCGTTGCAGACCCAGTCCGCAACGCGCGGCACGGAGATGCCCGCCAACCCAACGCACGTGCGGACGATCGAGCCCAGCGGCACGCCCGATTCCGCCGAGACGTCGCGCAAAAGAGCGTCCAGGTTTTTCTCTGCGTCCTCCACAGACGCCCGCATAATTTTGATCGTTCCGCTCGAAGCGCGGGCGAGAATCGTGTCGTCCTCCGCCAGCGCGCATCTCGTCCGTGTCGCTCCTGCATCGATTCCAAGAAAATACGTCATGCTTCTCAGGATAAATGCAATCCTGCCGCTACAGCGGTTTCGCTTCTACTGCTTCCAGAAGCCACGCAGCTGAGTGGCTTTTTCCTCAAGAAAAAGCCGCCTTGCACGCTGTCCCGGTGTTGATATGTGAAGCGAAATCGCTCTAGCGTGGCCTTCAACGATGTCTCCATCCGCCCCAGTCAAAATAGTGGCCCAGAATTCCCTTCACGATCAGATGGTCGGTGGATGCCGTCGCTCCCCAGCCGGCGCCAAAGTTGATCTCCCACTTCGGAGAGACAAACAGGTTCACCACCGGAAAGAACTGCTGTTGCTGGTTGTGCAGAGAAACGAAATGCCCGAATTCGCCATAATATCCGTAGTACTCAAGGCCGATGTTGTAATGCCTCGACGGTTGATACGTCAGCTCGGCGGCGGGTCCGAAGGTCATTCCATGCGGAGAAACGTCGCGATAGTAGTACTGGATTTCCTCCGGGGTAGAACCGGGTGGAAGCGAGACCGGATGGATGCCCCAGTTCATGGTTCCATTCGCCGACCAGTACCATCTCCCCATGGTTTTATCGACGATTGGCATGATCTGCCACGACCAGGTTGGATTGGCAAACGCC
Source organism: Acidobacteriaceae bacterium (assembly GCA_052142955.1). Lineage (GTDB taxonomy): Bacteria > Acidobacteriota > Terriglobia > Terriglobales > Acidobacteriaceae > JAKAAZ01. The sequence goes on along the minus strand of JBKQVW010000086.1, from coordinate 8,892 downwards.
GCGCGGGCATACCCGATCTCATTCGAAAGGCTCAGGCCCACCGGTAGATGCCATCTCAGCGGAGCGCGCACCCGCGGACGGATATGATCGCCCACCCATTGCACGCCGCTCCCGTTTTTTTCCTCGGTGAAGATATAAAACCCGACCTCGGACCAGTTCGTGATCCCCTGGGTCAGCTCAATCGTTTCATGTTCCTGGCCTTGGGTTGGCAGCATCCCGGATTGGGTTGTGGTGCTGCCCTCCACCGTGTAGTTGCTGTGCAGTTCCGTCAGCAAGGTCTTGGGAGCGATCGTCTCCGATGGATACACCTGAATTTCGTAATTGTCCTGGGCTCTGAGAATTCGTTGAAAACTCAGGAAAAATATCGGCAGGATCGCCAGTCGTAGAAACCTGCAGTGGCTGGCGAAGGATGTCGTGGGCATTCCTTTCAGTTCCTTCAAGACAACAGTTTCCATGCTGGCGTGCTGCAGCTCGTCGATTCCTCCGCAAGGCAAAGGATGTTCTGGCGCTCGAAGTCCCGGCTGGTTCTCGATCCTGACCTATATTGGACGCGGAAAGTAGAAGAAAAGTCCCTGGCATCCTATGCATTTCACTGGCGAACAGTGTGCCTCCTTGAGGAGTGCGCGCTTGTTCCCCGCGACAAAAACAACGTCAACGCAGCTTCGACAGAAAAGGTCCGCCGATGCGGACCTTTTCTGTCGAAGCTGTCGTCTTATAGGCGATTCGCGTACGTCGTTATGGAGTAATGCTTTGGACCGGGTGCGTGCCATTGGCCGATGTGGCAACGCAGTCCGGCAGGCCATTCGCCGGAAAGGGACTGTTCAATACGGTCGCCAAGACTCCCGTGCTTGGATTCAGCTTGAATCCTGTCACGGAATTATCCAGATAATTCGCCGTATAGAGATAGCGTCCGTATGCCGGCTCAATCACAATGCACGTCGGTCCCGTGCCCGTCCCATACCCCGCTCCCGCGGTTGCTAGGGGATTGCCCGTAGAGGCCTGGATGTTATACGCGCGCACGTCGTTCGAGTTGTAGTTGGTGACGTAAAGGAATTTCCCCCGCGGATCGACCGCCATCGCATATGGGTACAGGTCTGTCGGAAACGGTCCATTCACCTGCGATTGCAGCGCCCCACCCGTAACGATGTTGTAACCGAGGATCAGGTTTTGATACTGGTCCGTCACGTAGACGAATCGTCCCGTCGGATCGCTGATGATCGCGCTCGGCTTGACGCCCGCCTGAAAATTATTGGCGGCAAGCGGCGTCAGCACGCCGGTCGTGTAGTCCACGGAATATGCGTAGATCGAATGCGTGCCCTGGTCCGCGACATAAAGATAATCGACGAACGCGGTCGCCGTCACTCCAATCGGTTGCGAGCCGAGGACAGCCGTTCCGATCGTAAAGCAATTTCCATCATTCCCCGCGACCGGGGTCCCCAGCGACCCATCCGTTTGGCTGATGGGATAGACCGTAACGCAGCCCTGCGTGGGAATGCTATTGGTTCCCAGTGGATTGATATTGGGAGGAGCAACGCCGTTGAATCCCGGCGCATAGCTGTCCACCACAAACAGGAACTTGCTGCTGGGGTCGATCGTCATCGAGATCGGATACGTGCCCGGCGTATTGTAGGTGTGGGCTTGATACAGCTTGCCGTCCGTCCCGATCGTGAATTGGACCACCGTATTGTCGATTTCATGGACAACGTACAGCCATTTGCTGTTGTTGCTGACGGCGGCCGCAACCGGATATTGCCCCCCCGACGGGAAGGGCGAATTCGCCACTTGTGTAATGGCCCCCGACACGCTGTCGATCGTATAGGCGCTGATCGTGCCCGGATTGCCCTGCGTGTTGAGAGCGTACACAAACCCGAGCGTGAAACTTGGATTACAGGCCGTAATGCTCAATCCAAGAGCCAGAGATGCAACCAGGGCCAATGTGATCCGGCCGTATTGACTCCACTTCATGCGATTCCTTTGTCCCCGGCTTTGGATTCAGCGGCGGGGTAGATTCCTTGCTTCCACCTTGTGGGGTTGTTCCCGTTTGTATTGTAAAAGCGCCAACCGGCTTTCTGCTAGCGCTCCGCCGGAAAAGGCGGCGAATTGCAAATTGCTTTCTCCCGCCAGAGTTCTCAACCTTGCTGCCCATGGATTTGCCCTGGAGAGAAGCGGAAGGGGCCTCTCGCGGAGGCCCCAAAAATTCTTCATCTAGCTCTTAATAGGTCCGCCCCGTGACCACCACGAAGGTTGGCTGCCCAACCGTGGAAAATGTGGTGCCCTTGAACATGTTGGACAACTGACCGTTGGTTGCGCCCATGATGTGTCCGGTGATCGTATTGCTGTTGTGGTCGGCCGTATACAGATACTGGTTGGTCGGGTCAATTACCATCCAGACCGGTCCCGATCCAGTGGGGAACGGGTTGCTGCCGGAAGAAACGGGAAGGGGCTGTAATTGACCGTTCGCCGTGCTGATCGTAAACGCGGAAATCGCGCTGTTCGGTTGCGTAATGGCACTCGGACCGTAGTTCGCCACGTACAGGAATTGCGTGTTGGAGTTGGTCAGAATGGCATCCGGATAGGCTACGTTCGCAATATTGTCGGTCGGGCCTCCCACCAGGCTCTGCAGCACCCCGCCGCTGCCGCTCACCGTGAACGGAAGGATCCGCCCGGAACTCTGGCCCAGATCGTTGTCCGCGATGTAAATGTACGCCCCACTCGCCGACACGGAAATCGTGCTGGCGGCGCCCGGCAGGGTGTCGAGCGTCAGCGGCGCGTTCTGGGTCAGCGTCAACTGCCCATTGGACGTGTTGATTGCATATAGGAAAATGTCCGGCGTCGCGCACGGCGAACCGGTCGGCGCGCTGCCGCAGGCAGACGGAGGGGTAACCAGGCTCGCGTTGTACGCCTGATCCAGCACATACACGTAGTTGCTGTGGGTCACGATCTGCACCGGGTTGTAGTTCACCTCGAAGTAGGGCAGCTGCGTACCGTTGGTGTTGAACGTGTTTGCATTGGTGATCAGCGTCAACTTGCCGGTGGCCGGTTCGATGGAAAACACCGTAATGTCGCCTTTCCCAGTTCCGTCGGGAGCAAGTTGGTCCAGGACATACAGATAATTCCCGGACGGGGCCAGGGCCACAGAAATTGGATTGATGCCGGAGGTGAAATAGGTGTGCTGAAAAGCCAGCACCCCGCCGCCGCCGATCGAATAGATGGAAACGCTGCCCGATCCCGCTTCGCCGAGCGTCCCCTCACTCACGACCGCCAGAAAGCGTCCGCCTGGAATGACCACTTCCTGCATCGGAGTTCCGCCGACGTTTGCAAACGGCGAGCCCGTGACAGGCGTCAGGTAGCCAAAATCGTGGTCGATCTTGTACGCGCCAATCTGGTTGTACTGCGCTCCCGTCACGTACATGTAACCGGAGGTGTAGACGCCGCAGCAAGTGATGGTCAACCCTAGGGCCACGGAGCCGATCAATGCCAGAGCGACACGGCTATACTTCCAAAACTTCATGTGTGTCCTTCAACCTCTTGGTCTTGGGTGCGACGCAGAGGACTGCCAACGCAGAATTTAATGTCTGAATTGCTTGCTCTTCAATTGTAAAAGCCCCAGCGTATTTGTGCCAGCCGACCCCGACTTTATCGCAAATCCAGAGACGATGCCTCCCCAATCCGCACCACTTGAGTCGACGCGATCACCTGCAACCGGCCACCCTCAGCACGACCTTCTTAGGACACAGTTTCTCTGGTTTTGCCGTAAAAGGAAGGCTACACACAGAGGGAGATGCTTGCCAGTCGGCCCGGCCGCGACCCTGGAGCAAGTCCGATTCGAACGGATTCCCTATCCGGTGATGACCTACTTTCCTTCGCGGCCGCATTCCCACTTGGGTAGACCCCGGACTTTAGTCCGGGGATAAGATGCCGCCGGAACACACCTTCAGGCACTGAGGTTGGAAGCCCTAGGTTGTCGCCGCGACTTTCTATCGACTGAATCGGAGATTCTCTAAAAGATGTGCAACCGGATCACGAGATATTTCTTCGGGTTCGCGCGAATCGCGTGCAGCAGGTCCCGCATCTCCACGATCGCCTGATCGCTGTTGTTGTAAAGCGATGGATCGTGCAATAACTTGCCCATCGTTCCCTTGCCCTCGTCCGCGCGCTGCAAAATCGACTGCAGGCTGGAAACGGTCAAGCTGACCTTGTTTCGGAATGCCTGGTCCTTCGCCAGCATCCCCAGCGTGCCTTTGCCTTCGTCGATCTGCGACATCAACCGGTTGGCTTTCGCCGCAGTCTGGTTCACGTTGTTGTAGAGCGCATCGTCTTTCACCAGTTTGCCCACCGTGCCTTTGCCGGCATCGATCTGGTCCACGATGTTCTGCAGCCGTGTGATGGTATCGTTGGCGCGCTTGTACAACGTTTCATCCGTCACCAGTTTGCCCAGCGTGCCCTTGCCTTGGTTGATGGCGGTCACGGTGTCCTGCAACTGGGTGAGAGTCGCCACCGCGCGGTTGTACAGGTCGGGATTGTTGATGAACTTGCCCAGAGATCCCTTACTGGTGCCCAGGGCATCGGCCATCGTATTCAATTTCTCCAGGATCACGTTCACTTGCTCAATGGTGCTCTGGCTGGACTTGATGACGTCGGAAAGACTCGGCGTCTCCGTCGTCGGCACTTCATCGCCGTTCCTCAGCTCCGGACCGGTGGCGTGCGAACTATCGAGATCGACAAAGGTGTCTCCCAACACGCCGGCCGTCGCTAGCGAGGCGGATGTGTCGGTGCGCAGCGCGGCCCTGTAGTTCAGCCCGAGGGTCATAATCACTTCCACTGGAGTCAGCTTCCGCCGTGGAACGATAACGATCTTCTTGACCGAACCGATGGTGACACCCTGCAGGTTCACCGGCGCGCCCGGCTTCAACCCGGAAGCATTTTCAAAAAAGGAATGCACCAGAATGTGGCGGCTGAAAATGCCGCCGGAACTTCCCGACATAAGAGAAATCAGCAGCGTAAGCGCTGCAAGGGCGACAAGCACCAGGACGCCCACCTTCAATTGCGACCAACGGACCTCGTGCTGATTTGGCACAGCTTCTCCTGGTTAGCGTGGGTCAATCCACAGCTACGATCCACCCGCCGTGAAACTGAATACGTCGAGCATAGCAGAGGATCCCCCCCAATCCGGGAAGGGCGTCTCCCCGAAGAACTCCCAATAATGGATATGGATGCGATTTTTTACCGCGGGCTGCGTAAATCGCGGGTGCAACCCTCATTTTTGCCGCGCGCGCTTCCGGTTCGCCATACCGGCGTATGCCAATCGCCTCAGTTTTCCAGCAGGACCTGCGCCAACGCCTGGGTACGCGTATGCGTCAGCGAAATCACGGAATTCCGGACTCCCAGCTCCCGGGCGATAGCGGCTGCGCGTCCATGAAACAGCAGCGAAGGTCGCCCGCCCGGCGCCCGCACCACTTCAATGTCGCGCCAGCCGACTCCAGCATGGATGCCGGTGCCCAGCGCCTTCGCAGCCGCCTCCTTGGCGGCGAACCGGGCCGCGAAACTCTCCGCGCCATTCCGTTTGCCGCGGCAATAGAGTATTTCCCCCGGCAGATAAATGCGCTGGCAGAATCGGTCCCCATAGCGCGCCAGGACCTCCTCAATGCGCGCAATCTCAATCACGTCCACCCCGCTGCCTACAATCATGGCTGCACGGTATCACATGCCGGCGGCGTCTGCCGCCCCCGATCTCCTGCGCCACACGATTCCTGTCGCGCAAGCCCAACGGAACCTATCCCGCCTCGACCAACCCATAATGCCGTTGCCAGTGCGCCTTTAGATGGGCCCACACAATCTCCACCGAGGTCCGCGACATTTCCTGCTCGCCCTTCTCAACGAAACGCGCCGCTTCCCGCCGCGCCAGCTCCAGCAGTTTGCGATCTCGCAATAGATTGGCCACGCGAAAATCCGGCAGCCCCGCCTGCCGCGTGCCGAAGAACTCCCCCGGCCCGCGCAGCGTCAGGTCCAGTTCGGCCAGCTCGAAGCCGTCCTGCGTGCGCACCATGGCGTCCAGACGTTCCTCCGCCTGCGGAGTCACCCGGCCCGCAGTCATCAAAATGCAATAGGAGCGCGCCGCACCGCGACCCACGCGCCCCCGCAACTGGTGCAGTTGCGCCAGCCCAAAACGTTCCGCGTGTTCGATGACCATGACCGTGGCGTTGGGAACATCGACGCCGACCTCGATGACCGTTGTTGCGACCAGAACATCCAACTCGCCGCGCTGAAAACGGCGCATCACGACTTCTTTTTCCTCGGCTCCCAACCGTCCGTGCAGCAGACCCAGCCGCAATCCCGCCAAATGCGTCGCGCGCAATTCCTCGCACATCGCCACTGCGGATTTCAAGGCCGGCTTCTCGCCAAACAGCGATTCCGTTTTTGGCCGCGATTTTGCGCCTGCCTTTCTCTTCGCCGCAGAGCCTCGTTTCGTCGCCGTCGCCGCTTCCTGCTCCAACCCCGCCTCGCCCTCCGGGTCGTGCGCAAAATCCAGTTCTGGCTGATCGTCCTTGTTGCCTTCAATGACCGGATACACAATGTACGCCTGATGGCCTGCCGTCACCTGCTTGCGAACAAATCCCCATACCTCTTCCGCCCTCTCGTCCACCACCCTTCGCGTCACGATGGGAGTGCGCCCCGGCGGCATTTCGTTAAGCACGCTGACATCCAGATCGCCATACAGCGTCAGCGCCAGGGTGCGCGGAATCGGAGTGGCCGTCATCACCAGCACGTGCGGCTCGGCGGTGTTCGGCTTTTTCATCAGGCGGAAGCGCTGCATCACGCCAAAGCGATGCTGCTCATCCACCACCACCAGACCAAGATTCGCGAACTCCACCTTCTCTTCGATCAAGGCATGCGTGCCAATCACCAGATCAGCTTCGCCGCGCACAATGCGGCCGCGATTCGTGCGTTTCCGGTCCTCGTCGAGCGAGCCGGTCAGCAGCACCACGTGATACGGCGGCTGCCGCTGCGAGCGCTCCAGCAACTGCCGCGCCGCCAGATAATGTTGCGTCGCCAGAATCTCCGTAGGAGCCATCAGCGCCGCCTGATACCCGTTTTCAATGGCAATAAAGGCGGCCTCGAGCGCCACAATCGTCTTGCCGGAACCTACGTCTCCCTGCAGCAATCGGCGCATCGGTGTCGGTTGCCGCAGGTCCTGAACAATCTCCGCCAGCACCCGCTTCTGCGCCGCCGTGGGATGAAACGGCAGCACCCGCTTCAGCGCCTCGCGCACGCGCAGGTCCGTCGTGAAGGCGGGTCCCAGCCGTTCCCGCATGCGTCGCCGTTTCAGCTCCAGCCCCAGCTCCAGAAAAAACAATTCTTCAAAGATCAGCCGCTGATGCGCCGCCGTGGCTGCCGCCTGCAGCAGTCGCAGCCCTGTCCCCGCCGGAGGAAAATGCACCGCTCGCAACGCCTCCGCGCGCGAAAGCAACTGCATCCGCTCGCACAGTTCCACCGGCAGCGTCTCCGGCAGCACGCTGCCAATGTCCTCCAGCAGCCGATAGATCACCCGCCGCAGCCAGCGCGAGCTCAACTGCGCGCCGCCCAGCGACTCATACACCGGGACAATGCGCCCTACCTCCAGCAGCGTCCCTTCCGGCTCGTTCGGCCCCGGCAGCACCTCAATTTGCGGCTGGATCATCTTGAACGCCCCGGCTCGGCTGCGCGACGGTTCCACCTTGCCGTACAGCGCCAGCATCTGCCCCGGCTGAAACTTGTCCTTCAGATACGTTCCGTGAAACCACATGCATTTCATGCTGGCCGGTCCCTGCCCCACCGTCATTTCAAAAATCGGCATGCGCTTTGTGCGCAGCAGGACCGTCCCCCGCACCTCGGCAATCACGCTCGCCATTTCCCCAGGCACCAGTTCATTCAGCGCGCGAGGATTCAGTCGGTCCTCATAGCGAAACGGCAGGTGATACAGCAGGTCCTCGACGACAAGAATGTTTCTCTCCTTCAGCTTTTCGGCCACGCGCGGGCCGACGCCTTTCACAAACTGAATGGGGGTATCGAGAGCGATCACATTCTGGATGCTATCAGCCGCGACGCCTTGACCACCGGACGCAACAGTGTGTCAGTTTCCAACTCGCCCGTCATCCGGGAGCGCAATCACTTCCCACAAGCCGACATCTCGTCAGCGATAGACCATTATTGAGAAACCGACTTGTCTTTACTGATCCCGCCTTGATGCGTGCATCGGGGATCATGCGCTCGTTGATACGAGCGACCGGCAAACCAGAAGAGGCTTACCCTTGCGGAGGTTGCGGGTTGCGCGGAGCGCGGCTAGAGCAAGAGCACAGAAGGTGTAAGGTGGAAAATCGCTCTCAACGCAGCCGTTCCATCGAAGAACGGCTGCACGTCGTTCCAACCCACCACATCACAGTATCTGTGCTCTTGCGTAAAAATAGGTGCGAGAGTTAGAACTGCCCATGAAAGGACTCGTCCCGATGGAATCTGCCGCCGCATTCATCGACGAGAAGATCAAGGAACTTGGGGACTGGCGCGGGAAGACGCTCGCGAAAGTGCGCGGCATTATCCACGAGGCCGACCCTGAGATCGTTGAAGAGTGGAAGTGGGTCAAGCCGACATCGCAGGGGACTCCCGTCTGGTCCCACTGCGGCATCGTCTGCACGGGAGAGACGTACAAGAATGTCGTCAAAATGACCTTTGCTAGGGGAGCGGCGTTGCCGGATCCTTCCGGCCTGTTCAACTCCAGCCTCGATGGGAATGTCAGGCGCGCCATCGACATCCACGAAGGCGACAAGGTCAATGAGGCGGCCTTGAAGGCTCTCATCCGCGCTGCCGTGGCGCTCAATCTCAAGAGCAAGAGCAAGCCGAAGCCCCGGCGAGCGAGCA
>JBKQVW010000085.1:0-15606 GCA_052142955.1 Acidobacteriaceae bacterium | reverse complement strand
TCCTCCGCCGTGCGATGAACCCGCTTCGCCCGGCCACCATCACACCCAACTTCTATCGCGTCGCTCACAAGGAGATCGTCGGCCACGCAGGCGCTTATGTCTATACGGCCAGACCCGGACGCTTACGGCGAGGCGCGACGCGGCCTCGGTTCTCCAGAAAGCTCGATCAAATCGATGGAAAGTCCGCAGGGGTTCAAGACCTGCTCACTTTGCTGCACCTACGGCCCGACTGAAGTCGGGCCCCGATGCAAAGCTGTGGCGAGCGGGCTTAATCAGAGCCAGCTTCACCGTTCTTACTGGGATTTGCCGAGGACTCCGGGAAACCATTTGACCGCGTTCTCGTGATAAATCTTGCGGAGAACTGAGGGCGGCAGATCGAGTCCCTGCACGCGTTTCTTGCGATAGAGGATGATATCGTCGGTGGCTAGATACCGCCAATCGTTGGCGTAGATATCCTCCCAGTCTTTAGGAGTATCTGGAACTGCGGGATAGAACTCGTTGTCCGTTCCGTAGATCAACCGGTCCTGATATTTAGTGATGAAGGTGATCATTTTCGCACGGGGCTGCATCTCGAAGAACGCCATCCTGGCCGCCATATCGACGGCAAAATTGGGATATTGATCGAGATGCCAGCCGAGCTGGTTGAAGTCTGATTCCATGCTGCCGAGATGGGCCCCCACCATACGCAAATCTTGATTCCGCTGGAGGATATGATCGCGCGCCTCGAGGATTTTCGCCTTGGACGGCGCGCCGGGTTTTCCATACATAAATCGCCGAGGGTCTTGCATGAGATAGTCGTAGTCCGGCGCGGCGGGATTGGGGGCTTCCCATACGGAATTGGGATCTGCGAGGTGGGCGATCAATGTTTTATTGTGGGCAGCGATGTCCTTGAAGATCGGCTCAAACACAGGGTCGTCCGGCATGATGTAGTTCCCTTTTGCATCCTTAATTTCCATGCCGACAACTTTATAGAACTTGACCGCGATGGCACCGCGAGCAAAATCCCGATTGAGTTTGCGAATCGCATCCGCGGAAAAACCGGGCTGGTTGAATTTGTACGCATTGAACGTGGTGCAGAACGCAACCCGGCCATCGCTTGCGCGGTAAACCGCCCAGCCATCTTTGGCCTCCCTGGCGAAATCCGCAAATTCCGGAATGGTGTCGTCGTCCACGAGAATGTCCAGGATATGCAGATTGAGTTTCTTGAGCATTGCATAGAATGCCGGAGACTTTTCGTAGACGTGGGTGTGAGTATCGATCGGTGCAAGCGCGGTGAACTGACGCAGTTCAGAAGCGGAAAAAACGCCGTTGACAGGCGCGCTTACCTGAACGCCTTGCGGAGTAACGGCGGGGGGCTTTTCAGCGGCGCCGCTACAGGCTGCGCCAGTCAAAAACAGCACGCATGCGAAGAAAAATTTATCCATCACAGATCCAATCCTATTCTTCCTGGACGAGCCGTCCGATCTTCCTGGACAGCTAGTTCAAGAGGGTATGGTCCCAATCAGTTGAGTGAATTGCTCTACGTGCACCCGAAGATTGGGAAAATCAAAATCAATGATTCACCTGTCCAGCGAGCGTGCGACATCTAGTGAACAAGAGGAAATCTGGAACTGGTTTGCACGATGCAACGCCTCGTATATGCGCTTTGTCGTCGCATATTCCCGGCGAACTTCCGATACAGGTTCCAAGGTTTCCGATGCGGATTGCGCATCCATGACCTGTAGGCTGCGCGGTGCGATGGCTGCGGCAACATCCGGCAAGTCAAAATCCTTGAGCACTCCAGGTACGATCAAATCAAACAGCGACTCGTCATAGTAGGTCGTGCTCGCCAGGTCCAGATACGACGCAAGCGCGTTCTGGCAGAGGGTCTTTTTCAAGCGTGGATCGAGCGCGGCAGCAAACAATGCGACCACTCCTCCATTGCCCTTCCCCAGAAGTGTAATGTTCTCCGGATCGACGTCGGGACGGTAGGCCAGGTAATTGAAGGTGCGCAGCAAATCCACCACCTGCATTCCTACCATTGTTTTGCCGACGATAAACGCCCGCATTGTGGTTTCGTAACGTCCTGTGTGGGGAGGCCGTCCACCCAGGCTCGCACTTTCTCCCCAGCCTCTCAGGTCAGGCGCCAGTACAATGTTTCCGGCATGCACCAGCACTTCGATCGCGCCCCCTGGGCCGGCATCGGCAGACTTTCCGGCAGCATTTGCATAGAGAATTGCCGGTTTTCTGCGTGGCCCTGTCGACGGAATAAAAACCAAGGCAGGAACGCTGATTCCAGGCTCAGTTTGTAGAGTTATCCTTTCGATGCTGTACCCCTCGCGTTGCATTGTGCCTAGGTGAGAGACAGGCGGGTTCCGATGGTTTTCAATGTTTTCCAGAGTGACGCCTAGACGTTTGGCAATAACGGGGCGAAGCTGACTTGGATCGAGGCGGGGACGACTTACCACCAATTTTTCCGCTGTTTCTCGGGTCATTTCCGGGATCGTTTCTCCTCCTACGGAGGTTGCTACCTGCCCGGTGGGGGTGGCATCGAGGGTAGTTTCCGACTCAACCGTAATGGCCGGCTCAACACCGCTGTCAGAACGGTTCATGAGCCATTTTTCAAGCCAGCGATAGGTCGCCTCGCGGCGCGGCTGCGACCATCCGTGGGTATCGTTGTACTCAAACAGCGCGACGTGGTCGGGGTGGTCCATCACCTGATAAATTCTGTGGGCTTCTTTGAATGTGGCGTGCGCACCGGCAATCGGAAAGAAATCCTGAGTTGCCGTCAGGAAGAGGTAGGGGCGAGGAGCAAAAGCTAAAGGAAAATCACCATAATCCAATCCACTGCTGAGGAAACCGGTGACGTTTTGCTCGGCATCCTGCGGCTTGAATTGCTCCCAAAGCGCCTTGGAGGATGTCATCCAGCAGGAAGGGGCGGCGACCGCAAGCCTTGGGTCCACCAGCGCCATCACTGCCGATTGATTGCCACCGCCGGAATTTCCGATGACTGCAATACGTTTTGGATCGACATCGCTGCGGCTCAACAGATAGTCGATGCCACGAATGCCATCCCAGGCAACGTACATACCTAAATTGATCCCGACCAGCAGGCTCTGCATGCCCATGACGGTATGTTCCGCGGAGGCGATTCCGATACGCGAGCGGTCAAGCTGCGGATCCCAATATTGAACTCGTTCGCCTAGACCCACTTCATCAAAAGCAAGCACCAGAAACCCCCGCTTGGCCAACGCGATCCAGGCCTTCTGATAGAGAGGTTCGGCTTTGCCCGCAGCGGAGTGACCCGCGGTTCCAAGGACAGCAGGATAGGGTCCGCTGCTCGACGTAGGCACATAAACGTCGGCAGTCACATAGAAATTCGGCTGGCTTTCAAAGGTCAGCTTCTCGATACGGTATCCATCTCGAACCAGAACTCCGGTGATGTGCGCATGCAGCGGAGTCCTGGCTGGAAAACCTCCCAGTAGTTCCACATATTTCTTGCGGACAAAGATCTGGCGGCTCTCGACTTCAGCAGGCGTGTCAAGGTGAGAAACACGCAGAGCGCGGGCTTCCCAGTACCCTCGCGCGATGCCGGTCAGGTACTGGTCCACCATGTTATGCAGTCCAGTGGACGCTTGCGGCGGGTCCTGGGCAATCCCTACGGAAGACCACCCAAAGCAGACGATGAGTGCGAGCAAGATGATCCGACGCATGAACTCCCTCGGCACGATGCTTTTTCATTGGAGACGTTGTCAGGGCCCGTGGATTGGTCAGGCAAAACGCTCGGGCCGGTTGCGTTTCACCAGCGGACAGCAAGTACGACAATGCTTGACAATCCATCAAGCAAGATAGACGCGACACGGTTCAGGAAGGTCTGAAAAAGCCAGGGCTGGCTTATCCTACACCAGCCCCAAATAGAACCTGCCGCAACCGCCCTAAGGAAATACTTAAAACTTAATCTTCAACGCAAGCTGAACCACCCGTGGAGAATTGGCCTGACCCGTAATAGCCCCGAAATTCCCTCCCCCAAGAGTTGCGTTCGGAAAATCGAATTCCGTGTTGTTGAAGGCATTGAAGAATTCGCCTCGAAACTGCACAACGTACCGTTGCATAAAGGGAAAGTTCTTATAAACTCCCGTATCGAAATTGAAATAGTGGGGTCCTCGGAACTCTCCTTTGCTTGCATTGCCGAATGTCCCTACGGCCGGTTGCGAGAAAGAGGCCGGATTCAGCCAATTGTGACAGGGCTGCCCGCCACTCTGCAGGCCGGCGCAGGCATCGTCGCCGTAAGGATTGCCTGTTACTACGGCACGGTCTCTCCTCAGGTTGGTCTTCGATTGATCCAGGGACGAAAAAACTGTAAACGGATTTCCCGACTGCCAGGATACGATTCCGGTGTTCTCCCAATTCCCCAGCACGGCGCGAACTACCCGATTTGAACCGCTCAACTTTGGAAGATCCCAGACATAGGACGTCACAAAAATATTGGCCCTGTCCCAATCGGAAGGTCCATATTCCAGGCGGTGAAAATTCGGCATATACCAGGGAATTGTGGGCGAAACGATTGCAGTATTTACCGCTGCGGATTGAGGCAAATCATCCATGGACTTGGACCAGGTGTAATTCGCATTGACGCTGAGGCCACGAGAAAACCGTCTCTCCAAACTCACCTGGAGCGAATTGTAGGAAGAATTCACGTCATGGACCAGATCGGAAATGTTGCCAATCCCAGGGTAGAAGCGCCGGGCATTCGATGAAAGCGTGCTGCCGGGAATGTAGACGGAAGGGTTCAATTCCCATACCTCCAGTCCATGACTGCCATGCGTTCCGACGTAACCCAGCCGCACGAGCCAGTTTTCCGTCACCTGCCTTTCGGTCGTGAGATTGTAGGCATACGTGACCGGCGTCTGGTATTTGAGATGAAACGGATCATACGTCATAAAGTTAGAAAAGGCGGGGAATGCGGAGTTCGGATTCGTCGCAGGAGCGGGAAAGGGATCGGTGATTCCTTGATAGGGATTGCTCATCGGTCCTGCCGGGTCGATCAGGGCAAGGTTGTAGACAAACGGATTCGCAATGAAGGGAATGTCAGCCACAGCCACCTGGGTAGTGTCGTAAAACATTCCAAATCCGCCCCGGATACTCTGTTTTCCATTGCCGAATACGTCGTACGCGAATCCCACCCGGGGAGCAATGTCGGTAAAGTTGGGATCCACTCCGCTGTCGCCATTTGGAAATCCGGGATCGCCGGGAAAGCTGATTCCAGGAGGCGCGTTGGGAAATTGCGACGACACCGTACCTGCGGCGTAAGCGCTGGGACTAAAATGCGAAACGCGTCCATGAGTTTCGCGCCAGGGGAGAAATGGCTCATAGCGGAGGCCGAGGTTCAAGGTGAGGCGCGAGGTCGCGTGATAATCGTCCTGGGCATAGAAGCCCATTTGGTTGGCCACCACATTCATGAGCTGGCCCGATGACTGCAGCATGCGATAGAGCGTGCCAAACTCGAGATCGGCCATCGAATAGCCGCTTGAAAGACCGCCGCCCGATGTTCCATGTCCATCGAAATCAAATTGCGGGCCTTGGTTGTACGTGTTGGTATTGTCGTAGCTGCTCCGCATGACCAGCGCGCCAAAGCCGAGACTGTGCTTGCCGTGGACCCAATGCAGATCATCGCCATATTGATAGGATTTCCGGTCCCAATTCACCGTCCATGCGCCGCCGGCGTACATAAATCCGTACGCATACATGCCCATATTTCCGCTGGCGACAGGGTCCTGATTCACGTTGACGCCGAGGGACTTGTAGCTCGGGATTCCGGGGGGTGGCCCTTCATTCGCATCGAGCGACAGGACGCCGAAATAGGCGCTGTTGAGCATATTCGGACTAAAGACGTGAACCTCTTTTACCAGGTAATTGTTATCAGGGATATATTTGTTGTCCTTCATCGTAAGGAAATTCCCTGGGATGAAGGTTGTGGGCAGCGTATATCCATAGTGATAGTAGTGGCCGCTGAGTTGGTCCTTGCTCGATAATTTCTGGTCGATCCGGACAAGATACTCGGTATCGGTCTGATCGGCGGGAGTGACAAAACGTACGAACCCGTTTGCGCTTGCAGTGCTGGTGGGGAGGAGCTTCGCCAGATTGACAAATGCCGGATCCAACAGAACCGGATTAAAGATGTTGCCGGGGATTGGCGTGGTCGTCCCAGGATAATAGAGTTGGATGGAGCTGCCGGTAGGATTGGCCGGGTTGGTTGGGTCCAGCAGCGCCGAAAAGTCGCCTGTGAGGTTCGCCGCGGTGGGCACAAAATTGGCAGCCGCTCCATTGGTGTCTTTGATAATCGTCTTCTGAAAACCGCCGAAGAAAAAGGTGCGATTCCGCCCGTCATAGAGTTTGGGGATTACGACCGGGCCGCCCAAAGTGAAACCGAATTGATTGCGTTTGAGCTGATCTTTTGCGATGTTGAAATAGCCGGTGGAATTGAAAACCGCATTGCGCACAAATTCGAACGCGTTCCCGTGCAGACTGTTCGTTCCCGACTTGGTGACGATGTTCACGACGGCGCCGGAGCTTTGACCGTATTCGGCGCTGTAGTTGCTGGTCTGGACGCTGAATTCCTGGAGAGCGTCAGGGAATGGAAAGGGCGCGTTGACGTCGGTGAGTTGATCCGTATTGGTGGCGCCATCGAGCATGTAGCTGGTCTGGTTTCCTCTGGAGCCGTTCACCGCAACCGATTCATCGACGGGAATCGTGAGGCCCTGCGTGGCCCGGGCATCGGGAGCAGTTACGGATCCGGCAACAAGCGTGATCAGGTCCGCGGCATTTCTTCCATCCAGCGGCAATTCAACGATGCTCCTACTACCGACGACCTGGGAAAGAGTCGCCGTGGTCGTATTCACCTGCACTGCGGCAGTGGAGACCGTGACATGCTGGCTGGTGGAGCCCAGGGTCAACTTCGCATCCACGGTGAGGGGTTGATTGGCCTGCAAAGTGATCGGCGTCCTGGTCAGCGTGGCAAACCCCGGTGCAGAGACGGTCACGTTGTAAATCGTCGGGCGTAGCGAAGGGACTACATAATATCCATTGGGGCCGCAAGCTGCAGAACGAGCCAGTCCGGTTTCGACCTCGGTAACAATAACCTGACAATTGCTAATTGCGGCGCCGTTCGGATCTGTCACAGTGCCAACAATACTTCCGGTACTCTGGGCATACATGGGTGACGATACGATGATTGCGAAGGCGGCCATCCCCAAGCTGTAGAGAAATCTGCGAAACATAATATTCATATTCTTTTCCCCTCCGATAAATCGCCGGCAAAGCAGAACGTAGCAATACTTTCACAGATTGTGAAAATTTTCTACACATTTCTATTTCCTTTGTTGACGCCGTTGTCACCGAATTATTTCCTTCGACATACTTCAAGCGCAAAGGCACATTCCTGTTGACACGGAACCGGATCAAAGCGTCATAATCAGGATTCAATTCAATGCGGGGTCTGCGAAGATGAGTTTAGCAGCATGGTGCGGCATTGTGGCATATAAAGCTTATTTAATCAGATAGATAGCATCTATAGCTCCGCATTCTTGAGCCTTGGATTTCCCGAGAGATTGGGCGGATTCGTTGAGATGTCATCGAGATACTGGAGAGGGACTCCGCATGCATAGCAGCGCCAGGCGAGCGTTTTTCTTAGGTTTTTGTACGATTGCGGTACTGGCAATCACGTCCTGCAAATCTTCCCGCAAGAACGAAAATTCCGCGGTCATCCTGAAACCCGAGAATGTCGTGTTGATTACCTTGGATACGGTGCGGGCCGACCATTTGCATTGTTATGGCGATGACAAAATCAAGACTCCAGTCCTCGATGGCCTGGCCGCAAGGGGAGCTCTGTTCGAAAAGGCGATGGCGCAGACGCCGCTGACGCAGCCTTCCCATGCCAGCATGTTTACGGGCACCAATCCCAACGTCAATCATGTTCGGGACACGGGCGGCTTCGCACTGCAACCCTCCTCGGTCACCCTGGCAACCGTCCTGCAAAAACACGGATGGAATACCGCCGGCTTTATCAGCGCCACCGTACTCAAGAAGATTTTCGGGTTTGGCCAGGGCTTCGCGACCTATGACGATCAGCTGTTGCAATCCGTCAGTGACATGGAAATTGTTACGCGACCGGCCAATGTCACGGTCGACCACGCAATAAGCTGGCTAAATGCACAGCCCAAGCAGCCGTTTTTCGTATGGGTCCATCTCTACGATGCGCACGAGCCGTATAATCCGCCGGCTCAATTCCGCAAACAATATCCGGGCGATCCGTATGACGCCGAGATTGCCTTCGAAGATCAGCAACTGGGCCGTTTTCTGCATGCAGTCTATGAGAAATCTCCGGCAGATAACACTCTGGTCGTGGTTTTGTCCGATCATGGCGAAGGACTGGGGCAGCATGGGGAGTTCAAACACGGAGTTTTTCTCTACGATTCCACGGTTCGGATTGCCTGGATCATGGCCGGACCGGGGGTTCCCGCCGGTGTTCATATCCAACAGCAGGCCCGAGAGATCGATCTGCTGCCCACCGTTTTAGATTTGCTGGGCGGAAAGGCGTCGCCCGCGGTGCAGGGAACCAGCCTGGTGCCGGCTTTCAGCGGCAAGACGGTTCCGTCGACCTATTCCTATGAAGAGACCCTATATCCCAAGATCAACATGGGATGGTCGGAGCTGCGCGGCATCCACACCGCCCACTGGATGTATGTTCGGGCGCCCAAACCGGAACTCTACAATCTCGACCAGGACCCGGACGAGTTGAACAACGTGATTGATGCCCATCCTCAGGAGTACCGGGAGTTGGAAGCGCAGTTGAAAAAGTTGAGTCGGTTGGGGAACAGCGACACTGAAAAAGTCGTGGCCAGCCAGATGGACCAAAACACGATGAAGCAGTTGGAATCCCTTGGATATGTCTCCGGCTTTTCCGCGCGCGACATTGAACTGAACGGGAAAGGCCTGGATCCTAAGGACGAGGTTGGCATACTCCAGACGATGAACACGGTTGATGGTCCTGGCTCCAACAAGATTTCTCCCGCCCACAAAATTGAAATGCTGCAAGCGGCGCTCCAGCAGGATCCCACCAATCCCACTCTGTATTACCTGCTGGTGGACCTCGATGAGAAAGTCGGTCAAACCCAACAGGCCATGCAGACCTGCCTGGATGCATTGAGTCACAATATCCACAGCGGAATGATTTTTTCGCGATTGGGCAATCTCTACCTGCGTGCAGGAAACCTGAAAGAAGCTGCCTATTACTATCAGAAGGCGACGCAGCTGAATCCTCTCGATGTGCAGGGTCTCAACGACATGGCAGTCGCGTACCTCCAGGTTGGCCGGTATGCAGATGCCGAACGCGGCTTTCGCTGGATCCTGACAGTCCAGCCGTATGCGCCTGCTTACAATGGCCTGGGAATCCTTGCCGATAAACAGAATGATGCAGTCGCTGCGCGCAAAGATTTTGAGCAAGCGGTCCAGATCGATCCCACCTATGTGGAAGGCCAGTTAAATCTGGGCATCGTTTGCGCAGATACTCACGATGTGCCGTGTGCACGGAAGGCCTTCAGGGCATTCCTCGCAACGGCCCCTCCCAGTTACGGAAAAGAAATACTCCAGGTAAAGCGGGGACTCGCAAGTCTCGACAAGGGTGGAGTAGGTCAGTGAATATTTTGGATGGCGAATATTTGAATGTTGTCGCGGGGTCATCACGCACATGAATGTGCAAAGTTTCCCATTCATTGCGAAATGTATCTTGACAATTTCCGACGGATTGCCTACCGTGGTTGACTTATGGCCAAACTGGAGCTGACGCGTCGGCAGTTTATTGAACTTGCAGGTGCAGCGGCTACGGCCACCCAACTTGATCGGCCGTCGCCGCTAGAAGGTTTGACCGTGGCTCCAAACCGCTCGGATGCAGGTGTTCGAAATAACTTTTCTTTGAATCGGAGTTGGCGGTTTCAACGGCAAGAGTCACCTGGCAGCGCGATCGAAGCAAAATTTATAGGAGCCGAAAAGCCTGGATATGACGACTCCTCGTGGGAGCTAGTCTGGCTGCCTCATTCCTGGGATGTTGGCCCTGACAACCCATTTTCTACGCGCGGGCACTTCCGTGGCATCGGATGGTATCGCCTCCGCATCGATGTTCCCCGTGCCTGGCAGGGACGATGCGTTCGGCTGAATTTCAAGGGAGTTTTTCAGGTCGCCGATGTCTGGCTGAATGGAGTGCATGTTGGCCAGCATGTGGGCGGATACACAGGATTTTCCCTTGACCTTACACCCGCGATGAAATGCGGCGATCAAAACCTGCTCGTGGTCAAGGTGAACGATACTCTAAGCCCCTATGTCGCGCCGGCGATCGAGAATAACGTCAACGTCTACGGCGGAATCTATCGCACGGTGTCCCTCTCCGTACTCAACCCCATCCACATACGCGCGAACGGGGTATGGGTAAACTGCGAAAAAAAAGACAAGGATGCCAGTGTCACGATTCATGGTTTCCTGCGCAACCAATCGTCCTCATCGACGTATGTGAAGGTGGAACATCGGATCCTTGACAGGGATGGCGCAGTTCAAGCACAGGCTCGATCGGATGCGAGGCTGAAGCTGGGAGAAGAGCTGCCCTTCAGTCCAACGACTGTCATCGTATCTAGTCCAAGCCTTTGGTCTCCGGAGTCGCCGCATCTTTATACGCTGCAAACCACTGTCCGGAACGGTAGCGACGTCGTAGATCAAGATTCCATTCGCTTTGGAATTCGTTTCATGGAGCACGACTCCGTGCAAGGGTTTTTGCTGAACGGCGAACCGATTAATTTGCATGGAATGAATCGACGGCAGGATTACGGCTTCCTCGGCGATGCAGTTCCGGAGGCCGTGGGTGTAAAAGATGTCCATCTGCTGAAGCAACTGGGTGCGAATTTTGTTCGCACCGCACATTACCCCCAGGACCCGGCGGTGCTGGATGCCTGCGACGAGTTGGGCATCCTGGTGTGGACGGAGATTCCGAACATCAAGCTTTACGTCTATCCGCCGGGGATCGATGTGGATGGCGCCGATGGAGTTTCCTGGACTCGATTCTCGCGTCCGTTTATGCGAAACCTCAAAGCGCAACTGAAAGAAATGATCGAGCAGAATCGCAATCGTCCATCGGTAATCATCTGGGGCCTTGCGGATGACTTGAGCCGGTATCAATATCAGGCAGATTTTGTCGAATTGTCGGATGCGGCCCATGCACTGGATCCAACGCGCTGGACTGCGGGACGTGCGCCTCACGTGACCGATATCGTCGATGCAACCGTATACGACGATTTAATCGGCCAGCACAATCAGCATCCAGAAGACCGGTATATCTGGAACGAATGGGGATCGTTCCACAGCGAGCGCGGCAAAGAAGGACCCGCATTGATCCGCGATGGGCATCCGCCGTTTTTGCCCGATTGCGAAGCGGCGATTCTGAATGAAGGTTTCATGCTGCAATGGAACGCGATGCCGTGGCTGGGCACTGCTCACTGGTGTATGTGCGACTGTGGTGAGCCGGGCGGCTCGCCGACGCTTTCCTTGTGGGAGCACGTCGAGGGGAACCCAATCAAACCGCGCTGGCCCGTCAACGATTACTACGGATGCCTGGACATGTGGCGCCTGCCTAAAACCTCTTTCTACCTTTTTCAATCCCAGTGGACCGAGAAACCGATGATCCACATCGCCGGTCATTGGACATGGCCCGGCGAAACGGGGAAACCTCGGCAGATCAGGATTTACAGCAACTGCGACAGCGTCGAGCTATTTTTGAATGGGCGAAGCCTGGGATCGCGCAAGCCGGCATCCGGCGAGCAAGTGTGGGCGGACTTCAAGAAAACCGCGACGAAATATCAAGGCATCGAAGACATGATCCATTCACTGAGTCTCGGGCCGCTCCCAGGAGCGTACCTGCGTCATGCCCCCTTCGTTTGGGACAATGTTCCGTATCAGCCAGGTACTCTGATCGCCCTTGGGAAAAAGGATGGCATCGCAGTCAAGGATGAGCGCGGCACAGCCGGCGAACCTGCGCGGCTTTCGCTGATTTCCGACCAGCCGACCTTGGCCGCGGACGCTTTGGATGTGGCATTGATTCAGGCGCGGGTACTTGATTCCAAGGGCGTTCTGGTTCCGACAGCCGACCCCTGGATATCGTTTTCCGTCGATGGCCCGGGCCGTTTGCTGGGAGGGACAACCGAGATCGACGCTATTTCCGGAATCGCAGCCATCAACGTGCAGAGTACTGATGAAGATGGACAGATATGGGTCCACGCAGAATCTCACGGCTTGCAGTCTGGTTCGATCGAACTAGTCGCGACCTCTTCTGCTGGAGGATTGAGTGCCCAATAGCATCAATCGGAGACAATTCTTGAGCTCCATTGGACTGACTGGCTGCGCCACAGCTCTACCCGCAGCCGATGCCGCCGCCGTATAGGCTACGGTTCGGAGCATAGTCATTGATCGGCGTAAGGCAATACCTGTAATGCCTGTCGCAATGTATTCATGGCATGTATGACCTTTAGAGCTCTATTTCTGTGCCTTAATAGATTTTCTTTAAGGAGAACCACCAATGTGCAACTTCCGCCCGCGCAGACAGAGTTTGCGGCAGCTTATCACACTTCTCGCAATGGTCGGCATGACCTTTTCGGTTGAAGCGTTGCAGGTCCCGGGCACGAATAGAGGTATTACTTCGTTCAGGGAGCAATCCGCGAAAGTAAGTCCCGCGGCGGTGAATTCTTCTGGAAAAGACAAAAAGGGTTGGTACGCTCCACGACCGGAGTGGATACCCGCGTGGGCACAGCCGGGGGATTTTTATTTCGCGCGCCTGGATGGGGGGCCCATCGAGCCGCAGAAGACATCAAGATCAGCATGGGGAAAGACATTTACCAGTCAGGACAAAGAAGTACTGGGTAATCTTTACGGAAAGTATGCCGACCGGATGGTTGATTTAATTTCGCAGGCCGGCGTGAACTGGGTATGGGTGACCTGGAGCGTTGGGTTCTCATGGCAGGACCAAGCAGCGCAGCGGGAACAGGCCAAAGAGATGGTCGAGCGGTTGCACCGGCGGGGGATTCATGTGACTGCTTATATGTGCGCGTCGAGTATTTTCTGGCAGAGCATGTTTCTCGATCAGCCACAGTCGGTTGGATGGGTGAAGTTCGATCCAAACGGAGTTCCGTACATGTACTCGGATGGTAAGGATCGTCTGCGTTTTATCGCGGACGTAGGGAAGGCGGGATGGACTGCAATGGAAGAAAAGCGAATTGGAGCGGCTATCGACGCGGGCTTTGACGCAATATTTTTGGACAACACCTCCGATCCTGACTGGGCGGATGCGAAGACGATGAATGGTTTCATCCAGGAACTACGCCGGTATATCCATCAGGATAAGCGCTCGAACATCCTTCTCCTGTCCAACTATGGGCTTGATCCGGAAAGAACCGTACTCGACAAAAATATGGATGTTGTGTTCGACGAGTTTTTCGAAGAGCCCGGAGCCTGGGGCAGCGACTGGAACGTCCGGAATATTCGGCGGCTCAAGTATTTGAGGGGCATGATTCCGGCTTGGAAACCCCTGATCACGGAATACTCTGAATTCCGGAACGGAAACCGTTCCACCATGTTTTTGTCGCCTCATTCCGAGCGTCTTTCGATAGCCGAAGCCGCCACTTTCGGGGGTAGTTATGCGTGGAATATGGAAGGTCCATTCGACAATGCTCTGGTTCACGGGGACAAAGCCGCCATGGCATCGTGGAGCGCGATTACGCAATATAACCGCTTTCTTACCGAGCACAGAGATATTTACCACAACGCAACACAGGTAGCGAATTATCTGGTTTTGTTACCTGGCACCGGAATGTCGTTTTCCTGGCGCGAGGAAAAGAACGATTTATATGACATGCTGGCAAAGAGAAGTGTCCTGTTCAATTTGATGTTAGCCGGCAGGACCAAGAAAACAGAGCTCGCGAAGTATAGGACAGTCGTCATTCCGAAAGGCATTTTATGGCCGGATGCCCTGAAACGCTACAAGCAAAAGGGGGGCAAGGTCGATGTGGTGGATAAGACTTCTAACGGAATAATCGACGCTATGCTGAACCAGCCACCGGCGTGTGCATCGCTGTTGGTCGATCCGGGTCACAACATCCTGGGAAATATTACGCGGATCGACGGAGGAAAGGCGCTTGTTATCCATATCCTCAATTACAGCGCCACTCCCGCTGTTGATGTACGAATTGGGATGAAGCTTGGCCCGAAATGCAGAGATACGATTAAGGGAAAGCTAGAGCTGTTTTCGCCTGAGGGCGACATGAGCAGAAAAGAAATTTTCCAGATGTCTGGGCGGCAGTTGAGCTTTGTTCTTCCGAGGATCGATACCTATGTGGTAGCGGTCCTTCGGTGAAGCTTTGTATTCCCTTTGTCTTTGGGCCAGTTAGAGAATCCGCTGTTTTTTCCGAATTGCTTCTGTAATTGGAGAATTGGAGACTGACCCTGCATGGTGACCCGCCGAACGTTCTTAACGGCATCCGCTGCCGCCGCGTCCGCACTTGGACTTCAAGGGCCGGGCTTGTGTGAAATCATGCCGAGTGGCTTGGTTCGAGAAGATCAACTTCCACGATCGCACAGGGAGTTTTGGAACGACTGGCCGGATTATATGATTCAGCAAATGAATCGAGCCAGGAACTCCCGACGAACGTTGCTGGCACGGATTCAATCGAAGCAACAGGTGGAGACTCGCACCGAAGCAGTGCGCTCCCAACTTTGGCAGCTTCTGGGCGGGCGTCCGGAAGAAACGCCGCTGAACCCCCGCATCACCGGCACGCTGGAACGAAATGGATATCGCATCGAGAAACTCATCTTTGAAAGCATGCCGCAAATTTATGTGACGGCGAATCTCTATGTACCCACAACGGGCGAACCTCCCTTCCCGGCAATTCTTGCGCCCATCGGACATAGCGCCAACGGCAAAGCCGCAATGCGATACCAGTACGCCTATCAGAACCTTGCCAGGAAGGGATATGTCGTTCTGACCTGGGACCCATTCGGACAAGGTGAGAGAATCCAGTACCTTCAGCCAGGAACGAACCATACGCGCTTCCATGCGATCTCGATGGAACATACGCAGGCCGGCAGGCCGATGATTTTATTCGGCGAGGGTCTGGCCATGTATCTCGCCTGGGATGGCATCCGCGGTCTTGACTATCTCTTGACGCGCCCGGAAGTCGACTCGCAGCGCATCGGGTGCACCGGCCAGTCGGGCGGTGGAACCATGACCATGTTCCTTGGAGCGCTTGAGCCGCGCATCCACGCGGCGGTTGCGATCGAGGGCAACTTCGCCAACGTGGCCGGGCCATTCTACGATCCACCGGGCTCCATCTCCGACGCCGAGACCGACATAGTGGGTAGTCTCCCATTGCTCATGGACCGGGGAGATCTGCTTGCGACATTTGCTCCCAAGCCTCTGCTGGTCTGCTATACGAAGAATGACGAAGGAGAAACCTATGGCCCGCTCAATACAGAAGCCGTCATCGAAAACTACGATGAGCTGACTCGCATCTACGGAATTCTTGGCGCTAAGAACAAAGT
>JBKQVW010000084.1:0-3764 GCA_052142955.1 Acidobacteriaceae bacterium | reverse complement strand
TACAGCACCATTGGCTACTTCGCGCCCCAGTCCTCTTATTGCCTCCATCCCGAAAGCGGCGGCCACTTGCGCGAGTTCCGTGATTTGGTCAAGGCTCTGCACAAGGCGGATATGGAAGTCATTCTCGATGTGGTCTTTAACCAGACGGATGAGGGAAATCACCAGGGACCAACCTATTCTTTTCGCGGTATCGATAACCGCACCTACTATTTGCTCGTGCCTTGGGCGCTGCAATACTACATGGATTATTCCGGGTGCGGGAACACCTTCAATTGCAACCACCCCATTGCCGTGAAGATGATCGTCGAGTGCCTGCGCTACTGGGTTCAAGAAGCCCACGTGGACGGTTTCCGCTTCGACGAAGGGTCCATCCTTTCGCGCGGTGAAGACGGAGCGCCTGCCGTTCGCCCCCCGTTGGTTTGGCATATCGAGCTGGAGGAATCCTTGGCGGATACGAAGGTGATTGCGGAAGCGTGGGACGCCGCCGGCCTGTACCAGATCGGGCATTTCCCCGGCGACAGATGGGCGGAATGGAATGGTCGGTATCGCGATGACGTTCGTGGCTTCGTGAGGGGGGATCCCGCGCTCGTGGGCGCAATCGCGTCGCGGTTGGGAGGTAGCGCTGATATTTATCAGGATCGGGGCGGATCACCGTTGAACAGCGTAAATTTCGTGACCTGTCATGATGGTTTCACCCTCGGCGACTTGGTCTCCTACAACGAGAAGCGCAACGAGGCAAACGGCGAATACAACCGTGATGGCATTAACGATAATCTGAGCTGGAACTGTGGCGTAGAGGGTGACACCGACGACCCCAATATCAACTCGCTCCGCAACCGCCAGGTTCGCAACTTTATGGCCATCCTACTGCTCTCACGTGGCGTTCCAATGTTCGTCGCCGGCGACGAGATCGGCCGTTCACAGAAAGGTAACAACAACGCCTATTGCCAGGATAACGAGATCAGTTGGTTCGACTGGACCTTAGTGAACAAACACTCCGACCTGCTTCGCTTCTGTAGGAGCATGATTTGGTTCCGGAAGATGCACCCAGTCCTCAGGCGCGACCAGTTCTTCAACGGCTCGATGAATGAGCGCGGCTTAAAGGACGTATCGTGGCACGGCACGAAGCTCAACAGTCCCGGATGGGACGATGCAAGCGCCCGCGCGCTCGCGATGACGCTGGCTGGTTTCGGCGGAGACTGCGACTTGCACGTCATGTTCAACATGTTCTGGGAAAGCCTGGATTTTGAACTACCCATTGTGCCGGGCAGGCGTTGGTGCCAGGCCGTGGACACCGCCCAGCCTTCTCCCTACGACATTGCCGACCCCGGTTGTGAGCCTGAGGTACTCGGGAACACGCGTCGAGTCGAGGCCCGAAGTGTCGTAGTCCTAGTGAACAGGCCATGAGAAAACCTTATCGGTTCATCGTCGTCTAGCTCCCCAACCACGTTTCCGCTGATGGTCACAGGCAATTTTCACGAAGTTCGCGAGTTCGTGAAGGAATTGTGACCTCCTAATCCGGGTACCCCAATGTTTTCAAGGGCTTACATGTGGCCTTTGCATTGCACTACGACAGGATGTGGTTGCAAAATAATCGCCCACGAAAGCAGATGGGAAATCCAGGGAGGACCGCATGAGCGTCGTTACCAACGTGGCAAGGCAGGCAATCCGCGATAAGTTCGCGGCCGAAATCAAGACCGTCGAGGCAAAGCTGGAGACACTCAAAGCAGAAGCCGAGACCGCAAAAGCCGACATCGAGATCAAGGCGATCACAGAACTATTGGCCAAGCAGCGCGAGATCCTCCACAAACTACTGGGACCGAGGAAGTAGAACGGCGCCCGTGGGAGCTGGCGAAGGCTGATCTCGAACCTCGTGACAGGTGGCTGTTCAGTGGAATCAATGTCCCATGAATTGGAAGGCATCATGAACATGAACATCTCTGAAATTGCGTCGCAGATCGCCATGTTGGAAGGGGAACTCGAACGTCAAATTGAGCTGGACATTGAGGAGAAGCGTCGCAAACTCAACTAGCTGGCAGGCAAGTTACTCATTGGTGCTCAGTAGCAGTCTCGTTGTAAACCCGGCCAATACCACAGCTTTTTTGTTGGCCGCCCCTGGGGAGCCGCCCAGAATTCACGGATAAGGAGAGTTGAAAATGTTAGGTCAGATCGATGTGATGGTAATGCAAGTTACCCAGGAAATGATTCACAACTGGGGATGGTTTCTCGCGTTCGGGATCGCGTTGATGCTGCTCGGCCTTGCCGCAGTGGTTCGGTCCGTGACCGCCACGGTAGCATCGATGATGTTCTTCGGCTGGCTGATGGTGTTGGCAAGCATCATCGATCTTGTCAGTGCATTCATGGTGGGGAAATGGGTAGGGTTTTTCCTGCATCTGGCGCTGGCTATTCTCCTTGGAATAACCGGCGTAATTTTCATCAAGCATCCGATGATCAGCGCCGAAGCTGCGACCTTGGTGATGTCCATGTTCTTTCTGATTGCCGGACTGTATCAGTTGGTGATCGCTTTCTGGACCCACTTGCCGGGCTTTGGTTGGCAAGCGGCGAACGGAGCCATCACTTTCCTTCTGGGCGGTCTGCTCCTGGCGCAATGGCCGCTCTCGGGGCTCTATGCGATCGGTCTTTTCGTGGGGATTGACCTGATTTTTTACGGCTGGGTCTGGGCCGCGCTGGCGCTTGACCTGCACAAAATGTGAGCGCAAAGAATAAGGAAGCATCGTCAGGCGCCTGAACAACCTGGTGATGGAATGCCAAAAGAATTCGGAGTTGGAGCTAGTTATGGAGTATACGCAGCAACCGGAATTGCCGGAAAAGACCGGAGCCGCATCAAGCAGTGCCCCCGGCTGGACATCCGTATTGGACGATAGCGCGCTGCCAGAGGGTCAGATGACGCCCGTCTACCCACGGGGAGTGAATATCCTTCTGGCGCGTGTCGGCGGCGCGGTCTATGCCGTTTCCGGCAAGTGTGCACACATGGCGTGTCCGTTGTTCATGGGAACGCTGGAAGGTAACACGATCGTCTGCCCATGCCATGACTGGCGTTTCGATGTTCGAACCGGGAAGTTCCTCAATGCGCCGGAAATTGGCCTCACCGTGTGCCCCACAAAGCTCGAAGCGGGCAAACTGCTCGTTAGCCTCGGTGGAAAGGATATGGCATGAAAAAGGTCACTCTCTATACTCTCTCAACCTGTCCCTGGTGCCGTAAGGCGAAGAAGTTTTTCGCTGAACGCAACATCCCGTTCACTTACATCGACTACGATCTTGCCGACGATGCGACCCAGGGAACGATTTTGCAGGATCTCGATGCCGCCGGCGCCACGGGCTTCCCGTTCGCCAAGATCGGCGATGAGGTCATCTCGGGCTATCGGCCGGATCTCTACGCGAGTGCGCTCAAATCATAGGAGGCGTTGAATGGAAGCCGAATCAAGGAAAAAGGCGCTCCACTATTTCTTCGCCAAGGTCGTCGAGCCGTTGGGCTTCAAGTTCACGCCCGACGCGGAGTTGGTGGATTTTCTGCTCGAACAGGAGGTGACGCTGGAGGGCATGCACGGCATCCCCTTTTGCCCCTGCCAGCCGATCCGCCACGACCGAGCACGCGACATGCAGATCGTTTGCCCCTGCATTCCCTTCCACCGGGAGCATTTCGACGCTATCAAACGCTGTTGGTGCGGCCTGTTCGTGCACAAGGATGTGATCGACCCGGACAGTCTGCCGCAACTGCCGCCAAAGGACGTGGGCCGTGAGTG
>JBKQVW010000083.1:0-13404 GCA_052142955.1 Acidobacteriaceae bacterium | reverse complement strand
CACGCAACGCTGTGAGCGCCGCATACAACCATGCGCCGTACTTGGAACCGCGCACTAGGATGATGCAAGACTGGGCAGATTTTCTGGAACAGACGCAACGTGGCGGCAAGGTGCTGCCCTTCCGCGGATCGGTCGCATAGGAGACTGCATTACGAATTTGCTGAAAGGCTTATGCCCCTGCGCTTCAATTCGTCCAGCAAGTCGTCCGCAAGGCCGCCTGCGCTGGGTTGTACTGGCTGCCGCAACACAGCCAGCCTCTTGAACGCAATCGCCTGGTCATAGTGAAAGGCTTTGAAGTCCCTGTATCTGGTGTACTCTTCAAACCGGCTCAGGGCCTTGGCGGCGGCATCCACGGTAGGCTCGCTGTGCCGCTTGCCTTCCTTCAAATAGGCGAAGTATTTCCGCTTGATACGCTCGTTTTCCGGGTTGTGTTTCGTCATGGTTCCATGCCCCTATTCCAAGTCACTGTTTACGGTGGGTTCACTAATCTCACTTTGGAGTCGCTCCCCCTGACCAAAAGGATCGTAGCTCAGTACGACATAGCCCTGACGCACCAGGTTCTGGTAAAGATGCTGATAATAGTGATACGCCTTGCCATTCTCAGAATGGCCAACGGGCGCCAAAATGGCTGGATACGGAGGCTTCCCCGCAGCAGGGATATAGAGATTGGCGGTCACATATACTTTGGGAAAGCTCTCAAATACGATGTTCTCAATTCGGTATGGACCGCGATCCATGGTGCCGGTAACTCGGGGATTGAGTGGCGTCCTGTCCGGTATCCCTCCAATCAGCTCCCACAGCTGCGAACGGATCATGGTGATCCGCTCGTGCAATTGTGCAGTCGAATGGATGGATGCCAGCTCTGCAAGCCGCCTGTTTCTTGCCGGGTTCATTTCAGCAGTAAGGTAAGCGGGCCAATCGCTCCAGAAGTTGCGGTCTGAACGGGCCACTTGCGAGCTCTCAGAATCCGAACTGAGTTCGCGCTTTGCTGAGAGCATTCGCGCTGGTTCGCTGCCAATCCTGCGGCTGCGATCAGATTCGCAGCGAGGAACTCTCGTCGTGTCGTCATAAGTTAACATTCCAATATGAAATTAAAGGACCGTCGCCATGTCGAATAGAAATTGAAGCTGGGTGGGTAACGCATCGGTGGTCGATATGAACGAGTTAGTTAACACTGGAAGCCACGAGGGACTTGCAGGCAGAGATTGAGAACCTTTCAAGTCCGAGTTACAACTTGAACTCAATCATCATCCAAATTCTGGAGTAGCCGACCGGTAAATCAAGGAGGTTGCTGACTTCGTTCGAGATATTGATTCTTTTGCGCAAACTAACCAAACGGAAATTGGCGGGCAAACAGAATTTAGACGACTAGGATTGCACCAATTCCGGAGAGACTACGCCGTACCCCTGAATCGGGTGGCGATCTGTTTGCTGCCAGAATGGCAAGGCAGTGAGGTTTGACAACGAAGCAAAACAGTACTAAACGTAGGTGAAGGTAACAGCGTCAACGCAATTCGGACTAAACGCGACGTTTCTTTCAACGAGCCCGTAAATGGCCCCGCGCAGCGGACGCTTCTTCGGCAATGGCCCTTGACGCGCAGCGAGTTCGTAGTGAGGCAGGGCCTGCCTACCTCGCACAGTCGGTTGGCTTTTCTCTAACCTCGATCGGAGTTTTCTTGAAACAAATCAGTGTGGTGATAGTTTTCCTGCTGGCAATTCTGGTCCCCGCCCGGGGACAGGCTCCCCGTTTCGACACATGGAAGATCGTCGGCCCGGGTGGAGGCGGGACCATGATCGCGCCAACCATCAGCCCGCACGATCCCCGCCTGGTGCTCGAACACTGCGACATGACCGGCGGCTACATTACCCATGACGATGGCAATTCCTGGCGCATGTTCAACCTGCTTACAGGTCTCGACAGCTTCGCTTTCGACCCCAAGGACAAGAATGTAATCTATGCCGCCAACGTGGCACTGTGGCGTAGCGAAAATCGAGGAAGGTCGTGGAGTATGATCTTTCCTGACCCACGCAAGAATACGGTCGAACATCAGGTCGGCGACCACTCGGATGTCTTTCTCACGACGGACGATGCCGCTTATCCAGGAGCCGGCGGCATCTCTGCCGTTGCCATTGACCCGAATGACTCGAGGCGGCTCTATATCGCGTTCACAAAAGAGCACTCCACGTCGACCGCTCATGTCTCTCGCTCACTTTTCAGTGTTCCTGCGACAGCCGCCACGAAAGAGAACTCAAATTCGTTGATCCTGGTCTCAGATGATCACGGAATTTCCTGGAAGCGACTGGCGCCGATCCCGCAAAATGCCATTCTGTTGACTTTTGATAACGGTAGCCTCATCGTTGTTACCGCCAATGGCGCTTATAAGGTGAGCACTGGGGGGAAAGTGTCGGAACTCGGCCAGCTCCAGAGCAGCATCTTCGCCGCCAGTGCAGCGCATGCGAACAACGCAACCTGGCTTTACGCAACGACGCAGGCAGGCGAGGTATATGTTTCGGAGAACGGCGGTCGCAACTGGCGCAACATTACGCCATCTCTTGGTCAAAGTGCCGGGAAGTTTCAAGCCATTGCTGTGAGTGAACAGCATCCAAAGGTCGCGTACGTCGGCTTTCGCGGCCTACGGCTTGGGGCGGGTCAAGAGAACTTATTCAACGGGATCGCAAAGACGGAGGATGCCGGCAAAACCTGGCATATCGTGTTCAAGGAATCGACTAAGCCGGCTGCGAACCTGGAGGGAACATGGATCGAACAGCGTGCCACACAGAACGGCGTCTCGATCTTTTTCGATTCTCCTCGCACTCTGGGGGTGGCGCCAACCGATCCGGATATCTGTTATGCGACCGACTTGTTTCGCACGTATCGAACCCTCGACGGCGGCAAGACGTGGAAAGAGGTGAACTCCAGGCGCGTCGATGGAGACCAATGGACGACGCGGGGACTCGATGTGACGACAAACTATGGAGTCCAGTTCGATCCTTTCAACTCAAAGCATATCTACATGGACAACACGGATATTGGACTATTCCAGAGCAGCAATGGCGGCGCCTCGTGGCAGAGCAGCAGCAGCGGCGTTCCGGAAGAGTGGCGCAATACGACTTACTGGCTCGCCTTTGATCCCGCAGTCAAAGGACTCATGTGGGGAGCCTTCAGTGGAGTGCATGATCTTCCCCGTCCGAAAGACTGGAGACATCGCAATCCGGCGAGTTTCACGGGAGGCGTGGCTGTCTCGACGGACGGCGGCTGGCACTGGACGCCGAGCAATCAGGGCATGCCATCCACATCGGTCACAGATATTCTGATGGATCCGAGCAGCCCAGTAGGGAAGCGCACTCTATACGCGACTGGTTTCGGGCACGGCGTCTATAAGTCAGTCGATAACGGAAAAACATGGACACTTAAGAATAATGGCATGACCGAGGCGCAACCGTTTGCATGGCGCCTCACTTTGACGAAAGCAGGAATTCTATATCTAGTCGTCGCCCGTAGATCAGAGGGACGAAATCCGCCCGTTCCCGGGCCCGGAGCCCTGTATCGCTCTACCGACAAAGCGGAGCACTGGGTCAAAATGAATCTTCCTGCCGGAACCAATGGGCCCACTGGGCTGACGGTCGATCCGCGGGACCCACAGCGTCTGTATCTCACGGCCTGGGGCCATGAGGGCGTCGAGGCAGACCATGGGGGCGGTGTTTTTCTTTCCAACAACGCCGGACAAACGTGGACGCCGATCTTCCAGGATTCCCAGCATGTCTACGATCTCACGCTGGATCCGAGAAATCCGAATGTCCTCTATATTTGCGGCTTCGATTCAGCCGCGTATCGTTCCCCGGACGGGGGGAAGCATTGGAATCGGCTCAAGGGCTACAACTTCAAATGGGGGCATCGCGTTATCCTCGACGCGAACGACCCATCCAAAATCTATATCGACACTTATGGCGGTGGTGTGTGGCATGGGCCCGCTATTGGCGACCCAGGAGCGCAACCGGATGTACTGACCCCTATTCCAATCGCGCATTGAACTGTATTGCGCTGTAAATGCGCCGTTTCTCCGCGTGCCCTAAGGGTCATACCACCTCATCTCTTGTCTCGGGTAATCCGATGGTGGTACTGCGCTCCATCTTAGTGGCCACATGATGGCCTAAATTTCAGATAGAACTCTGATCGAGTCGTTCATATATATATATATTTTACTTCGTATTATTTTTTCTAATATCGCGAGTTTTTGCTTGACAGGGTTAGGCTAGAGGCGAAATATACGTAATACAATACGAATCGTAATATAGATTGCAATCATTCGTAGTTAATAGTTGGGTCGATGAGCCCAAGAAAAACTTTAAAAATGGGGGCATTCAATTGAGTCAGACGAAGCGGCGCATTATTTTCAATTTCTTATTCATACTAGGTCTTTGCTGTGTCCTGTTCTCAGGACATCAGGCATTCGCCCAGGCTGATCAGGGAACCATCACCGGCGTTGTGAAGGATAGCGCAGGCGCAGTCATCCCGAATGCCCAGGTCACTCTCACCAATACCGACACAGGTCTGGTATTGCAAGGCAAGTCCGACGGAAGCGGGGTCTACGTTTTCTCGCCGGTTAAGATCGGCAATTATGAAGTGAGTGCTACGGCTCCCGGGTTCCAGACCACTACTCAGCAACACGTTCATTTGGATATCCAGGAACGCTTGAATGTGGTTGTTGCTTTGAAGCCAGGTAACGTATCGCAAAGTGTGACTGTATCCACTGCTCCTCCATTGCTTCAGTCGCAGACAGCATCCGTCGGTCAGGTAGTGAGTACGCAGACCATCAATAACACACCGCTCAATGGCCGCAACTGGATCTATATCGCCCAGTTAACAGCCGGCGTTGTTCCCTCGATCAGTGGGAATAGTCGTGGCGGTGGTACGGGAGACTTTTTTGCGAACGGCCAACGCGCGACCCAGAACAACTTTATCTTGGATGGTGTCGACAACAATGTGAATGTCGACGACTTTATGAATGGCGCCAGTTACAACGTGCGGCCCCCGCCGGATGCACTGGCTGAATTCAAGATCGATACTGCCGATTACAGTGCCGAGTTCGGTCACTCCGCTGGGGCTGTGGTCAGCGCCAGCATCAAGTCAGGCACCAATCAAATCCATGGAGATGCGTGGGAGTACATTCGCAATACCAATCTGGATGCGACAGATTGGGATGCAACGGTAAATCCTCCCTACCACGAAAACCAGTTCGGAGCCACGGCTGGTTTTCCGATCTGGCGGAACAAGCTCTTTTACTTTGGGGATGCAGAGGCAAATCGCATTGTATTTGGCCAAACCGCCATCCTGACTGTACCCACGCCTCTGATGAGGCAAGGGAACTTTACGGAGTTGTTTAACCCCAGCCTCACAGGCAAGGGCTCGCCCGTTTTGCTCTATGCGCCGAATAGTGGCGGTGCAACCCCTTTGACCTGCGGCACTCCGACCCCCGGACAGACCACCACAAATATTCTTTGCCCGAACCAGATTGATAGCGTCGCAAGTAATCTTTTATCGCTGTTCCCCGCTCCGAATGCCAACGGTTGGAACTCTAGCAATAATACTGGTTCGAGTACTGGGGGGAACACATATAACAATCTCAATGTAAATCTAGACGACGTGAATAACACCTGGCAGTGGGACCAGCGAGTGGACTGGAACATCAGTGCGAAGGACCAGACCTATGTGCGGTATAGTTACCAGCATCAACAAGCGAACAATCCTCCTCCGCTTGGGCCGGTTCTCGATGGCGGCAGCAATTTAGGTGGTTTTCAAGGCGCATCCGATTTCAACTTGGGTGAGAGCTTTATGGCCAGTGAAGCCCATCTTTTCAGTCCCACCCTCAGCAATGAACTTCGTGTTGGATATAACTGGGGCAATTTTCAATTTCTCCAGGCAAACTCCACGAAAGACATATCCAGCCAACTAGGGTTAGGCGGTGTACCTTTTGCTGGAACTGCCGAACCGAATGGCGGCCTCCCGTATTTCACAATGGCGAACATCAGCAACTTTGGTTCACGTGCAGACCTCCCGTCCATCGAGCGTCAAAACATATACCAGATTCTTGATAACGTTACCAAAATTATCGGGAACCATTCCCTGAAGTTTGGCGTGGACTTTCAGAGTATTCGTACATCCATCAGCCAGCCGTACGTTCCACGTGGTCGATACCATTTCGGCGCCTACTACACTGGCGCCGCTGGAGCCGCGTATACCGGGTG
This sequence comes from Acidobacteriaceae bacterium, assembly GCA_052142955.1. Classification (GTDB taxonomy): domain Bacteria; phylum Acidobacteriota; class Terriglobia; order Terriglobales; family Acidobacteriaceae; genus JAKAAZ01. The sequence continues at coordinate 7,158 of JBKQVW010000083.1, read as the reverse complement.
GGGCCCAGCGGACTTGCTGACTGACAATATGCTGAACACGGAGATCTCTCCGGACAGTAATGTCAGTTACTATCGCTGGTATCGCTCTGCATATGCTCAGGATGACTGGCGCGTCAACAACAAATTGACTGTGAATTTGGGTCTGAGGTATGACTACGTTCAGCCAATCAGCAACAATGCGGGGCAGATAGCCAACCTTGTACAGACCTCACCGGTCGGACAGATTGGTACCGGATCGGGTATTTACGAGTTGCCTACAAAAATCGAGAAGACCAACCCTCTTCCGGCGTCGTTTTTGGCCTTGCTCGCGTCACAGAACGTTACGGTGCAGTATGTCAACAGCCTGTCCTTGACGCACGCGCAAAAGGATAACTTTGGGCCGCGCGTCGGTTTTGCCTATCAGATTGATCCAAAAACAGTGATACGCGGCGCCTACGGGGTTTTCTACGGAGGTATTGAAGCCCCTGGAGCCGCAGAGTTGACGGTAAACTTCCCATGGTCATTCAATTCCATTGTCTACAATCCGTCGCCCTGCGTTCCCGGTAGCTGCCCATCCACCGCGACTGCCGCTCCCCCGACTCTTCCATATCCGACAACTCTCGAGACAGGTTTATCGGCGTATCTTACAAACGGCGTAAAGAATTTTTTTAGCAACCCTTCAATCAATTCCTCCGATGTCAACATCCATACTCCCTACACGGAGAGCTATAACCTGACGGTAGAGCGCGAATTGTCTCCCAACCTAGTTGCAGCTCTAGGATATGTTGGAAATTCCGCTCGGCATTTGTATACCGGCGTCAATACCAACCAGCCGAACGCGCTGGTGAATCCTGGCGCCAATGCAGCTATAACTCAGTCGTTTCCAAACCTCAGTGAGTTCTTTCTTTCGAGCTATCAAGGCGAAAGTTACTACAACGCGATGCAGGCAAAAGTGGAAAAGCGCTACGCGAATGGGTTAAGCTTCCTTACTACGTACACCTGGGCGCATGCGTTCGACGATTCTACGACTCCAGGAGGAATTGAAGGCGGCATCAATCCTCGTAACACAAACATCATTCCTCTCGTCGACGAACTAACCAACTCCGCTTTCGATGTCCGCAATCGCTTCACACTTAACGGATTTTATCAATTGCCGTTTGGGAAAGGGCGGAAATATCTGCACGACAGTGGTTGGACCGACCGAATAACGGGTGGGTGGGCGGCGAGCCTGACCTTTACTGCGCAAACAGGCACCCCCTTTACAGTTTATCCAGATAGCACTACGGCCAATGGTGGCACTGCAAATGCGATTCTGATTGGGAATCCGTTTGCCCCAGGAGGTACCCCGCCTCCGTCGAACCCCTATATTAGTTCATGCCCAACCTCCGTGCGCAATCGCACAAACTGGTATAATCCGTGCGCATTCGCCAACCCGCTGGATGGCAGCCTCATTCCTATATCGGGACCCGGTTCGCAGGTGACGGGCATCGCCAATGCAGTTGCTTATCTTGGTGGGAAGTCCAACCAAATCTATGGGCCTGGATACAATCGCGTGAACATGTCTCTGTTCAAAAACTTTACGACCTGGCGCGAACAGTACCTACAGTTCCGTGTAGACGTTTTCAACCTTCTGAATCACCCGACTCTCGGTACCCCATACGACACGAGTAATGACGCAACTGGTGGAGGCATCTCTTCGCCACAGGTCTTCCAGAACTTCACGCCGGATTCCCGATTCTTCCAGTTTGCTTTGAAGTACGTGTACTAACACGGCGGTTCTCCTGTAGGTGTAAAAACGCGTACAGGAGAACTGTTCTAGCCTGCCCTATCAGTTATTGCAGATTTTCGTTGTGGAGAGCAGCATGGGGATAAATTTGATTAGGAGAGTGCCCGTTGGAAATGTTGCGGGTATGCTTGCGGGAATCATTTTTGTTATTTTTGGCCACTTGTCTCTCCTGAATGCACAAAACAGGGAACAAGGTTTGCAGGTGAAAATCGATCCTGTAGACGGGAGTTACACAGTCGGAGTGTCAGATTCTGATCCTGTTGTTCTGAAAGCAGACGTAGCTGTCCAGTCGGATGGCCGCTGGTTGGAATCCAGGAACTATCCGAAGCATGCAATAATGACTTCCAGGGTAGAGGATGATCTGGGCACAGCAGAAGAGTGGACAGCCACGTTCTCGGATTTGCCCGGAGAACCAGATCTCATCTATCGATTGCGTGCCTATCCCAATAAACCGTTCGCCGACATTCAGGTGTTCGTTCACAATTCGACGGCCAAGTCCATTCAGGTTGAATCTATTCGTTCTATCGCAGGATTGGGAAATTCAATTCTTGATTTGGGTGGTCCAGTTGGGGAAGATCGTGTCCTTTCCGATAGCTTCAGTGAATCTCGAGCCAACTTTACTATTTCCGATCTGGCCAATACAAAAGACCCGATGCAGCGCGGATTTGGTAGTCAGCTCATTTACAATCGTCAGAGCCATACGAGTTTCTTTGCCGGCGCGCTGACATCGAATCGCTTTTTGACGGTGCTGCGCATACACGTTGCAGAAAAAGCCGATCAGCCGCAGATCGCCTCTTATGAAGTGGATTCGACTGGTACGACTGAAGCGGAGGAAGGTGACTCCCCACAGCAATCCTCTTCCAAAAATCTGGTGCCGCTGAAGTTATTAGTAGCTCCCGGCACGGAGTTGGCTTCTGAACGATTGCTGCTCAGCGTAAGTACGGATTATTATCGTCAACTGGAAACCTATGCATCCGTTATTCAGCAACTTCATCACGCGCGTGTGACAGCGCCGGCATCGATGGGTTGGTGGAGCTGGACGGCATATTACTATGGGCTGAACGAAGGGACGGCCTTAACAAATGCGCAATGGGTGGCGCAAAACCTGAAGCCGCTCGGATATGACTTCTTTCACATTGACGAGGGCTATCAGTATGCCCGCGGAGAATACATTACACCCAACGCTACTCTTTTCCCTCACGGCATGGCCAGTCTGGAACAAAAGATACGCGATCTAGGACTTATACCTGCCATCTGGACTGCACCTTTTGAGGTTTCTAACCGCTCCTGGGTATACCAGAACCATCCGGATTGGCTAGTCCACAATGCCAAGGGCGATCCCATTCACATCGGCTCAATCGGGAATAGTGGGGAGCAGCTATTTGCGCTGGATTGTACAAACCCTGGCGCGCAGGAATATCTGCAAAAGACCTACTCAACGATGGTCAAGGAGTGGGGAATCCGCTGTATCAAGTTGGACTTTATGGATGCTTCAGCAATCGAAGGTCATTACTACCGGCTTAATACCTCGGCTATGGAAGCCCAGAGGATCGGATTGGGTATTATCAGGGATACCGTGGGTAACCATGTGCTATTGGACAAAGACGGAAGTGTCATGCTGAATCCAGTTGGGTATGTGGACTTTGGTCGCATTTCTCAGGATACTGGGCATACGTTCCAATCCAGCAAGGAAGCTGCATCTGAAATCGCTGCAAGATACTATATGAACCGCAAGTTCTTTGTAGCTGACCCGGACGCATTCACTGTATCCAAACAGTTTGTGAAAGCCCAGGTTTGGCATGGGGGCACCCGCCCACTTACGTTAGACGAGGCCAAGGTATCCATCGCAGTCGCGGCAATATCAGGGGGTATGTATGAAATTGGGGACGATTTGCCGATCCTGGGAGCCGAGCCGGAACGCCTGGCACTGGTGGAGAATCAAGATTTGATTGACATGGTGCGGTTGGGCCAAGCATCGACACCGCTTGATCTGATGACCTATCTTCCAGAAGATGAGCAGCCGAGCATTTTCTTGTTAAAAGAGGATGCTCGGCAGAGTATGTTAACAATTTTTGATTGGACAGATCATGCTCGCACCCACACAATCTCGATTTCCGGCCTTGGCCTAACTGGAAGAGGTCCATATACTGCGTATGACGTCCTGGACAAAAAGAAAATTCCTGTTCAAAAATTGGACTCTCTTGTTGTACATCAGCCTGCTCACTCCGTTCGGGTATTAAAGATTATCGATACTGGCGTATTGGCAGCGCCTCCGGCGGTTCAAGCGCAACATCCCTCCTCGGCAGACGCAGGCGCGACCGTGGAATTTGCTGTCCACCTCGCAAGCCCGGAGATAGCAGCCGTCTCCTACCGCTGGGACTTCGGCGATGGTGTAACCCAGCAGGGCGAACAGGTGAGTCATGCCTACACACATGCTGGCACTTACAAAGTGCAGCTGATAGCGACGGGTCTGGATGGACTTAAGGGACAGGACACGTTTCATCTGCGTGTAACCGGTTCAATCCCTACCCAATTTGTCCCCGCCGAGAATCGGAGATATCCAATCCATCACTAACGTATTGCATCGACGGTAAAGATAAGCAGTCTTATACTTGTCTTCGTATAGACAGATGGAAGAGATCATCCCCTGGATGGTGAAGATGCGATGAAGGGGAGTTTTCGCGAGATCGTGCAGCAGAGGGCTTGGACAAGGCGGGAATTTCTTCGTTCCGCCGCCGGCGTAAGCGCTGGGACCGCCATATCGCGATTTTCTCCTCTTCATGCTGCCATGCGCGACGAAAGACGGAAGACGGTGGTGGTCACGTTTGGGGGCGGCGCGCGCGATGAAGAAACCTTCGCTCCGCAGGGCCAGGAGAACATCACACATCTGCTGGGGGAGCTGATTCCGCAAGCGACGTTCTGCACGCAGGTTGTCAATCATGGAATTCTAGGCCACTATGTCGCAACCGCCAGCCTCGCCACCGGGGTGTATGAAACCTTCGACAACTTCGCAAATGTTGCTCCAAGCCATCCGACCGTATTTGAATACTATCGAAAAGAACTTGGCCGACCCGCAAACGATACCTGGGTAATTGCGCCCAGCAATGGATTCAATTGCATTGGCCAAAGCAATGGATCGCAGATTGCACCGGGTTATGGAGCACAGGTGATTTTACCAAAGCACTTGTTGGCTGCAGCGCTAGGACCACAGCATCCAAACTTGGGCAATTTTAATTTTCTGCTGCAGGACAACTTTGAGGATCCATTATCTACCCCACCGTTAGTGAAGACGGACGTTTCTTTGTCGCGTTTGAATGAGATCCTGCATCTTTCTGTAGAGGATTTCACGCGTCATGCGCAGACGCTTTCGAGCGCAGATGAATTATCTGTATTTGTTATGCGTCAGTTGATGCGACAGTTTGCTCCTAGCCTGCTATGGATCACACTGCATGATATGGATGTAGCGCATTCCGGCGCGTACTCTCTGTACATTGATGGAATACGACGCACGGACCGGCTCTGTGTAGAAATCTGGCAGGCGATCGAGAGCGATCCGGAATACCGCGGACATACAACCATGTTTATCCTGCCGGACTTTGGTCGCGATTCCGATTTCGATGCAGGCGGAAATGGATTCCAGCATCACCGGACTGGCGATCCACTTTCTCGCACTACGTGGATGATGGTGCTCGGTCCAGGAATTCGACAGAATGTCACCGTGGATCGACCGCTGAATTCCCTCGACCTGGTTCCGACACTGGGTGCTTTGATTGGGTTTCCAACACCACATGCTCAAGGTAAGCCGATTCTTGAGGTGATCTGATGCAGCCGCATGAACTACGCTCAGAAAGCTTCTCCCGCTATCCGCCGCAAGGCAGAGCCTTTGCCGTGAAGTATCTTGTAGTTCTGAGGCAGATCCCATTGGTGTTATTGCCCATCCTTCTGCGCGAGATCATTGAGTACGACTGGTGCTTTCCGGTAGAGCAACGCACATTGGTTCGCCAGTTCGACTATCTTGAAACTCTGCAAACCTCTTCCTTCGCGTCTTTGATGGCTCCGTTCGCTGCTGTGCGCTTACCCGCCGATATCAGCAAAATTGATTGGGTCAATCAACCCCAACGTTTTAGTGAGCAGCTGAGCGCTTTGCTTTGGTCAACACAACAAATAGATGACTACCGCAAAGCTGCTTCGCAATATCAAGCGCAGTTGGAACAAGTACTTGTCGGCAAACCGCCGGCGATGCCACGTTTTACGATCGTTATTGTGGGGCAGGGAGTTTCCCAGACCCATGCTTCACTGTTCCGCTTGCTTCGCCCGCAAGGAGCATTATTTACGGCTGTTCAGCCTGATCGGGGCATGGAGACGCTGGTCAAATTCGTCAACGAGCGGGCACAGAAGTGTCCAGGGCAATACGCACATTGGTACATTGACGGGGGACAGGCTGACGCCACCTGTGGTGCACAGCAAGGAATTACTGTGACCTCCTATAACGAGCTGGCGCCCGTTGCGTTGAAGGAACTTAACTTGATGGAAAGCTTCATCGAACGAACGGGAAAAACTGCATCGGTAGGTCCGGAAGCCGTGCAATCTTTTATGGCTGCACTCAGCCCGACAGATCTGGGCCTGCGTGGGAGCGCCGATGATGCGGTGTTGCGCCACTTCGAGGTCAAACTTCTTACTGAAGGAGCAGGAACGCAGGTCTTCAGCACCACCTTTGTGCAGTGGGCGGCAAGGGAAGCGATGCGTCGCGCCCAACCAATCACGATGTTGGCGAGATTTGCTCCCAGACAACGCATGGCTCCGATGAATGAACTGCTGAAGCGCAATCCCCTCACGCAACAGACGGACCCGGAGGGCTCTCTGGTGGATGCCGACATGGGTGCCTACTATACATGGATTAATCAGGGACGACTGGCGGGCGCGGATCAAGCACGCTTCTTAGCTTGGTTTGAGGGCCACGGATTGGCAGTAGCGATCGCGCCAGGTTTGCCGCGTGGTACGACTTCCGATGCACCGAGCAGCATGAAAAAGATTTTGGAGTGGATGAATTAAGGCCTCCTTTTCGAGCGTGCAGTCCTTCTTGTGAAAAGGTTTATACCTGCCATCGGCACTTATAGGAAATTGTTCAATGGCGCCGGAGTTTGAAGCTATTGGACAGGAACTTTAGCCGTCTGCCGAATGCAGTCTCCGACATCGAGGTGGCGACTGCTCCCGCCTCTCCAACATCCGTGACGGTTCCTAGGAATCAAATTCCTGTGGCGTGCCCGATAGAATGAGTCAAGCAGATAGTTAGTGTAGCGCAACGTGATCGGACCAGCTCTTTTGAACCAGGCCTAGAGTTAGTCTTCGGCTGGTTTAGGTGGCAGTCAGTTCGCGGCTAGCCGCGAACTGAC
>JBKQVW010000082.1:0-55258 GCA_052142955.1 Acidobacteriaceae bacterium | reverse complement strand
GGCGAGATCAAGGCGCAGATCATCGAGCGCGACGGCAAGATCCTGATGGTGAAGGATTGCCCCAAGCATGGCCATTTTGAAGATGTGATGTCGATCGATCCGGCATTCTTCAAGCACCTGGAAGAGGTTTTTCCGGGCCGCGACATTCGCGCCCACAACGACGAGAAATTGCACGACCACGGCACCTCGACGATTACGCATGGCCGCGGTTCGGTGCTGACCATCGATTTGACCAACCGCTGCAACATGATGTGCGATCCCTGTTTCATGGATGCCAACCAGGTTGGATTTGTGCATGAACTGACATGGGACGAAATCAAGACCATGCTGGACAACGCCATTACCGTGAAGCCGCGCCGTCAGATGTCGGTGCTGTTCTCCGGCGGAGAGCCGACGCTGTCGCCGTATTTTTTGGATGCAGTCGCGTATGCGCGCAAGGTCGGGTACAACTCGGTGCAGGCGGCGACCAACGGGATTGAGTTTGCCAAGAGCAAGGAATTCTGCCGCGCCGCCGCGGAAGCGGGTCTGCGCTATGCTTACCTGCAATTCGATGGAATCGGCAATGCCGCCAATTCGCATCGCAAAGTCGGCAACCTGTTCGACGTGAAGCTGCAGGCGATCCACAACCTGCATGAAGCGGGCGTCGACATCGTTCCGGTGACGACGATCATCAACGGGATCAACAACGAGCAGGTCGGTCATATTATCCAGTTCGCGCTGGACAATCCGAAGACGATCAACTTTCTGAGCTTCCAGCCGGTTTCGTTCACCGGCCGCGATGAGGACATCAGCGACGAGCGGCGCATTGCGCAGCGGTACACGCTGAGCCACATGGCGCACGACATCAAGAATCAGACCGGGCTGGGCGAACCGATCCGCGACTGGTTCCCAATCAGCTTCATGAGCACCTTTTCCGACTGGGCCGATCTGGTGCATGGGCCGACCCGCGACTGGGGCCAACTCTCTTGTGGATGTCACCCGAACTGCGGCATTGGCATGGCGCTGATGATCGACAAGGAAACCAAGGAAGCCGTTCCGGTGACGGCGTTCCTGCACGCCGACCGGCTGGCGAAGGACGTTGCCAAGATCAACGACGCGGCGCGCGGCAAGTTTCTCTCGATCCTGGGAGTATCGCTGGCCCTGTTGCGGAACTACGATCCGACCAAGTCGCCGACGCATTTCCGCATTCTGGATCTGCTGAAGAAGTTCGACAAATGTTTCGGCGCCACCGGAAAAAATTATGGTAAGGTGACGGGCGACCGCACCATGGAAGACATCAAAATGCGCCGCGCCGACCGTTGGAACTTCCTGTTCATCGCGGGCATGTGGTTCCAGGACCTGTTCAATTACGATTTCCGCCGGACCGAGCAGTGCATTATTCCGTATGCGACGCAGGAAGGCGAGATCAGCTTCTGCGCGTACAACACCGGGGTGGGCTGGCGCAACATTATTGAGAAGATGCACATGACGGCGACGCTGACCAAGTGGTACGAAGAGCACGGCCGGCACGAGATTTTTGCCGGCGGCCGCAAGGTGGGCATGGGAGATGCGCAGAACACATTGGTGCTGAACCAGAACCATGTGGATGCGGCGGCCAACGACACGCTGGACAAGCTGGGCATCGCCAAGAACTCGCGCGAAGAAAAGATTCGCGCGCGCGAAGGCAAGATGAAGCAGGATGCCGAGAATGCGCAGATGGCGCGGCTCTATCGCGAGCATGTACTGGGCGAAAAGCCGAAGGAGAACTTTATCGCGATCGATTCCCTGATTGCTTCCGCCCCGAAGACAGCGGACGCTGTCACCAAGGAAAAGGCGGAAGAGCCGGTGATGGGCGACTAAGTCCGGCGCACAACCAAGCTGCAGCAGGAAGCCGTCCCGACGAGGGCGGCCTTCTTGCGTTGGAAGCGATTTTTCGGCTGCCCGGCGGTTGTGGCCTTGCATGCGCAGGGGTACCTTTTCTGTCAGGGAGGTCACCAACGATACATCTCCCCGCCTGTCTTCTGGATTTATTCCTGATACTCGACGTTAGAATCAACGCATGGAAACCGCGGCACTGAAGGACGAGGACCGGGAAGAATTCCGAGCGCAACTCCTGGCCTGGTTCCGGCTGTGTGCGCGGGACCTGCCGTGGCGACAAACGCGTGACCCGTATCGCATCTGGGTATCGGAGGTAATGCTGCAGCAGACGCGAGCGGCGACGGTGATCGACCGCTACACGCAGTTCGTCGAGCGGTTTCCCTCGCTGATATCGCTGGCGCTGGCCAAAGAAGAGGAAGTGCTGACGTTGTGGAGCGGGCTGGGGTATTATCGCCGCGCTCGAATGCTGCATAGCGCCGCACAGTTGCTGGTGAACGAGCATGGCGGCTCTCTGCCCCACACGGCGCAGGAATTGCGACGGCTGCCGGGTGTGGGGGACTATACGGCGGCGGCGATTGCCAGCATTGCCCGTAATGAGGCGGTTGCGGTGGTCGACGGCAATGTGGAACGCGTGTTGACGCGGCTGCTGGGAAAGACTGCAGCCCAGCGCGCAGGGTCGGCGGGACGTTTGAAACAAACCGCCGGCTGGTTGCTGGATCCGCAAGCTCCGGGGACATTCAACCAGGCCATGATGGAACTGGGAGCGACGGTGTGCCTGCCCCATGTTCCGCTATGCGCGGAATGCCCGGTGCATGGGTTTTGCGCGACGCGAGGCGAACATGCGGTAGCGCCGCGCAAACAGATGGTGAGCCGCAAGACCCATTACGCGCTGGTAAGAAGGGCTGTCGGAGATGGCGGCAGGCGAGTTGCGGTGCTGTTGGTGCAACGTCCGGATGACGCCTCGCAGATGCCGGGCATGTGGGAACTGCCGGCGCTGACGGAGCCGGGAGCGGGCGAACCGGTGTTGCGCCTTCGGCATTCCATCACCAATACGAATTTTTATGTCGAAGTTTTTGCCGTGAAAGAGGACCATCTTCGCGGAGCACAACCTGGACACGAGATGGACCGGCATGGCTGGGTTCTGGACAGCAAGCTGGGTGAAATTCCGCTGACGGGTCTGGCGAGAAAGATCCTGATGCGGCTGGATGTGCTGGCCAAGCCCAGGTACGTGCGCCGGGGGAAAGCGCTGCCGAACCGCGAGGGCGATTTTCTATAGGCGGTTGGATCGTGAGGCCGCAAAAAATGCAGTGAAAGGCTCGATTTATTTTCGGAAGCCTACAATCGCATTGCGGAGTAGTATAGGCCGGTACTGAAGCTTCGAGCGCGGACGGCCCGGAGCGCGGCAGGGTCGAAAGCGAGACACGCGATGCGATGTTTCCGGGCGGAGCGATTTGCTGGGCCAACCTTCGGGCGATTCCTGGGACGGCTGCTCCGGAGAACTGTGGTTCCCGGTTGCGTGCTTGCCGGGCTGGCGTGCGTACCGATCTGGGCGCAGCAGACATCGACGCCGAGCCTGCACAATCGTTCCCAAGAAAATCGTGGCAAAGTCGGCTCCGGCGGAGCCGGGAACTCGGTCGACTCCTCCAGCCAGCCATCGAGCCTGCCGAACGATGTGTGGGGTTCGTATGCGTTCGATCACAGCAACGATTCGATTGAGCTGGATCTGGAGCGCAACAAGCTAAGCGGATATATTACGCGGCTGGGCGATGCGGAGACCGACAGCAATACGCCGCTGACATTCTTCTTCGATCAATCCTCGATCGACGGCGAAGAGATCAGCTTCCAGACCCGCGTGGTGCATGGGCTGTGGTATTCGTTTCGCGGGACAATCGTCCGGGGCGATGGAAAGACCCGCGCCGATGAAGGGTATTATGTGCTGCGAGGGGTGCTCGCGGTCCACCACCCGGAGAGCGGTATCGACAAGTCCGCGAACGAAACCATTGAGCGGCGGCAGATCCAGTTCAAATCGATGCCGCAGTAGCTTCGAGCGGCGGCGGACAACCAGCGCGGAAATTTCTTGAGCAGACATTCCTCGGTTGCGCGAGCAGGGATGAGACGTCCCTTGCAAAGAACCTGTGCGGTAACCGACCATGGGGAACAGGAGAAAGTCAAAATGAATCGTCGTCAATTATTTTGCTGGACTGGAATGGGCCTGGTGGCCAAGGCCGCTGGGGCGGCGGGAATCGCACCGCCGGAGGAGAAAGAGGAGAAGGCTGAGACGGCGCCGCTGAGCCTGGTGGATTACGAGCCGCGCAGCATGCTGCGGGTTCCGGAGACGCATGTGGCGCGGGCGCGGTATCCCGTGATCGATGTTCATACGCACATTACGGACGCGAAGGTTGACAAGAACGGCGTGGGATTAAGCGCTGCACGAAACTACGCCGCCACGCCGGAGTATCTGCTGGCGGTGATGGACCGAAAAAATATCCGGTCGATGGTCAACTTGACGGGCGGGTACGGCAGCGGGCTCAAGGAAACCATTCAGAGGTACGACCGCGCCTATCGCGGCCGGTTTTATACGATGACGGAGCCGATCTATGAGAAATTTCTGGAGCCGAATTATCCGCAACTGCAGGCGCAGGCGATCGAGCAGGCGCATCGCGATGGCGCGCGCGGATTGAAGATCCTGAAGACGCTGGGACTGTATCTGCGGTCGAACATCACGAGCGGGACGCTGGTAAAGATTGACGACCGGCGCTTCGATCCGATGTGGGACACGTGCGGGCAGTTGAAGATGCCGGTGGCAATCCATATTGCCGACCCGGTGGCATTTTTCACGCCGACGGACCGCTTCAACGAGCGCTATGAGGAACTGCACAACCATCCCGACTGGTCGTTTTACGGGCGCGATTTTCCGCAGTTCGATGAGTTGATTGCGGCGCGGAACCGGATGATGGCGCGTCATCCGAACACCCACTTCATCGTGCTGCATGTGGGGAATTATGCGGAGAACCTGCAGAACGTTTCGGAGAATTTAGACCGGTTTCCGAACATGACGGTGGACACGGCGGCGCGGATTGGCGAGCTGGGACGGCAGCCGCGAGCGTCGAAGAAATTCTTCGACAAATATCAGGACAGAGTTTTGTTCGGGACCGACGCGAGCCCGCATGCGACGGACGTGCCGCAACAAATTTTCGGGGACCGGATGTATGAAATCTATTACAGGTTTCTGGAGACGGACGACGAGTACTTCGACTATGCTCCGGCGCCGAAGCCGCCGCAAGGGCGCTGGGAGATTTCAGGCGTGAATCTGCCGGATACGATTTTGCGCAAGGTGTACAACGAGAATGCGAAGCGGGAATTGGGGCTGGAGAGCTGAGCGATCCTCTTGATCCCACTCTTCGCAAAGAACGCGAAGGATGGGGCACCCGAATTTTCAGTTGGAATGACAAATCCTCCCACATCTCCCCGCAAATAACGCGGGTAGATGTGGGGTACCCAGGTTCGATCAGCCCTGTAAAATGAAACCTTATGCTTGATTTGGGATTTGTGCGTTCGAATTTGGCGCAAGTGAAGGAAAGCCTTGCGCGACGCGGGGAGGATGCTGCCGCATTGCTCGATGGCTTTGAGGAGCTGGACAAGAAGCGTCGCGCGGCAATCACGCGGTCGGAGAGTTTGAAGGCGGAGCGGAACCAGATTTCCGCCGAAGTGGCCAAGCGGAAGCAGAAGGGCGAGGACGCCGCCGAGTTGATGGAGCGGACGCGATCCATGAAGGAGCAGATTGAGCGCTGCGCGGCTGAGGTAAGCGCGGTGGAGCTTGAGATGCAGGCGGTGCTGCAGCAGCTTCCCAATCTGCCGGCGGAGAGTGTTCCGGACGGAAATTCCGCAGAGGACAATGTGGAGGTTCGGCGGTGGGGTACGCCGCGCGCGTTTGATTTTGCGCCGAAGCCGCATTGGGAACTGGGCGAGCAGCTGGGGATTCTGAATTTCGAGCAGGCGGCGAAGATTTCCGGGGCTCGATTTGCGGTGTATTGGGACGCGGGGGCGCGGCTGGAGCGGGCGCTGGCGAATTTCATGCTCGACTTGCATACGGGGACGCATGGATACCGGGAGGTGTTGCCGCCCTACATGGTGAATGAAGCGTCGCTGTTCGGGACCGGGCAGCTGCCAAAATTCAAGGACGATCTTTTCCACTGCGAAGGCAGCGACCATTGGATGATTCCGACGGCGGAAGTGCCGCTGACGAATTTGTTTCGCGACGACATTCTGGAGGAGAAGCAGCTGCCGATTTCCGTGGCGGCGTACACGCCGTGCTTTCGCGCCGAGGCGGGCGCGTATGGGAAGGATGTGCGCGGACTGATCCGGCAGCATCAATTTCAGAAGGTGGAGTTGGTGAAGTTTGTCACTCCAGAACAGTCGTATGCGGAGCATGAGAGGCTGACGCGTCATGCGGAGGCGATTCTGCAGACGCTGGAGTTGCCGTATCGAGTGATGAATTTGTGCGCCGGGGATCTGGGATTTTCCTCGGCGAAGACCTACGACCTGGAAGTGTGGCTGCCGGGGCAGAACCTGTATCGGGAGATTTCTTCCTGCTCGAACTTTGAGGCGTTTCAGGCCCGGCGCGCGAACATCCGGTACCGACCGCAGGGACAGAAGAAGGCGGAGTTTGTGCACACGCTGAATGGAAGCGGGCTGGCGGTGGGGCGGACGTGGCTGGCGGTGATGGAGAATTATCAGCAGGCGGATGGGAGCGTTACGATTCCTGCTGCGCTGCAGCCGTATATGGGTGGGCAGACGTCGATTGAACCCAAAGCGGGTTGAGCGGGATGCCGCACGAAGGCGTCGAGCGGCGGGCATTTGAGAGAGGCAGCGAATGAAGCGAATCTTTCGCAACTATATTTTCTGGACCTATCAGCGAGGCAGCCGCCACTATGACGTGATGGTGACGCTGATTCTGCTATTCATTTTTGTTTCCCCGCGGTTTATCAACTTTCACGATCGGCCGGTGGAGCGGACGCTGCCGCCGAGCCAGGTGCTGGTGAAAACCGATGGGCGGAATGGATTGATGTTCCAGATCGACGTGGCGACGCTTTCTTCGTTTCAGGATACCGGCGATTTGAAGAGCGAAATGCGGGCCGCTGTCGCACCCATTTCCGGCGAGGTGACGATCGACCGCTATCAGCCGGTAAAGGGCGCGGATGGAAAGATCATCGCGTACCGCGTGTGGGCGCACCGATAGGAAAGGAAGCTATGAAGTTGAAGAACCATGTTGCGGGATTTGGGCGTGGAGCTGGGAAGACTTTGGCATTGGCCGCAGCGATTTTTCTTTGCGCGGGGATGGGGCGGGCACAGGCGAGCGGCGATTTGAATCATGTGCTGGCGCAGTTGGATAGCGCGGCTGCGAAATTTCATTCTGCGAAAGCGAATTTCCAATGGGACCAGTTTGAACGCGTGGTGAGCAGCACGGACACGCAGACGGGAGTGATTTATTTCGAGGGTACGGGAGCCAAGGCTCGCGTGGCGATCGACATTCAAACGGCGGACGGTCAACCGGCGAAGAAGACCGTCGTCTACAGCGATGGAGTGCTGAAGTTTTTTCAACCGCAGATCGATCAGATGACGGTGTTTCGCGAGGGGGACAAGCAGGGGCAGTGGGAGAGCTATCTGGCGCTGGGGTTCGGCGGCAGCGGACACGATCTGAAGAAAAGCTGGGACATCACGTACCAGGGCATGGAAACGATCGATGGAGTGCAAACAGCCAAGCTGGACCTGGTGAGCAAAGAGGCTAGTGTGCGCGAAAACGTTTCGCATATCACGATCTGGGTGGATCCGACGCGCGCGGTTTTGTTGAAGCAGATTCTATATGAGCCTTCCGGCGACACGAAGACCTCGTATTTCCGCAATATCGAATACAACAAGAAAACCTCGTCCTCCGTGTTCAAGATCAAGACGAACTCGAAGACGCAGGTAATCCAGAAATAGCCGGTTGCCTGGGAGTGCGCACAGTGAGCGCGGCGGCGGCGAGGATGAAGATCATCGGAAAGCATTCGAGCGTGTAGCGGGACTCGGGGGTTTCGATGGTGAGCAGCAGCAGGCAGCGGACAAGGACGTAGGCCACCATGACGGCGGTGAACGGCACGCGCTTACGAAGGCCCCAGGCGGCCAGCAGCAGATAGGCGAGGTTCAGCGCAGCATAGGCCCAGGAAAAAACGGTTTCGGCGGGGTGGTGTTCATACTGCCACCAGCGCAACTCAATCCACAACTGCGCGGTCCTGGGACGCAGCCACATATCTCCGAGACGCATCAGCGGCAGCAGGACGTAGAAGCGGAAGGGATGGCGGCGAATCCGCTGCTGCGCCAACCGATTGAATTTCGCGTCGAGCGCCGCAGACATGATGTCGGTCTTGTTGTATTCGTCAAACAGCTTGGCTGTCTCGGCTTTCTCGGCGGGGTTGTCGAAGGCGCGGGAGGGCAGCACGGTGATGTCGATCGGCGAACCGTTGACGTTCCAGTAGGTGTCGGCGGTGGAGGCGTAATCGCCGGCCCAGGACTGGACCCAGCGCATCCAGCCGTGGGGAACAAACTCCGTGGGATCGTTGGCGTAGCGCGGCGCGAGGGGCTGGAAGACACGCATGCTGACTGCATTGCGGATGGTCCAGGGAACGAATGGGACCATCGCCAGCAAGGTGCAAAGGATGGCCAGCTTTGCGCTGCGGCGCGCGGGAATTTTGGGGCGGGCATACCAGAACATTGCGGGCACCAGCACCAGACCCAGCAGAGGACCGTCCGGGCGCAACAAAGCGCTGTAGCCGATGCTGAAGACGAGCACCCAGAACCAGGCGGTGAAGCCGGGACGCTCCACATAGCGGGCCAGAGCATAGAGGCCGAGAGCGATGCAGAACAGCGTGGGGGTCTCGGTGAGCGGGGACGCGACGAAGTTGGCGGTGAAGGGGCACAAGGCCGCCAGATAGAGGGCGACGATTCCAGCTCTGCGGGAGATGAAGCGTACGCAGAAGCCGGCGACTAGCAGGCAGGTGGCCAGGTCCATGATGGCCTGGATCACTAGGACGGAAGTGTAGTGTTCGACGCCGAAGATGAGGAAGCAGATGCCGAGAAAGAACGGGTAGCCGGGGAGACGGACCAGGGTGGGTTGGATTCCATTGACGCGCATCAACCCGAAAATTCCGTGCCAGAACCAGTTGTGGGCAATTTCTCCGTAGACCAGCGTATCGCCCTCGATGACCGGATAATAATGGATGAACCAGAGCCGCAGCAGCAGCCCCAGGAGAAGAGCGGCGAGGGTGGACTTGGTGGCGTGGCGGAACAGATAACGCATCGAGTATGAATGATACAACTTTGCCAGAGCGTTTTAGGGTAGTTTGAAGCTTGGGGCAGTCCCGACGACGATCCGCCCTATGAATGTTGTTTCAGAATGATCAAGCCAATCTTCTACGATCCCGGCCGGAAGAGATGGAAGCGTCTGCGGCGCATCCTGGACACGGTTGCTGTGCTGTCGACGGTGGTGCTGGTGGCTTTCGGCATCAACGTGCTACGCCGGGAGCGGCTGCCGGAACTGCTGTTGCCGACGCCGAAGCGCAATTACCGACCGCTCAGAGATTCCTACTACACGCCCAAATCGCGCCAGAGCCAACTGGCGCTGCGGCGCATGCGGAGGCGTCGTCCCTCGGACATTCCTCTGAACTCCGGCGAAGGGCTGCGGGCGGCGTTTTATGTGGACTATGACGCAGCCAGTTACATCTCGCTGAAGAACCATATTCACGATATCGATCTGTTATTTACGGATTGGCTGCACGTGATTACGCCGGATGGAAAGTTGATGGCGTACACACTCGACAACCGCCCGTTTGCGGTGGTCGATGCTGCCGGCGTGCACAATATCGATCCGGACGGCAAGGTGGCGCGCGCCATTGTGGACGCCCACGAGGACACGGAACTTTTTCCCATGGTCAGCAATTTCGATCAGCTGAAGGGAGATTTTCAATCCGGAGTTGTGGAGAAGTTCCTACTCAGTCGCACGGCACAAGTCAGGTTTGAAAAACAAGTCCTCGCGTTGCTGGCCGCGAATCCTCGCTATCACGGCATCGCGCTGGATTTTGAAGCGATTCCATCGGACGCGCAACCGGCGTACCGGAAGATGGTCGCGGACCTGTACGCCCGGATGCATCCGCTGCAGCTACGTCTCTATATCAACGTGCCGGTGGACGACGACGATTGGGACTTCAAATACTATGCCGCCCACACGGACGGCGTGATCCTGATGAATTACGACCAGCACGAGCCGGTGAGCGCGCCTGGGCCGGTCGCGGGTCAGGAGTGGTTCATTCGCAATCTGAAGGCCGCGCTGAAAGTGATTCCCAGGAACAAGCTGATCTGCAGCATCGGCAACTACGGCTACGACTGGACGCTGTCGATGCCGGGACGGAAGAAACACAAGCGCGTTGCCAGCAAGGTGTTGGATGTCGACGATCTGGCGGTGCAGGATGCGTGGCAGGAGGCCTCCGACTCGGAAGCCGCGCCGGTGCTGGATCCCGGCTCGCTGAACATGCATTTTGCCTATGAGGACGAGGACGCGCACACGCGGCATGAGGTGTGGTATCTGGACGCGGTGACGGCGCTGAATGAGATGCGGGCGGCGCGCGAACTGGGCATCCAGACCTTTGCGCTGTGGAGGCTGGGCAGCGAAGATCCGACGCTGTGGAAGATCTGGGACAAGCCGATGGACCCGGATGCGGCGAACCTGCTGGCGACCATTCTTCCGGGCGCGAATGTCAACACCGAGGGAGACGGCGACATTCTGAAGGTGATCGGCAGGCCGCAGGACGGCAAGCGAACGATCCAGATCGATCCCGACTCCAACCTGGCCGTCAGCCAGACGATCCAGGCGTTTCCGCAGCCGTATACCTTGCTGCAGTACGGATATCATCCCAACGAGCTTGCGTTGACGTTCGACGACGGCCCCGACCCGACATGGACGCCGAAAATTCTGGACGTGCTGAAGCGTGAGCATGTATCGGCGACATTTATGGTGATCGGCGAAGAAGCGCTGAACAATGTAGGGCTGCTGAAACGCTATTACCAGGACGGCCAGGAAATTGGCAACCACACGTTTACGCATCCGGACATCAGCCAGATTTCGACCCGTCAACTGGACCTGGAACTGAATGGAACGGAGCGGCTGTTTGCGGCGGAGCTGGGAGTGCAGCCGCTCTTTTTCCGGCCGCCGTACTCGATCGATCAGGAACCGGACACCAACGATCAAGCGGCCCCGGTGGACCGAATCGAGCAGATGGGCTACATCATCGTCGGCGACAAAATAGATACCGACGACTGGCAGGAACATCCGCGCAAAACGCCGCAGGAGATAGTCCACGCGGTCCTGCATCAGCTGCAAGTGATGAAGACCGAGCCGCAGTTTCGCGGCAGCATCATCCTGATGCATGACGGCGGCGGGGACCGCTCGGTGACAGTGGCGACGTTGCCGCTGTTGATCGACACCCTGCGCGCGAAGGGCTACAAGATTGTTTCGGTATCGGCGTTGATCGGCAAGACGCGGAACCAGGTGATGCCGCCGATCCCGCCGAAACAACGCTGGCAGGCACTCATCGATTCCATCGCTTTCTGGTTCCTCTCATTTTTCGCGCATACCGTGGTTTTGATCTTTTTTGTTGGGGACGTTTTGATGACGGGCCGGCTGCTGATTGTGGGGCTGTTCGCGGTGCTCGATCGCGTCCACAGGCGCAAGCTGTATCCGGGCGCGGAGGATTACTTGCCGCAGGTGGCGGTGCTGATTCCGGCATACAACGAAGGGAAGGTCATCGCGCGGACGATTCGTTCGGTGTTGGGATCGAACTATCCCTATCTGCGGGTGATTGTGATCGACGATGGCTCGACGGACAACACGCTGGCGGCGGCGCGCGCGGCGAGGCCGGCGGACCTGGAATCCGGGAGGCTGCTGGTGGTGACCCATCCGAATGGCGGCAAGGCGGAGGCGCTGAATTTCGGTCTGCAATTTGTCAACGAGGAAGTGTATGTTGGCATCGATGCGGACACGGTGATTGCGCCGGACGCGATTGCAAGGCTGATTCCGCGCATGGCCGATCCGATGGTGGGCGCGGTGGCGGGCAATGCCAAGGTGGGGAACCGCATCAATCTGTGGACGCGCTGGCAGGCGCTCGAATACATCACCAGCCAGAATTTCGATCGACGCGCGCTGGATCTGTTCAACGTAGTCACGGTGGTTCCGGGCGCAATTGGGGCCTGGCGTACCTTGGCGGTGAAAAAGGCGGACGGGTACCACGTGAACACGGTGGCGGAAGATGCCGACCTGACGATGAACCTGTTGCAGCAGGGATACAAGGTGGTCTATGAGGACCGGGCCTTCGCATTTACCGAGGCGCCGGACAATATGCGCAGCCTGATGCGACAGCGGTTTCGCTGGTCGTTTGGGATTTTGCAGGCGGTGGTGAAACATCGCGGCGCGTTTCTGCGGCACCGCGCCATGGGCTTGTTCGCGCTGCCGAACATGATTATTTTCCAGATCCTTTTGCCGCTGTTCTCTCCATTCATCGACCTGATGTTTCTTGCCGGGGTGGTGAATTATGCGGTGAACCGACACTTTCATCCAGTGGCGGCAAATGCAGCCAGCTTCGACAAATTGATCCTCTACTTTCTGGCTTTCCTGGTGGTGGATTTTCTGGCGTCTTCGCTTGCGTTCCTGCTGGAACCGCGCCATGCCACGAACAAGGGCGACGGCTGGCTGCTGTTCCACATCTGGATCCAACGGTTCACCTATCGGCAGGTCTTCTCGCTGGTATTGCTGAAGACGATCAAGCGCGCCATCGACGGACGCCCGTTCGCGTGGGAGAAACAGGAACGGACGGCGCGGCTCTCCGCCCGCACGGAAAAGGCTGCCAGCGTCCGATAGCAGACGGCCACCTGGGCGAAATCCGGGTAGTTTGTTTCTCGAACAAACGAATTTCGAACTAGTTTCCAGGGTCGGGATAGAGCCTGAGTCGTTTCCTCTGAAATTCTCAAAATATTTCTTTTTCGTTTCCCGATCCTGGGCGTACACTCTCCCCAGTTTGTCTGGGTATCTCAAACACCCCCGTTTGGACCTGAAGGCTTAGTTTCCGCGTTTCAGGTGGACCTCGATGCCCCCCACAGAGCGATTCCTCGGACAAGCCCTAAAGCCGCAAGCGCTCGGAGGTTTTTTCCCATGTGGACAAGAAGGAACGATCCCGGCGGGCGTCGGGTATCCGATGGTTGCATCCGTGCGGTCACGCGACCGGTCACAGGGCAATCGGCAATCTTGAACGCAATCAAGTCAACTCTGCTTATATCCGCCTTTGTCCTGGTCGCCGTGGTTCCCATGCAGAGAGCGCGCGCCGCGAACTCCTCGAGCGGTGTCGTCTCAGTGCTGGAAAAGAAGTATGTGGTTACGGAAACCACTCCCGACCGGGAGCAGGTGACGAAGAACGGGACCACCATGGCGATGAAGACGGCGGGAATCTACAGCCTGCCGACCAGCGGCTTTGTGGTGCCTGACAACAAAGTGACGAACGGGAAGATCCAGTCGCCTTCCATGTTCGTCCGGTTGACCTGGACGAAGATGGGCTCGCATGTGCTGCAGGAGGGAGACAAAGTCTACATCACCAAGATCGAAAGCAAGGACGAATCGGGCGGCGAAGTGCTCCAGTTCACGCTGCTGACGGTCGACGCGCTCGATGTTGCCGGCCAGGACTCGCAAAAGAAGTACATCGCCAACGTTTCCTTCAAGTTCAAGAAGGGCTATCTGGATGAGGCTGCGCCGGAAGACGTAGAGCAGGCAGTCGAGGCGGTACTGGCGCCGGATACGGATGCGGACAATTCGCAGGGCGGGGACAACTCCGCCGATGCGGGCCAGGGCCAGGGCCAACCGCAAGGCGGTCCAGCGGCTCCGCCGCCTCCGCAACCAGCAGCCGCGCCCCCGCCGCCGCCCCCACCGCCGCCAGCTCCTGCGGGACCGCCTCCGACGATCAAAATTGGCGAATCCTCAACTGACGTGCTGCAAGCCATGGGCATGCCGCTGCAGATGATCGATTTGGGCAAGAAGAAGACCTATGTCTACAAGAACATGAAGATCATTTTTCTGAACGACAAGGTAAGCGACGTTCAATAGGTTTTGGAAGGGATGACCTGATCGGAGGAGGTGTCCCTCGCCCGATCAGACGTGAGGAGAGACTTATGATCTGCCAGAAAGCTCATGTGGTTCCATCTATCTGTGCGCGCTTCGCAGGGATTGCGTTGCTCGCCGGGTTTGCCTATCTGGTTGTACCCGCGTACGGCTCGGTACAAAAACATACGCCGGCATCCTCCAAACCGGCGGCCCACGCTCCTTCCCATGGATCATCGAACGCATCGCATCCGGCGAACCGTTCCACGGGCGGTCGACCGGGCGCAACGGGAAATCGCGGCACAGGCGGTCGACCGGGTGCAGCGGGAGCAGGGAATCGGGGGGCAGGCGGCGGAACGGTACGGAACCGCGATGGCAGCACGACCACCCGCACCGCGAGGGGCGGAGAAGTTACCAGGGGACCGCACGGAAGCGTGACCAGCTATCGGGGCGCGAACGGCCGCGAGGCCAAGTTCGGCTCCAATGGAAGAGTGCGAGAGGTCCGCGGCAATGGGATGACGGTATCTCGCGGTCCCCGCGGCATGAGACGGACCGAGGTGGAGCGCGCCGACCACTCACGGCTGGTGGCCTACGGTCATGGGCGCGGCTATATCTCGCGTCCCTATTCCTATCGCGGCCACAGTTATTACAGTCGCGCGTACTACCGTCACGGCGGTTATTACCGGGCGTATTATCACCCGTACTACTACCACGGCATCTATCTGCATGGCTACATTCCCGCGTATTACTATCCGCCGGTGTATTACGGGTGGGCCTACAATCCGTGGGCGGCACCTGTGGCCTACGCCTGGGGTTGGGGTGGGAATCCCTGGTACGGCTACTATGGAGCGTATTTTGCTCCGTATCCGGTCTATCCCAGTGCTGCGTATTGGCTCGCGGACTACATGGTTGCAGCCAGCTTAGCGGATGCGTATGCGGCGGCGAACGCGGCAGAACAATCCGGACAGCTGCGGAGCCCGAATGCCACCCCGCGACTGATCTTTGCCGCCTACGATCCAGAAACCGGGACGACTTCGCCAACGATGACCAAAGAGGTGAAGGATGCAGTGGCGCAGGAAATCCAACGTGAGTTGGCGGCGGCGCAGAAGGACCCCGATCCATCGAACGGGGACACGGCAAGTCTGGCTACGTTGCTTTCGGATGGACAGGCACACGTCTTTGTCGTGAATGCTGGATTGACGGTGACCTCTGCAGGACAGGACTGCGGATTGACGGAAGGCGATGTGTTGGGACTGGATACGCCGCCCGCAGCGGACGCAACCACGGCGGACCTGCACGTACTTGCCAGCAAGCAGGAGGACTGCGCCAAGGGCAACGTGGTTACAGTGGATCTGAACGACCTGCAGGAGATGCATAACCACCTGCTGGCCAACATCGACAGCGGCATGGCCCAGATGAAGGACCATCCCGGCCAGGGCGGTCTGCCTGCGCCTCCTGCGGCGGCGATCCAGGGAACCACGCAAGCTCCCTATGCCGCAGCCGCCCCGCCGGCGGACCCGAACGGTGCAGCCGAACTCGATCAACAGGCGCAGGCAGGTGCGCAGTTAGAGCAGCAGGTGGTCGCGGACGCGACGGCTCCGGACAATTCGGGGGCGACACCCGCGGCGGCTCCGGCAAGCGGCGGGTATGCAGCGAGTGCTCCGGTGGTGCCGGCACGTCCCAGCGGGCCGATCACGATTAGCCTGGGGCAGACTCCCGAACAGGTAATTGCCAGCAAAGGCCAGCCGACGAACAAAGTTGAATTTCCCACCAAGACGATCTTTATCTACCCGGATATGAAGATCATCTTTGTTCATGGGAAGGTGAGCGACGTCCAGTAAAGCGTGAGAGTACGGACGAAGGGCGGAGGGATGGACGAGATCCATCTTTCCGCCTTTTTTGTCTCCGATGCGTTAGCAGGGTTGGGCACCATCCAATGGAACGGCGCAAGCGAGGGTACTTTGTGGCGCGCGCCGATTGCGAACTCAATTCGCACGGAGCATGTAAAGGCTTCTGCCGACAAATCTTAGGGTCGGCGTAGGCAGCGGAATGCAACATTGCCGAGCGGATGTGCATCCACACCTTCTAGTGCATTTTTCCTGATACGTGGGTGTGGTCGGATTTCTTCGGAGCGGCCGTTCTTTAGTGGGAAGGCCGGGTCGGCAGGTTTCCTTCTGCACCTTGAGGAGAAATGCTCCAGTCGACGGAAGGCACGTCGATACGCTCCGCGTTTTGCGAGCAATCCATCCCCGTTTCGGAGGTAGAGATGAAAGTATTGCAAGGCCGGGAATTGAATGTTGCTGCCGCACTTTTGGTCAGCTGTATTGTGGCTGTACCGCAAACCATCGTGGCCCAAAGCCACGTTGTTTCCCCTGGAGAGATACAGAAGGATGTCTCGGCCGCTTCGGCTGCGCGCCAGCGCAACCAGAAAGAAGTGCGGGATTTTTTGTCGACGCAAGAAGGACAACGCGCGATGAAGTCGGCCAACATCGATCCGCAGCAGGTGACGAACGCCATCAGCCAGTTGAATGACGCTGAGCTGGCGAGCCTGGCTGCGCGTTCCGCCAGGGCACAGAGGGATTTTGCCGCCGGGGACATGAACAACCATGATCTGCTGCTGATTCTGGTGGGGATTGCAGCTCTGATTTTGATTATTGTTGCCGTGCGCTGAGAATGAAAGTTCGGCTGATTGCCGCGCTATTGCTGCTCGGCGGTCCATGGACGGTCGCCGCAGTAGTTTCGGCGGGTCCAGCGCGTGCGATCTGGATCGACGTTCCTTTCGTAGCGCAAACTACCGATGGATGCGGGTCTGCTTCCATTTCCATGGTGATGCAGTATTGGGACCGAAAACAGGGGCATGCCATCGCAGCAGACGCGGAGCCGGAACACATTCAGGCAGCTCTGTTTTCGCGTGCCGCGGGCGGGATTTTTTCGAGCGGCATGCGGAAATATTTCGAGCAATCGGGTTATCGGGCGTTTGCGTTTTCCGGACGATGGAGCGACTTCGAGCATCAGCTTGCGCTGGGACGTCCGCTGATTGTGGGCATCCGTGCAAGCGGACCGCTGGGGCCGCTGCATTATGTTGTGATCGTCGGGATCGATCGCGAGCGGAGTTATCTTTTCATGAACGATCCCGCCCAGCAAAAAATGCTGCGAATCTCGCGGGCAGGGTTCGAGCAAGAATGGCGCGCCACGCGCAATTGGACACTGCTGGCGGTGCCAGAAACCGCACCTTGATTTTGCTTCTTCTGCTTCTATTGGCGGGGTATGCCGCGGCGCAGAGCAACGCTACAGCCGGAGAGAAAGCGGCGCGCGTGCAAGCGCTGTACGACGCGGGGCGATGGGAGGATGTCGTTCGCGCGGTGCCGGAGTCGCCGACCGAACCTGCCGGCCTGGAACTCGATCGCGGATTGGCGCTTGCCCAGCTGGGGCGGTTCGAGGCAGCGGAGCGGACGTTTCAAGCAGGATTGGCGGGGCATCCGCGCGATGCTCGTTTTCCGGAGGAGATGGCGGGAATCGCGTATCGCGAAAAGAGATTTTCGCGGGCGAAAAAAGAACTGCGGCGGGCGCTCGCGCTCGATCCAGGCGATGCATATGCGAACAACTTCCTGGCGTCGATTTATTTTCTTGAGGGCAATCTGGAAGCGGCATTGAAATATTGGAACCGCGTGGGAAAGCCGAAGCTGAGCAACCTGATCTATGAACCGCAACCGAGGCTCGACCCGCTGATTCTGGATCGCGCGTTCAAGTTTTCTCCGGGTGCGGTTTGGACGAGAGAGCAATTTCTGGCGACGCGGGCCGAACTGGAGGCGCTGGACCTATTTCCGCACACGTTCGATGAACTGGCGGCGCAGCCGGATGGCACGTTCAAGCTGATCTGGCATGCGAGCGAGGAAACCGGGTGGCGCAACTTGCGGTGGCAAAACGCGGCGTCGATGCTGCGCGGTTTGCCATACCAGTCGGTCTATCCGGAGTTTTACAACCTGAACAACAAGGGGCTGAACTGGCGATCGCTGGTGCGATGGGACGACGAAAAGCGGCGCCTCTCGAGCGAGCTGGCGTGGCCGCCGGCAGAAAATCCCAAGCAGCGGATTCGGCTCTATTTCGATGGGCGGAACGAGAATTGGAACATCACACGAACGCTAACGCCGGCTGCGCCATCGCCCGCGGGCTTCAATATGAGGCGGGCCGTGATCGGGGCCGAGGTGGTTTCGATTGCGAATGGGCGGTGGCAGTGGAGCATGGATGGGGAGTATTCCTATCGCGATTTTCGGACGCCGGTGGGGATTCCGGCGCAGACTGCCGCATTTTTTACGAACAGCTCGGGACTGGATCTTCGAGGCAGCGTACAGCGATCGCTGATCCGGTTTCCGGAGAGAAGATTTTCGCTGGATGCAGGGGCGATGGGCGAAGCGGGAAAATTCTTCTCGAATCCGCTGGGAAGATATGGGCGGCTGCAAGGCTCGCTGGCGGCGCATTGGTTTCCGCGGGCGCAAGGGGACGACTACGAGACCAGCACGAGACTGCGGGCTGGGAGGACCTTCGGGCAGGTGCCGTTCGACGATCTCTATATGCTGGGGTTCGACCGCGATAACGATTTGTGGATGCGCGGGCACTACGGGCTGAGGAACAGCAAGAAGGGAAATGCGCCGATGGGAAGAGATTTTCTGCTTTCCAACGCCGATATTGAGAAGGTGGTATTTCACGACGCTTTTGTGCAGGTGCAGGTGGGGCCGTTTCTCGATACAGGCGATATCTACGATCCGTCGAACTACTTTGGATCGCCGAAATGGCTGGCGGACACGGGACTGCAGGCCAAGGTGAAACTGCTGGGGAGTTTTGCGTTTGTGCTGGGGTACGGCAAGGACCTACGCTCGGGAACAAATACGTTTTACTCGGCCGTTTCGCGATAGTGCGGCGGACGGGGATGGCGAGGTTTGTGAGCTGCATGTGGGGAGGAATGCTCGATGTCACAGGCGGGAAACGCGGGCCTGGTCTACACTAGGGCTGTATGGCGACACTTGAATTATCGACAGCGATTCCAATTCGTACGCCCAAGGGGGAGTTTCGCAACGAACCCTTTGTAGACTTTACCCGCGAGGAAACGGCACGCGCGATGCGGCAGGCATTGGACCGCGTATGGGACCAGCTAGGCCAGGAATACGATCTGGTGATCGGTGGCAGACGGATTCGAACCGAAGGCAAGATTCGATCGCTGAATCCGGCTAATCCGGCGCAGGTTGTGGGGGTGCATCAAAAAGCGGACGCCGGTCATGCCGAAGCGGCCATGCAGGCGGCGCTGGTCGCGTACGAAGGGTGGCGCGTCGCTCCGGTCGAGGAGCGCGCGTCGCTGCTGCTGCGCGCGGCGGAACTGCTGCGGCAGCGCAAGCTGGATTTTTGCGCGTGGCTGACCTATGAAGTCGGCAAGAACTGGGGCGAGGCGGATGCCGACGTTGGCGAAACCATCGACTTTCTGGAGTTTTATGCGCGGGAAGCGCTGCGGCTGGCCGACGCGACAACGCCGATCCAATATCCCGGCGAGCGGAATGAGCTGCTGTATATTCCGCTGGGAGTGGGGGCGGTGATACCGCCGTGGAATTTTCCGTTGGCGATCATGGCCGGGATGACGGCGGCGGCTGTGGTGACGGGGAACACCGTCATTCTGAAACCATCCAGCGATTCGCCGACGATTGCGGCGAAGTTTTTCAATCTGCTGGAAGAGGCTGGACTGCCGCCGGGGGTGGTCAATTTTTGTCCCGGTTCCGGCGCGACGTTCGGCAACGCGATTGTGGAACATCCGAAGACAAGATTCATCGCGTTTACCGGTTCGAAGGAAGTTGGACTGGACATTCATGCGCGCGCAGCGCAAGCCCGGCCGGGACAGATCTGGATCAAGCGAACCATTCTGGAAATGGGCGGGAAAGATTCGATCGTTGTGGAAGCGGATTGCGATCTGGATGCGGCCGTCGCCGGAGTGTTGAGTTCGGCATTTGGATTCAGCGGGCAGAAGTGCTCGGCGTGTTCGCGTGTCATTGTCGACGATCACATCTACGACATTTTTGTGGACAGATTGCGCGAGGGCGCCAAGGGGTTGAAGGTTGGCGACCCGGCAGAGAATGCCGCGGTGGGGCCGGTGATCAACCAGGGCGCGTACGAGTCGATGTTGCGCTACATCGAAATCGGCAAGCAGGAGGGGCGTCTGGTTGCGGGCGGCCACGCGGTCGAGTCGCCGGCAAAGGGCTATTTTGTCGAGCCGACGGTATTCTGTGACATCGCACCGAATGCGCGGCTGGCGCAGGAAGAAATTTTTGGGCCGGTGCTGACGGTCATTCGATCGAACAATTTTGAGCACGCGATGGAAATTGCGAACAACACGGAATATGGTTTGACGGGCTCGATCTATACGCAATCGCGGGAGAAATTGGCGCGGGCACGGCAGGATTTTTACGTCGGCAATTTATATTTCAACCGAAAATGTACGGGCGCGATGGTTGGAGCGCATCCATTCGGGGGATTCAATATGTCAGGAACGGATTCCAAGGCCGGGGGGCCGGACTACCTGTATCTGTTTACGCAGGCGAAATCGGTTGCAGAAAAGATAGGCTAGCGGATCTGTTGAGAGTTGGGAATTGCGGGTGGCTGATCGTGCTGGCATATTTCTCAAAACTTCTCCTAGCGGTTCGAGAAGAAAGAGGAACATGTGATGGCCAAGATTTTATGTGTCGATGACGAGCCGGCTGCGGTTGGATTGAAGAAAACCATCCTGGAACGCGCCGGTCATGCCGTGACAACAAGCTGCTCCGTCAATGACGCCATCGCCTTGCTGCAGGGTGAACCCTTCGATGCCGTGGTGACGGACTGGAAACTGGGCGAAGAGAGCGGACGACAGATCGTGCTGGCCGCCAAGACTGGGGCCCAGGTTCCCGTGGTGGTGGTTTCGGGATACTGCACGGAGGCCTTCCGCGCAGCCAAGCCGCAGGCGGACATTTACCTGGAAAAACCGGTAGACGCGACCGAACTGGTGGCGATCATCAGCGCGTTACTGCATTAGAGCAGAGGTTTCCTTGATCGGTTCCACCCTGGCCGGTCACCGCGGCGACACGCGGCGAGGATGGGCGCCCGGATTGCAATGCTCAGCGGGCCGCTAGAAATTGATTCCGGCGTTCAAGAAGATGCTGCGATTGCCCGCGGTTGAAGGTCCGAAGAATCCACCCGCCAGGTCCTGCGACTTTCCAAAGAACGCGCTCCCGAGTGTGCCGTTGGGCGGGGAGAGATTTTCCCGATTCATCACATTTTGCGCAAAGGCTGAAATCGTCAGACTGTATTTGCGCGGGACCGTGGCATCCAGCCTGCCTGGGCCGCCTTGATTGCCGCTCAAACCGCGGCCTCCGAGGCCGCCGCCGTGTCCATGATAGCCAGGGCCGCCCTGGGCCTGCTTCAATTTTGGGCCGAAGCCGATCACTTTGGCGACCCGCAAATTCAGGCTGAAATTCGAGGGCCCAGTGCCCAGGTTGTAGGGAATGATTTTCTCATTCGTACCGACGGGATTGGCATCGAGACAGCCGTAACTGGTGGGATAGTAGCGCGTCGGCGTCGCCCCCGCAGGGCAGTCCGATGCTGGAGCGAATGCCGGCCGCGCGTTGAACTGATTGTTCGCGGTCAAATCGCTGCCGGTGGTGATGTTGTACGGAGTGCCCGAGTTATAGACAAAAAAGGGAGCGAAGGAGACAGCATACGGGAGGTTGACGTCGCCGAGGATCAAGAAGCGATTGGTGACGGCAAAGTCGGTGCGCCCGTAATCCTGGCCGGGATCATGCGCGTTCATGGAAAAGCTGCCGACGCCGCTGCTGTCTGCTTTTGCATTGCTGTAGGTATAGAAGCTGAAAATGCTGAAGCGTTTCAGCCGCGCATTGACGGTGGCAATGATCTGTTGCTCCCGGTAGACCGCGCCGGACTGGAACTGATAGATGTTGGAGCTGGGCGGAGTCAGCGGGGTGATGGGATAGGTGTTGGAGGCGCCGTCGAAAAAGGGCGCGCTGGTGTTGTTGCTCAGGTAGTCGTGGATCCCGCGGCTGTAGAGGTAGGTGATATTTCCGGTGACACCTTTGGCGATCTGGCGGTCGACTCCGACGGCTCCCTGCATGTCGAGAGAGGCATGGAAGTTCGGCGCAAGCGTCCAATAGACGGGCGCGGAATTGGAAGAGGTCGGATCCGGCGGTTTCACGGGGTTGCCGGGACTGGTTTCGGTGTAGCCGGTCGGATTGGTGACCGTGTAAATCTGCTGGTTCGACAATCCGCCAGGAGTGGTGGGCAGATTGTGGCGGATGGTTTGCGTGATGTAGGGCACACCGTAGGAGCCATTGGGCACGGTGAACCTTTGATAGAACCAGCCGTAGCCGGCACGAAGGACGGTCTTCGGTTTGCCCGAGCCGTGGCCCAAACCATAGGCAAAATAGAGACGGGGCGCAAAATCGCTCTTGTCGTGAATTTCGTTCTGAGTTTCCCAGCGCAGGCCGTAGCTGAAGGTAAATTTCCGGTTGACCGCAAAATCGTCCTGATAAAACAGCGCCAGGTCGAATGGGATGGCACGGGCGGTGTATTGATTGTTGTTGACCACGGTCACCTGATATTTTTGCGGCGTTTTCGCAATATATTCCTGATTTGCTTTGAGACCGTTGACCGCCGTAAATGTATAGGAGCCGTTGGTGCCGGCATTGCTGTAGCTGGCGTCGCGGTAGGCGCGCAGGCGGCTGCCGAAATTCAGGGCGTGGCGGCCTTTAGAGCCGGTGAAATAATCCTGCACTTCATAGTCGTCCTGATTGTCGCGGGTGGCGCCGGAGTTGTTGCCGCCATCGGTAAATGAGCCTGAGACGGAGACGCTCGGCATGGTGAATTGCGCTGCCTGATTGTTGCGAATGCGGCGGTAGCGGAAGCGGATGTTGTCGACGAAGTTCTTGCTGAGCACGAGGCTGTCGGCGGCCTGGAGCGTGTTTTCCTCGTTATGTCCGTTCGTGGCCTGCTCGGGGAGGGCCAGCTCGCCGACGCTGCCGTTGGTAAAGGACGCGTGATAGTACTCGTAGCGAACGGTCAGCGTATTTGCCTGACCGAGCTGGAAGTCGAACCGGGGGCTGGTATCCACGCGGGAGCTTGGATTGCTGACGGTCTCGTTCAGCGGCGTGCCGCCGGGATTGGACGAGGTAATGCTTGCAGGGTCGTAAGCATCGACGATGCTTACGTCCTCCGTCCGGCGGTTGAAGAGATCGCCGAAATACGAGGATGTTTTCGTCATGGGGCCGCCGATATTGCCATAGAAGAAATAGGAATAGTAACTGGGCTCCTTGAGTCGTATCCCGTTGGCCGCCGGGTTCGAGTTCAGGATCGGGTTCTGGGCGTTCCATCCGGAATAATTACCGCGGGAGAAGATGTGCCCATGCATCTCGCCGGTCCCGGCTTTGGTGAGGATTTCAATGCGGCCATAGCCCAGGCGGTCAAACTCCGCGGAGAAGGGGTTCTGGTTGACAATGATTTCGCGGATCGAAGATTTTGGCGGGATTTGTCCGCCGGAGAAGCCATCGATGTAAATTTCGCCGCCGTTCGGACCGGCCGACGGGCCTGCCAGGGCCTGCAACTCACTGGCCAGCTCATCCGGATCGTCGGAGAGCGCGTCCAGGTCCTTGCCTTTGATGACCATGGCGTTGGCGTTGGAGGATGGACTGGTATCGATGGTGGAGCTTTCAGCGTTGACCTGGACCTGCTGCTGCTGAGCGGCAACGGTCATGGAGATGTTCAGTGTTCTGGTGGCGCCGGGAGCGATCGCGACACCCTTGGATTGAAAGGGAGTAAAACCCTCGATGGTGGTGTCAATGGTGTACTGCCCTGGCGGCAAGCCGTTGAACTGGTAGTGGCCGGTGCCACCGCTGGTGGTGCTGAGGGTCTTTCCGTTGCCGGAAAGGACAATGGAGGCGCCGGGAATGATCGCTCCCGTGGGATCGGCCACCACGCCGCGCAGGTTTCCGGTGGTCTGTTGTCCGAAAAATGTCGAGGCAAAGAGAAGAGGCAGCACAAGCAACACGGACATGCGAAAGCGTAGAGGAGACACTGACCATTTCCTTTTGGGTCGGAATATTACGTCTTAGTGACTGAGACGCACTGGGGGTACAAAAAGCTTCAACAAGAGGGCATAAGCGGAAAAAATTCACACGGCAGAAATTTTCTCGTTCGCGGAACACCGTTCGCAGGAGGAGGCAGGGCCTGCGAAGGAACCTTCTCCATGGTCGTCCGATACAATCACCTCAATCTCGGAATATGTTTGGGCGAGGACGCCGCGAACGGCGCGCGGAGCCAGATTGCGGCGGAAGGAAACCCTGGAAACTGTCATGATGGATTCCAAGCCGATTCGCCATCACGCGTTGCCTGCGGTCGGGGGAATGGGCGGATGAGGGGAACAGCGATCCGGGCACTGCATCTAAACAGACTGTGCGTGTTGCGACGGATGCTGATTCCGAAAGCGTGTTTTCTGCGAGACATTGCCGGCTAGCGAAGCAGGGTTGCGAGAGGGACAGGGCAATACATGGGAACGCCGATGAACGACAAATTGCTTGACAATTTCAATCGGAAAATGCCACGATGGGCGCGGCTGACGGGCCACATTCCGCCGGGGCAATTTGCGCGTTATTTGGCGGTGGGCGTGTGGAACACTGTGTTCGGATACAGCCTCTATGCGCTGTTTACCGCGCTGCTGATGCCGAGGCTGCGCTTTGGGTACATCCTGGCGGCGATTTTCTCGAACCTGATCTCCATTACGGTTGCGTACTTCGGCTACAAATTGTTTGTCTTCAAGACCCAGGGGAACTACCTGGTGGAATGGTCCCGCTGCATCCTGGTCTACGGCAGCGGCATGTTGCCGGGGCTGGTGCTGCTGCCGTTGCTGGTGGAGGGCCTGGATCGTGGGTTCCACCTGGAACAGAGTGGACCGTACATTGCGGGCGCGCTGGTGACGGGGCTTACCGTCCTGTATACCTTCTTTGGGCACAAGCATTTTTCGTTTCGCGTCCCGGACGATGCGGCACATGACGCGGCCACCGAGGCCGAGACGCCGATTGAGGATGTGGTGGAAGGCGTGGTTGGCGAGCAGCAGGGCGATGCGGAGAATCGCGCTTAAAGGGTACGGAAAGCTCTTACAATTCTGATATCCGGCCAATCAGAACAAGTTGCATCCAAACTACGCGAGGCGACGTGAAGACGATCAGCATCATAACCCCTTGCTACAACGAAGAAGACAATGTGGTCGAACTGTATACGCGAGTGCGTGCGGCGATTGCGTCGCTGGGGCGGTACAAGTACGAGCACATCTTCATCGACAACGCTTCCGAGGACGGCACGGTTGCCGTGTTGAAGGGGCTGGCGGCGGCCGATCCGAACGTGAAGATCATTGTAAATGCGCGCAACTTCGGGCATATCCGCTCGCCCATGCACGCTTTTTCACAGGCGCAGGGAGACGCCGTCATTGGCATCGTTGCCGACTTGCAGGACCCGCCGGAGATGATTGTCGACCTGATTGAGGGCTGGGAGGAAGGTTATTCCATGGTGCTGGGCATCAAGCGCAGCAGCGGAGAACATCCGCTGATGTACTGGGCGCGGAAGCGGTATTACGCGCTGGTGAACCGGCTGTCCTCGCTTGAGACGTTCGAGAACTTTACCGGATTCGGGCTGTACGATCGGCGGGTGGTCGATCTGGTCAAGTCCTTCGGCGATCCGTATCCGTATTTTCGGGGGATGATCGCGGAGATCGGGCTGCCGCACAAGAAGATCTATTACGACCAGCCGGGAAGGAAACGCGGCCTCACGAAAAACAATTTCTACACCTTGTATGACATTGGCATGCTGGGCATTATCAACCATTCCAAAGTGCCGCTGCGGCTGATGACGTTTACCGGGTTTGTGGGGGCGCTGATCTCGTTCCTGACCGGAATGGCCTACCTGGTGTACAAGCTGTTGTACTGGCGGAGATTTTCCGTGGGAATTGCGCCGGTGGTGATTGGGATGTTTTTTGTCAGCTCCATATTACTGGTGTTTATGGGGGTGATGGGGGAGTATATCGGCGCCATCCACACGCAAATTCAACACCGTCCGTATGCAGTGGAACAGGAGCGCGTGAATTTTGAACATCCGCCGCAGGTTCCGCTGGGAACGAGCGACATTACTTCAGTTTCAAGGAAGTAAAGCAAATCCGACACGAATTACAAATTTCGGAGCATCCTGAGAGCAGGGGGGAAAGCAGTCGTCACCGACTGCCCCTGGGAATCGCTGTGCATTTCAGTTCTGGTGACAAGGCTTCCTCCCCCGTTCCAAGCAAGTCGGCGCCGAAGCTGCATGCGGCAGAGCCGAACCACAATCCGGACCAGGGACACTAAGGCCCGCAATGGTTACGGAAAATCCTCCAGAACAAATTAGTGTTCAGACGCACAGCAACTGTGGCGTCCAAGTGATCCCAGGGCACATTTCGACGCTCGATGGCCTGCGGGCATTTGCAATAATGATGGTGATTTTTCACCATTGCGGCGAATACTATTTGCTGCCAAACCATCCAACGGCATCGCTGCTCCGCACCTTCGTAGAATATCTTGGGTTGGGCGTCGACTTATTTTTTGTGCTCTCCGGATTTCTGATCACGGGGATTCTGCTGGATGCGTTGGGGAAACCCTACTTTTTCAAGCGGTTCTATTGGCGGAGGGGTTTGAGAATCTGGCCCCTGTATTATGTGTTCCTTCTCGCTGTGTTCCTGGTTCATCGGCGAACATTCAGCGGCATTGGAGTCGCGCCATTCGCATTGTATTATCGAAATTTCCTGGGGCCGGACCGTGCTTCGGATATCTACATAGGACAGTTCTGGAGCCTGTGCGTTGAAGAGCAGTTCTATCTGATATGGCCTGTGGTCATTTATTTTTTATCGAAACGATTGCGGCTGCCGCTGATCGGGATGCTAGCAGCGGTTGCGTACGGCTTGCGCGCCTACTTCTCCTGGCGCGGCACGGATCCGTATGTAATTTATAGACTGCCATTTTGCCACATGGATGTTCTGTTAGCGGGCGCCGTGCTCGCCGTGTTGATCCGGACCGGAATCGAAGAACATACCTTGAGGAAGGTTTGTTGGACTGCTCTTTTGGCAGGGATTGCCGGGCTGGTACTGGTTGCAACATTTCCCGCATCCAAGCTGAGCGTCGTACTCTCTCCCTTGGCAATTACCTGCTCTGCATTGTTCTTCGGAGGAATTGTCGGGCTATGCCTGCGCGGGCGCGGAAGCCTTCCAAGGGCGGCTTTAGGGAGCTCATTTTTGGCGGCGATCAGCAAACGCAGCTATGCCATGTATGTCTTCCATCTGGTACCCCTGTATGCATCGGTCATGCTGCTGAGCCGGTTGCATGCAATGCCCATGGGAATCCCATTGGCCCTGTTGTACATCCTGGGCATTGGGTTGGTCACTTACGGAATGGCTTGGGTTTCCTGGAAGTACCTGGAGGAGCCCATTTTGCGGCTGAAGCAATGGGAGTGGTTTGCGTAAGCGTCAGCGCGGTATTTCTGGCAACGCAAACGCGACCACCGAATCTCCTAAGGCTCCTCCTGCGAATGCGCTCCCCCCAGAGCAGATCACCACAAACTGACGTTTACCTACCTCATATGTCATAGGTGTCGCCTGAGCCGGACTAGGAACTGAGCCACGCCATAGCTCCTGCCCATTATGTGAATCGAAGGCCCGCAGGTAGGGTTCGATCGTCGCCGCCGAGAAAACCAGGCCGCCAGCGGTTACGATAGGGCCACCCAGGCTAACTGAGCCTGTATGCTGACCAGCGATCATTGTTCCAAGCGGTTCCGACCAGAGCTTCTTACCGGTATTTAAGTTCAACGCTACCATCTCGCCCCAGGGCTGCGGTGTACAAGGCAGCCCATTCGGACTTACCAGCGGCTCGCGAAATATGAGATAAGGTGTTCCCGCCTGCACGCTAAGCTCTTGCCCGGCACCGTCGGGCGCACGAAATCGCTGCTCTGCAGGCAGGCTTATGTCAGGCTTCCAGTACCGCATCCATTGGTTCCACTTGCGGCGGATGCGAGCTGAAATATCACTGCTTATCTCGCTGCGAGGAACGAGCCGAACATCGAATGCAAATTGGTTCGCGTTGGCATACATCACCCCTGTATTTGGATCAATAGCAGGCGACCCCCAATTGACTCCACCTATATTGCCTGGGTACAACAGGGTGCTCTTGGTTGAGACCGGAGTAAAAATTCCTTGATTGACCAGAGCCGCAACTTTGTCGCGGCAGAATGTTTTGTCCTTTTCATCCTGACCGAATACCTGATTCGCGGTGAAGGTGAGCGGCACAAGGTCCGGCAGACTTGAAAAGGGCTGGGTGGGCGATGTTTTTTCCCCTGGAACGCGAGACTGCGGAACAGGTTTCTCGTAGACCGGATAGAGAGGCGCGCCGGTCAGACGATTGAGCACGAAAACCATCCCCGTTTTTGTCGTAATCGCTATCGCCGGGATGCGATGGCGGAACTGGAACAAGACAGGTTCGGCAGCAATGTCGTAATCCCAGAGGTCATGGTGTACCGTCTGAAAGCCCCAGACACGCTTTCCGGTTGCCGCTTCCAAAGCCACAACTGAATCTGCATCACGGTTGTCGCCGGGGCGATACACTCCGTAGAAATCAGGGCTTGGACTTCCTGTGGGTACGTAGACGAGCCCATGTTTTGTGTCGGCTGCAATGACAGACCAGGCGTTGCCAGCGCCAGTTCGCGGATGTTGCTGTTGTGCCCACGGAAGAGGCTCCCAGGTCCAAAGAAGTTTTCCGCTGCGGGCATCGAAGCCGCGTACCGCGCCCGATGCCATTTCGACACCCTGATTATCTCCAACGGAGGAACCAAGAACGACGACATCCTTTACCACTGTGGGTGGCGAGGTAAATTCGTACCATGTTTTATCTAGCAGGTGAATGCTCTTCGTTAGATCGACGGAACCATGAGAGCCAAAGTCTTGGCAAGGCCGGCCGTCGATGGCATCGATGGCGATCAGGCGCGCATCTAGCGTTGCTATAAAAATGCGATTGCTACAAAGAGTGGATGTTCCGCTTCTACGCGAGGAATGCCAAAGGGCGACACCCCGTGAGGTAACGATGCCGATAGTGGCGTTGCGATCGATCTTTGGGTCGAACGGCCAGATTTCTTTGCCGCTTGCAGCGTCGATCGCAAACACTTGATCGAAGGGCGTGCTGAGATACAGGGTGTTGTGCCAGATGACAGGATTGGCCTCAAACGCGGCGCGGGAATTTGCCGCCCCAGGGGTCTTGAAGACGCCGGTGTGAAACGTCCATGCAACTTCCAGATGGTTGACGTTGGCCTGGTTGATCTGGCGCAGTGGCGAGTAGTGCTGACCCGCCAGATTTCCGTTATAGGTTGACCATTCCGAGGTCTGCGGAGCTGCCTGGGTTGGGACAAGGACAACCAGGAGGATGAATGCGGCAAGCAAAACGCTCTTCGCTGGCATGGAACGGAGTATAAATGCGAGCTGCGGGCCGGTAAGTATTTTTTTTTAGCGCCGACGTGGGACTTCGCAGCGGTCAAATTCAGTCGAAAGCCTTTCTTTAGGACGGTTAGAAATTTCGGCGTCTATTGCAGTTCTTGCTGATAACCGTCTATTTGAGTCAGACATTTCTGGCGCGCATCGTGACCGGACTGCACGCCCTGATACCAGTCGAGCGTGAGGTCGAGCGCTTGCGATAGCGACAGCACGGGATTCCAGCCGAGATGCTGCGATGCCTGGGTCCAGTCGAGCGAGAGCATGTTGGCCTCATGCGGGTGCATGCCGCCATCGATCTGCCAGCGTGGCGCCGGAGCAGCGGGCAGGGTGGCCCAGCGCGCGGCCATGTATTCGACAATCCACTGCACCGACTTGGCGTCGTGGTAGTGCGGGCCGAAGTTCCAGCCGCCGGAAAATTTTACGCCGTGTCGATAGAGGTGCTCGGCCAGGGTGAGGTAGCCGCGCAGCGGTTCCAGCACATGCTGCCAGGGGCGGGTGGCGTTGGGATTGCGAATGCGAAGGGTTTCTCCGGAGCTGAAGGCGCGGACGATATCGACAATAAGGCGGTCGGGAGCCCAGTCGCCGCCGCCGATGACGTTGCCGGCGCGCGCCGAGGCGAGGGCAACTTTGTGCTCCGCATATTTGGCGGGGGGAAAGAAAGAGTTTCGATAGGCGCTGGTGACAAACTCCGCGCAGGCCTTGCTGTTGCTGTAGGGATCGTGACCGCCGAGCGGATCGTTCTCGCGGTAGGCCCAGACCCATTCCTGATTTTCATAACATTTGTCAGTGGTGACGATGACGACGGCGCGGACCGAAGCGCAGGCGCGGACAGCCTCCAGCAGCCGCGCGGTGCCGAGGACATTGGTTTCGTAGGTGCGGATGGGGTCCTGATAGGAAGCGCGCACGAGCGACTGCGCGGCCAGGTGAAAGACAATCTCCGGCTGATGCTGGAGCATAGCGTCCTGCAGGTGATCGAGTTCAGCGAGATCGCCAATGATGGAGGTGAGGCTGCCGGCAACGTCGGCAACGGTAAATAAATTGGGAGTGGTGTGGGGCGGCAGCGCGTAACCCATGACATGCGCGCCGAGTTTTTCCAGCCACAACGAAAGCCAGCTGCCTTTAAAGCCGGTGTGCCCGGTGAGAAATACTTTGCGGCCTTGCCAGAATGTGCTCACCATATCTTCCACGGGGCGGAACCCGTGTCCCAAAGGTCTTCGAGAAATTTTCTATCATGCAACGTATCCATGGGCTGCCAGAAGCCATGATGTTTGTAGGCGGAGACCTGCTGCTCGCGGCTGAGGGTTTCGAGCGGATCGCGCTCCCAGATGGTGGAGTCGCCTTGAATGTAGGGAGCGACCTTCGGAGACAAGACGAAAAATCCGCCGCTGACCCAGCGTCCATCGCCCTTGGGTTTTTCTGAGAAGGAGGTGACTTCGGCATCGTCGCTGATTTCGAGCGCGCCGAATTTTCCGACAGATTGGGTCGCCGTCAACGTGACCAGCGTCTTGCGGCTGCGATGGAATTGCAGAAGATCGTCGAGATTGATGTCGGCGAGGCCGTCGCCGTAGGTGAAGCAGAAGGTTTCAT
Organism: Acidobacteriaceae bacterium; assembly: GCA_052142955.1. Lineage (GTDB taxonomy): Bacteria > Acidobacteriota > Terriglobia > Terriglobales > Acidobacteriaceae > JAKAAZ01. The sequence continues at coordinate 24,068 of JBKQVW010000082.1, read as the reverse complement.
CCTTTTCGACATAGGCGAGCGCGCGTTTCAGGCGTCCGCCGGTCATGGTGGCCGCTCCGGTGTCGATGAGGGTGACGCGCCAGGGTTCGCAGTCGGCGCTGTGGGTCTCAATTTTATTTTGTTGCAGGTCGATGGTGACGTCGGCGGAGTGAAGAAAATAATTCGCGAAAAACTCCTTGATCATGTAGCCCTTGTAGCCGAGGCAGACGATGAAGTCGTTGATGCCGTAGTGCGAATAAATCTTCATGATGTGCCAGAGGATGGGGTGGCCGCCGATTTCCACCATGGGCTTGGGACGGGCGGAAGTTTCCTCCGCCAACCGGCTGCCAAGTCCGCCTGCAAGGATGATCGCCTTCATATTCGTCTCCGGTACATCATTCTAAAGCTTGTTCGCTATTACGGGCGGAGCGAGTGCGGCAAACTTTTTCGCGAACGCAAAAGACGATACTTAGTGTGCAGGTACGACGGGCATTTCTGGAATGGATTCCCATCGCCATGGGCCGCGCGGTCCTTTGCATTCCAGCTCTAGGTCCGCGTCCACGAGTTGCGTCTTACCTCCAGGAACGAACCTCTCAATAAAATAAATGGAGTCAGGGTACCTCTTCAAAATTTCCATTATTTCGGCCAGAGGCAATCGTGATGTGTGTCTATTCCTATTGATGGCCAAGATCGTCCGATCATATTTCCCAGCCGACGAGGCATGGGCGCTCTGCCATGCTTGCCTGTACGCCCACAAACCTTCCTGGAGAGAACCGAACGCCCCGATCAATAGCACGAACACAAGCACCGCAGATAGTCTGATCGCAGGCAGCAGGTCTGCGCAAATCCAACCTAAGACCATAAGTGGAACAATGGAACTACGTGTGGCGTAGTTATCGCCTTCCGTAAAGCCAATAAAGTAAGTGGAGATGAGAAATATAACAATTAAGGTAACTAAGATTCTGTTTTTCCATGCCAGTTTCTTCCCATAGAACACAAGCGCTAAAAGATGGGGTAAGAAGGTAGCACAAAGGACGACAAGGAAAACGGACAGACCAAACCATATTCCCCCGGAGATGTTCGAAAGACCGGGAAAATGAAAGAAGGTCAGATGTATATGTGTGATATACGGGAAAAGGAACCCTGCCTTGGCAGACCTTCCAAGATAAAGCCATAGCATTGGCCAAGCCATCGCTCCTGATAGACACATGATTTCCGCAATATGCTTCCAATATTCCCGCCGCATAGCGCCGACTGCAACAAGTCCGAGGGGAAGCGCTCCAAGGAATACAAAAACGCTGGCGTAGAAGCCATAACATAGCAACAGGCTGCAACAAAGCACAGTTTTGAAGCCGGGCGTTTTTTCAGAATCCCATACATGCCAGCATAGGAGAAGAGCGACCGCAGCCGACAGGTGATGAATGGTCCAGATGGATATCACCAAATAGCAGGAGAATTGTATCTGGAATCCAAAGTGCATCATCCACCAGTTATTGTCGTGGAGAGGATGTATCATCGCAAACAGAGAAGCACCGCCTGCCCAGCAAGCTATCAGGTAGATTGCCCAGTAGAGATGTTTCCGGCTGCAGGCGCGGGCAAGGCCGAGATATAGCAGCGTCAGACATAGCAGAAAACTATAGATGGCGCAGCCAAAGAAATATGCCGCCTTGATGGTGAACCCATTTACAGGCAGAGCCTTATAAAGGGCTGCGATCAGCATCCAGGGAGCATAGTAGAGAGAAAAATATCGATCCGGTATCAGGTTATATTGCGCCGGGTAGCGAATGGAGTTTACGAGTGAGTTGATTTCCTGAAAATGCCAGGTATCGTCGTACACGATGGGACTGACGAGACGATGGAGATATCCTTCGAGAAGATAGGAAATGCGCGTGCCTGAAATCAGTAAAGCGACGCCAAGGGTCAGCAGTACCAAGAACAATCGTTCTTTGGAAGGCATGGAATCAGGCCAGTGGGGCTGAATGACTCCACTGCGGAAAATCCAAGCGCTGGCCACGGCCAGAGAAGAAAAGAACAGAATTGGCAGCCAATACGTGTAAAGCCGCAGGACGTTCATCAGCAGCATGGTGAGGAAATCTGCACAGAAGACAGCAATGGTTAGTCTGGCTGCCCATTCAGGAAGGCGATTCAACCGCATTATCTTCTATACTTTCGGAGTAGTTGGTGAGGAAAATCTACGCCAAGTGTACCAATACTGCTGTTCTTGTCAACGAGGATTTGTATTGGTGCTGATGGGAATCCAGGCCGTGCGCCGTTTGCAGCGCAAACAGGCCTGCCATGATATCCCTCTCGTGTATTTGTTACGATAATTGGAAACCGTAGCTTTGTGTGTCCAAGCGCTGGTCGGTCCAGGAGCTTCACATGGATTGCGATATCGCTCAATTGCTCAATTCGTGGATCCTCTATTGTCTTATCGTAGCGGACTCGAATCATGCCGGGGAATGTCATTGAATCCTAACTACATGCTGCGGGACATTGTTGGGACATTGGAAAGTATCCTCTTATTCCCAATATTTTTATTTGCGCCGGGATATTGCTTAGGACTCGCAACCAACGTTCTGGGATTTCGTGGCAGGTCAAATGCGGAAAAGGTTCTTCTAAGCCTTCCTTTTTCCCTTGTTCTATCTGTCGTGATAGCCAACCTGGTGGGACGCTATGTGCCCGTTGCAGTTCTCCTCTGGTGTTTCTTGTTTTTGGCTGCGGCTTCATTTCTTCACCTCACCTACCCATGGCTGCGAAAGGGAATGGGCAGTGCTTGCAGGCCTCAGGCAACGACGATCCTTGCCATTATCATTGCGGTTGTATGGGCGATCGTCGTGGTAGCTTCGCTCGCCGACATTCAATTGGGCGGGAAGCTCTACGCGAATTTGGCCGTTTATGACGAAGCTGTCCGAATAGCATTCGTACGTTCAGCCTTGCGATCCGGACCGCCTCCTACAAATCCATTCTGTTACTTTGGATTTTCGCCGACCGCGCGATACTACTATTACTGGTATGTTTTGTGTAGCTATCCTGCGCGTCTTGCTGGTGTTGATGCTAGATATGTGATGTATGGAAGCTCTGCTTGGGCAGGATTTTGCTTAGCAACCCTGATTCCGGTCTATCTCAAAGATTTTTCCGGGATTGACAAGAACCTACGACGCAAATCTGTTGTTGGAGTTCTGTTGCTTTCCGTTACGGGTCTCGATCTGATTCCCACTGCATACGAATTTCTGCGTGCGAGAATTATCTTTCCAGATATGGAAAGGTGGAACCCGGTTCCAATACCTTCCTGGGAGAGTGCTATTCTCTGGGCTCCTCACCATGTGGCCTCGCTCGTGGCCTGTTTTATCGGCTTGCTTGCTCTCTGGAACGTACAAAAGGCAGAAGGCAAGCCAGCCCCTGGGCGGACGAGCCGGATGATTGCCGGGATTTTCGCAGTGCTTGCGTTTGCAGCGGCGGCGGGTCTTTCGGTGTATGTCACCTTCACGTTTGCGTTGTTTCTATTGTGCTGGGGAATTCGGCTTCTTCTCAAGAGAGACCACCAGGATTTTTTCCTCTATCTCAGCACGGGGTGCGGCACCGTTCTGCTCTCCTTGCCGTATTTGCACGATCTGCTATCGCATCCGGTTGCAAGCGCTGCGGACGGTGCCGGTGGGACTGCCGCCGCGGGAGCCAGTTTCGGACCATTTACATTCGGTTTGCGTGTTTTACCAAATTTTCTGAGCACGCCTGTGTTTCTGAAAGTAAGAGGATTTTCGCATCCCGAGTTGTTAGCGCCCATCGGTGTAGTCGTCGTTTACATTTTGGAATTCGGTGTGTTTGCCATTATCGGATGGGCGCGGTTCCGGCAAGATTGGCGCAAGTGTTCAAGGCTGGGCGAGGCCGAGATTGCTTGCTGGTATTTGGTTGCGGTCAGCATGTTTGTCATTACTTTTATGCGCTCCACGGTTATTTCGAGCAACGATCTAGCTTATCGAGGCGCTATGATCGCCCAATTCGTTTTGCTGCTATGGGGCGCAGAGTACTTGGGCGATTGGATTTTTTCGAGCAAGGAATACCGATGGAATCGACTTAGCATAAAGAATGCAGCAATTGTTTTCACGCTGGTCCTTGGATTTTGTGGAACGGTGTACGCTTTGGCTATCACGCGAATCTACACTGTTCTGGATGACACTGGAAGGATTGCCTACGCTCCTGACTGGCTGCCCGTTCCTCATGAGATCGGGACAGATTTCCTGGAGATAAGGCAAGCGTATGAACGGCTCGATCGCATGCTTCCGCCACACTCCATCGTTCAATACAACCCAATGATGGACGATTATCTGCCTCTGCTTGCGTATGACAAATTCCAATCGGTGGATGCGTTTCCAGATTGTGGGACGGAATTCGGCGGCGATGTCAGCCGATGCCTGCCGGTACAGAACGCAATTGCGAACCTGTTTACCAAGCCGGGAGATACGAACATCCACGCAGTGTGCGCGCGCTATTCGATCGATGTGCTCGTAGCGCGCAGGAGCGATCCAGCATGGCAGGACAAAACCAGTTGGGTCTGGACGAACCGGCCGCTGGTCGCGAATTCCTACATTCGCGCATTTCGATGCCGGTAGAAGGACAGCAAACATTGACGCAACCCTACGCTCATGCGTGGATGGGCTGCTTTTTTCTGTTGGCGAAGGCGGTGACGGTGTCGATGGTGTAGTCGAGCATCTCTTCGGTGAGGCCGGGATAGAGGCCGATCCAGAAGACGTTGCGCAGGACGAAGTCGGAATTTTTCAGGTCGCCGATGACGCGGAATTCGACCTCCCGATAGGCGGGCTGGCGAGTAAGATTGCCGCCGAACAGCAGGCGAGTGCCAATCTTGTTGGACTCCAGCTCGCGGACCAGGTCGTTGCGGTCGAAGGGCGCATCCTCGCGGACGCCGATGGGAAAACCGAACCAGCTGGGCTCGGCGCCGGGCGTGCTTTCCGGCAACAGCAAACGATCTTCGAGCGGCTTGAGGGCGTCGTGGAGATGCTGAAAGTTTTTGCGCCGCGCAGCGATGAAGCCGGGAAGCCTGGCCAACTGCGAGAGGCCGATGGCAGCCTGCATGTCGGTGAGCTTGAGGTTGTAGCCGATGTGGGAGTAGGTGTACTTGTGATCGTACCCGCAGGGCAGACCGCCAAGTTGCCAATCGAAGCGCTTGCCGCAGGTGTTGTCTTTTCCGGGGTCGCACCAGCAGTCGCGGCCCCAGTCGCGGAAGGACTCGACCAGGGTTTTCAGCAGCGGGGAGTTGGTGACGACGGCGCCGCCTTCGCCCATGGTGATGTGGTGGGCGGGATAGAAACTGACGGTGGCAAGATCGCCGAAGGTCCCGACTTTTTTGCCTTTGAAGGTTGCGCCCAGCGCGTCGCAACTATCTTCAATCAGCCAAAGATTATGTTGTTTGGCAAAGTTCACTACATGGTCCAGATCGTAGGGATTGCCCAGCGTATGCGCGATCATGACGGCGCGCGTTCGCGGGCTGAGGGCGGCGTCCAGTTGAGAAACGTCGGCCTGGTAGTTGGGCAGGGTGATGTCGATGAACACCGGCACGCAGCGATTCTGGATGATGGGATTGACGGTGGTGGGAAAGCCGGCGGCGACGGTGATGACTTCATCGCCAGGACGGAGCGCGCGATCGCCCAGCCGGGGAGAGGTGAGAGCGGAGAACGCGAGCAGGTTGGCGGACGATCCGGAATTGACGAGCGACACTTCACGAACATCGAGGAAGCGGGCGAACTGGCGCTCAAACTGGGCGGCGAATCGGCCGGTGGTCAGCCAGCAGTCGAGCGAGGCGTCGATCAGGTTGCGAAGGTCCGCCGCGTCGAGCACTTTTCCCGCGACAGGGACCGCCGACTGGCCGGGAAAAAATGGCTGCGCGCGAAACTCCTCCTGAAAATACTGTTCGGCGAGCTGCAGGATCCGGTCTCGAAGTTCGCGGCTGCGTTCGCTCATTTGTCTATCGTAATGCAGGCGGAGGAGCCTCGGCGGCAAAAGCCGATTCAACCTTAGAGCAGTGGCGAGAATGCCAATGCACGGATTTTTCGCTCTGCTGAGACGACAATTTGTTGAGGGACTCCGCTTCAGGTAGCGAACAGGATGGAGCCGAGGAGAATGACCAGCACCAGTCCGCTGACGAAGACGTACATTCGATCCCGTTCCATGGCAAAGGCGCCGACCAGGAAGGCGACGCGGGCCACGGGAGTGGCAATGAGCAGCAGCACTCCCAATTGAATGATCGCCATCGGGTCGCCATGGAAGGCATTGGGGACAAGTCCGACCACAGAACGGAGCGGTGCGCTGACGGAATGGAAGACATGGTAGTTGGGCGTGGCGGTCGCGTGGTGCAGGAGAAAGAGACCCAGGCCGATCACGGTAACGAAACAGGACAGGAGCACGCCGGCGCGCAAGACCTGGCCGATCAATATTTCCACTTGTTTGTCATTGAGCTTTCGCATGGTTAGACCTTTCCCGCCCAGCCGTTGTAGATCATTTCAATGGCCAGGAAAAAGATGACGAGGGAAAACACCAGCCGCAGGGACTTGGCGTTGGACTTGACCAGCAGGCGGGCGCCGATCAGGGAGCCAATCAACACGCCGATCATGACCGGGGCTGCCAGCGAGGGATCGATGTATCCGCGGCGGAGATAGATGCCGGCGCTGGCCGCGGCGGTGACGCCGATCATGAAGTTGCTGGTGGTGGTGGAAACCTTGAAGGGAATGCGCATGATGTGGTCCATGGCCAGCACTTTGACGGCGCCGGAGCCAATCCCGAGCAGGCCGGAGAGTACGCCCGCGCCTACCATGGTAAGGAAACCGCCGGAAATGTTCTTGACGGCATATTTCTGGTCGGCGCCATCGGGGCCGGGAAAAGTGCCGTTCATCTTGAGGCGATCGGACCAGCGATTGGGCGCAACCATGCCATCGTCATGTTTACTGAAAGAAATGTAGACGGAGTAGAGCAGGACCGAGCCAAAGACAATGGCGATGCCGCGGGTGGGGGTGCGAGTTGCCAGCCAGGCGCCGCCCACCGCTCCCAGCGTGGTGGCGATTTCCAGGAACATACCGATGCGAATGTTGGAAAACCCCTCGCGCACATAGGCGGCAGCGGAGCCGGAGGAGGTGGCAATGACGGAGATGAGCGAGGCGCCAATCGCGTAATGGATGTCTACCTTGAACAACAACACCAGCATGGGGACAAGGACCACGCCGCCGCCCAAACCGGTGAGGGAGCCGAGCAGTCCGGCAAAAAGAGAGCCCCCGAGTATGTACAGCGAAAAAGTCAGTTGATCCATAGTCGATCCATGAGTTGATCCATGGGACAAACTCCATCATTCCATGGAACCGACCCTGGAGGCATCGGCTCCAAAGGAGATGCTATCAACTTTATGTGACAAAAACGCCACAAGGTAGCGACTATTGGTCCGATACGGTGTCTATATGAATTCTTTTTGCGTTTTCGGGAGATACTCATAGAATCTTCATAAATCTTCGTAGTTGCAAGTTCACTTTCCCAGAGAAAAGTTTTCATTGCGGGTGTGCGGAACATGGAAGTAAAGCGGGGTCGAAGTATGGGTGGCAAACTGTGCCGTGTCGGCATTTCCCTGGGATTGGGCGTGATCGCAACCTTGCTGCTGGGTGGCACGGCCACGCCGCAGGCCAGCGCATTGGAAGTAGTCCCCAGTCGGATTGTAGGACCGATTCGCTCCTCCCAGATGCAGGTGATGAAAGGGACGGTCCATCCTTTAGTTGCCGTTGCGCAGGACCAGGGGCAACTGAGCGGCTCGACCCCGATCGAGAACATGTCGCTGGTGTTTCGGCTGTCGGCGGCGCAACAGGCGGACCTGACCAATCTTCTGCAGGAGCAGCAGACCAAGGGTTCCCCGATGTATCACCAGTGGCTCAAGCCGGGCCAGTTCGCGGCCCGCTATGGAGTCAGCCAGCAGGACCTGGCGAAAGTGGCGGCGTGGCTGCGGACGCAAGGTTTTACCGTGACTGCGATTCCGGCGAGCGCGGACCGGATCAATTTCAGCGGGACGGCGGCGCAGGTGAACGCCGCTTTCCAGACGGAATTGCATCGGTATCTTGTCCATGGACAACAGGGTTGGGCGAACTCGACCGACATCAGCCTGCCGCAGGCGATTGCAAGCGTGGCGCTGGGGGTCGAGCATTTGAACACATTTCGTCCGCTGCCCCACGTGGTGAAGCGCCTGGTGCATGAGACGGCGCGCAGTGGGGGCGGTGCGGCGGGCCCGCATTACACGCTGAGCGACGGGAATGGGAGCGAGGTGAATTTTGTCGCTCCTTCTGATGCGCAGACCCTTTACGACGTGACCGGTTTGTACAACAGCGGCTTCACGGGAACGGGCCAGACGATGGCCATTGTGGGGCAGACCGACATCACGCAATATGAGAGCGATATTGCGCACTTCCGCAGCCTGAGCGGGCTGGATGCAAGCAACCTGCCGAAGCAGATCCTGGTGCCAAATTCAGGGACAGCCGCTGTGTATGTGGGCGATCTGGAAGAAGCGGACATCGATACCGAATGGTCGGGCGCGATCGCGGAAAATGCGACGATTTTGTATGTGACGGTGGGAAACAACCTGAATTATGACGTGTTCGATTCGCTGGACTATGCGATCCAAACGCCGCTGATCAACAACACCCAGTTCGTTCCGGTCATCAGCATCAGCTATGGAGCCTGCGAGCAGGCGTTTGCGGGCAGCAGTGCGATTCAAGTGTTGGAGCAGGCATTGGAGGAGGCCAGTGCGCAGGGACAAACCGTGGTTGCCTCCTCCGGCGATAGCGGTTCCGCCGATTGCGACCTGGGGACGAACAGCAACGGGAACCCTCTTGCAGCCAGCAATGGACTGGCCGTCGATTATCCGGGCAGCAGCCAGTATGTCACCTCGGCCGGGGGCACGTCGTTCAGTGGGGATATCGGCGATCAGTCGAAGTACTGGAACAGCGGCAATAATGCGGACAACGGTTCCGTCATCAGCTATATCCCGGAAACTACGTGGAACGATACGCCAAACATCACCGGATTGAACTCCAGTGGCACGCTCAGCGCCAGCGGCGGGGGCGCGAGTTCTCTATTTACCAAGCCCTCCTGGCAGGTGGGGCTCAATGTCCCGGCGGATGGGAAGCGCGATGTGCCGGACGTTTCGCTGGCCGCCGATCCGAACCACGACGGGTATGTGCTGTGTACGCAGGAAACCAATTCCGCCGGTAGCGCGTTTACGGGCGTCAGCAGCTGCGTCTATCCCGTGGGCGGCAACGAAGTGCCGTATTTCGATGCCAATGAAAACGGCTATCTGTATGGGGGCACCTCGATTGCCGCGCCGCAGTGGGCGGCGATGATTACGCTAATGAACCAGCAGGCGGGAAATACCGGCGGCATCGGCAATGCCAATCCAATCCTGTATCAGATTGCGCAGGAGACGCCGGCGGCATTTCACGATGTCACCACGGGCGGCAACGCGGTGGTGTGCATCGCGGGAAGCAAGAACTGCAATGGAAATACGGGCGGTTATGGCGTGATGTCATGCTGCAGCGCGGGTACCGGATACGATATGGCCACCGGACTGGGTTCTGTGGATGCGGCGGCGCTGGCGGCGGTGTGGCCCAGGCTGACGGCGGTGAATGGGGATTTCAGCTTGCTATTGAAACCGGCGACGGTGACGGTGAACCCTGGCGGTACGGCAACGACGGAGCTGGTGTTGAGCCCCAGCGGCGCGGGCGGAAACAGTTCAGGATTTACCGGTACGGTGGACCTGACGTGCTCCAACCTGCCGGCGGGAGTGACGTGCAGCTTTTCCAATTCGTCGGTCAGTCTGACGCCGGGTACGGCGCAAACCGTGACGCTGACAATGTCGGCTACGTCTTCGGCGGCGGCCACGTCGGCAGCGCGGCTGTCGTCTACTCCGTCGCGCGGAGATTCTCGGATGCCGGTGCGGGCAGCGTTTGCCGGTGTTCTGGGGCTGGCCTTGCTAGGGCTGGGGCGAAAACGGAAGTACTTTCCATCGCGCTGGATGGCAGTGTTGTTGCTGGTGGGTGGGCTGATGGCTGCAATAAGTCTGACAGCGTGCGGCAGCGGCAGTTCCAGCGGAGGAGGCGGAGGCGGCGGTACACCGGTGATGCAGACGGTCACGGTTACGGGGACCTCTGGAACCACGGTGGCATCGGCCACGATTGCGTTGACCGTGACCTAGGGCGGTTGAAACAGAAATTCGTTGCCCAGAACGCGCGACATCTACGTGTACTAGAGCGGATTTCCTATTCCTATAGTCATCCAAGTTCGACGATGAGCGGCTTTTCTTGGGAAAAAGCCGCGCGGAGATTGAACGCTTCAACTACACCTATAGGAAATCCGCTCTATCCGGACGGGATGGGCGATTTGAAACTGAAAATTCCTGCGGCGAAACAGGGCGCGGCGCGCAATAAGAACACCATGGCGAAATTGAGTGAAATGGCGGCAGGACTACATTCGTAAAGCCGCGTGCGATCCCACATCTCCCCGCACACAACGCGAGTAGACGTGGGGCACCTGGGTTTCGCTGTTTCGTGGAAACCGCAGGTCCCTTCACTGCAGTCGTCCGCTGCGGACGACCTCCGGTCGGGATGACAATACATTTCTTCATTCCACTCAAGCCAGAAGAGGGCTTGAATGGGCCACCAAGCCAACTCTCAATCCGCGCTACGGTGTGCCGATCGTCGAGAGGTCGGGATGCATCTGGGAAAAATCCGTGGCCCGCTGGTAGGCGCGCGCGAAGGCGCAAAGTTTGGCGTCCTGATAGAGATTGCCGAGGAAGGTAATGCTGACGGGCGTGCCAGGGCCTCCGATGTTGTCTTCCTCGCCGGTGTCGACGGCGGGAGGCCTGGGTGAATCGTTGCCGCGAATGCCGTTGGGCTGGATGACGGCCGGATGGCCGGTGAGATTGGTGATGGTGAGCTGCTCGCCGCCGCTGGGCGTGACGAGAATGTCGACGATCCGAAAAATGCCGGCCATCTGCTGGATGGCGAGGGAACGGGCGCGATTGGCCTGAATATATTCGACGGCGGGGTAGAGTCGCGCCGTGCGGAAAAGATTGGGCCAGTCCTCCGGGCCCTGCTGGGTGAGCAGCTTGTCGCGCCCGGTCATGGTGAGTGAGTCAAAGGCCGCGGCGGCCTCGGCGGTCAACAGATTCGCCATGGCATCGTAGGGCAACTTCGGCAGCTCGATGGGAATCAACTTGACTCCCATGTCTTTCAATTGATCGAGGGTATCGAGGTCGAAGTTCCGATCATAGCGGGTACGCTCGCGGGAGGCGCGGCGCTGCTCGTACTCTTTCCGCCATTTCTTTTGCTGTTCCGGGGACATTCCGGCGGGCATGGTTTCCTGCAGCGGTTTCGGCATCTCGAAGGCGGACTCGAGATAGCCGGCCCGCAGGGTGCGCCAGTCGAAATTGGCGTCCCAGTTGAAGGCCGCGTTTTGTACGCTCAAATCTTTCCCGTCCGGGCCGTAGATGCTGCACAGCACCAGGGCGCAATCCTCGACCGAGCGGCAGATGGGGCCGAGTTTGTCCATGGTCCAGGAAAGCGCCATGGCCCCGCTGCGCGGCACGAATCCGAAGGTAGGGCGCAGGCCGGTGACGCCGCAGCGAGTGGAGGGCGAGGAAATGGAGCCGAGGGTCTCCGAGCCGATGGAGAAGACGACACATCCGGCGGCAGTGGCGCAGGCGGGCCCGGCGGAAGAGCCGCTGGAGCCCTGACGACGGTTCCATGGATTGAGGGTGCGTCCGCCGAACCATTGGTCGCCCATGGCCAGCGCGCCTAAACTCAATTTCGCCACCAGGACGGCGCCGGCCGCATCGAGCCGCTGGACGACGGTGGCATCGTAATCGAAGGTCTGATGCTGGAAGCCTCCCGCGCCCCAGGTGGTGGGATAGCCTTTGACGGCGAGCAGGTCTTTCGCGCCCCAGGGAAGTCCATGCAGCGGGCCGCGATATTTTCCGGCGGCAATCTCGGCGTCGGCGGCCCTGGCCTGGGCCATGGCGCGATCTTCCGTCAAGGTGATGAGAAAGTGCAGAGCGGGATCGAAGCGGCGAATGCGTTCGATATACATTTCCGTCAATGCGACGGAAGAAACTTTTCCGGTGCGGACATATTCGCCGAGTTTCGAGATGGAGGAGAAGGCCAACTCCTCGAGATTGATGGGAGGTTGGCCTACAGTGGGCGGATTGCCGTATTGAGGGGCCTTGCGCTGGGTGTCGACGGCGGCGTCCTGGGGAAGCGGATCGAAGATGTAGGCAGGTGCGACGCTGTTTTGGAGGTTGAGGGCGCGGATCTCCGGATAACTGTCGCGCTGGTGGTTCAACGCATCCAGCATCATCGAGATTTGATCCGGGGCGATAGGGACGCCGGCCAGCGCGGCCGCCTGTTCGACCATTTCCGGTGTGATTTTGGCAAGAGTTGGGGAGGGAGTTGCCGGCGGGACCGCGTTCGCGTCCGCTTGCGCCTGGGCGGCGATTGCGTAGAGAGTCCCTGGCAGCAGCGTCGAAGCAAATCCAAATTGCGAACAAACAGCAAGAAAACGCCTACGGTCCATCATGATGCCGAACTGTATCACAGTCGGTACAAAATCAGCACGCCGTAAAGCCGTTCCACGGTCTCTATTTTCGGTCCACAATACCGTGGCGCAGCTTTTCTTCACGGAAAGCCGCGCAGACATTTCCGCTTCGGTCGATACCCATAGGGAAAATGCTCTAGCGGGCGAGGAGGAGACGGCGTGCCGAGCGGATGGAGCCTGCGATCTTGTCGGCGCCGACGGCGTTGAACTCCAGCCACCAGACGGGTAGGGCATAAGCAATGGCGGAAAGAATGCCGACAGCAATCAGATGAGGATAGGTCGGACGCAGCCAGAGGTGTGTGATGATCCAAGGCACGATAAGAAAGGCAGCGCAGCGCATGCCGGTGCGCAGGTAGAGCAGAGCGGTGTCGCGGATCTTGATGTGAAGGACGCGTTCGACCACGATGGGCTGCAGGACGCCGCGAAAGACGATGCTGGGAATCAAGGTCCCCAGAGCCACGCCGATCATGCCATAGGGGCGGGCGAGCAGAAGACTGAGAACGAGGTTGGAGATCGCTTCGCTGATATTGAGAGCGGCATACGCCTTTTGGTGGAGGCTGGCATAGAGCGCGTTCACGGAAGTTGCCTGCGACGTTTCGAGAAACACCGCCAACGAGAGAATGACGATGACAGGATAGACATCGGTGAAGGCTGGGCCCATCCAGAGAGAGACAAAATCTCGCGACCAGGCGATCATGCCGAAGGCGATGAAGGCGGAGCTGGCCAGGGCGACGCGTGTTCCGGAGAAATAGCTGCGCTCAAACCCGGCGTGATCGCTGACGCTTTTCTGCATGGTGAGGACCGGGGTGAGGACGCCGATGATGGCGGCGATTCCATCCATGTAATAGAGCACCAGCGTGGAGCCGATGCTGTAGTGGGCGACCGCCGTCAGTCCGATCAAGAAGGAGACGGTGAGGGTGTCGGTCTGGAAGCGAATGCGGTCGGCAATTTGTCCAATCAACACGGGGCCGCCGAAGTTGAAGAGTTTTTTCGATGTCTGTGGATTCCAGCGGGGCCAGGAAAAAATCTTGAGGAAAGGATACTTGTGGTGGACCGTCCAGAGAATGATGACGTTGGCTGGAAGCGCGGTGCCTGTTGCGAGCCATGCTAGGGCGACGACACCGTGACCCGCATCGAGGACGATCACAGTTCCGATGGCGCGCAACACTCCGGTGAGAATCAACACCCACGCGGTGATATCGAAGTGTTGCCCGGCGTTCAACGTGCCGAAGGGAACGCGCATGCCGAAGCTGATGGCGGTGCTGAATCCTACGATGAGGAGGACTTCGGCCAGCAGACGGCTGTGGGTGTAGTGCAGGAAATAGACGCCGCCGGCCAGCACGATGGTGGCGGCCATCAGGACTAGGCCGACGATCCCGAAAATTCGCACGCCCGCACCATAAATATTCCGCGCCTCCTCATGATCTTCGCGGCCAAAGGAATATGCCATGTGGGTGAAGACCGCGCCGGAAAGTCCCAGATCGAGGAAGCTGTAGTAACCGATGAACGTCATCGCAACCGCCCAGATACCGTATTGTGTCGGCCCAATCTTATGCAGGGTGAACGGCATGAGAAAAAAGCCGATGGCGGCAAGAAACACCATACGCAGTACGCCGCTGCTGGAGCCTCGGACCAGCTTTTTCAGCGAATACTGGATGCGATGCGGTGGATGCGAGACGGAGGATGACACTCGAGTGAAGCTCCCTGGATGGCGTGGACGGACAGATGCCGTCTATTTCGTTGCATTTGACTGACCAAAACGGTAAGGCAAGACAGGGGGCGATTCCCCGCTTTTGAAGGCCAGGGAAAGGCGCTCCAGAGGGGCAATCCATGGCTGAAGTGTGCAAACATTTGCACCCTCACGACGACGCAAAGGGCGGTTTTCTTCTGCATTTTCCGGTTTGCGAAGGCTTTTTCGGCCGGCGAATCGGATCCAGAGGGCCATTCCGGGGGGACATTGGGCGGTCCGGCAAGTCATGATGTTGTTTTCGCGGTTTTTTGGACGATGGTACAGCGCGTGCAAGTGAAGTGGCGGACACCATTGTGTCGATGAGGCAGGGAGCGGATGGGATTTGTCGTTGTTGCAGTGTTATTCATTCTGGCGATGATTGGGCTGACGCGCCCCTATATTGGGATGCTGGCGCTGTTGATCGTCATGGAATTGCAACCCGGCGAGTTGTATCCGCAGATGGCGCCCCTGCATTTGGAACGGGTGGTGGCGGGGCTCCTGTTGGTCGCATTCTTGCTCAACGGGCGAAAATTTCGATTTCCCACGCCGATGCGCTGGTTTCTGGCGTTTTACGGGGCGATGGTTCTCTCGATCCCGCTGGCATTCTGGCGGGCCAACGCCGTGGCATCCTGCTTTTCTTTCCTGGAAACGGTTGTGTTTATTTTGTTCGTGACCGCCCTGCTGACGACCGAGGCGCGCCTGCGCTGGTTTCTGCTGACGGAGGTATTGCTGGTGGACTGGCTGGGCGGAAGCGCGCTGTGGAACTATAGCCACGGAATCTGGCAGGTGAGAATGCACATCGACCGCGCGATCGGCATCACCAGTTCGGCGGGAGACCCAGATACCATGGCGGTCACACTGCTGTTGACGGTCCCACTTTGCCTGGCACTGATGGTCCGCTCAAATCCCATGTGGATGCGAGCGATCAGCGGGGCTTCGATTGGGTTGTATCTGGTGACCATTGTCGATACAGGGTCGCGCGCGGCGGCGGCGGGGGTGCTTTTTCTGGTGCTGCTGGTTATGTTCCGAAAACCCAAAAACCTGATCTATGTGCCGATCCTGGTGGTTCTGGCACCAGTGACGTGGATGGTAATACCGCAGCAATACAAAGCGCGGTATGAGACCGTAGGTCATCTGAAAAGCGATGACTCCTACCAAAACCGTCTTTTGAGTTGGCAGGGCGGAATCGAGATGTTCGAGAGCAATCCAATCACCGGGATCGGGGCGGGCGACTATACCGACGCCAACGGCATGAAGTATTGGCCGGGAAGTGGAAGAAAGCATTGGCTGAATGCGCACTCTCTATACTTCAAACTATTGGGAGAATTGGGGTTGGTCGGGATTTTCACGTTCGGGGGCTATGTGATCTGCCTGTTCCGGCTGAACTTTCGACTGCGAAAAGACCTGCTGGCTGCCAATGCATCGCGGTTTCTGCAACAGCTGCCTGCCATGTTCAACATTATTCTTTGTTTGCTGCTATTTGACGGGTATGCCGCGCACAATCTATACCGCGACCAGTGGTACATGGTCGGCGCCATGAGCGCTTCGCTGAGTCTGCTGCCCATATTGCAACAAACGGCGACTGCGACGGAGACGGAGCAATCGGGCCCGGCCGCAGCCGTGAATCCCGCTGAAGAATGGTCTTCCGCCCTGCTGCCGGGGTTGCGCACACAGGTTCCCACCCAGGGGTCACGCCTGGAAGGGTGATGCCGGACATAGGCAAGGCCCCAATTTTGCATTATCATGCCAGTAGTCTAATTAGTTGCATCCGCGGAGGGATGGGACGGAGGAAGACGTCCGCCAATTCCGCTCCTCAATCCTTTTTTCCTTTCTGGGCGGCCACGTTTTTTCGTGTCATTCGGTCGCGGAAAGGGTAGGCTTGACGGCCCTTTCTTGCAATTCTGTTCCTGCCTGTATTTTTTGCGGTTCTTCGGTAGGTTGGCGCCGGGTCATTTTGGATGGCGGCCAAAGCTATCGCTGGTAGAACGTGTCGCGAACTGTTGCCAAGGTAGTTGCCCGACAATCAGCAGGAAGTTTTTTGAAAGAATGGAGCCTGAATGTAATGGTACGCAAATATTTTCTTCCCCTAGCAGTTCTCGTGCTGTTCCTTAGCGTTCAACCCGCCAGCACGCTTGCCGGCGCGACCGCCACCAATTGTTATCCACCGCTGAGTTTGGTAACGAACAGCATTCCTTCCGCCACGGCGGGATCCAGCTATACGGTGACCCTGGCGGCGAATGGAGGGCAACCGCCGTATTCGTGGAGCTTCGGACAGTCTTCGCTGCCACAGGGCTTCTCGATCAGCTCGAACGGGAGTGTGAGCGGTACGCCCACGACGGCCGGGAGCTACACGTTCAACGTGGTGGTGTCGGACTCACTGAAAAATGATGTCACAGGCGCGCTGACGTTGATCGTCACCGCGAATACCAGCACGCCGCCGCCGACCACTCCGCCAGTGACGCCGCCGCCGACCACTCCGCCACCAGTGACGCCGCCGACCACACCGGTGACACCGACACCTCCGACGACGCCCGTACCGCCGGTCACAGTGCCCACCGGGCCCGCGACGGGAACAGCGCTGACCGCGTGCAAAGACCTTACGAGTTCCGGCACGTATTATTTGGCGAACGATGTTTCAAGTGCGGGTGTCTGCTTTGGCATTGACGCCGACAACATTACGCTGAATTTGAATGGTCACACGATCACGTATGGGACTGGCGGCGGCGCTGTGCCGACGCCCGCGATTGAAGGGCATGATTGCTGGTCCACGACGAATCCCGGCTATGGCGGTCCTTGCGGTTCCGCGCATGGCGGCCTGGAAGTCTATGGCGGGAACATTGTACAGTCGCCGAACTCTGCGACGTTCAGTCCCGTGTTTGGCTTCGGGCAGGGCACGTTCAGTTCGGCGCCCTATATTCACAACATCACTGCAACCTTCCAAAATACGGGCGCGCAGTTTTATAAGTCGAGCTATCTCCCTGCCGGCGCGAAGATCGAAAGCAACGTTATTTACGACAACGTGACCAACATCAATGAGCCGGGCCAGGGTGATCTTTCCGCGCGCGCGGCTTTTCAGGGCCAGGCCATTTACATAGGTCAGAACAATGAAAATCCAGGCAGCGGCGACCTGATCGCGAACAACACGATTGTCGGCTCTCCGCAGGGCGGTATCCGGACGGTGAACCAGCACAGCACGATCAGCGGCAACGACATCAGCATGAATGCGACGTATTCCAACGATTTTTGTGCCGATATACCAGCCGACTATACAACCGTGACCGACAACAATTGCCATCCGAAGAGCGGACGCGGATTCCACATCAACTCCAACGACGTGACCGTCGCCAACAACACAATCAGCGTGACGGAACTCAGCCAGAATGCGGAGTATGGCGGCTGTGAAGGTGGAGGCGCGTACGGGGTGCAGCTGGAATTTGACAGCAGCTTCCTTCCTTCTCCGCCCGTCGGTGTGCAGGTGACGGGAAACACCATCACTGCGACCTCCACGGCTTGCCAGGCCATCGCGCTGCGAGTGACGGGGATGACGCCGGCAGGCAATGCGGTTTTCTCCGGCAACACGATTACGACCACGAACAATGGCACAGCGTATGATTTCGGGATCGATACGGATAACAGCAACAATGCCGGCGTAACTTTCACCGGGAACACGTTCAGCGACCAATTTGCCTATGGTGGCGGAGACTGGGATGGGTATAACAATACGACGATCGGGTCGAACACATGGAAGAACACGCCCAAATATACCTTTTATGCCGGGGATGGCGGCTGCGATCCGACGCAGACGGATACAGGCGCTACATGTCCGGTGAACATCCAATTTACCGATAGCTTGCCGAATACCGTGTATTGCGGGGCGGAAAGCGAGGCCACTGTCACCGTCGGCGGCCAGGTCACGCAGTGCAAGCCGAGCGAATAGACGCAGCCTGATCGCTACGGACTGGCTGCAGAGAAAGATGAGACCCGCGTACAGCGGGTCTCATTTTTTATGATGGCCGCGGCCCGGGCATGGAGGCGACGGGCTTGCGAGGGCGGACATGCACAAAATCCGCGGAGCGGAAGTGTTTTCGCGCACCCGCGTACGTTCCGGTTTAGCGGGTGAGTTCGGATTGTTCCGGGGTCAATAAACGATTCGCAAAGGTTGACTCGGGCGGCGGGAGTTCCGAAACGCAGAGGCGAATCTTGCCGGAGCGTTCGCGAGGAATGTCGGACACTTGTTCGAGCGACCAGTTCATGGGCTGGTTCATCAATGCGTCGATGGCGGTGCAGATGGAAGAAAGCTCGGACTGCTTCGATGTCTCATTTCCCTTGACCGCGTAGCGCAGATGGATGTGCCGCAGGCTTTTCTGCACAAACTGGACCTGGGCGATGGAGCGGAATGTATGCCCCATCTGGGCCATCTGGGTTCCGAGGGTGATGCCGGGAATGATGCCGCCGTCAGCGAGAACAATGCCCTCGCAGACTCGCCCGAGAATCTTGCCGACCAATGGAAACGAGCGGCCGCAGCCGCACTGCTGCGAACCTAACGTAACGCAATCCCCGGTATCGTAGCGGATGAAGGGCTGGCCGTAGTTCAGCAGATCGGTAATCAGCAGACGGTATGCGGGTCCGTCCGGAGTGTCTCCAATGGGATCGAACTCCACATAGGAGGACCAGGGATGGAAGTGCAGGCCCTGGTGTTGGGAACATTCGGATGCAATCATCCCGAGCTCGCGGCTGCCGTAGTGCATGGTGACGGGCACGCCAAAGGTGGACTCGATCAGGCGGCGGTTCTCGTCATTCATCACCTCAGCGGTCGCGATGACGACGGTGGGGCGGTGCTTCATTCCATGCTTCCCCAGGTAGGCTGTAAATGCGGCCAGAACGGTGGAGTAGGCAAAGAGCACTTTTGGCCGCAGGGTCTCATATCGTTCGCGGAACCGCTCGAGAATTTCATCGTTGATCATGCCGCTGGGAGCGGGAATGCGGCGCAGCAAGGTTTCTTCGTAGAAGCGCCATCGCCAACTCGGCTGCATCGACAGGTCGCGATGGGCGCCCCACATCAGCAGTACGCGATCGCCCGCTTCAAATCCCGACCAGTGGTTCAGCTGCAGTTGAATCGCGCTTTTGTCGCGCAGGCTTTCGATGTCGCGATAGAACTGGATCGGCGTGCTGGTGGTGCCGCTGCTGCCGGCCTGGCGCAGGTCCCGCAGCTGAAAGGCGCTGGAACGCAGCGCGGGCCCGCCGTCGCGCAGATCGTCGCGGCGCAGCGCGGGAAGAGGCAAGGGACGGTCCACGCGTGCGTCGGAGGGCCTGAACCCGGCATCGTCAAACCGTTTGCGGTAATGGGGAACGGTCTCGTAGGCATGTTGCAGGATGCGCAGCAGACGCTGCTGCTGCTGCTCGCGCTGGGCCTTCGGCGACAGGGCTTCAAAGCGCCGGATGTCGCGCATGCGTCGGGCGAGGCCGGCATGGCGCTCAGGTTCGGCCAGCGGCAAGAGCAGGTGGGTGTGAAAAAAACTCATCCATTTCTCCCTAAAAATTCTACAAATGACGAGGCTGAGATCACGCTCGTCGACAACCGCAGTGCACGGCGAGCGGCGCCCTCGCGATGGCTTGCGCCCTTATGCCGACATTGCCCGTTTCCTCAGGCGATTCTTGCCCACCGGACGTTTGCGTTTCTCAGGCAGCGCAAGGACGGAGCGAACCGGCATCTTCATCGAATGCAGCGAGTCGGTGAAGACGATATCGGGAACGGTCGTGCCGTTGGCAACGACCGCTCCGCCCTCGATCCGTCCGACAATTTTTTCGACCAACGGGAACCATCTTCCGCAGCTGCAACTCTGTTCCGTCAAGGTGACGCAGTCGCCGGTGTCGAAGCGAATGAACGGCTGTCCATAATTCAGCAGGTCAGTCACCAGCAGCCGGTAAACCGGTCCATCCGACGATTGTCCGACGGGATCGAACTCGACGAACGATCCCCAGGGATGGAAATGCAGCCCCTCGTGCTCGGAACATTCGGCGGCGATCATGCCGACATCTCGCCGGCCGTAATAATTGAACGGCACGCTTTTAAAAACGGATGCGAGGAGTCTGCGGTGGGGCGCGCTGAGCACTTCCGCGGTTGAGATGACGGCGTGCGGCCGATGGGTGACGCCGCGCTCCCGCAGATACGCGGCGAATACGGCGAGGACGGTGGCGCGGCCGCAAAGAATTTTGGGGCGCTGTTTCTCAAAACGCCAGCGCCATTTTTCCAGCACATCGATTCCGACAATTCCAGGAGGAGGCGGAGTCTGCCGCATGAAGACGCCTTCATACACACGCCATCTCCAACTGAACTCTCTGGCCATGTCGGTGGTTGCGCCCCAGAGCATCATGGCGGAGTCGCCGGCTTCAAATCCGGCCCAGGCATCGAGCTTCATCTTGAGCGCGACCTTGTCGCGGACGCCTTCGATGTCGCGATGAAAACGGACCGGCATGCGGTCGGTGGAGCCGCTGATGGCGATCCGAAGCTTTTCCGCGGGAAAGGCCGAAGAAACAAGCCAAGTGGCTGCGGTACGAAGGTCCTCCCGGGTCAACACCGGCAGAGGCAGGGGGCGATCGACGCGCGCCTCACGGGGATGGAAGCCGGCTTGATCGAATTGCTTCCGATAAAAGGGAACCGTGGTGTAGGCGTGTTCCAGCAGTCTCCGCAGGCGGTCCTGCTGGATCTTGCGCTGCTGTCTTTCCGGCAGACGATCGAATTTTTTGATTTGGCGCAGACGTCCAGGCAAACCTGCATGCCGTTCCGGCTCAGTCAAAGGCAGAATTACATGTGTGTGCAATATTCCCATTCGTGCATCCTCATTACCGGCTCGCGGCCGTCGGGGTTTCAGCGTCTTCGGTTGTTTTTACGAATCTGTATTTCCCGGAAGGCTCGGAGGGAATGGAGTCAGCGGTCACAATGGTGAGGCTGCTTTCTTTTTCCAGGTAGGGCAGCATACGTCGCCGCAATTCTTCCTCGGTACGGAAGCTGTATCCATTGCCGGCGACAACTTTCAAGGTGACATGTTCCGGATCGAGTTGAATGAACTGGACCTGTCGCACATCCCGCATATCGGCGGCCAACAGCGCCAGCGACGGACCGGCGATCATGCGACCGCTGGGGAGTCGCAGAAAGTCGGAGGTGCGGCCCTGGATGTTTCCAATCAGAGGCAGCGACCGTCCGCAAGGGCAGCGCATGCCGGTCTCAAGGCTGGCAAGATCGCCGATTTCATAGCGAATGAGAGGCATCGACCGGTTCAACAAATCCGTGACCAGGACGCGGCCCATTCCGGTGGGCAGATTGGGAACGGCCTCGACTTCGACAATCAACGCATCGGCATTGACGTGCAGGCCGCTATGATATTCGCATTCGCTGGCGATGACGCTGACTTCGCGGCAGCCGTAGCGATTGAATACTTTGCCACGGAACGTCTCTTCCAGGATTTGCCGTTTGCCGGGCAGCAGCATTTCCGCGCTGACGATCATGGAGTCGAACGTAATGTCGTGAATGTTGTTGGCGTTGCAGAATTCGGCAAACAGGACGGCCGACTGCGCGTAGGACACCATGGAACGAGGCCGATACTTGCGCAGCAACTCAACGTATTCCATCATCGCTTCGTCGGTGACGGCCGCAGTGTGAAGAGAGAGGTTTCGATAGAGAAGCTTCTGCCGCCAGAGCGGGGTTGGGTCCGGCTCGTCGCCAAAATCGAAGCGGGAACCCCACAGCTGGGCATGCCAATCGCCCACCCGCAAACCGGCCCAGGCGTTGTGCCGGACGGTGCTGGCCATACGGGAATCGAAGCGTTCCAAGTCCACGTAGAACTGGAGCGGACTACCGGTGGACCCTCCGGTCTGGTTCTGCTCCCGTTTGCTGGGTGGAACGTTGCTGGATACCAGCAAATCCTGCTGGTCCTGGATGTCGCGCTTGGTAAGGACAGGAAGCAGGCGCAGATCTTCATGGGAGCGAATGTCGAGCGGCGTCAGCCCGGCTTGCGTCATGCGATGGCGGTAAAAGGGAACATAGCGGTAGGCATCGAGCAGTAGCCGGCGAAGGCGCGACAATTGCAGCTTGCGCAAATCGTCCGGGTGCAGATACTGGTTTCGCTCAAACTCCCGCATATAGCTGGCGAAGGTGGGGTGAGTGACTTTCGCCCACAAAGGATGGATCAAGTGACGGACGACGGCGCCGGAGAGCTCGGACTGAAACGACGGCGTCGGTCCCTTCGTAATGTTTTTCATCCCGCCACCTGCGCTACTACTTCCGCATGCTGGAAGGTTGGCTTGCGAACTACGTATCCTTTGCCTTCGAGTACGCCTTTATGGGTATCGCGAACCGGCCCAAAGCGAAATTGGGTCAGCAATCGCTGCAGTTTGTCTTCCATCATGGTTGTTCCCCAGGTTTGGCGAACGGTGGATTGAAAGGAGAGAGGAATATGCGGTTGATACGGATCGATCTCCCAGGGGTGCAAGTACAATACCGCGGGGGCCTGCATTTCTTTTTCCCAGGTGGCGAGGCCGCGCTGGATGTATGGATAGGGAAGCAACCGCAAGTAGGCGCCGCCGCCAACGGAAAGATTGCGTCCGGCGACTTTCCAGGTGGCAATTGGAAACTCCATGAGCCGATCATGGGCCACCGGGTAGGCGCTGCGGGGAGCGGTGGGATTGCCGTAGGTGGGGTGGTGCACGGGATGGACGCTGGAGTCGTAGCTGAAGCCAAGGATCGCCAGCGCTTCGAATGCCCACTCGCAACCGGGCGTAATGGAAAAGCAGGGCGCGCGGTAACCAAAGATCGGTTCCTGAATAATCGACTCGATCAAGCTTTTCGCTGTTTTGGTCGATGTATAGAATTCGTTCGGGCTCATGCGGCTGACCAGCTGGTGGTCCAGGCTGTGGCAACCGATTTCGTGACCGCGCTGATGGATTTCGCGAATCAGGCGGGGGTAGCGCTTGGCCACCCAGCCGAGCACAAAAAAGGTCGCCTGGGTATGGTTGCGGTCCAGCAGGTCCAGCAGTCGGTGCGTGCAGGGCTCAATGCGTGATGGCTGGTGTTCCCAGTCGGAAAAGGAGACCCCCTGGGACGCGACTTCGGTGTGGAAGTAGTCTTCCAGGTCAATGGTGAGCGCGTGGCAAGGGCGGACAACGGTCGGCTCAAATTCGCGCCGGCGAGGCAATCCGTCCCGAACGATGACGGGACGGGCTTCCATGGCCTTCATCAAGGGAGTCGAGGAAACAGACTTTCCGTCGCGGTGACGCGAAAGGGATGGGATGACCCCGGCATAGCCAATACAGAAGATTCCGAAGCCAAGCAGACCGAGCGGTTCAAAATGGCGGGTATGAGCGAAAGCGAGATTCAGTGCGACGGCAACGGCCGACACAATCAACAGAATGACGGTCGACTTGCCCAGCACGGATGACCCTTCGTGGTTCATGGCAGCCCCTTCAAGGTTGAGCGATGAAAGTGTGCTCAACGGAGTTGATTGCAACTGCGGGGCCAAACTGATTGTGTCGAATCGAACGTGCGATTCGCTGTTCTGAAGGGGTCTGCGAAGAGAAAAAATCCACAGTCGCGATTTATGTGCAGGGTTTTGCACTGTGGGGTGGGCCAGGTCGCATAGTTTACCCATCCGCTACGGTGAGGTTGGCGGCAGGGAGGATGAAGATAAAGGGAATCGAGACGGATGCCGGGGATGCGGAGGGGCGCGGCGGAAGCCGC